>JAYGCF010000016.1:0-77302 GCA_046583495.1 Dehalococcoidia bacterium
TTATGTACGGAGCACGCATGGGCCGCCCTTCCGGTTTACCAGTGCGCATCCCATAACGGCTTCTTGACCGAATAGGGAATGTCCGTCCCGCATCTAATGCAATGCATCCATCGCAGCCACCCACCCCTCGGACCCATCAGGCCGGAAGAGCAGGCAGCTGTAGTGGAGTTACGCCATAGTGTTGTATACGCCTCTGGCTAGAGTTTGACGAATCATCGTGGTTAGTCCCGCGATTTGGCCAAACGCTGACTGTGCTTCGTCACTTTCTCTTCTTTGCTCTTGCGCAATCTGAAGTTCTTCAAGTGAACGGTACGGAGTGACAATTCGCACAACGTCGGGGTTACCTGCAACCGCCATATTAATCATGGGTTTTCTACCCGGAATATTGCTCCGTATTTCTTGGAGCGTGCTAAGCAGGTTGGAAGCCTCCCCCCTTTTGGCCACTAACAAGGTTCGATTCAAATATTTCCCAGGGCCTGGCTGGTCATCTGGTCCCAGTTCAATTGGATCAATAATTCTGAAAAGTGTGCTCGTGACTTTAGAGGCCAAACCATTGGTCGCGTAAAACTGTGCGGAACGTTCTGGATTACTAAGGAATGCGTCATGGAGTTTTTCAACATCCGAAAGGTTGTCAAATAACAACGCGTTGATTACAGCCGGGTCACCGATAGCAGGTCCTGAGATTTCAACAGAAACGTTTCCCTGAACGTTAGAGCCTTTTAAGGTTTCGACGGCAGAATCTATAAGGGTCCCCTCTTGGCCTGGCTTCGTGACCCTCCGGATGTTCATAATAAAATTGGGCATCGTTACCTCCTATGAAATTTGTAAGCCATTACGGCAGACACCCGGGATCGTATCGGAACATCAATGACGTATGGGGCACCGAACAGATCAGTCCATGACGAATTTCGTCTTCCCAGGAAAACTGCAAGTAGTTAAAAAGACATGTAAGGCAAACAAGATATATATATCGCTGTTGAATCCGAGCCGTACCGTGGCTTTATGTACGGAGCACGCCAGCGACCCTCGCACCTGATCTGCGGCCTAAGCCCGTCCATAACCGACACGACCTTCGCACTACAGTCCCCTCACATGCTGATCATTCACGCCGTCCTCGAACATGACGCGAGCCTGGAGGACGTGGCGCGGTCTAGCCGGGGAGTTCACCTTCGGGAACGGTTGTTTGGCGGCTACCGGACAGGCGAGAGCTAGCGGTGCCGTGGCAGGTGACGGACTACCGGAGTTGAGCCGGAAGTGCGCCCGGTTGCTGTCAAATCTACTGTCAAACGCAAACCGGCCCCGGTAGCAATTAAGCCAACGGGGCCGGTTTTACGATTGTATTTCTGGTGGAGCTGGCGAGGATTGAACTCGCGACCCCCTGGTTGCAAAAAAGCCTTGTTCGTCCACCGAAGACCGCAGAAGGCCACTTTTGAACGTAGGTCCGGTCTTCAGTTTCTACCAAGGTTCGCCCAAGAACGTCGCCGTGCACCACGGGTTGGTATCAAAATTGGTATCAACTGGAGTGGGTACGTGGAAACCGTAATACCCATCCTGTATTATCCCGCCCATGCCAAGCGAACGATTGCAGAGACGAATAGACGATCTTCTCGACCAAACGGAAGAAGCGGTCAAGGCAACGGAGTGGTCACGCGTCCAAGAGCTGACTGCCGGAATCCTTGAGGTCGATCCGGATAATGAAGACGCCCTGTCTTTCCGCCGGATGGCTGAGGCAAGCCAACGTGAGTCCGGTTCAGCCGCACCGTCTTCCACACCCGGAGCCGCAGCTGCGACGACGTCCACCCCCGCTAAGCCATCGAGCACGGAAACAGCCAGCACTCCGGACGCACCAGACGCCTTTGCCGGGGGCCGCTATCAAGTCAGCAAGTTCCTCGGCGAAGGCGGCAAAAAGCGCGTCTTCCTGGCCCACGACACACTTCTCGACCGCGATATCGCCTTCGCCCTCATAAAGACCGACGGGCTCGATGATGCCTCCCGCTCCCGGATCACACGCGAGGCCGAGGCCATGGGGCGCCTGGGCACGCACCCCAACATCGTCACCGTGTTCGACCTTGGGACAGAAGACAACGCTCCGTTCATGGTTACGGAGCTCATGGGCGGTGGCGACGTTGAGGGCATGCTGGAAGACGCTGAGGACAATCGCCTTTCGCTTGAGCAGACCATCGAGATTGGCAAGGCCATTTGCGAAGGGCTTCAGTTCGCGCATGCACAGGGTGTTATTCATCGCGACATCAAGCCCGGCAACGTCTGGTTGACCTCGGACGGAATCGCCAAGATCGGCGACTTCGGGCTGGCGGTTATAACGGACCGCTCCCGCCTGACACAAGAAGGGATGATGGTCGGCACCGTCTCCTACATGCCGCCAGAACAGGCCACTGGTGGCGACATCACCCTGGGGGCAGATCTGTACTCCCTGGGAGCCATGCTTTACGAGATGGTGACCGGACGACCACCATTCCTCGGTGATGACGAGATCGCCATCATCGGCCAGCACATCAACACACCGCCGGTCGCTCCCACATGGCACAACGGAAGGTGCCCGAGGCCGCTAGAGGCGTTAATCATGCGCCTACTGTCCAAGGACCCCTCGGTAAGACCGGAGTCCGCGCAGGACGTTCTAAATGCCCTGGACGCCATCGATCTGACAACACGCGGCGAGACGGTAGAACGAGAAGCGAACTCGTTGGAATCTCTCGCCGGTGGCGTGTTTGTCGGTCGACAGGCGGAGATGGACCAGCTCAAGGGAGCGTTGGAAGACGTTCTTGGCGGCCGTGGCCGCCTCGTCACACTGGTCGGCGAACCGGGCATCGGCAAGACGCGCATCTCTGAAGAACTAGCCACTTACGCCGCTATGAGGGGCGCAAAGGTCCTATGGGGTCGCTGTTATGAAGGCGGAGGCGCACCGCCGTACTGGCCGTGGGTTCAGGCGATACGTAGCTACGTGCGCGATATCGATGCCAATGAACTTCGCCGCCAGATGGGCTCGGGCGCGTCGGTTGTTGCCGAGATCGTCACGGATGTGAAGGAACGGCTACCGGAACTTCCGCCGCCACCGCAGAACGACGACCCGGACTCAGCCCGCTTCCGGCTATTCGACTCGATCACGAGCTTCCTCAAAACCGCCAGCCAGTCTCAGGCGATTGTGATCGTCCTGGACGACCTTCACTGGTCAGACCAGCCGACGCTCGCGTTCCTGGAATTCATTGCCCGTGAGATGAACCAGTCTCGTGTGCTGCTGGTCTGTACTTATCGAGACATGGAGTTGAACCGCCGGCATCCGCTGAGCGTCACGCTTGGAGACCTGTCCAGAGATCGTTTGTATGAGCGTGTGGTTCTCAGGGGGTTGAGCGAGTCAGACATCGCCCGATTTGTTGAGATTGCAGCCGGGTTCTCGGCACCGGCAGAACTCTCCGCTACCGTTCAACGCCATACCGAGGGCAATCCACTCTTCGTCACGGAGGTCATCCGAGACCTCATACAGTCAGGTGAATTGACCGAAGAGAAGGTCTCCGGTCGTTCAAGCTGGTCTGTCCGCATCCCTGAGGGCGTGCGTGAGGTTATCGGACGCCGTCTGGACCGGTTGTCGGACCGGGCCAACGAGATATTTATCGTCGCGGCCGTCGTCGGTCGTGAGTTCACCATGGAAGCTCTCAAGGAACTCTCGGAGGACACGACAGAGGGCCAGCTTCTGGACGTGGTGGATGAGGCACTAGATTCAAAACTTATTGAGGAACTGCCCGGCGAGATCGGCCGCTACCAGTTCACACACGCCCTCGTTCAAGAGACGCTAACAAGCGAACTCTCGTCCGCCCGCAAGGTCCGCTTTCACGCACGTATTGCTGAAAGGCTAGAACGCCTGTATGGCGATCGTGCGGATGGGCACGCAGAGGAACTGGTGCCGCACTTTGCTGAAGCCGAACCGGTGCTCGGCACGGACAAACTTGTCCGCTACTCGACGATCGCCGGACGACGTGCTCTTGAAACCTTTGCGTACGAGGCGGGCGTTTCGCATCTGAGTTCCGCTGCATCTGCCCTTAAAGATGGTCCGATGTCCGAGGATGTCGCCCTGGTCTTATCAGAGCTCGGAATGGCCCGCATCGCCGTGAACGATGAACCAGGAGCCATAGAAAACCTGACGGCGGCCTTCGACTACTACATCGATAACGGTTTTGACTCTGAAGCAATCGAGATTGCGGCCCGGCCGCATAACGTACAGATGCTGGCTCAAATGGCGCCTGTCATTCACAGAGGCATTGGACTCGCCGCGGCTGGCTCCCATGAGCGTGGTCGACTGTTGGTGCCGTTTGGATGGGTGAGGTTCATCGAAGGAAACGGAAAGGAAGCACGAGATTCGTTCGATGAAGCGATCTCTATCGCAAGACAAAAAGAGGATCCGATTCTCGAAGCCCGTGCTCTTGCGATGCGGGCGAACGCCGATGGTTTTGACCTGCTTTCAGCCGACGCACTAGAAGCCGCCTCAGCTGCATTGGAGTTAGCCCTAGTTCACAACGACCGAGAAACCGAGTTGCGTGCCCGGCTATGGGTCGTAACTGGACTGCAAGGAGCCGGGCAATTTGACGAATCAGCACGGGAGCGTGAGAAGTTTTTAAACGCCGCCCTGTCGCTTGGCCATCGGGTCTGGGTGTCCCGGGCCGCTGATCGACTGTTTTTGTCAGCGCTTTTGAGAGGCGACTGGGATCAGATATTGGAGAACGCCGACCGGGTCGACAGATTCATTCCAGCCGACGCCGCCATGATCAGATTTATCGTGAAGTTATGGACCGGGGATTTTGACAACATAAAATCAGACTGGGAAAACCTGGTCAGCGCGTTCTCGCGGTCTACGAATGAAGCCGGTGTGCCATTGTTGTTGAAGATGGGGACCATTCCTACGTTCCATGGATTGGACGTGGCATCTACCCTCGATCAGTCGAATGATCTCAATCAGCAGATTTTACGGACAGTATTGGTGGCTAATCAGGAGTTGTTCGCTGCGGGTGGAGGAGTGATGAAAGATTTTTGGCAACTGCAAGGCTTTATCTCCAGTGGGCAGTCGGAGGGCCTTGGAGAGTTATTCGAGGCCTTGCGCATCACACTTGAAACGGCGAGCACCACTTCGCTTGGCCCTGTCCATAGAATTCTCGCCGGAGCGTCGGTTCTTCTGGGGGCCCGAGATCGTGCTCTCGGCTATTTTGACGAAGGCATTGCGAACGCAAGAAATCAACAGCACCGCCTTGAGCTTGCGCGCTGTCTGGTTGATTCGGCGGAGGTGCTGCGGGCCCGTGGGGAAGACGGCGATATCGTGGAGGCAGAGCGGCGTGAAGAAGAGGCTCTGTCCATCACCCAGGAACTCGGCATGCGGCCGCTCACCGAGCGCATCCTGGCGCGGCGGGAGATCTTGCGGGCGTAGGGCCTCACAGCGTTGATGAAGGAGGTGACGCGTTTTGTTCGATCAAACGTTAGTCGTATGTGACGCCTGCGGTGTTCGTATCGCCCTGAATAGTCCTCAGACCAGATCAAAGTCCGGCGTCTATGAGTTCCGACTGCCCACGAATCCCAACAACGATACTTACGGGGCTTCAAGACAATAATCGTCGTGAGCTTGGAGAGTTGGGGGCATGGCAAAAGGCAACGACGGTAACTACTTCCAACACAGCGTCGAAATTGCTCTCGCTACACGTTTAGCAGAACTTGGCGATGGGCAACTCCACATTTGTGTGACTCACGGCATGGCGCCATTCGAAGTCTGTGGTCATCCGCCTAATGGCCAATCGAGGAAATGGCTTCACCGCGCGCTAGGCGACTCTTTGAATTTCGAGCGGGAAGCGGAGTCAATCGTTGTGTCCGCCTATCGTCGAGTTGATGCGTCCCTTGATCACTACCCAAATAGTGTTGAGTTAGTAGCATCGATCGTAGGGCGCGACCGCCTAAATGGTGGGGTCACCGAAATCAACCCGTTCAAATACTCATGTCTTCGGTCTAGTTGGAACGGTACGGCCGTCAATTTGATGAATGAGTCATGGCGACATCATGCGAGGCGTGGAGGCGTGCTTTGGTGCCCAGCCGATCTGTCGAGACCGTGGCTTTTCTCCATGGATCCAATGTCCTACGTAGACCACGGATCTGAGGACGACGACAAGCTGTATCGAAGCGACGCTGGCTCCGTCGCGAGCACATTGCGGGGGTTTGTCGAGAGTGGAATGCCTGGTGCGGCGACACTGTTCGTCTACGCGGTTAGGCCAAAGTATAGAAACCGGTTTTTGCTTGGCGTATCTAGCCGCGGGTAGATGTGGACATACGCGAAGCCGACCAACGCATACCCCCCGGGTCGGACTCGTGGAGCGTCCGCTGTGAATCCCCACTAACGGGTACCAGCGCTACCCAGACACGAATGTCAAGAGTTGGGTTGGTATCAGAATTGGTATCAAACGCGAACCGGCCCCGGAAGCTGATGTGCCTCCGAGGCCGGTTTTACGATTGTTTTTCTGGTGGAGCTGGCGAGGATTGAACTCGCGACCCCCTGGTTGCAAACCAGGTGCTCTCCCACTGAGCTACAGCCCCATGATTGGTCGAACACACCTCACATGCGAAATTGACCGATACAAGCATAATCTCCAGTTGACCACCTGCGCCATCTAGGAAACAATCAATAGTGAGCAATTTGCCAGCGTAGCTCAGGGGTAGAGCAGCTGTTTCGTAAACAGCAGGTCACAGGTTCAAATCCTGTCGTTGGCTCCATACGTAATTCAAATCTGAAAGAGGCATCCACAAAAGGGTGTCTCTTTTCGCGTAATTACCGCCATTAGTCCCAGTAAAGGTCTTTGGGAAATAAAACCTCGGCTCGATCCCGATAATCGATCACCGGCCAAATCTCCACTACTTCACGCCTGAAGCGAGTCCACCGGGATCCGTGCAACAGCAATGTCTTCTTTGTTGATTGAATATGCCACCATGAGCATCTCATTCCAGACGAGGGCATTGGGATATTGCCATCCGTCAACTTTGCGTTCGCCACCAAACCCCTGTCTCGTGGGATCATGTCGTAAAGCCATAGATCTGTTGAACTTCACACCATCGTCACTTATCGATATAGCCAGTACACGTCGGTCGTACTGTCTGGCACTGGGGTTATTGATCATTATCATGGCGCCGTCGGGCAACCTCCGAAAGAAGAACCGGGATGTGGAGTCCGGAAAGTTAGTCCTTCTTGGTGACGACCAAGTTGCTCCGTTGTCGTCGGTGGTGCTGGAGAAAAGATGACCTTCCTGACTCCGGAAGCCAATCACAGGCACACCGTCAGGTCGTATGGCAAGGTTGGGTTCGGTGTACTGAAAGTCATCAGCGTTATCAGGTACCACGCTCGCTTCCTGCCAGCCTGAGAGTCCATCGGACTCATCAGAGTAGAGGAGCCGCATACGTAAACCCTCCACCGACCTGCGTTCGCCACCATACTCTCCTCCCAGTAATAACCGCCCATTGGCTAGTTCTCTAGGACCTTCGATGAAAAATCCCGAAGTGATCCGCACCGGATCGCCCCATGAATGGCCATCAGAAGATGAAATCGCGTTGAGGTGGACATCTTCGTGAAAGTTATCGCCATAAGTAGTGCTGAAGTAACAGATGAGAGCGTCATCGGTCACGTGGAAGCCAGATGCAACCAATGCTGCGTTGGGTTCGTCTGAACTTGCCAGCACATCGGGTTTCGACCAGGTGTGCCCATCAAGCGTGGAACTGATCATGATTCTCTGCGCAGGCTCATCTTCACCCATCAGACCATTCGACCAGCAACAGAACAAGCGCCCGTTGAACACAGAGAGGCTTGGGTGATGGCAGAACCTGTATTGGTGATCGATTGCCTGATACAGCAACGTGTGCTCACCTGAGATCAAATTAAGGCCGAGCGTGGCAGGTTCGGCCTGGTTGAAAAGGTCTGCCGAAATCTCAATCATGACTTTCAGTACCTCAGATTACCTACTCACAATTCGTAATAATTGGAATACAAAGCTCGCATTCAATCGACTGAAGTTGTTTCCTCACCATCTCTCAATGCCGGATCTGTCGCAACGGCAATCGATTTCAGCAAACCGATTACGGCAATAATTGCTCCACCTAAGAACAAGGCAACACGGAATTCAATACGCCCGACGAGGCTTCCGTCCCCAATTTGCAGCGCAGCGATAATTACTCCGAGTATGAACAACACCAGCCACGGCAGCAGACTTCTAGATGCCTGTACTCCCATCTAAAAGAACCTTTCTCCACCTTCCATGGGATCGCATGTTGTGCACAACTACGCCGTCTTATCGAACAACCAGGTTTACGAGCTTACCCGGGACATAAATCCTGCGGACTATCTCCGTGTCATCGGTGTACACCTTCACCTTGTCTGATGCGAACGCAGCCTCAAATGCCTGTTCTTCGGACACATCAGCGGCTACTTGCAGCCGGTCCCGTACCTTCCCGTTCACCTGCACAACCACCGTGATAATCTCGTCGGCCGCCAGATCATCATCCCATTCCGGTAATGATTGACTGTGAATGCTGAAGGAATGGCCAACACGTTCCCACAGTTCCTCGACTATGTGAGGTGCTAACGGTGCAGTCAGCAACAGCATCCGGTCAATCATCTCTAACCACGTGGACGATGAAACCGAACCCATCTCCCACTGTCGGTTCATTTCGCTGCTAAGTTCCATCAACGCGGAAATAGTCGTGTTGAATTTGAACCGTTCTAGATCCTGTACTGCTCGACGTGTGGTCTTATGGGATGCACGAATCAGGTCTCGCTCGGCAACCTCGTCTCCTTTAGAGGGAAGGCCAGTTGTGTCACGGACACAAAGGTCCCAGACTCGATTCAACCATCGAGTAACTCCGGAAAGCCCATCATCACTCCAGTCACCACCCTGGTCCCACGGTCCGAGGAACATCAGGTAACAACGAATCGTATCCGCACCGTAGCGCTCTACCAGGGGATCTGGCGCAAGTGGATTCGATCTCTTTGAGATTTTCTGGTGGTCTTTTATTAGTAAACCCTGGTTAAACAGACGCGAGTACGGTTCACCAAAGTCGATTAATTTCAAATCACGTAAGGCTTTGGTAAAGAACCGTGCGTACAGCAGGTGCATGACCGCATGTTCAGCACCACCCATGTACTGACGTACAGGCAACCATGACTTCGCTGCATCTTGTTCGAACGGCACCTCAGCCGCCAGTGGACTGGCGAAACGCAGGTGATACCACGATGAGTCCACAAACGTATCCATCGTGTCCGTTTCACGTCGTGCAGGTTTGCCACAATCAGGGCATATCGTGTTTATGAAGTCAGGGTTATCTGCGAGTGGAGATCGACCTGTAGGTTTAAACTCGGCTTCTTTCGGCAATTCCACCGGGAGATCTGCCTCCGGTACCGAGACCGCTCCACAATCTTCACAATGAATAATGGGGATAGGCGTGCCCCAGTAACGCTGTCGTGAGAATTGCCAGTCACGCATGCGATACGTTATTCGTCGTTTGCCTAGGTCGTTTGCTTCGATTTTATCCGCGATCTTTTCGATACCCTCTTTGCTCGAGAGCCCTTCGAATTCCGCAGAATTAATCTGTGTTCCCGGCGCTATATAAGCCTCTTTGAGATCTGAACCATCCCACCCATCTGGAGCAACAACGACTCTGATCTCAAGGTCGTACTTTTTGGCAAAGACAAAGTCCCGCTCATCATGAGCCGGCACGCCCATGACCGCGCCTGTCCCGTAAGTAGCTAGCACGTAGTCACCGACCAGAATTGGCACGCGTTCATCGTTCAATGGGTTGATTGCATACGCGCCGGTGGGCACTCCGGTCTTCTCGCGTTCCGTTGACGTTCGTTCAATTTCTGACGTGCGGGCCGCCTGAGCAATATATTCGGAGACTGCTTCACGCTGTGCCGGTTGAGTCAGTTGATCAACTAAAGGATGTTCGGGCGCAAGAACGACGAAAGTAACTCCATACACCGTATCAATACGGGTAGTGAATGTGGTCAAGACCGTTTCTGAAAGCCCATAATCAGATATGTCGAACTGAAAATCGACACCCTGCGAGCGACCAATCCAGTTGTTCTGCATCACCTTGATTCTGTTCGGCCAATCAATATCTTCCATCTGAAGAAGTTCATCAGCGTACTGGGTGATTTTGAAGAACCACTGGTCCATCTCGCGCCGCATGATCGTCGTACCGCAACGCTCACAGGCACCGTCAAGGACCTGCTCATTTGCGACTGTGGTCTGGCAACTCTCACACCAGTTCGCAAAACCACGCGACTGATAAGCCAAACCGGCTTCGTACAGCTTTAAGAACAGATACTGATTCCATCGGTAGTACTCCGGCTCGTGAGTAGCGAGCTCACGATCCCAGTCGTAACTACCGCCCATCGACCTGAACTGCCGACGCATGTTGGTGATATTGGTCTCTGTATAGGTACCCGGGTGGATGTTTGAGGCGATGGCTGCATTCTCTGCCGGCAGCCCGAATGAATCGAAGCCCATCGGATGCAAAACGTTATAGCCCTGCATTCGCTTAAACCTTGCATGAGTATCCGCGCCAGCGTAGCCATACCAGTGGCCAATATGTACATCACCTGACGGGTACGGAAACATAACCAGCGCAAACCAGTTTTCTTTACCCGGCACGTGATCGAGCGTTTTATAAACGCCCTCGCTCTCCCATCGATCCTGCCATTTTTTTTCTATGGCAGAGGGTTCGTAGCGATCCCTGCTACCCGCCAGATCCGAATCGCTTCCCTGCCAGCTACCCGTGGTGCTCAAATTTTTGTGTTCCTGAGAAGTGTTTGGCCAGGCATCAATCACTCGATGCCTGAATTTATCTCGGCATGTTCTCTTCCGTCATTAAGACCGCCATTCTAGCAAGTGATCAAACGATCGCTATCTGGTAACTGGGCTGAACAGTTGAATCCTAAAGAGAACCTCCCCGGCCATTGGCGGAACATTTCCGTTAGTCACTAACCTGTCAGTGGTAGAATCTATAGCTGTCGCTTATGCGATTAGTACAAGGTCGTGATGGGTGGAACGATGCTATCTGCACGACCTTGAATGCAGAGGAGAAAAACATGGCCGACGTAAAAATCAACGACAATGGCCCGTACGTAATTTCGGGCGATGTGACTATCGTTGACGTAGAAGGGAATAAATTCTCTTGGACCGGGTCAGCTGTCGCACTTTGTCGATGTGGAGGGTCGGAGAATAAGCCGTTCTGTGATGGGAAGCATCGCGAAGTCGGATTCTCCAGTGAACCCAGGCCCGAGTAACCCAGGGAAGTCCCTAGAGCACTGAACACCACATACGGCATTAACGGGCAGACTCACGGGGCTGCCCGTTAATTTGCCACTTTGACACCCTACTAGGTCCGGAACCGTGAACTACCCAAAAGGACCTTTAGAGTCACGGGTGGAAAACGTTGATCGGTGATCCACTCAGCCATGCTCGCACGTTCTCCAAAGATGCGGCCATAAAATGCCTTATCGTGTCTCCAGTGGCATACCCAAGATGTGGAGCAAGCAGGACATTATCCAGTGCTAAGAGTGGGTGGTCGATCGGCAGAGGCTCCACGTCGTACACGTCAAGTGCTGCTCCTGCGATCTCCTCGTTTCGAAGGGCCTGTAACAGCGCATCCTCATCGACTATCGGTCCCCGTGAAGTATTTACCAGGTATGACGTAGGCTTCATCAAGCCTAATTCTCGAGCAGTCACCCAGCCACGGCTTAGATCCGTAAGCGGAACGTGAATCGACAAAACATCTGACTGTGAGAAGAGTTCATCCCACGTCACGTAACTAACATTGTGGGCCGACGCCCTCTGTTCATCTAGGGTTGGTCCCCAGGCAATTACGTCCATATCAAACGCGTTCCCGTAGCCAGCAACCAGAGTGCCGAGCCGACCCATACCCAGGATACCGAGTGTCTTGCCACCGATACTCTCGGCAACTTTGGTCTGCCACTCACCAGCACGCATTTGTCGATCCTCTATAGCGATGTGGCGGGTCACTGCAAGGATTAAGGCCCAGGTCAGCTCTGAAGTGGAATTCCCACGGGTCGGTAACCCCTGGGTGATACATACGGTAATCCCAAGTTTTTTTGCCGCGTCCATATCGATGTTTGCCTGGCGCGCGCCGGTCCCTGCTATCAGCTTGAGATTAGGCAACCGTTCAAGCACCCTTGCCGGAAAACGAGTTCGCTCACGGGTAGTCACAAGAACAGCGAATGGTGCGAGACGTTCAACGAGCGCTTCTTCATCAAGCACGGTATCGTCAAAGATATCTATGGAATCGACCGGCAAGGATGCCCAGTCGGCCGATCCTTCAGCGAGATGGAGGTAATCGTCGAGGATCGCTACTCTGATCATAGGACTCATGTTTCGGTTCCGAGCGCTGTGGGGTCAGATAATTTGAAGTCGACTTACACACATTCCTAACGAATAGCCTCGCCAGCCATTACTCCAGTGACTTTCTCGTTCTTAACCACCTGCTTACCATTTACATATACGTATGGAATTCCAGCGGGATGGACTGCCGGGTCTTCAAACGAGGACTGGTCATTCACAGTGTCTTCATTGAACAGGACTATGTCTGCGTAGTTGCCCTCTGCAATTACACCACGCCTGTCTATCTTGAATCGTTCTGCCGGGTTTTGCGTGACACGCTGAATTACCTGCTCTAATGGTTTGTTGAACCGTCGCCGTAATCTTCCAATAAACCTGGCAAAACATCCGTAGGCTCTTGGGTGGACAATTCCTACCAATGGAGGGGCTACAGGGATCGAGTCACTTCCGATCATGTAGTCAGGACGATCCAATAGCGTCATTACATCTTCCTCATGTTTTCGCCAGAGCCGTACGCTGGTAGGGGGAATTCCTCGGAATCCGATCCCCATCTCCTCTTCCACCATTAACTCCATAACTAATTCTTCAACAGATGTACCTTTCTCAGCAGCAGCATCCTCAAAGGTCATGCCGACCAGATCCGTGTTCGGACCTTCCGATATTGCCGTAAACATGTTGCCGCCCATCGGAGTTATTGGAGTTTGCTGCAGGAATTCGATGAGACCTTTGCGGGTTTCGATATCACGCAGTCGTTCCATCATGTCGTCCGAACCACCCTCGTGAACCCAGCCTGGAATAAAGGTATGGGGGAAACTGGAACCTACGGGGTACACATAACATTCAAGCGATACATCAATGCCATTGGCCTTAGCCTCATCAACCGGGTCCATGATCGTGGATATATCCCCAATCTGATCGCCTGCGGTCCTGTAATGCTCAAGATGCACGGGGACACCAGAGCGGCGCCCGATCTCAAGTGCTTCGAGAACCCCACCTCCTGCAAATCCACGTTCAGGATTGTGATTTCTAAGATGCGTGCTGT
Organism: Dehalococcoidia bacterium; assembly: GCA_046583495.1. Lineage (GTDB taxonomy): Bacteria > Chloroflexota > Dehalococcoidia > Lucifugimonadales > Lucifugimonadaceae. Next base: position 13,426 of record JAYGCF010000016.1, read on the forward strand.
AAGGCAGTCCAAACTCTGCAGCCACCTCACAAAGCGCAACCAGTTCGTCCGTATCGCTGTACGCGTTAGGGTAGTAAGACATGCCCGTTGAGAACCCGCGACCACCCTGCTCCAACCCTTCTCTAAGCATTCCCCTTGCACGATCCATATCAGAACCGCGCAACGGAACGTCCTTCATACCTACGGCAGAAATCCGGATAGGACCGTGCCCGACAAAGGTCGCAACGTTACAAGCAGTTTTCTGATGGTAGTTGCTCAGGAAGGCATCGATCGAAGACATGTCCAAGTCTTCGGGAGGGAAGCCCAGTATCCCGGAAAGATACTTCCGATACATCAGGTAATCTTCGTGGGACAAAGGTGCATATGACAGTCCATCGGGGCAGACTATCTCTGTTGTGACGCCCTGGCGGACTCCGCTAGCGTGTTGACCATCAAGTAACAATGCACCGTCTGCGTGGGAGTGGACATCAATGAATCCGGGTGTGACGGTCAAGCCTCCGGCATCGACACGCTCATTCGTAACAGAATCCGACAAGTTACCGATAGCTGTGATCTCTTTACCGGAGATTCCGACGTCAGTCTTCACTCCAGGAGTTCCGGTCCCGTCGATCACTGTGCCGCCAGAAATAATGGTGTCGAAGTTCATTTCTGTTCCTTTTGCTTAAAGTATTGGTGCAAGCATAGGCGTCTTATCTCTCTCACACTGCCTATTTTGGTCGGATACCTTGATGTAACGTTAATATCGACACAACGTTAACCTCATGATGGCCCCGATATAAGCCGGGACTTAAGGATTCGACGACGCTAGCATCAAGGCGTTTGTTCAGAAACCATGACCAATGGATTTAAGCCAGGCAATTCGGTAATAGTCGCTAAAGATCTGCGTAAGCGATACAACGAAATTCAGGCAGTAGATGGTATTTCGTTCGAGGTATCTCCGGGCGAGGTGTTCGGAATGCTCGGCCCAAACGGTGCAGGAAAGACAACAACCATCGAGATCCTGGAAGGGATGAGAGAGCCGGACTCTGGGGTTGCTCTCGTCAATGGTATTGACGTGATCAAAAATCCTACGCAGGTGAAACGGATCATCGGAGTACAACTCCAGGCAAACGCTTTTTTCGACCGGCTGACACTTTCGGAGCTCCTGAAGTTATTTGGAACCCTGTACGGTCAAAATATTGACCCGATTCAGTTGCTTGAGAGAGTAGGTCTTGCTGATCGCAGTAAGTCACAGTTTATAAAGTTATCGGGAGGGCAAAAGCAGCGCTTCTCTATAGCTGCCGCGCTGGTAAACAAACCGGTTGTCATGTTCCTAGACGAACCGTCCACCGGGCTTGATCCACAGGCCAGACGCAACATGTGGGACCTGATCAAAGGACTAAAGACAGATGGGACTACGGTGGTGCTCACAACGCACTACATGGAAGAAGCCGAAGAACTATGTGATCGAGTGGCGATTGTGGATGGTGGTCGGATCGTAGCGCTGGACACTCCCCTCGTACTTGTTGATCGGTTACTGGAGACGGGATTCCGTAACGATCGACCCACACGCGACGCGACGCTCGAAGATGTATTCATAAGCATTACAGGTCGGGCACTACGTGATGAGTAGTAGGCCCACGCAATCATGAGAGTCACCTACAGCCTCACGGTTGCCTCTCTAAAAATGTACTTCCGAAACCGACAGGCCATCTTTTTTTCTCTATTCATCCCTTTATTGATAATGGTTATCTTCGGTTTATTGGACTTCGACCGATTCAGTGGTGCCGAAATCGGCATTGTGGATCAGGCGGAGAATGACACCTCGAGATCAGTGATTCAAATTCTGAGTAATCGTTCTGATGACTTGGTAAAGGTGGAAGTAGGCACACTACAGGCTGAAACAGAGCGGCTAGAAGACGGTGAAATTGATGTGATGGTCGTTATCCCTCCGGGCTTCTCCGATCCGGGTGGAGCGATCAATGTAGATGCAACCAAGGATGAGCGTTCGCCACAACGAGCGGCACTGGCAGTAACGCTATTAGCGCAAACCTTGTCTGATCTTGAAAAGCAGAGGTACTCCGCAAAAGTTTCGGATGATCGAAGCAATGCTGAGGATTCACCATCATTCAGCAACATATCTCAATCAACTCTGCTGGGAGACGACCGCAGTTATACCGCGTTTCTTGTCCCAGGCATTGTCGCCCTGTCGATCATGCAACTCGGCATCTTTGGTGTAGTCTTCGCCCTGTTGCAGTTCAGGCAGCAGGGTGTACTCCGCAGAATAAGAGCAACCCCAGTCAACCCCGCTCAGTTCCTGTTCGCACAGGTATCTACGAGGTTGTCGATATCTGTGATGCAAACTCTAGTATTGCTAGTGACAGGGATCATTCTGTTTGACGTGGCCGTAGGCAACAGCGATATCACATCATGGTTGATGGTCATTGCACTGGCGATTGTGGGTGGCATTCTTTTTGTGACAATGGGCTTAGCGATATCTGGATTTGCCCGTAGCGAAGAAGTAGCGGCACCGATCACAAACCTGGTATCTATGCCGATGATGTTTCTATCTGGAGTTTTCTTCCCACTTGATGCCCTGCCGGAAGTAGTGACATCGGTTACACAGTTCTTACCCCTCACATACTTGGCGGATGCGATCAGGGCGGTAGTCACAGACGGTGCCGGAATCGCAGAGATCCGTGGCGAATTGGCCGGTCTGGCAGTATGGACGGCAATTGTATTCGCAGCAGCGACACGCGTTTTTCGCTGGGAATAAACCAGGCTTAATCAGATCTCGCACAGTAATTAAGCCTGTCATGAGGATAGGTAACGGGATTAAACGGCGTAACTAAGACCTAAACCCACGTGCGCTAATCCATTGAGGCCAATTCTCTCAAACATGCGGGGATTAGAACAACTTTCACAGACTTGCATAACCATGGATGTAGAAACTGTGGACCCTGAAGTCACAAGTCGATACTTTGTTTATAAACAAGTTAATTAGTGAGTGCTTAATAGTATGGCCAGTGAAAAAGGTGTCCCTGTAGGCGAATTGTCACGCCGGACAGGAGTCAGCCCTGCGACCATAAATTTCTACGTCAACAAAGGGTTACTTCCTCAACCGATTAAGACGGCGCGCACACGCGCAACGTATCCCGCCGATATGGTGGAGCGAATCGCCCGTATTAAGGGTTTTCAGGATCGGGGCTTACCGTTGGCAGTGATAGCCCGCATTTTGGATAGTCCTAATCCTGCGGCGGAACTTGGTCTTTCGACTACACAATTTCGAACTCCACCCGGGCCTGTTGGAGTGGCCGAATACCTCGAAGAAACTGGGCTTACGAGAGATCTGCTGAATCGTTTAATCGAGGACGATATATTGCGGCCTACGCGCGATAAAGCAGGGATTGTGTTTGATCGTGCTGATCTAGCCGCTGGTCGCGCAATATCGCGGCTTTTCAATGAAGGCGTTAACTTAAAAACTCTACTCAAGCACCATGAATTGGAACATATTTCCCTCGCCGAGGCTCACTTTCTGGCAGAGCACATAGCTCAAGTAATGCGGATCGAACCCTCGCGACGGAAAGCCACGGCCGCACGCGCTGCTTTCGCCACTCTCCGTGACTACATGCGACTCCGGGAACTTGAGACGGAGTATCCAGACTGGAATCAACCCAAGCGATAAATTTGCTTAGAGGTCATCAACAGCACGAGCAACGTCAAAATCCAACGCTGTCAATCCACCCTGATCATGTGTGGACAGAGTCAATGTAATGCGGTTGTAGCGGATATCTATATCCGGGTGATGGTCCCGCTCTTCAGCGATTCCTGCAACTTCTTGGACGAATGATATCCCTTTGATAAACGACGAAGCTTCGAATGTACGGGTGATGCTACTCCCAGTCCTGGACCACTCTGGAAGAGCAGAAAGACTCTCTGAAATCTCTTTTTCGGTTAACTTAGATCTCCCAGACATGGTTGGCTTCCTCCATTATTTAACCGTTTCCAGATACACATTTGATTAATCATTGGCCCGTAATCGGCATAATCGCCCTTAATCCTGATCCGGATTCACACGCTCCCTGACATACGTTAGGACGGATTCAATGCCTTCTGGCGGTGCCCCGAGGGAGATTGCTTTTTCCACGTCATCAGCGACAAGATTTTCCTGTCCCAACGCAGCATTCGCAACTGCACGATTGCCGTATGCATCTGAATTGAACGGGTCTAGCCTGATTGCCCTGTCTAGGTTCGTCACGGCCTGGACGAAATTGCCAAGGGATAGATACGCTGTACCCAAATTGAACTGAAGTGTGGCGTCTTCCGGCTCTATTATCTCGGCAGTTTCAAACGCCTCAGCAGCGCGATCTGGAAAGCCCAACTGGGCAAACTTCAAACCTCTTTGAAACCACCCGAGAAAATCATCCTCGGCAGGTTCTAGGTCATCAGTCGGTTCTATGTGCTGGCCGCTTGGTTGAAGATCCACACTCACACTTTACGCCCCTCAGGCGACATCGTGGGCAAGTTTGATCCCTGATCCAAATTATTAAATTGAACCGTGTTGCCATAAAAACGAACTGGATCCCGATATCACAGTAAACGTGATTGGAATCCTAATCGCTGATTTCAAGAGCAATGGGTACGGCCCGGCGGCGACGTAATTACTACAAGTCCCCTGCAATTCAAAGTTGAGTGCGAACAATTGTGATGCTCCGTCAGTCTGATATGGACCATATCTCAAAAATGTTGCTCACAAAGTCCCCGGTCGCGCTAGAATCTGCCTGAGTGCCGGGGTGTTGTGTTTCGCCCACCCCAAATCGTCAACGTTCTTAAGACCGCGAAACAGACGGGGGAGTCTTGCCAGATGCGTATTGTGCTAATCGGTCAACAGGCATTCGGTAAATCTGTACTTGATGCGATCCTCGATGGAGGACAGGACGAGGTTGTAGGTGTCTTCTGCTCCCCTGATCAAGAAGGTAGACGAGAAGACCCACTTAAACTCGGGGCGATCGAACGCGGGATTCCGGTGTTCCAACCTGATCGATTCCGTAGTGAAGAAGCGATTAAAACCTTTATAGAACTCTACTCAGAGCTCTGTGTCATGGCCTACGTAACGGACATCGTGCCGATGCAGATGATCCAAGGTCCCCTTTACGGCACCATTCAATACCACCCGTCACTGCTCCCTCTGCACCGCGGGCCCAGTTCGATCAACTGGCCCATCATGATGGGTGAAAACAAGACGGGCCTAACTATTTTCTGGCCGGACGAAGGCCTCGACACCGGCCCCATATTGCTTCAAAAAGAGGTCGAGATAGGACCGGACGATACTCTGGGTTCCATGTACTTCAATCACCTATACCCTATGGGAGTTGAGGCAATACTCGACTCAATCGACCTTATTCGTCACGGAAATGCTCCCCGGATAGCGCAGGACGAGTCAAAGGCTACGTACGAAAGTTGGGCGAAGGCAAAGGATGCCCGCATTGACTGGTCAAAGCCCTCTCAGCAGGTCTACAACCTAATCCGCGGCTGCAATCCGCAACCCGGTGCAAACACCAGGCATGACGACGAACGGATAAAAATCTTCGACTCGACTCTGGGAGCGTCCGAGAACTCAGACTCCGAGCCAGGCACCGTGGTTTCGGTTGGGGAGGGAGGCTTTGAGGTAGCTACAGGCGATGGTTCTGTGGTGGTAAAACGGGTACAACGGCGCGGGACTAAGAAAGAAACTGCGTCCGAATTTGCATCCATCGTTGGACTTAAGATCGGTGATAACTTGAAATAAGCTTGGCCGGAAATCCCATGTTCCACATAGCCCGAGGTCACGATCTGGCCGAGGAACAATTTAATCGACTGTTTTCAGGTAATTTTCGGTGCACTCTATGCCGGAGTTTATAGCCGGTAAAAATCGCTTAGCCGTATCAAACTATCGCCGGACATCGCCTCCACCGGATGCGGCGGATAAAACCTCGGCTTCAGAGGCCACGTTAAAGTCCCCATGCACCGTGTGAGCAATCGCTCCGGAAGCCGCAGCAAATTCAGCTGTCTTCTGCGCATCCCACCCGTTCATTACGCCCCAAATCGCTCCGGCTGCGAAGCCATCTCCCCCTCCAACTCTGTCCACAATCTCAATCTCATGCCGACTGCTTAGTGCTAGATCCGAACCATCGAAATACACACCTTGCCATGAGTTATGGTCGCTTGAGTGAACGTCGCGAATGGTGAGTGCAACTTTGTCGAACCCATATTTGGAAACAGCCGAAGTAACGAACGCTCGATACGCTTCAGCGGTCCGATTCCCAGGCTCGATGTTCCCGTCCATTCCCAACATGACGCCAAGAATTGGATCCCTGGCACTTCCAATCGCAACGTCCACATACTGCATCAGCGGATCGAGGCGTTCAGCTGCTTCTGTAGGGGTCCAGAGGGCACTCCGATAGTTGAAGTCAGTGCTGACAGTCATCCCGGCGGCCTTGGCTGCTTTGCACCCGGCTGCCACCGTAGCAGTAGCCTGTTCCGAAATCGCGCATGTAATTCCGGAGAAGTGGAACCAGTCCCGGTTAGCAAACGCCGCCGGCCAATCGACCATGTCCGGGTCAATCTCCGACATCGCTGAATTTGCGCGATCGTAAACGACCGCGGAGGGCCTCATAGAAGCACCGATTTCGAGATAGTAAAGACCAAGCCGATCACCGCTTCGGACCACGCGTGACGTATCGACACCATACTGTCTTATGTAATTCACGCATGCCTGGCCAATATCATTATCTGGAATTCTTGAGATTAGAAATGGATGGACTCCAAATCGCTCAAGTGCCACTGCCACGTTGCACTCCGTGCCCCCGTATATGACATCAAACTGACGAGCCTGAATCAGTCGTTCGCTCCGTTGTGCAGTCAGTCGGATCAGGACTTCGCCGATCGTCACAAAACTATGAGCCATATAGGGATGAATCCTTTTTCATTCTCTTGTCCACAGGTTTAACGCTAATGCAGTCACCTAAAGTACTGTCCCGTACGTTTTGTTAGGAATCACAACAACACCGACTCGATTTTCTTGTCGCATTACTTCGTCGTACTCGTCCCAGTTTGGATGTTCTTTGCCGGCAGCGGCCCGGTAGACGTCTCGCATAGCATCGCTGAGCTCATGCGCACCAGTTGTCTTTAACGAAATAATCTCGGCAACGCCCTCAAGAACCACATATCCCCACCAGTTGTCTTGAGCCACAAGTAATGAACAGCGCGGATTCCGCTCAAGGTTACGTAACTTTGCACGGTTCTCGGTTGTGGAGAAAGCAACCCCATCTTTGTATGGCCCAGTTGTGACGATGCTCATCTGTGTTGCCCCGTCTCGGCGGTACGTGCTCAATACCGCGTTGTGGTTCTCGGTCATAAACTTTAGGGTTTTCTGATCAAGCGCCATGAACCGCTCCAATCCCATTTTCATATGTCTCTATCGGCCGCGGACTTCTCTGATTAATGCGAGGACATCCCGACATCTTTGCGTAAGAGTGTCCCACGCTTCATTGGCAACAATATCCGATGAGACCAATGCCGAACCCATTCCAACGGCGGGTACTCCAGCATCGAACCAAGCATCGAGGGAATCTCGAGATCCGTCGACGCCACCAGTCGGCATTATCGACGACCACGGCATTGGAGCCCTGATAGCTTTCACAAACGCGGGGCCACCCACCGAGTCGCCTGGAAACAATTTGACGATTTCACTTCCCATTTCCTCTGCGTGGGCAATCTCAGTAACACTTCCGCAGCCTGGCATATACGCTATTTTGCGTCGATTACAGATACGTGCAGTATCATCGTCGGTTACCGGACTGACAATGAAACCCGCGCCATTGGCGATGTAGATCGCAGCCGTTGGGGCATCCTGAATGGATCCTGCGCCAAGTATCAAGTCTGGTGCCTCGACTGCCGCCCATTTGTCGAGTTCAGAGAACACTTCCCAGGCGTGATCTCCACGGTTGGTGAACTCGATAGCCGTAATACCAGCCCTAAGACACGCCGAAGCAATTGATTTCGCCTTCTCAAAATCCGCGTGATAGAAGATCGGCACAACACCCGTTTTATGCACAGCGTTCAGGACATCCAATCGCGTATGTCGTGCCAAAAAGTTACTCCATGAAGGTGACTGTAGTCTTTATACAGGCACGGTAGTTTAACGCGATAAGGAGATGTCCCTTCACTGGTGCTATTCTGACCACCCATCCCGATTTGCGAACCATTGGAGATCCACGATGAGCCGTATCGTCTTCTACTCAGAACCCAATGATCGAGTGCGATTAGCTGAATCACTCGCACCGGACGATATGGATATCTCTGTTGTCGACACAGGTCTTTCCTGGGAAGAACGAAGTGAACTTCTCTCAGATACCGAAGTGTTGATACTCGGTGGACTCGCGATGCCTTATGAAGAGTTGATTCAACTTCCTAACCTCAAAATGCTCCAACTCATGAGCGCCGGTTACGATCAGATCGACGTTCCAGCGGTCCGAGAGCAAGGAATTTTCGTTGCCAACAACTCCCCACAAATCGCTCGATCCGTCGCAGAGCATGCACTTGGATTGATGCTTGCCGTTCAGCACAAGTTCGTACCTGGGACCGAAGGCGTTCGAGATGGCACCTGGCGTGATCCGGTAAGGTCAGGCGTGTACGAAATAGGGGGGAAAACCATCGGAATTATCGGGCTCGGTAACATCGGTAGACTTGTCGCACAGATGGTTCGAGGATTTGGGCCTGCAGAGGTTATCTATCATGACACAGCGCAAATATCCTCAGAAATCGAACTGGATTTGGGTGTCAGGCGGGTTGGATTTGAGGAGCTACTAAAAACTTCCGATATCGTGACCGTGCATGTCCCACTTTTCTCCGGGACAAGGGGGATGATGGACGCTAACGCCTTCTCCTTGATGAAGGATTCTGCCATCTTCATCAACACTTGCCGCGGCCCGGTCCAAAACGAATCTGACCTAATCAACGCTCTCCAGAACGGAGAAATACGGGCAGCAGGACTGGATGTCTTCGAAGAAGAACCCACGCCCGTCGATAATCCCCTTCTGAGCATGGACAACGTTGTCGTTACGCCTCACCTCGCCGGGTCCTCGGAAGAACGAGTCGAGCGTGCTCTGATCTTCTCGTATCAGAACGCGCGTCGTGTGATCTCCGGATACGAACCAGAAGGACAGTTTGAGGTGCTGACATAGCAAGATTCACTCCAGGCAAGCACTGGAAGGGACGGGCCACAGGGCTAATTCTTGATTTAGACGGCACGCTTCTAGACGGTGATGACAGAATATCGCCCAAGGTAATAGAAGCGGTCAGACAGGCCTCTGAACGTATTCCAGTGGCCATCGCCTCAGGTCGAGAGCCTAGTGATGTGGCACGTTTCGCACGCAAGATGGGCCTTACGACTCCTCAGATCTCCGATAACGGCGCGCGTATCCTAAATCCCACCGACAACACCACCATCCAATCACATACATTAGACGTGGCTGACGCACGATTAATCACATCAGAGCTGCCAGGTCGAGGGATGCGATTTTTCGCCGTGGACGGATGGAAAATGGCCAGATCAATACAGGAGATACGTACGTGGGAGATAACGGTTATCGCGGCTTCCACCCTAGACCGGGATGCGCCCGTGAAATTCCAGGAGCAAGTCGTAAGGGAGGCGGCAGAGCTGGCCTCAAACAACGTGAATGCCATCCTGTCCCAGGGCCATGATGGTAAGCGCTGGTACGTAAATTACACCCGTACTGGCATAGATAAGGGCACTGCGGTTAAAAGCTGGGCGCAACGGATGGGGGTATCTCTAGATGGAGTGGTGTTTGTCGGCGATTCACACAACGATCTAGAGGCATTCGCTGTCGCAGGTATGCCGGTCGCTATGGGAAGTGCCATAGATGAGGTACGGCTAGCGGCAGCGCAATCGGTCGGCGATGTCTACGAAGACGGGGTCGCCCAAGCAATCGAACGCTTTATTTTGAACGGTCAGTAGAGCCTGACTGGGCGCCCCCCCGCAGCAAATAATCCACGATTGTTAGTTCTTGGAACCCTCGTCCTCCATATCCAAACTAACTTCACCAGCCGCATCCTGACCCGAACGCAGGGCGCTTACGCTTGCACTGAGGGCCCTGCGCCAGACGTTCAATTCACGCCGGAGCGCTGACCGGAATGGACGCCCGGATTCTCCAATGTTGCGGTATTTCCGTTGGCGTCGTCTGACAAGAGTTCTGCTGTGGCGTTCGACCACCTCTGTAATCTCAATCATAAGGGCCCGTTTCAGCAAACGTGAAGCTTCCATAGGGTCACTGTGCGCACCACCATCCGGTTCCCTCACGATCTCATCGACAATTCCCATACGTCGACTATCGATAGACGTAAGCCGGAGTGCCCCAGCAACCTGATCGGCTGCCGAAGGGTCTCTTAATTCAGCTAATGCCGCTCTCTCTGGCGAGACAGGTGTATAGATAGCGTTCTGGAGCATGAGAACGCGGTCTGTCACAGCAAAAGCAAGTGCCGCCTCACTCCCACCCTCACCTATGAGTACAGATATAGTCGGAACTCCGACGTCGAGTAACGTAGATATCGTATGCGATATGGCATGCGCCTGCCCACGTTCCCATGCCTCAAGGTCTAGTGCTGAACCCGGTGTGTCTACCAAAGTGACTATCGGAAGATTGAATCGGGCGGCGAACAAGATCGCGCGACGCGCTTTCCCGAAACCTTCTGGCGTTATCGAGCCGCTGGCCGATAAGCCTTGTGGAACGTCGTCTGCTGCCGAAGAGATCATTCCAACCGGTGGCGTCTTTTCCTGACCGATAACAACCACTGACTGTCCAGCCAGTCTAGCGATCCCGGTGATCACTTCAGGCGCGTCGGCATACTGTCGGTCACCGTGAAGTTCGACGAGATTTGCAAAAACCTGGTCTATGAAATGTCGCGCTGTTGGTCGATTCGGATGACGGGCAAGTTGCACCATCTCCCACGCCTCCATTCGGCGCGGTCGTATACGCGGTGGTCGCCCACGGTGTCTCTTGGCAAGCCGGAACTCCGGCCTGAGCAACTCTAGAACAGTAGATAGCACATGCTTGACCTGTTCGCGATCTACCACTCCATCCAACATCCCATGTCGGAAGTGAACCTCTCCGGTATGCTGCCCAGCCGACAAAGAACGACCGGTCTGCTCTTTAACCGCTCGAAACGGAGCAAACCCTACATGTGCCCCGGGTTCGGCAAAGATTAAATCTGCCTGAGCACCGAACGAGGCATACACCTGCCCGGTGGCCGGGTCACCAAGGACAGAGACTAACGGGACTCCACGTCGATGCATATTATTGGCAGCAACGGTGGTTTTCGCCATCTGCATGAGCGAGAGGACACCTTCTTGTATACGAGCCCCTCCACTATTAATAACTGCTATAGCCGGTAATCGTTTGCTGGCAGCCAGTTGAAGAGCTAGAGCTACCTTCTCGCCGACAACTAACCCCATGCTGCCGCCAAGAAAGCCGAAATCCAGAACAATCAGGACCGAAGGGCTGCCACCGATGGTACATACGCCTGTTACAACGGCTTCGGTAAGACCAGTGCGATCCTGGTCCTGAAGGATTCGTTCCCGGTATGAAACCCTTGCAGAGAAGGACAAAGGGTCAAGGGAGCGAATCCATCGAGATGTTTCGCGAAACGTCCCCACATCAGCCAGCATGTCAACCCGCCTGCGGGCGGACATTGTGTAATGGAATCGACACCTTGGACAGACCAGGTAACGGTCATAAACAGGACTGTCTACAAGGCTCCCACCACAGGCAAGACACACCGTACGAACGCTTTTAAGATCGAGTTCGTACTGATCAGGGTCGTCAGGAGAATCCTGACCCGGGAAGAGTGGGGTGATATTGGTCACACGCAACCTCGTGCCGGTTAGAATACCGCGCTTCCTGCAAATGAGCACTGCAAAATAGCGCCATTTCCATCCAGTAAATCACCATCCGCATTGGGTATGGTTTTTTGATACTAGAGAACGGGTCTAGGTTTACCGGGTTCTCCTATGCCAACAATACCTGCATCTTCAAGTTCATCCATCAGCCGGGCTGCACGTGGATAGCCGATCCGCAAACGACGTTGCAGTAAGGATACCGAGAGCGTCTTGTGGGCACTGGCCATCTCACTCGCACGGTCAAAGAGCGAATCGCCGTCATGACCCCCATCTCCAAAGTCACCGGTGTCCGCAGACGCAGTCAATGGTTCCAGGGACGGCAGAACAGGACCGCCGACCGACTTCCAGAAGTCGACCACACTGGAAACTTCAGGGTCTCCAAGGAAAGCTCCCTGTATGCGCATTGGTTTCGGACGATCTATCGGCAGGAAGAGCATGTCACCCTTACCGAGTAATTTCTCTGCACCTGGCCCGTCTATGATAGTTCGGGAGTCTATCTGGGACGTGACGCTAAAAGAGATTCGGCTTGGGAAGTTGGCTTTTATCAGACCCGTCACGACATCGACAGATGGCCTCTGTGTTGCGACAACGAGGTGTATTCCGGTTGCACGTCCAAGCTGCGCTAATCTGCAGAGAAGTCTCTCCACCTCTGAGGCAGAGGTCAGCATCAGATCCGCTAATTCGTCAACCATTACCACCAAATAAGGCATTTTTGTGCCAGCCTGATCGTTGTAGGCGACGATATTACGTACCCCAGCGCTCTCAAGTACCTTGAACCGTTCCGACATCTCCTCAACTAACGCCTTCAGAATGCCCACCGCCACATCTGATTCCACAATAGGCGGCGCGTACAGATGGGGCACCCCTGTATAAGGCGTCAGTTCAACCCGCTTGGGATCAATCATCACAATACGGACCTGCTCAGGGGTTTTGTTCATGAGCAATCCTGTAGCGATGGTGTTCATGCACACGCTCTTGCCAGATCCAGTGGCACCAGCAACCAGCAGGTGAGGCATACGTGTGAGATCGATAATCACATTTTCGCCACCGCTACCCACACCAAGTGGCACCGGTAGGGGGGCTTCTTCTATGAACTTGTCGTACGCATCTGATTCGATGACAGTCCTGAGTGTTACCGGAGTTGGGCGGGAATTTGGAACTTCGATGCCAACCAGTGACGCTCCAGGTACTGGAGCCTCAAACCGGAGACTCGGTGAGGCTAGCGACAGAGCCAAATCCTTTTCACGAGCAAGAATATTATCGACTCTGACCCTTTTACGCCCAGCTTCGCGCGCAGATAGTTCTACGCCCCCTTCCTCAACAAGTTTCTTGGAACCTCTTCCACGACCCCAACCCGGCACAATGCCGTACATAGTTACGCGCGGACCGACCCTAACATCGCCCACAGAAACTTCGATGCCGTGATCTGCCAGCGTATCTACTATCAGTTCCGATGTCGCGTCCAGTTCCGACTCTGGAACCCCTCCCTCGGGCGCCACCCTCAGCATGCCAACATCGGGAAGTGGCCAAGCGAAAGAGGAAACGCGAAGGAAAGGTGGAAGTATCGATTGTGGTGAAGTTAGGCCGTCTTCCAATAGCGTCTCTGATACTTCTTCGCCATGGTTTCCGACTTCGATCGCAGCCTCAACATCAACGGTACCGATTACAGGTGACAAATCCACTGAATCATTGTCCTGAGTCACGTCTACATTTGAGCGAACGCTTACAGTGTTTTGCGACTTGACAGAATCAGTCGCAAATGACGGATGTTGTAGTTGATCTGCCTCCGTACCAATGGCCGCGGCACCATTCATTAAATCTTCGGCCGTACGATCTGAAGTCGTGCGCGCAGAGCGCCATTCGGATATCCAGGACACAATCCCGGCACCAATTGCTATCACCAGAACCCCTGTCGAAAGGAGGCCCGTACGAGCAGCCACAGTAGTCTTTGCAGCATACTTAGGTCTTGCGATAGCAGCAGATATAACCACTAGTAACGCGACACGAATGAATCCGATTGTCTGCTCGCCCAGAGTACCGCCAGACTCATCCCACACAAACGGCCATCGGGTCATGTAGTTACCGAAAGAACCACCATATGATTGGTTGATAGTGGCCGTTGTAGCAAAGAAATCGGGAAGCTGAAGAGCCCCAAGTACAGCAACGGTCGCCAACCCCAGGACTGTTACGGAAATACCGTAACGCCAGTACATTTTCAGCAAATGGGGTGCGACATTCAGAAACCCTATGACGGCTCCTGTCCATATAAATAACGGTAAGGCTGACCAACCCAGGTGGTATTTCAGATCATCAAAAGCAAGTGCAGCAAGGATGAGAGTGAGGCTGATGACGATCACCAATGCACGTGAATATGCATTCACCGCAATTGCGGTGGCACCCGACGAGATATATCCGTATCCAATCCACGAGAGACGACGAGTCAGCGAACCAATTGATTGGATTGCTATGACTATCATTGTGCCTCCTCTCGTTGGTCAGGGTTTGAGTACCCCAGTTAAACCATTCTCAGTTGCCTCCCGTTGTAACGAGGTGTTCACGACAACCAGGACAGGTCTTAAACATCAAACGCCACCGGTATGATCGTGGGGCGACGACGGGTACGCTTACTCAGGAAGCGGCCAACTGTTTTCTTCGTTACGGCCTCGACCTCGTTCCACTGTATGGATCTACCCGAATCACGGTCAAGAATGATGTCCAACTCATCTATGGCATCTTCGAAAAGCGTGTCAGCCTGCGCGTAGTGCACAAAGCCGCTTGATACCACCCTGGGACGACCGAAAACCCGGCCTTTAGAATCACGCCCCAGCACTACTACAACGAAACCGTCGCGAGCCAGCAAACGTCGCTCGACAATCACGTTTCCGTGTTCGTCCCATACACCATGGCCATGAATAAACATATGACCGGCGGGTACTTGATCAATTATCTCTGCCGTATCATCCGTCAGTCTGAGAACGTCACCATCCTCCAATAGAAAAGCATCGTCCTGGTGCACACCCTGTTCTACCGCCAGGTCGACGTGAGCCTTAAGCATCCGGTATTCACCGTGAATCGGTACAAAATAGCGTGGCTGCAGAAGATTGAGGACTGCACGTAGCTCTTCCCGAGCCGCGTGTCCATGAACGTGGACGTTACGCGTATTGTGGGTCACCACATGGGCACCCTGTTTCACAAGGTCGTTAATTAGGTTGCTCACAGAAGTTTCGTTCCCCGGAATAGGCGTGGCAGAGATGATTACCGTATCGCCCTCACGTACATCCACATCCTGGTGCGTTCCAGCCGCCATGCGAGCTAGTGCCGACTGTGGCTCTCCCTGAGCACCTGTGTTCATGTAGATAACACGGTTATCGGGCAAACCCAGCGCCTCTTTGGCGCTTATCAGGGTTTCGTCTTTGATATTCAGATGACCAAGATCTCGTGATATCTTCAGGTTGTTGATCATGCTGCGTCCGACTATCGCGAGTCGACGCCTGTGCGCAACCGCGGCATCAGCAACCATCTGTATCCGGGCGATTTGCGAAGCGAAGCTAGCCACAAGCACTCTGCCTTCAGCATTGCCGATGACATCATGCAGGGTATGGGCTACCTCCCGATCGGAACCCGAGTAGCCTTCGTTTTCGGCATACGTGGAGTCGGCCATCAGTAAGAAAACCCCGTCGGATGCTATCTCCGCCATTCGAGCAAAATCCGTCGGTTCACCAATGGTGGGATCGTTATCTAGCCGGAAGTCTCCGGTGTGTACCACTGTGCCGAGTGGTGTCCTAAGAGCAATACCCATGGCGTCCGGGATACTGTGGCAGACGTCAAACCATTCGCCCTCAAGATCGTTTCCAAATTTGTACAACTCACCTGATGTGACGATATTCAAATCCGCTTCGCGGAGTAGGCCTCGTTCCTTTAACTTATTACGTATCAAGGCCATGGCCATATTGGGAGCATAGATGGGCACCGGCAACTTCTTCATGATGTGAGGAAGAGCGCCGATGTGGTCTTCGTGCCCATGGGTGATAAGAATAGCCCGGACACGATCAATATTCTCGATCAGATAATCAATGTTAGGTATGACAATGTCGACACCTGGCATGTCGTCTTCAGGGAACAAAACGCCAGCATCTATAACGACTATGTCCTCGTCGGTCTCGAGAACCATCATGTTTTTGCCGACTTCGCCCAACCCGCCGAGCGGGAGAATTTTCAGTGCTTCAATAGACATATGACTCCCAGGTCATTCGAGTTGTATTTGCGGGTGAATCGTTAATCAGACTGGGCATGATTTTGACTTCCGAACAATGCACGTCGTTGAAACTGAAATAATCTGACTCAGTGACTTGTCCATTGTGCGACCCATAGAGTCATTAACAGGGATATACGGACTTGGGTATCAGAACAATCTACTCTGACCATGCCCTTCTTGTACGGCACAGGAAGCACTGGATCCCGAATCTGGGTCAACACCCGTTGTCGCTCTCTTACCGGAATCAGACTGACCAATTTCTAGTGATCGCAGAACAGCTTCTGGCAACCGTCTCATGTCGTTTTCAAGAGTCTGCCTCAACTTAGTTGAGCGAAGGGCTGCAGCTGGGTGGTAGAGAGGAAACACAATGATGTCTCTCCAAACCGTGGCACGACCGTGCTCATCCGAGATCCTCGCGTTGGTCAGGAAACGGTTCATCGCATGTCGGCCGAGTGTGGCAATAACACTCGGCTTTAGTAAGCTAATCTGTGCTTCCAAATAGGGCCAGCAGGCCCGTACTTCTTCAGGTAGCGGGTCACGATTATTTGGCGGACGACATTTCACGACGTTGGTGATGTATACGTCGGTTCGACGTAACGGCACAACACTGAGTAACTCGTCCAATAACTTACCGGCCCGTCCAACAAAAGGGCGGCCCTGTTGGTCTTCATTGAGACCAGGACCCTCCCCTATAAACATTATCGACGGGGATTGGATTCCTTCGCCCGGCACGGCATGAGTTCGCGTTTCCGAAAGGCCACATTTTGTACAAAGTCGTACGGACGCAGCAATCTGATCTATGGAAGACATCGTATTGAAGTCTCCACAATATCGTCCGGGGTCACGCGTCCGGACTGCTATACGGTTCCATCATGCAGTGCCTAGGCTACGGCCACCGTGTGCTTCACTTGGTAATCGAATTCGGGTCAGTGAACACGAACTGGCAGTTAGTCGCTTACGCCTTTTGTTCCAAGATAGTCGACAACATCCTGAACCGTGTTCAACGCCTCGGCATCTTCATCGGAAATTTCCAGCGGAGAGTCGTCCTCGCCTCCGAACTCTTCTTCAAGAGCCATAATCAGCTCGACAACATCAAGCGAGTCAGCTTCGAGGTCCTCGGTGAAGGACGACTCAAGTTGTATGTCATCGGGCTCCACGCTGAGTTTATCGGCTGCGATATCACGCACCCGCTCGAAAACCGTCGCCATGAGTTACCTCCGTATTGGGGGGTGGTCGTTGTTAATTAACTGTTTGATCTTTCTTGATCGAAATTGCTGGGGGCAATCTAAAGCGAATCCCCCATACCGGGTCAAGTATGTTTCAGCTTAATCCGAAGGACGACTATCCTAGCACCGTCCCAAGGACTCCGTTCACGAATCTCGGAGAAGTTTCCGATCCATATAGCCGAGCCATTTCCACTGCTTCATTCGCGATCACTGCTGGAGGGCTATCATCATCGCCTAGAAACACCAATTCTGCGAGCGCCATTCTGAGTATTGTGCGATCAACCAGGTCAATTCGCGCAACTGGACGGGCCGGCGCCAGTACAGAAAGTCGATCATCCAGGTTAAGTCTATTGCCCTCTACGGACTCGATCAGTTTCTCGGCGAAATCCTTCAAATCGTCTGAAAGACCATCGCGTTCTGCTATCTGTTCCAGTGCCAGACTTGCCGGATGCCCGATGCTCTCTGCTTCGTACAGCGCCTGGACAGCTGCTGCACGAGCACCGCGACGTCCTGTAGGAGTCTCCGATTCGATTTCAACATCCGGCTCGATGTGTATCAGGCCGGGAGTATGGGGCGAGAGGACTTCTGGAGGCGGATCTGGCGCTGGGATATCGTCTCCGCGAGAATCGTACTGCCTGAGATCATTATCGTCGGGATTAATGTTCCCTTGGTATCTGGGATGCAGGGGCGCGCCGCTCAAGACAACCTCATAATTCAATGTTTCGGGAGGACTATGTTGAATCGCCTTTTCCTAACTGGCGAGCGATACAACGGAATCCATGTCAGAGATGTTTGAGATATTCGCCTCACGGTCGATCCGTTTCATCATCCCAGCCAGAACTCGTCCCTGTCCAACCTCTACGAAATCACGAACGCCATTATCGAGCATAAATCGAATAGAGTCGGACCACCGGACGCAGGACATGATCTGCATGCCGAGTTCCTTTTTGATCTCAGCCGCTGTCGTAATCGATCGGGCATCACAGTTAGCGATCACTGGTACCGTAGGGTCATGCCAGTCGAGAGAATCAATGACTTCCATAAGTCCGGGACGAGCTGGCTCCATTAGTCCCGAGTGGAATGCGCCACCTACGGGAAGGGGAACACATTTACGAGCACCACGGGCAGCTGCAAGATCGATCGCTTTAGCAAGTGCCATATGGTCACCCGACACGATCATCTGATCGTCTGTATTGATATTTGAAATATAGGTACCTGTTTCGCTACAGATCTCTTCAACGGTCAGTTCGTCAATACCAAGTAGCGCAGCCATACCTCCTGGTCGCTCGTCACATGCGTGTTGCATAAGACGACCACGTTCGACCACGAGACGTGCCGTATCAGCGATGCTAAGGGCACCTGCCACCGCGAGAGAACTGTACTCACCGAGGCTGTGTCCAGCCACCATTGCAATATCCGGAGCTGTGCCCTGGGCTTCTTCAAGGGCCTTGTAAGCGGCTAAAGAAACCGCAGTGATGGCAGGCTGGGCATTCTCTGTCTTTGTCAGTTCTTCCTGAGGCCCTTCGAACATAGTCGAGGTAAGTGATCGCCCCAAGGTATCGTCAATTTCATCAAAAACCGCTTTTGCGGCTTTAGAACCGTCATAGAGATCTTTACCCATACCGACACTTTGGGAACCTTGGCCGGGGAAAAGGTAAGCGACCTTTTGACCATGGGAATTTGCTGACATCAGGTTATAACTGCTCTTTCTGTCGTGGTCTGGGTAGAGTCTGCTGTCCGGAGCTAGTGGTTGTGTCCCGCGTGTTCGTCGATGCCCTGCGCAACATCAACTCCCGGCTCCTGCACGTCCACTACAGATCGACCCTTATAGAAACCGCAGGTCGGACATACCCGGTGCGGCAACTTTACTGACCTGCACTGCTGGCAAACTGAAACCGGACCTCGTGACAGGAAATGGTGAGCCGCACGACCACCCTTACGAGCACGTGAATGTTTTTTCTTTGGAAGCGGGGCCATATTGCATATTCTCCAGAGAGCCGAAGTCTCGTCTCATCCCACACGTCATGCAAGGCGCATGCAATGCGAAATTAGCGAGTTACGGCCATTTTAAACCTAAATTTCTATATTTTCATGTCGAGCAACCGTGCGAGTCTGGGGTCTACATTCCTTATCTCACACTTGCAAGGATCTGTATTTTTGTTATTTCCGCACTCCGGGCAAATTCCTGCGCATTCTGGCTTGCAGAGGTTAACTAGAGGTGTTTCCGATATAAAACCCTGCCTGATGGCCTCAGATGTGTCTAAATCATTCGATTCGTCTATCCAGAACTCTGGTATTTCTTCTTCTTCGACTACCTCTTGTCTCAGAAGTGAAGATCCCGGGCCAAGATCACTATTTATTGGGAAGTATTCCTCTTCCAGGACCGTGTGAAGTACTACGACTGCGGTTTCCAAGCAGCGTGCGCATTCATTGATCCCAGCCCCCATGGCTTTACCACGTAATAAAATTCCGCGATCCGTTCGGGTCAACTTCAAATCACCAGATATGCCATGAAAGTCACCACCATCATGGGTAATAGACTCATCATCAATCGCGTAAACACGCGATTTTCCAACCTCACCAGAGAGGAGGGCAGAGACGTTATAAATCATGGGATTATCGGTTTAGTTATTCCGGATGACATACCGGCTCGTTCCCCCGTTTTAATCGAGGGTCTGGAAACAATCGCTGTACAGCGTCCGGATGCGATATCAGATTAAATGTCCAAGGGGACGCTAAATTGTCGCGCCGCCTATGTGAGGGTGCAACAATCATGACCTGTTGTCAGGCGTGATTGTGGACTAGGAGCAGTTTCGAAGATGATATTAGCCTTTCTCCCCATCTATAACCGCTCGCGAAATAACCAGACGCTGGATCTCTGAAGTGCCCTCATAAATCTCCGTCACACGCTGATCGCGATAGATACGTTCCACAGTAGATGGCTGGAAGTAGCCTGTACCCCCATGAAGCTGAAGTGCTTTGTTCGCTACCCGACCTGCTGATTCCGATGCGAACAACTTTGCCATAGCAGACTCGACGCCATGTGGCAGCCCTTCATCGACTAGTGCGGCCGCTCGATAGGTCATCAATCGTGCTGCATCTACTTCAGTAGCCATGTCCGCCAACATGAACGCAACCGCTTGCTTTTCTGTGAGTGGACCGCCAAACGCTTCACGTTGGGTGGTGTAAGAGATAGCAGCGTGAAGCGCACCACGCGCAAGTCCAATGCACTGGGCTGCAATTGACACCCGACTGGAGTCAAGTGTCTTGAGGGCTATGGAATAGCCTTGTCCTTCACCACCTAGCCGATTATTGATGGGGACTCGGCAATCTTCAAATATCAACTCCGCTGTAGATGAACCGCGCATCCCCATTTTCCCGTGCTGCGGAACAATACTGAACCCGGGTGTATCGCGTTCAATGATGAGAGCGCTAATACCTTTGTAGCGCAAAGTCTTATCGTGAGTCACGAAGACGACAAAAATATCGGCTGCTTCAGAGTTTGTGATGAAGTGCTTTGTTCCATTGACTACGTAATCATCACCATCACGAACCGCTGTAGTCGACAGCATCAGAGCGTCTGACCCTGTACCGGGCTCCGTGAGCGCGAATGCTCCGATACGCTTTCCCGTAGCCATATCTGGTATCCAGCGTCTTAGCTGATACTCATCACCGTTCTTCGCAATGGTCTGAGCAGACAGCGAAATGTGAGTGGCAAGCACGGTGCTCGTCGAACCGCACACAGCGGCGATCTCCTCCAACACGACCATGAGGTCGCGGTAACCACCACCCGCTCCGCCAACCTCCTCCGAAATGCTTAAACCGAGCAACCCGAGATCTCCAAGCCCCTCCATCTGTTTCCTAGGAAACTTTTCCTCCGCGTCCACTTCAACTGCAAAAGGTGCCACTTCGTTGATGGCGAACTCGCTAACCGTCGCTTTGAGTAGTTCTTGTTGTTGTGTGTAAAAGGGTTGCATGGATCTCGTCTGACTCCGGGTGTTAATGGAAAAGGTGCTTAGCGGAACATCTCGATTTTTTTAAACGACTCTGCCAATTCCATCCCCACCTGTTTACCTGTTTCCGCCAGTCTTTGTCGGGACCTTTGGTCCCTTTCGTGGTCACGTGGTCCTACCTGGCTTACGTGCGAGTGTAGAGCGTTTTGGCGGGTCTCGAAATAATCTGTAACGTCCACGTAGGTATCAGGATCCTGCGGCCTGAAGAGCCAGATTTCTTCAATCTTATGCGGCTCCAATCCCAGATCCATATGTTCCGGATAGGCCAGGTGGTCCCGTGAATATGGGAATACCGCGTCCAGAGTGACTCGCCCAGAGTAGTAGTGGTCACGATGACGAATGTAGGGGCGTTCAGGATCGATACAAAGTAGGAGGTCCGGCTTATGTTGCCGAATATTCCAGACCAACCGTTCACGAAACTCATTAGTGTCGTCAAGAGCCTGGTCTGGGAACCTTAGAAACTCCACTCCAGCCAGTCCGTACACGCGAGCTGCATTGAGCGTTTCCTTCTCCCGAATCGCAGCCAAATCAACAGGTTTAATCGACCGGTCACTCGTACCTTTGTCGCCATTAGTACATACCACCAAGGTAACCTTTTTTCCCTCGGCGCACCATTTCGCAATTGTCCCACCTGCTGCAGACTCGGAGTCGTCCGGATGCGGAGTAACCACCATTATTCTTTCAGGTTCGGCCATATTTCTGCTTTCTCTTACTTTCTGTAACCCGACTTTTTCCTAAAGGCAGGTCTCAGTGAGGATGTGACGGTTTCATAAAGATGACGCCAAGATCATAGCGCGGGAGAGCGACGACAGCGCGTTGACACCTGGCGCGGGCAAAGGGGAATATTGAGTTGTTAATGGACCTTCTATGCAACAATCTTGGTGATGAAACCTAGATCAATCTACCCATCCATGCCTGCAGGCTCAGTTCATATATGAGAATTATTGGTGTAGACCCTGGACTCGTTAATACTGGGTATGGCGTTATCGATGTGGTTAACAGGTCACATGTAGCCATTGAAGGTGGAGTGTGTAAGACGAAAACGGCAGACGCTCTGGAGTTTCGGTTGGCCTCGATCTATCGGGACATCAAAGAGGTTATCGAAGAGCACAAACCAAATGTTATGGCCGTCGAGGACCTTCATTCCCGATATCGCAACCTCAAGACGGCGATCATCATGGGCCACGCGCGCGGGGTCGTGGTAATGGTCGCGGGAGAAGCAGGGATCCCGGTATTCAATTATCAACCAACACAGGCAAAGAACCTGGTTACCGGTTCGGGATCTGCTGACAAGCAACAGGTACAGCGGGCTGTTGAAGTACACCTCAGGTTACAGGGACTCCATAATGAGCACGTCGCCGATGCGTTCTCCATAGCGATCTGCCATGCCATGATGTCCGACAGCCCGGTGGCGAAAGCGATTTAACCGCCGACACACTAACGATAAAGCGGGAACAGGAAATTTGATTAGCTACATAGAAGGCAAGGTCCACCGTTTCGACAGAGCGGAAGAGCTCGTCGTGATCAATGCTGGTGGCGTTGGTTACCAGATCGTGGTCCCACAGTTCGTCATGAGCGCACTATCGGCAAGACCAACGAATGTCGGAGATGAACTAGGTCTAGAAGTGTACTATCACGTAACCGACCGACAACCAAAACCGGTTCTAGTGGGATTCCAGCGGGGCCATGAGAGAGCGTTCTTCGAACAGTTGATTCAAGTCGAGGGCCTTGGTCCAGTTCGAGCAGCTAAAGCGATGATATTTTCTGTATCGACGATAGCCCAGGCGATCGAGGCGGAGGATTTGCGTGTCCTGCAACGTATGCCAGGTATTGGAGGACGTGCGGCACAGAAGATGATCGCCACACTCAAAGGAAAAGTGGTTGAAACCGCTATGCTCCGCGATGAGGGTTACGACACACCGGTCAAAGTTGCAGTGGGAGCAGGTACCGGTCGCGACGAAGCAGTTGATGTGCTGGTGAACTTAGGGTATCGACAGTCCGAAGCTGAGCGTGATGTGGACGAGGCTCTGGCCGTAAGCCCAGATCTCGCAAGCGCACCAGAACAACTGATACGAGAGATTTTCAAGGCGCAGGCTTTAGTGGGTTAGGATCACGGCAATGCCCCTTCACCCTGAGGATTAACAGCGTTGGCAAGAGAGAAGATCACTTTCAATGGTGACGAAAACCAGGCCAACGAAACGGAACAGGCGAAAGACGCCGAGTTACGGATCGTAGCGGGTAAACGCGCAGAAGCCGAGGATCAAGCGATTCTCCAACTCAGGCCACGCGGTTTTGATGAATATGTGGGCCAGCAAAACGTTATGCACAGCCTCAAAATCGCCGTGAAGGCAGCCGTGAACCGAGGAGAACCAGTTGACCACGTGCTTTTCCACGGTCCACCGGGACTAGGCAAGACAACGCTGGCTCACATTATCGCTCGCGAGATGGGAGTGCGGCTTGAGCATACCTCGGGACCAGCACTGGAACGTCCGGCTGATATGGTCGGATTACTGTCAAATCTTGAAGCTGGCGCGGTCTTATTTATTGACGAAATCCATCGATTGTCCAGTTCCGTCGAGGAGTACCTTTACTCCGCTATGGAGGACTACCGAGTTGATTTCGTGACTGGAAGCGGGGCATACGCGAAGACTCTAAGCTTCCCATTACAGCCTTTCACTTTGGTTGGCGCAACAACCCGTGCTGGGTTGCTGAGCTCGCCGTTAAGAGACCGTTTTGGGATGGTTTACCACATGGAATATTACTCGGACGAAGAACTCACCTCAGTGGTAAAACGGTCAGCCGGGATACTAGACGTGGAGGCCGATTCAGAAGGCGCTGCGGAAATAGCACGAAGATCGAGAGGTACGCCACGTATCGCAAATCGGCTTCTACGACGAGTACGCGACTTCACACAGGTCGAGGCTGACGGTCGGTTATCCCAGGAAGTAGCATCGGCTGCCCTAAACATGGAAGGCGTCGACTCACTTGGTCTTGACCGGTTGGACAGGTTGTATTTGAAGACCCTCGCACATCAGTATCGAGGTGGGCCGGCAGGCATTGCCGCGATTGCGGCGACCGTTAACGAAGAACCGCAGACTCTCGAAGACGTGGTCGAGCCATTCCTTTTAAAAATGGGCTTTATCATCCGGACTCCGGGAGGACGACGAGTAACTGCCGATGGATCCGTGCACGCCGGTGTACCCCCCAACGCCTCATCACAGGGCACCCTACTCTAATCCAACACCGTTCTCCGGTGTCAAGGCCGCAGACACAACAATGCTTCGGGAACTTTAGCCAGGGTTAGCGACCAGATTCGCCTGCTACTGACGCCGCAACTTGTTGGATCACGGATTCGGGGATGTCATCAAAAGACGAATAATTGAGTGAATAGAGCTTAAAGTACAAACCCTTTTCGGCCATCAACTCTTCGTGGTTTCCTATCTCAACAATCCGACCATCTTGCAACACGATAATCCTGTCGGCCCCTCGGATCGTCGCAAGCCGGTGGGCAATCATCACACCCGTCCGGCCTTCCAAAAGTTTGACGAGCGCTTCTTGAATCATCCGTTCCGTGTAACTGTCTATGCTCGCCGTGGCTTCATCCAGGACCAGTATTTCAGTATCCGCCACAATCGCTCGGGCAAAGCTAATAAGCTGGCGCTGTCCTATAGAGAGGTTTGAGCCTCGCTCTTCAAGTACAGTATCGTATCCATCCGAGAGTTTTTCGATGAAGTCATGCGCTCCAACGGTCTTCGCAGCAGCGATAGCCTCCGAACGCTCCTTGCCGGGTGTGTTGTAGAGAATGTTGTCCAGTACGGTCTCGGAGAACAGGAACGGCTCCTGGAGAACCATCCCTACATGATGCCCAATCGTTTCCTGAGTAACATCACGAACATCATGTCCGCCGATTTTGACAGTCCCTTTTTGAACGTCATAAAACCGGTGTGTAAGTGCGGTAATGCTAGTCTTGCCTGAACCCGTTGGACCAACCAGGGCTACTACCTCTCCGGGTTTCACTTTAAAAGAAACATCATGAAGTACCGGGTGGTCCGGGTCGTATCCGAACGTAACGTTGTCGAACTCGATCGATCCGTCAATGTTGTCCAGGTCTAGAGCACCTTCTTTATCATCGACTTCCGTCGGAACATCCAGCAGTTCGAATATTCGTTCACCTGCGGCCATCGCCCGCTGTAGAACGTTGTAGTGCATGGTGAGGTTGCGGATAGGGTCAAAGAACTGCCTCACTAGCATGAGAAACGCGATCATTGTCCCGATAGTCATGTCGGCATTAAGCACGAACAGTCCACCTACGACGATAACAATAGCCCACGCAACACCCGTTAACAGCTCAACAACAGGCATCAAGATAGCGCTAAATTGCGCTGCCATCGTGGCAGCTCTGAGATTGTTAGACGTCAGACCCTCGTACCTGGACAAGTTAACCGGTTCACGGCGCATGCCTTGAACTACTCGCACACCGTTTACGTTTTGACCTAGAGCTCCATTACAAATTGACTGCGTGATTCGAGCATAAAGGAACCGTTTCCTGGCACGCGGCAACCAGACAAGTCGTACACCCGCCATGACCGGAATCACTGTGAGTACCAACAATGCAAGACGTAAATCTAAGAACAAAAGAACGATGATAATGCCGATAAGAATTGCAATATCACCGAGAGCCTGAACCATCGTCTCCAAGAATTCTTGGAGAGCTCCAGTATCACCTTGAGTGCGGGACATTACGGCCCCGACCTCTGTCTTGTCTGAGAAAGATAATCCTACCCGTTGCAGGTGATGGAACATCGCTCGCCGGATGTCGAACAGCATGGCGTTAGACATATGACCTACCACCACTTGCTGTACGTGATTGGAGGCCCAGTTGACGATGGCCACAACCAGAAGCAGTCCGGTAACCCAGACTAATTTGTTACTGCCTCCGTTCACCTCCAGAGCATTGTCCACCGCGTACTGAACAATCAACGGGACGGCCAAAGTAGAAAGGCTGAAAGCAAGAACCGAAATAAGGCCAATAGTAACTTTGGTTTTATATGGGCTTACAAATCCCAGAAAACGTTTGAACACCTCACCATCAAAGGTTGGTCCGAACACGTCATCCATGTCCAAGTATTGACCAGGCGGAAGACGTTTACCTTCCCCCATCAGAGTCGATTTACGCTCGCGCTTTCCCGATGAACTTACCCCGGAGGCCATTAATCATCGCCTCCGGTCGTCTGAGGAGTTCCATCCACAGTAAGCCAGTCACCTGTAAGATCATCCGTCGGGCGCACTTGCAAATCGTGCATCTCCCGATATCTGCCGCCTAACTCCAACAGTTCTTGATGAGAGCCACGTTCAATAATCTTGCCCTCATCTATCACAAGGATTTCGTCAGCACTGAGTAGACTACTCAATCGATGAGCAATAATGATTGTCGTAGCGTCAGAGGCTCGCTTCGAAATCTGATCTCGGATTAACCGTTCAGTTGCGGCGTCAATCGCTGATGTTGAATCGTCAAATATGAATATTTTGGGCTTAAGCACAATGGCTCGTGCTATCGCCATACGCTGACGCTGGCCTCCAGAAAGCGAAACTCCTCGCTCACCAACCATCGATTCATAACCTTCGGGCATGCTGTTGATGTGCTGATGAAGGCTGGCGTCTTCGGCGGAGTCGATAATCCGACTGTCCTCGGCATCAGGATCTCCGTAAGCAATGTTGTCGCTCACAGTATCTCTGAACAAGAATGTGTCCTGCTGAACGAGCCTGATTTGCTGTCTGAGAGACTCCAAAGTCACCCCAGAAATGTCTTGCCCATCAATTGTGATACGCCCCGAATCGACGTTGTAGTGCCGGGGTGCGAGTTGGGCGATCGTCGTTTTACCACTTCCAGGGGGACCGACAATTCCGATGGTGTGGCCGGGCCTAGCCTCGAAGCTAATGTTCGTTATAAC
The DNA here is from genome assembly GCA_046583495.1 of Dehalococcoidia bacterium. Lineage (GTDB taxonomy): Bacteria > Chloroflexota > Dehalococcoidia > Lucifugimonadales > Lucifugimonadaceae. Next base: position 40,806 of record JAYGCF010000016.1, read on the forward strand.
CGGCATGTTGTCGTAAGAGAACGAAACGTCCTCATAACGAAGAACGCCTTCGGATACCTCAAGTGATTTCGCATTCGGGCTGTTATGAATTGGCAACTCAAGGTCAAGAACTTCAAACAGTCTCTGACCACCCGAGGAGGCCCGTGCCCAAGAGTTGATAAGCATCGGCAACATTCTGATGGGCATCTGTAGTAGTCCGAGGAATGTGATGAATCGAGTCAAATCTCCAATCGACATCTCTTCATTTATGACCTTAGTGCCACCAAACCAGATCAGCACGGAGTATGCGACAAGCAGAGAGAAGGACATGAAGCTTCCATTGGACGCCCTGATCTCAGCTGCCTTGTCCATCAACCCCCTAACCTCTTCAGAGGAACTCGCAAATTTCTCCTCCTCGTGTTTCTGGCCTGCAAATGATCGGACGACACGGACACCACCAAGATTTTCTTGGAGAGCCGTATTTACGACACTCATCTGTTCCTGAATCTGGATCCAAATATTTCGTGACCGCAACCGCATGATCGTGCCTTGGAAAGCGACAATCGGCACGAACGTTAAGGTAAGAATCCCAAGTTGCCAGTCCAAAGTCAGCATCAAGTACGCACTGCCGGATAACAGAAGAATGACATAGAAGACGCGCAGCATCCCCGTCTGGGCAAACATTCGAACACCATCAATATCCGAAATACCACGCGACATCAGGTTCCCTGTATGTGCGTTATCGTGGAATGAAAAGCTCAAGCGCTGTAATTTCTCGTAGTACTCGTTCCTGAGGGCTGTAGCTAGTTTCTGGCCCAGAACCTCGCCGGCATACATCTGTCCGTACGCAAAAACGCCACGCAGTACGCTGACACCAATGATTACAAGTGCAGCATCAAGAAGCGCCGAACGGGCAGCATCTGTATCAGTACCGTCGCGTGTCAGTTCTATAGCCTGGTCAATCGCATCACCAAGCAACACTGGTATGAGAACGAAAAATATCGACGTACCAAGTATTGCGAGCATCCCAAAAAGAAGGAGTACCGGACTTGTACTGGTGGTGAGTTTGGCCAACCGCCAGAGAACGCTGGCGGACTGAGCGGGGGGAGGAATTTTTCTGCGGTTAGGTCTCCCCGCGATGTTCGATAAATTTTGACTGGGTTTTACTTTACTGGCCGTCTCAAGCCTCTCAAATATCGGACGCCCTGGTCACGCCCTGCACGATGTACCTGTTAACCCGCATAGATGCCATCCAACATATAGAGGGTTCCGGATCAGCGACTACGATTTGGATTTGTCGTAGCTCCGGAATATCGATCTTACTCTCAAAACCAAGAGATGGATTCACATTTGGTTACGTCGGGGGAGTTTACGCCGGTCAGCGAGGAGTTGCAGCGTCCTTAAACACTGGGTTTTTGAAATCTCTGAGAACTCATATATCCAAATAACCCAATATTGCTCCTAACATAACCGTTATCCCGACTAATCCGATCTGCATAGAAATCAAACATCGTGACGAATTATCCATACTCCACGGAGACAAGAGCAGGGGAACAATGAATGAGTTTTCCCATATCTCAGAACTTATGTTTCAACTCGTGGCGGGTCTCGCTTTTCAAAATTGCCCCCTTTCCATACCCACTTCATGAGGAAAAACCTCCGGAACCAAGCATCACTACCAAAATGATCCGAGCCCAAAAACGGATAACGTATGGCGATTCAGTCGCCACTCGCTTACCCTCGGTCCACTTTACTTCCAGTAAACCTTGAATGATTGGATCTCGCATGACCACCACCAGCAACGATCAAGCGGCCGATTCTAGAGCAGCACGCATCCTCGGTGAGACGCAGGAAACCGCCATATGGGACATAGAACTGTCTGCTGATGGCCCATCCGGGAGCCTTCCACTAACCAGTGAAATGTTGATCGAGGAGCCGAGCGGAAACATCTTCGGTATGACACAAAACGCCGGGATGGGATGGAACCCGGATGAACTACTTCGTACACAGTTCATGATCCTTAGCACGGTTGGCGGAATGAGGGGACCTGATGGTAAGCCTCTGGCACTTGGCATCCATACCGGTCACTACGAACTAGGCTTGTTAATTGCAGAGGCTGCCGATGAGTTGCGACAACTTGGTGCCCTTCCATTTGCAGCGTACTGTTCAGATCCATGTGATGGTCGCACCCAGGGGACAACTGGAATGCTGGACTCGCTGCCCTATCGCAACGATGCAGCGACGGTATTCAGACGTCTAGCTCGCTCCGTACCAACGTCAAAAGGGGTACTTGGAGTGGCGACCTGTGACAAGGGGCTTCCAGCGATGATGATGGCCCTCGCTGGTCTTGGCAGCCAACCATCAGTGCTAGTACCCGGAGGCTCTACTTTGCCTCCCACTGTAGGAGAGAACAACGCGGAAATACAGTCAATCGGTGCGCGTCACGCACAGGGCGAACTTAGCCTCGTAGACGCGGCCTCACTCGGATGCCATGCCTGCGGTTCTCCCGGAGGTGGTTGCCAGTTCCTCGGGACCGCTGGCACATCACAGGTGATTGCAGAAGCACTTGGCCTATCAGTACCACACTCCGCCCTTGCACCATCAGGGCAAGACATCTGGCTAGACAATGCGCGACGATCTGCCGAGGCGTTGGTGCAATTGGAAAAGCGAGGATTGAAAACCAGCGATATCCTGACTGACAAGTCTTTTGAAAATGCCATGGTGGTTCATGCTGCCTGCGGAGGATCTACGAACTTGATTCTCCACCTCCCGGCCATCGCACACGCAGCCGGGCGCAAGATGATGACCGTTGAGGACTGGCATCGCCTGAACCTACAGGTACCACGCCTCGTAGATGTCCTTCCTAACGGTCCCGTTATGCACCCTACCGTTCGCTTCTTTGCCGCCGGTGGTGTCCCGGAAGTAATGTTGCATTTGCGTCGATTAGGTCTCCTGCACACAGAGGTTTTGACGGCCTCTGGACAGACACTGGGAGAGACGCTGGACTGGTGGGAGACCTCAGATCGGCGTATCGCACTGCGCAAGAGACTGACGGATCAAGATGGCATCGATCCCAATGATGTGATTATGTCCCCAGATCGTGCTCGCGAGCGCGGACTAACCAGTACGGTTACATTCCCGAAAGGGAATATCGCGCCCGAGGGATCGGTGATAAAGAGCACAGCCATAGATCCAACGGTGGTAGATGCCGATGGTGTATACCGCAAGACAGGCCAGGCAAGGGTGTTCCGAAGTGAAAAGGATACGATCACCGCAATCAAATCACGTGGAGATGACCGCGTGAAGCCTGGTGAAATCATCGTTATGACATGCGGCGGTCCGCTGGGAACTGGGATGGAGGAAGTGTTCCAAGTGACCGTTGCACTGAAGTATTTGTCCTACGGTAAGGAAATCGCTCTACTTACGGATGCCCGATTCTCTGGAGTTTCCACGGGTGCATGTATTGGCCACATCGGTCCAGAAGCTCTCGCTGGCGGCCCTATTGGACGCGTACAGGATGGCGACATAATTCACATAGAAGTCGATCAGAACAAACTGGAAGGCACAGTTGATCTGGTGGGCCACGGCGCTGAGGAGCAAGGGGTTGACTGGGGAACACAGGAACTAGCTCGTCGAGGTGACCCAGGTGACCTTGCTGCACACCCAGGAATGCCGGATGACAGTAGATTATGGGCAGCGCTGCAACACGCAAGTGGCGGCACATGGAACGGTTGCGTCTACGATGTGGATAGGATCGTAGAAACACTAAATGCAGGAATGAAAGTTTTGGGACGAGACTAGCCCCGTAGACATGTTTGAGGTAGTCCCGACTAATGCAATAGGTTAGCCGGGACTATCGGACATGAGATAAAACGTGCACTTGACCATGTGCCAGAATCGAAATGTGTTTGAACCGTTGGGATTGGTCAACTCCGATAGAGTTGCGATTCTTGCAAATCTATTATTTCGTAATTGATTCCGCTGTTTTTCGCCGCGTCCTCGCCTTCTGATGTGACAATCCATTTCCCTCCACTCGCAACCGATCTCCGATCCCGCATGATCACTTCGCCGGCGACAAGAGACATGGTAGCCAGGCCTGATTGCGAGTCGACAATCGTAATGTCTGCGTCGGCACCATCAGTAAAGTGACCCTTGTTTAATAGACCTAGCATGACTGCAGGATTGTAGCTGAGCTTACGCACAGCATTCAGAGGAGTCATAGCTCCAAAGTGAACTAGGGCCATAGTTCGCTCTATCGCTACGTTACGTGGGATAGCGCCACCGTCTGTGCTAACCGCATCAATCCGGAAATCCGCGTCGTCCGGGAAGCCGTGTTCCTCAGGTTCGTATTGTGCCGTAGCAAGCGTGTAGGCGGACGAAGCAGGGTTCACTGGAAAGCTGAGACTTGCAGCCGTGTTGGCGGCCTCCCATATGTCAACTGCTTCCTGACCGGTCACCAAGATCACTCGCCCATCTTGTACGGTCTGTGCAAAACCGTATCCGTCTAACAACGCCTGGCGCATTCCGACCTCTGTAGGAGGATAGTCTCGTGCTACGAGGCAATTTTGCGGCACATTAGCTACAACGTTACCGTCTTCATCACATAGCCCATTTGTGCCGTTCATCTGTGCTAGATATGACTCCGTGACAACCTGTCCCCGGAGATTTCCAAGAATGTCCAATGCTTCCTTGCATTCCTCTTCGGCAGAGAGAATCATGCCACGGCAATACGAGTTGATATGAGCAACATGAAGCCGACCTTCACCCAGTAGTTCAGGAATCTCTCGCAGACCTTCCAAAGTACTACTGCTGTCCTTTGTAGCCAGGTGAAATGCTACCCAGGCAGTCTGCTCATTCGCGGATTCGATAACGCCCGCAGTAGATTCAGGCGTGAAGGGGTGGTATCCCCCGATCATCTTGACGCCAATTGCTCCACGTGTGAGAGCATCAGATACGATATCGCGCATCATCGATATTGGTGGGTCGTCACGTGGAATTGTTAGGTGAGGAATGAGAGCCATTACGCCTGCCACATTGATACCAGAACCAAGTCGACGAATTCCATCCGAAAGCGATTCCGGTGTGCCTAGCAGATCTAGGCAGGTCGTCGTGCCAGACTCAGCTAGCATGGCCAGTCCAAGAGCTCTGTCGACGTTTCGCTCATCTCCGGCAGAAGAAACGTGAGAGTGAGTGTCAATATGCCCAGGCATCACCCATTGGCCAGATGCATCAATCGTATGACCACCAGCGGAAACCTTGAGGCCTTCGCTAACTGCCTCGACGCGCCCGTGGTTGATGCCGAGATCGGTGACAGTGTCGACCTTATTGACTGGATCGAGTACGCGCCCACCTTTTATCACTGTGTCATATGTAGGCAATCGTAAGTTCCTTACCAAATCGGTTCGGTCACTAAGTAGGCGGTCGTAGGACAAGTGACTTACGACTTACCTCAATAGGTCCTTTTATGGACAGCAATATCACCTTGCGCAAGAGGATTAGTTTTCACAACTAATGGGACATTAAATCGAGGAATTGTTGTCCTTCAGTTGGCCAGTTGATAGTAGTCCCAGTCGCACCAGACTTGTAGATACGCGTAAGATCGTCGTCGTTATTGACGCCCCAACCACGAACTGCCAGACCCCGACCGTGGGCATACTCCACAGATTCCGGAGTGACTGTACCTGCACGCGGATATACAGAGTCGAAGCCGAGCTTGAGAGATGCCTCTACAGTCTCATTTGAAAGCTCGTTGATGAGCCAGCCATGGCGGACGTTTGGCATCTGTAACTTGGATCGGTATAACTGGTCCGCCCAGAATGAAGACACCGTTATGCCAGGGGCTTCATATGGTCCTGCAGATGCAACATCCAGCCATCCATATCGCTTGAGCCTTTCCGCAACCATTCCCGGTAGCACCGCCTCGCGCGACTTCAATTCCAGATGCGGATGTGCCCGCCCGGCATAACGGTCCAGAAATTCGTCCAGAGTCGGAATATAGGCGCTCGGGAATTCTTCCTTGAAATCGTAACCACCAATCAACTTCAGTTTCTGTATCTCTTCGAGGCTGTGATCCGACACTTCACCGTGTCCGTCAGTGACTCGGTCGACGGTTGGATCGTGGAACACAACCGGCTGCCCATCTTTAGTGATCTGGGCATCTAACTCGAAGTTATCAAACCCTTCTTTTATCGCCATATCGAAGGCGTCGAAAGAGTTCTCGGGCGCATGGAATGAGTAGCCCCGATGGGCGATAAGTGTGAAGTCCAGTTCAGGCTCCAGTGATCATATCTATGGCGTATTTATGGAGGATAGCGACAGCCTATCAGCAGTATTACAGGGGTACAACGAAGTCTACGCTTCTCCAGATATGAAGCTGCGGGTGGCCTCAACAAACTCTGCTCGGTGAGAGTGATGGATCTCATGACTCGATCCCTCAATCATAAGGCTAGAAACATACGTACTCTTACTAACAGCCCACGCGGCATCTTCTACGCTTACAGCAGCTCCTTTATCGGGATCAGCTTGTATCAAGAGCATCGGTCGTTCCAATCGCGCAATAAGATCTTCAGGTTCAAAATCGAGTTGCTTCCTGCCTTCCAGTGCCAGAGTAAATACATCTGGATCGAGCTTGTAGAGGTTACGAGCCAGGGCTCTGCTAACGTAAGACGGACGGTCTGGTGAACGTGTTTGAAGTAAATTAAAAAGCTCAGACTGACTCATATCCGACGCTGCGAGTTCCTGCGCGCGCCTGAACCGTTCACGGTATTTGTACGGATTCTTATCATTTTTCTCACGTAGCTTGGTGAACAACGGAGGATCCGCCGCAACTAATGAGGTCACGAGCTCCGGATGATCCGCACTGATCACCGTTCCGACGACTCCGCCCAGAGAATGGCCGATCAGAGCTGCAGGTTCGCCAACAACATCTCGTAAAAAGGGGACGATGTCCTCTGCATACTGCGTGAACCTGTATCCGCCTGGAACACGCCCAGAGTCCCCATGCCCGCGCAGGTCAGGTGCAAAAACTTGAAAGGACATTGAAAACTCGGTCATGACGACATTCCAGTCCTGACGTCTTGCTCCGAGCGAATGGATAAACACAACGGGAGGACCGTTGTTAGGCCCGAGGTCGTAAGCCAGTGATGTCTCTGGCGCTATGTATTTACCTGACGTGAATTGTGGGGGCATAAAAGGCACAGAAAGGGCGGGCTATAGCCCGCCCTTTCTGTTCAATATCTTTCTAACTTTAGCTGGCTAGTAAAGTGAGGTCCGGTGCTGCTCTTTCATGTCTGCTTCCATCTCTTCAACGTTGCCCTTTCCGTTAAGGGCGTGGTCATTGAGTATGCAAGCCATAGTAGGAAGATCTTCCCGGGATGGCCAGGTCTCTGGCTCCCAGAGCTCAGATCGTAAAAAGGCCTTTGGGCAGTGCATAAATGCCTCTTTGACATCGACGACAATGGCTAACCACGGGAGTTTGCCATCAACAGCAAGTGATTCGAGCAACTCGGGGTCACGGACAACGCTCGCTGTACCGTTAATCCGCAGCGTCTCCCTCATACCAGGTATAACAAATATCATGCCAACCCCTGGGTTTGAGAAAACATTAACTAGGCCATCAAAACGTCTGTTACCGGGACGGTCGGGAATAACGATTGTGTTGTCATCCAGAACGGTCACAAAACCGGCAGGGTCGCCTTTCGGGGCGACGTCTACGGTGCCATCGGAATTTGTTGTCGCTAAAAATGCTATCGGCGAAGCCGAAATGAGATCGCGGCAATGCTGATCAAGGGCCGTAATAATCTTGTCACGTGCTCGCTCAGAAGGCCAACCAAGTTGTTCCCTGAGATCTTCCTCTGTGGTTATGACGTTCTTGAACCGTGATGTGATGACCATAAAAAGAGATCCCCTATTTGGGTGATAACAGTTAGCCGGTTTCGAGCAGTATAAACATCTCAGTACATTCATACACTGTGTCCAAGAAGTCGAACATCACCCGGCGAAAGTTGAGAGTGTCACCATGTTGGACACCGTGTCCAACCTTGTTCACAGGTTATAGAACTGGCAAGCAGGTTTAGGTTTAACGATTCCCGTAAGTTTTTGGTGGCGTTCCAGGGTAAAGAGAGAAATGTGTATGCGTCGCCAGCCATCCCTCCACCCGACGTGCCAAAGTTACGGTAGCACGACCGGGCCTTTCGAAAGGTTTATTACCTTCATCAAAGCCCGTGGAGGTCCAGGTTGCAACTCCCCAGGCTACCTTTTGATCCCCGAAACCCTGTATTGATCCCGCGTCTATTTTAAAATCCGCAATATTGCCCCAAATACCCTCCCACTGGTTGCGTCGGAGGTTCTCAAGGCCGGACACGATATCGGCTCGGGTACCGAATGACACGACATCGTCCGCAAATATTCCCTCGGCTGTGTCGTAATCCACAAGCGCACACAGTTCGCCAAGAAGCGTGAACCATTGCCGCACAGCAATTGCCGGATCAGGATCGGTTATCGGAATGTTATGGGTGGAATTTCTCATCTTCAAACAGAATGCCACAGTTTTTTGTAAATCAGACAGTATTGCGACCGACAAATGGAAATTCGATCATCCCTGCCAATACCAAACCAGCGAACCTCCTCATAACCTTGGTACGCTACCTGAAAGAGTTAGTTTAAAATTCGCGTTTTGCGCGAGACAAAACTGGCGGGCGTTTGCCTTCGTGACAGTTGCGATGATCCCCTGTCAACGAGGTTTTTTTGGTTCTTATATGGACGGTATACCTACAAGGAACTAAATGCGAAATAGGCAGATCAATCTTGGCTTTACCCGGTAGATAAGTACCGAATCGCGCTCCAATCGGCTATTGTCGAGTTGGCAAAATAACTTTCCAAAGGACTTATGGGAAGAATCTTCGGGCGCGGCTTAATAGTGCTGCTGCCTCTGGCAATCACGGTGCTCATAATTCAATTCGTCGCTGGCACGGCGGATTCCATCTTCGCGCCCATAACCGATCCATTAATTGGGCCGGATATCCCTGGAATCGGCCTAGCCATCCTGGTTGCGATTATTTTTCTCGTCGGCCTGTTGAGCCACCGATTTGCTGAGATTGTCGGTCGCGGTTTAGAGCGTGGAATTACGAAATTTCCGTTTATCGGCAGGGTATACGTAACGGCCAAGCAGGTCGCCATGTCTGTCTCAGGCGGACAGGAATCCAGTTTCGACACGGTGGTAACCGTTCCGTTCCCGACCGACTCCAGCCTAGCGATCGGATTCTTGACGCGTGAGTTCACCAATCATGCCGAACGAGAGTACGGCATCGTATATATACCCACCACACCGCTCCCCAGTTCTGGGTTCTTATTGGTCGTTCCAATGGCCGACATATCGATCATAGAAATGTCAACTACTGAGGCTATGCAGATGGTTGTTACAGGTGGAGTAGTAGTCCCAGACGGATTAACCGAACTCGGCAAGTAACTAATTTCATCCACAGATATGGTCCCTTGGTGATCACCTCTGTCTTTTCAAAATTCGTTAGTCCGATACACATGCCGATGTACTTACCATGTGTTACGTCTTGAGTTATTGAGCTAGTTGAGCCTGCCGTTAGCAACTCATTGTTACAATCTCTGGGCGGTATGGCCGGCAGATCGGTCCACAGACACCACCACTTTGAGCCCGACAAGGTAGTTCTCAACTTGTTCGAATCACTATCCGACAAACTGAGCGGTGCATTTGCCCGGATGACCGGAAAAGGTCGATTGTCCGAGCAGGACATCGACGAGGCATTGCGAGAAGTAAGGCTTTCACTTCTAGAAGCAGATGTGGACTTCAAGGTCACGCGCAACTTCGTCCGCACGGTTAAAGAACGGGCCTTAAACGAAAATATCTTTGCTTCGCTAAGTCCCGGTCAGACGGTAATACGTATCGTCAATGAGGAACTTGTCAAGATTCTCGGCGGAGAGACGGTTGAGCTTGTTCGAGGAGAAAGCCCTCCAACGGTGATCATGCTGGTAGGCCTCCAGGGTGTAGGTAAAACGACATCAGCAGCCAAACTTGCACGACTACTTGGGGAGCAAGACGAATCCGTTGCTATCGCAGCGTGCGACCTCAGGCGACCTGCCGCCATAGATCAACTTGTACAGCTCGGAACCGAACTCGGAGTCCCCATTTACCGGGAAGATCCTCAAAACTCAACTGCTGTTCAGGTTGCAAAGAACGCCGTCAAAGAGGCGAGACGCAACAACACCCATTACTTGATTTTAGACACCAGTGGTCGGATAGCTATTGACGATGAGCTTATGTCCGAGTTGGCGGAGATACGGGATGCAGTGAACCCGATCGAAACCCTGTTAGTGGTGGATGCCATGACTGGTCAGGACGCCGTACGCTCTGGCACCGAGTTCCAGGAACGGATCAACCTTACCGGCATAGTAATGACAAAGATGGATGGAGATGCTCGAGGGGGGGCCGCGCTATCGATGCGATCCGTTACCGGTGTACCGGTCAAGTACATCGGCATAAGTGAGCGCCCGAACGGCCTGGAACAATACCACCCTGACCGTATGGCGTCGCGAATTCTCGGCATGGGCGATGTCCAAACCCTCATCGAGAAAGCTGAAGAGCAGTTCGATATGGGGCAGGCTGCCGAACTGGAGCAGAAGTTACGGTCACAGCAGTTTGATCTGAACGACATGCTTCAGCAATTGCAGGCCTTCAAAAAGATGGGTGGGATGGCAGATATCCTAGGCATGATCCCTGGCATGGGATCGCTCAAAGGCAGGATAAACCCGAAAGATATGGATGAACGTCGGATAGTACGTGTCGAAGCAATGATTCATTCAATGACACCAAGTGAACGGGCTAATCCTAAATTGATCAATGGATCACGTCGTAAACGAATTGCGGATGGTTCGGGCACCACTGCATCAGACGTTAACCAGCTATTGAGCCAGTTTCGACAGATGCAGAAGATGATGAAGAAAATCTCGTCTGGGAAAGGTCGTCGAGCGGTGATGAGTATGCTCGAAGGCCGCTAATTGATCTCTTGGCGATTATTTAGGTTCAAATACGAATGATGATCGAGCATCGCCCTAGGACCGCACTGGACGATGCTATCAACGATCAATATGCTGCGCTCAATATTCGCAGCCTCAAGCTGTTTAATCTTGGCTAAAAAGCCCACAAATCTCGGGGACATGCATTGATCTCACAACTCCGTATCTACACCATCAACCGCGGCCAGATGGATTCTTGGTTAAAGGCATTCGACGGTCTTAGGCCGCTATTAGCCGAACATGGCATCAGGGTCGACGGAACCTGGGTTGACGAAGATAACGAACGGTTCATCTGGATTCGCTCATTTGAAGATCAAGCTGATCTGGAACGTAAAGAGGCAGCTTTCTACGGATCGGATGCATGGCTGGCTAACGTTGACCAAATCAGAGGTCACCTCGCTAGACGGGATATCACCGTCATAAACCCGTCCTGAAGAAGGGCGCCAGCGCAGAGATTAATCGCACCCGGGAGGAACCAGGATGATATCCGAGCTCAGAATCGTGACCATCAACAAAGGAAAGATGGACGATTGGCTGGACCTGTTCCGTGAAAGAGTTGCACCACTCGCGAGCCGTCTCGATATCAATATAACCGGCGCGTGGATAGACGCGGAGAGGGAACGATTTATACAGATACGGTCGTTTGCTGATCCTGACGACATGGCGTCCAAGCGGGCACGATTTATAGCCAACCGAGAGTGGAGATCAATCGAGAGACGTGTTCTGGACGTTACTGCTACGCAAGACATCGTGCAGATTCAACCGATTTGGTATTTCGATGATTGGAATGGGGACCATGGCTTACTCGATGTAGATCGATGTCCGTTCGCTGAACTCAGGATGTACACCGTAAACAAGGGCATGTTGGCAGACTGGGAGGACTTGTACGTTCGTTACGAAATACCCGGCCATCGGGCGGCTGGCATTTCGCTTGAGTGGCTGTCACACGATCTCGATGAAGAAACATTCTTATGGATTCGTTCATTTAATAATGAATGGGACATGCCAGCAGCACTGGATCGTTTTCATGGAGGGCTCGACTGGCAGGCCATAAGGGACCGTGTGCCAACATTGATAGCCCATTCCGAGGTGATACACATGAGCCCAATAGCGTTCGAATGAGGTCCCATTCATTGGGTATCTCGGTTTCGGTTTAACTAGCCCCACGAGGCGGCTTTACCCGCTGTATAGCGTAGTAGGTGCCTATAATCAGTCCCAGTATCGCGGTGAAATCACCAAAAATCGTGAGAATCAGAAAGGATGATAGGACCGATAGTCCTGCCACCCACTGCAATGCTCTACTTTGCTTGTACCCGCTAGCTCGATATACCACTTCACCAACAGACCATCCAATCGCCCCAACTATTATGATTCCGAAGAACGGAATCTGAAATAAAACAACCACAGCACCAGCCAATAAGGAAAGACCTATCGCTGTTCCTAATCCGGCTAAAATCGCCTTCCCTAGTTCACCAGAACTCGCTTGAAACATCGGGGATGTTCGAATCCGGGCACAGTCCGAACAACGCGACCCAACGTCGGTCTGCACAAGGCAGTTCGGGCAGATTAGTTCACTGCACCGTCCGCAGCGAAGGTTCGTCTCAGTCTCGGGATCCCTAGGACAATATGTTGCGTGTGATTCAATCATCGGAACAGCAGAACACACAAAGTGCTATCTGCCGCGGTCTCCTCTCAACCAAGCTTCACGGTCTTTGATGTCGCGGTCGTATATGAGCCGCACCCAGTAAAGCTGTCGTTTGCTCATGCCCTCGTCGGTTACAAACACAGCTCTATCACTTGGATTAGATGCTACCCTCTTGATCCCTGAAGCGGCTGCGAATAACGCTGCGTAAAGAATGTATTCCGAGGGCAAACCTGTTACCGCGATAATAATGGGTTGAACTAGAAATGCGATTAGCCATCCGACGGGGGCGTTTCGTGTGATAGTCCAGTTGAGTAGGCCTATTCCGGCGAATACAAGCCAAATCGGCCAGGCCATTGCGAGCATCGCACCACTTCCCGTGCCCAGTCCTCTGCCTCCAGTGAACCGCAAAAATATGGACCAGTTGTGACCAACGAGCACTGCCGTTCCGATAATAACCTCAGCGCCATTTCCATGACCCAACATTTGACCCACTACGATTACCGGAAGCGAACCTTTAACGAACACATCAAAGGCCATAACCATTAGCCCGGGGACATTACCCAGGGCGTGGATGGCATTAGAACCCCCCACATTACCGCTGCCAATATCGCGAATGTCCGTCCCACGCCGAAGTTTGACGGCTAAATAAGCTGACGGGATCGAACCAAACAGGTACCCAAACACCACGATGCCCAGGACGCTCCACGCCGGTACACCGATGATTTCCATCTCAACCCGATCCGGTCGCCGAATCGCAGCTCGCAGTCACTGGAATCATCGACTTCCAAGATTTAGCGGCAAGTTGTAATCTCTCGACTGCATCAAGTGATGGCCCAACCGTCTTGGGATCCCCGGGAACGATTTCTTCATCCGTGCCCCAGGCATGGTAGTCACTACCCCCCAAGGCAATTAGGCCGTTACGAGTCGCAGCTTCGAGTCGTCTTTCCCGGTCGCTACCACCGTACTTAGGGGCGAATACTTCGATCCCATCCAGACCTTCGTCCACAAGAAATCCGATAACACTCTTAAGACCTCTGACCGTTTGTGGATGAGCTAGCGTCGCCGTTGCTCCCACCGAATGCAAAAACCTGACACCATCGGCAGGAGTGGGTTTAAGGCGTTTCACACGTGCGATCCCGTTGTTACCAAGGTAACGCTGGAATGCGTCCTGAGGGTTGTGCACGTAGCCGGATTCTGCCATAGCACGGGCAATATGTGGTCGGCCTACAGCACCTTTGGCTATCTCTAGCACCCGCTCCCACTCAATATAAATCCCTAACTCACCAAGTTTCTCCACCGTTTGTCGGGCAGCTTCGACACGACCATCCCTCAGTTTAGCTAGATAATTCTGTAATCCCGGCGCGTCAAGATCAATAAAATGGCTCACTAAGTGAACCTCGGATTCACCATCCTCCGTTCCAAGCTCGATCCCCGGGATTATTGATAGATGGGGGTGATGTTCGGCAGCCGCCAGCGCCTCTGTGATACCGTCGGTGGAATCGTGGTCTGTAATAGCAATCACTCGCAGCGAGGTCTTTGCTATCCGGTTTACTAACTGGGTCGGGGTAAGTTGTCCATCAGACGCAGTCGTGTGCAGGTGAAGGTCTACAAGAGGCGGGACCACCCCCCCATCATTGTGCGTCATGCTATCTAAGCATCATGATCAGCTAGCTACCTCGACCGACCGAGATTCTCGTATCACCACCACTTTGATCTGCCCGGGATATGACAGCGTACTTTCGATACGTTTCGTAATGTCTCTGGCCAGCACTGCACATGCGGCATCATCAACCGTGTCCGGTTGAACCATAACGCGCACTTCTCGTCCCGCTTGAATAGCAAAACAACGTTCAACCCCTTCGAAACCACGGGCCGCATCTTCGAGTTCTTGCATCCGCTGCACATAACGTTCCAGTGTGTCGCGACGTGCTCCTGGCCTTGCGGCACTTATGGCATCAGCCGCGGCCACTATAAACGCTTCGGGGCTCGTCATCTCAGAGTCATGGTGCTGTCGAATGGGGTCTGCAATCAAATCTGACACGTTGTACTTTAGTACCAGATCTGCACCAATTTCAGCGTGAGGACCTTCGACTTCATGGGTTAGAGCCTTACCGATATCGTGCAGAAATCCTGCAACTTTGGCTCGTTCAACGTTTGCACCTATCTCAGCTGCGATCATGCCTGCCAAGAGTCCGACTTCTACAGAGTGCCGGAGCACGTTTTCACCATAGCTGTATCGGAATTTCAGTCGCCCAACTATCTTAATAAGTTCGGGATGTAACCCTTTGACATTAGCCTCGAATAGTGCCTCTTGCCCTGCCTTTTGAACTACCTGGTCAACCTCCAGACGGGCTTTAGCAACCTGTTCTTCAACCCTGGCTGGGTGTATCCGACCATCTTGGATCAGTGTCGCCAGAGCTAAGCGCGCAACCTCCCGACGTATCGGGTCAAAGCACGATATCGTGACCGCTTCAGGAGTATCGTCGATGATCAAGTCGACGCCCGTAGCTGCTTCGATCGCCCGAATATTCCGACCTTCACGGCCAATCAAACGACCCTTCATATCATCATTTGGAAGCGGAACCGATGAAACGGAACTATCCGACACAACATCGGAAGCTAACCTCTGAATAGCCCCTGCGAGAATATTTCTCGCCAACCCATCAGCACGTTCACGTGCCTCAACTTCCGCGTCACGGTACCGACGTGACAGATCGAACTCTATGGCTTCCTCGGCGCGTGTCATCTGCATCTGACGTGCGTCATTTGCAGACAATCCCGATATTTCTTCTAGCCGCTCAGTCTCTCTGTCGGAGATCGCTTGTATTCGTGCCGTTTCTGTCTTGCGGAGATCTTCAAACTCTCCACGTTCCGTCTCAAGTTGCGCCTGGAGTCGCTGCAGACTTATATCCGTCTCATCTAGTACGCCAGATCGTTTCTCGAGCGTTTCTTCGCGTTGTTCAACACGTCGTTCGTGCCTTTGTATTTCCTGCCGTTCGGCTCGGATTTCAGCTTCAGCTGCGGTTCTGGTTTTTATTCCTTCTTCTTTAGCTTCGAGCAGTATTTCCTTGCTGCGTGCGTCAGCTCGGCGAATTTGTTGTTCTGCCGCTTCTCGGGCAGCCTGTTGCCGTCGGGAAGTAAGAGCGCTTCGCAGATAAATTATTACCGCTGCGAGAACTCCAACCAGTAGAGCCGTTATTACGGCAGTCAGGGCGAGGTCCATGAGTACCTCCTCGACCGTCCTGCCTGGGGTTGACGGACCATTATTTGAGGTAGGCCCGCCGACATATCCAGTACCAACCCATAGTAGGGTGGCCCTAATAGGGCGTCAACACGACATGATTACCGGGTATGGTTTCGTACATGGGAATTAAGCATTTCGAAGTACTTTCGGCTCTGAAACACAACCCATACTTCCCTTAATCGATGAAGGGAGTGCACTGAATGGACACGGCCAAAAAACGATGTATGCGGAAAAAATAGATGCCCCAAACTGGCTGAAATGGACCCTGTTGTTGGCACTTGTGATGATCATATCCACTATGGGTGCCCGAATCGGCTCCGGGAATATCGGTGGTACGGAGGACTCGGTGGTTTGGATTGCTGCACTGGTGTCCGGGACAGCGTTACTGTTTGTCTACTGGAATTTTCTGACACTTGAGGTCACGGTGACAGATGGAAACTTCACTTTTGCGTATGGATTGGTAAGGCACACAGTCGTTATCAGTGAGATTGAATCTTTGGAAACTGGTGTGTACCAATGGGCACGATACGGCGGGTGGGGCTACAGCCGCGGGCCGGTGGGACGCAGAGCGTGGAGTATTCCGGGAATGAAGCCCGGAGTTATAGTCGTACTAGAGGAATCGGGGAAACGCCGTGAATACTTTATCTCGTCACGCCATCCCCTGAAACTGGAGAAGGCTATTCGAATGGGAATCACCAAGCACAACAAGTAATGGTGCCGGTTGTGCTAACTATCTGAGCATCCACTTGCCCGCCACCATCTAGACGACTCCATACCTGGCACGCGCATAAGACCTTCAGAATTGAACCAGTGAACCTCGTATCTTGCCTTCACGATTACCCACCGTTTCGCAACCCGCCTGGCCTGTCGTACCCATACCGGATCAAGCCGGCTCGGATCGGCGAACTCACGAAGCGCTTCAAAGGTTCCATCTGATTTCGCAGGTAGATTAAACATAGGGTCTACGACGACAACATCGAAACTCGAAGTCGGTGTGCCTGACAGGATCTGTCGGGAGTCACCGAGAACTCGCTGGATAATAGCTTTATCGTCTCCAATGGACAGCGAACTTAACCCTTCGTCTACAAGGGTAAACAAGGCACGATTAGACTCAACCGCAACAACCTGTCCATGGGGTCCGACAACTCTGGAAGCTACAAGCGCGTCCCGTCCTAGGCCAAGAGTCGCGTCAAACACGCGATCGCCGGATACTAATTCGCCAGCGCGCATAAGTTGGTCGCTTTCGCCCCGTTCAATTGCCCGCAATCGAAGAACGGCCGTACCGAGATCAAAACGTAATTGCGCTCGATCCGTGGAGAGGACAAGGCCATCGTTTCTAAATACAAACACCGCCGCAGCGTTCTCTGAAGCTTGATCAAGAGACAGATCAGAGCGATCCACATAGGGGAATTGCCATTCGACGGCCTTCTCTCTTGCGAATGCCCGGGTCGCATTACTCGCACGGCGACTACTAGTGACAACTAAGCGGGCGTCATCATTCATTTCGAATCTTGTCCGTTAGACGGCACCGTATTCAGCCTCTTCAAAGGGGTACAGAGGTATTCGGCGGCGTTTGTAAATGAAGGTTCCCAGGTCTGCCGTCGTCACGCCGGGGGTGTTAACCAGGATCACTTCTGCTGCTATTGGCTGGTAAGCAGGACGTGGTGATACAACACCTTTGGCAACGATAACGCGATAAGTCTCTGGTCTAATGCCAATGTGATACATCTGCTCGCGACTTGTGTTACCACTGCGACGAGCAGTCAGAAGTATCGTATGCCCATCAGTCGTGTCCAGTCTTACGCAGGTACCTGCCGAGAAATATCTATATCCGCCATGAATCGGACGGGTCTCCTCGAAGTCACCATCTGACAATGCTCTGACCGTACCTGTCACCCGTACAGGCTCGCCATGCATGCTATCGGTCTTAGCGCCAACATCAAGGGTTACTTCACGACCAACCCCAGCGGTTACACAGGCCTGCACTGCTTCAGGATCGTAGAGCGACAGTAATAGGCCATCAATGCCCATTTGTTTTGCCTGTGCCACGATAAACGTTGAGTCCGCCGAAGAGCCCGCTCCAATATTATCTCCGACGTCCATCAGGACTATGGGCCCAAGATGTGAGTGGTCACTGTCTGGGACTGGTGCTGATAGCGCAGTCCCATCCGTTGGAACAAAGTTTGTCACACCTTCGGGTTTCGGGCCCACATAGCGTTCTTCAGCCATTGTCAGTGCCTCAATCACACTTGGCACTGGCACATTCAGCTCGATACGCCGATCCCAGGCGCGAGCAGCCATCCAACTAGATGCAAGTTTGGCAGCGGGAAGGTCATCATCGGTAATGGCTATAAAGCTCATCCCCATCTCTTCGACGTCAGAGTAGGGATAGCCCTCCGCCACGCTGGTATCAAGAATTCCCGGCCGCTCATTGGCAGCCAGTGCATCATCCACAAGATCTTTCATCGGTTGTTCACCGGTGAACTGGCGAACAATATTGACTATTAAAGGCGGTGTTTCGATCCACTGTACCGGCTTTATTTCGTCTATAGCCGCACGGTATATCAAATCAGCCGTCTTACGGCCACGGATACGTGTGTCTAGGTGGGGGTTAGTTCGCCACACTACACAAACGTTGGTCAGCCTGATCAACTCTTTCGAAATGTTCGAGTGCATGTCTAACGTGATCCCAACCGGGGTATCAGGCCCGACAATATCCCGAATAGCGCGTGCAAACTCCGCGTCCATGTCGGGGAACTCTTCAGATACCGCTGCCCCATGGTTGGCGATTAAGACGGCGTCCCAAGGACCCTGATCCCGGAGCATTTGCAGCATTTCACCCGAAATTCGGTCATAGGCATCCTTAGTAATGGTTCCTATTGGACCAGTTCGGGCAAACATCAATGGAACGAGCTCAAACCCAAGGGCATGTGACGCTTCCACATATCCGGCGATTGTGTAGTTGGATTCGGAGTGTCGTTCCAGGATCTCCGCACCCCGGAGTAATTCCACTTCCTCAAACTTATCGTACTCAGCCGGCACCAGTGAGAAGGTGTTGGTTTCGTGTGATATGCCCAGGGTGGCGAAACGCATTTGTTGTTCCGATCTCATGTTTGGGGAATTTAGCTGTCGAGTAACGTCTTTAAGGTGACCGGTATGCAGAGAAGCACCAGGTTACTTGCAGACTTATTGCTTAGCCGGTGTAGGCGTACTTTGCCGCAGCAGCCTCGTCAAGATCACAACCCCATCCAGCCCCGTCCGGGATGGTCATAAAACCATCTTTGAGTTCTGGAAGCGTCGTAGTTAGTTCATCGCGCCAGGGTGAAGAATCGATGTCTGTCTCCATGATTCTCACATTGGGTATCATCGCCGTGAACTGCAGGCTTTGAAAGGTCGCAAGGTGAGACGTGTAGTTGTGCGGTGCCACGTTCATTTCGTACAGCTCCGCGAGGTCAGCGACCTTCTTAGCCTGGCTGAATCCTTGCCACGGGACATCGATTTTGACGGTATCCATTGCACGCAGATCGAAGAAACGTTTGTAATCGCGAACGCCCAACAGTTGCTCGCCAGTGGTGATCGGGGTGCGGGTCGACGACTTGATCTGGGCCAACGGTTCCGGCTCAAATTTATCGAACTCCAGCCACATCAGATCGTACGGTTCAAGTGCCTGAGCCAGCCTGATAGCACCCTCTGTTTTGAACTCATAGTGGATATCGAGTGCGATACCAATGTTCGGGCCAGCGGCGTCCCGCATTACAGAAATCTGCTCCACAGCGTGCGCTATCAGGTCCGGATCAGCATTCTGATCGAAATCACCGGCGAAGACGTCGCGCATTCTTCGAGACGGATTCCCCGGGAAGATAATATTTGACTTGAACGCGCTGAAACCCGCGTCAGTAGCTTCCCGAACACAGTCCGCTACATCGTCCCATGTTCGCAAAGGTGCCACCCCGAGCTCACCCGCACGTTGGGCCCTGTAGGACGCAAGGTGAGACCAGTACACTTTCTGGCGCTCTCGGAAGGGTCCGCCAAGCAATCGATACACAGGGACACCTGCCGCCTTGCCCTTGATGTCCCACAACGCCAGTTCAATCCCAGCGATAGCCATAGCCGTGGCCCCGCCCGAGACCTGAGCAGTCGCCCGGTACATCTCTAGGTAGTGGCGTTCAACGGGATCAGGATCTTTGCCAATGAGTGTCTTGCCGAGATCATCGACCAGCCCTACCTGGCCTTTTGGATAAGAACCAGACCCGAACTGACTGTACCCGGTAATGCCGGTATCGGTCCGAATTATGCAGAAGAGCCATGGCCCTCCCCCACCGGTGGCGACTACTCTAGTTTCGACGGCGGTAATCTTCATATGTTGCTGTCCTGTCGGTCCTCTTCCCCCGTTACGGTTACGAAGGACATGGCTGCTCATTCAGTCCAAATCCTCCCTGATTGTGACAGGGGAACTTCGTTTGTTCTGTTAGCCCTTGAAGGCGTACTTTTTCGCCGCGACTTCGTCGAGTTCAGTCCCCCACCCGGGTCCTGTGGGAATGGTCATGTAGCCGGATTTTATCTCGGGCAAGTTGGTGGTCAGCTCATCACGCCATGGAGCAGAGTCGACGTCCGATTCCATGATCCTCACGTTTGAGACAGAGGCCACCAAGTTCAGACTTTGAAAGCTGGACAAGTGCGAATTGTAATTATGAGGTGCGATGTTCATCTCATACACCTCTGCCAACTCCGCAACTTTTTTGGCCTGAGAGAACCCTTGCCACTGAACGTCCACCTTCACGGTATCCATGGCGTGCTTTCGGAAGTAGGGCTGGTACTGTCTCAGGCCGAGTAATTGCTCGCCTGTGGTGATCGGAGTGCGCTGCTGCATCTTGAGTTGGAGTAGCGCATCCGGGTCCTGATTGTCGATCTCCATCCAGAACAACTCATACTCTTCAAGTGCCCGACCTATGGCGATCGCGCCTTCAGTTTTGAAGTTGTAGTTGATGTCCAATAGGATATCGATGTCCGGGCCGACAGCCTCCCGCATGGCACCAATCTGGTTCTTCGTATGCCTCACAAGTTGGGTCGGGGCGTTCTGGTCGTTCGAACCGGCAAACATGTTGTTGATCATCGACGGGTTCTCACCCGGGAAAATGATATTGGTCTTGAATGCGGTGTAACCCGCGTCAACAGCCTCTCGAGCACAGTCGGCAAGGTCATCCATAGTTCGGAGCGGTGGGACTCCAAGCTGCTCAGCCCCACCACGCGTCCGATAAGTCGCCAGGTGGGACCAGTAGACACGTTGTTTTTCACGGAACGGCCCGCCGACCAAACGGTGAACTGGCACTCCGTGGAACTTGCCTTTGATATCCCAGAGCGCGAGTTCAATTCCGGCCATCGCCATGGCAGTCGCTCCACCAGTTTCGGCACGCCTGTGCCGGTACATGTCCATGAAAATCTTATCGACTGGCAACGGGTCGGTTCCAATCAGGTTCCGTCCCAGGTCTTCAATAAGTGCTGGCAACCCTTTATAAAGTGCGCCCTGCCCGTACTCGCTGTATCCAGTAATTCCGGCGTCCGTTCGGATAGCGCAAAAAAGCCACGGAGCCCGCCCCCCCTTGTCAACCACGAAGTTCTCAATTGCTGTAATTTTCATTTTGTCTCTCTCATTTCAATCGCACTGGTTTTCGAAGGCACCGGTCTATTTGTTCCAGGCATACTTCTTCAGTGCATCCTCATTGAGATCGCATCCCCAACCCGGGGTCGTAGGTACCGTCATATAGCTGTCGATCACTTCGGGCCTCTCGCTAAATAATTCGAAGCGCCAAGGCACGCCCTCCGGATCACTTTCCATGATTCGGACATTAGAAACAGAGGCACACAGTTGAACTGATTGAAAGCTCGCAAGCTCTGAAGCCGGGTTGTGCGGAGCGATATTGAGCTCATAGGTCTCAGCAAGGTCAGCAACCTTCTTGGAAACTCCAAATCCTTGCCACTGGACGTCCACCTTGACTGTATCCATTGCATGGAGTTCGAAGTACGGTAAGTATTCCCGCATCGTGAAATGCTGTTCCCCCGAACAGAGAAGCGTGGAAGTAGAAGCTTTCAGTTGTGCCAAAGCTTCCGGGTCTTCATTGTCGTGTTCGATCCAGAACAGGTTGTACGGCTCCAGAGCCCGAGCAACTCGAATGGCACCCTCGGTTTTGAAGTTGTAATTAATGTCTAGAAGAATATCGACGTCATCGCCCACGGCATCGCGCATCACTTCAATCTGCTTGGTGGCATGGCGAACCAGATCCGTGTCAGCACGCTGGTCGTGATCTTTACCGTCTCTAGATTGTGAAATTGCTCTGGGTGTCTCTCCAGGCCATAAGATATTGGTCTTGAATGCATCGTATCCTCGCTCTGGTGCTTCCTGCGCTGCCGCGGCGACTGCAGCCCAGTCCTTCAGAGGCTTACCCGGCTCGAGTGTGGGGTCGCCCGCTCTCGCACTGGCGAGATGACTCCAGTAGACACGCTGCGTGTCGCGATACGGTCCCCCAAGAAGGTTATTCACAGGCACACCCATTGCCTTGCCCTTGATGTCCCAACAGGCAAGTTCAATCGCTGCTATTCCCATACTTACGAGGCCGCCCGGTGCCTGCCGCATCAAGCGATACAGGTCGAAGTAGATCTTCTCTATAGCTTCCGGATCCTTACCGATCACGTGTGGTTTGAAGTCCTCTATAAGGCCAACCAACGCACCAGCAGCCCCACCAACACCAAACTCCCCATACCCGGTAATTCCGGCATCAGTTCGCACAGCAGAGAAGAGCCAGGGACGACGCCCTCCGTCAACTACAAATATTTCAACATCAGTGATTTTCATTCGGAGAACGCTACCTTTTCGAGTGGCCTTGATCATTTGCACTGCGGCAAGCGGCCTCACTTTACACCTGCTGGAGCAACCAGAACACTCGATTTGATTCAGGCTACGAAATTTCTTAGTTGGCCAGGTTTTAACCCTGATGATGCGGGATATATAACTTGTAATGAACAGACGGATATGGTTGAGATGTGTATCTCAATATGCTCTCCAACTCCTCAGACAAATGACGGCCTCCGGTATTAGAATCCCGGTCGCCGTACAGGGCACCTTTAAGTAAAGTCCAGCAAGAGTCATTGCACTACGGAGTTACATATGTATACAACTAGACCTGTTCTCGGCTCCGAAGAGATCGTGACCGAAAACGGCATGGTGGTGGCACAGCATCCCCTGGCAGCAGAGATCGGTCTGGATGTACTTACAAAAGGTGCTAACGCTGTAGATGCAGCGATCACTACGGCCTTTGCGATGGGTGTCCTGCAGCCACTTATGAACGGCATCGGAGGGGGTGGTCTCATCACCGTCCATATGAACGCCGGTGGGGGTGGCGCGATCGACTACGGGATGCAGGCACCAGCGCGCGCAACCACCGACGAGTACCCCCTTGAGGGTGGTATGGAAGGGATAGATCCTTCATCATCCCGCTACTCTCGCAACTACGCCTGGCCAAAGGTAAAGGACGACATGCTCTCGTCGGGCTACAAGTCGATCGCCATCCCCGGGACGGTCGCAGGGTTGAGCCGAGCACTTGATGAGTGGGGAACGATCAGCCTCTCGGACGCTTTACGACCCGCTATCAGACTCGCCGAAGAGGGCTTCGATGTCGGTGCACATTTCACCCTGTCCACGGTTGCCAATCGTGAATTACTACAACGCTTCCCCGCCACGTCCGAGATTTACTACCCCGGTGGATACCCGATTCCTGTAGGTAAAAAACTGATTCAGAAGGAACACGCTGAGACACTACGCGAGTTAGCGGCAGGTGGGCCTGATGAATTCTATAACGGCGCAATCGCCCAAAAAATCAGTACCGATGTACAGGTAAACGGTGGACTTCTGGAGGCTTCCGACTTCGCGCAGTACAAGACCTTCCTCCACCGTCATGGCAAGCTCGGTGAGTATCGGGGCTATGAGGTAATGGGCCTCCCCGGTCCGACGTCAGGGCCTACGGTTATGGAAACGCTAAACATCCTCTCGACTTTTGATATCACGGGAACAAACCAAGGGGATCCGAGAATCCTCCACATAATCGCAGAAGCCATCAAACTGGCTGCATCTGACCGGTTCACATGGATGGGAGACCCGGAAATGACTGGGGCTCCCATTGGGGCCCTGACATCTACCGCTTACGGTTTAGAGAGGGCCCAGGCTATCGATGAGAAACAGGCCGGTCCTGCCGTCGCAGGAAATCCGTGGCCATATGAGGGTCGCAAGAAACCATCAAACTTCCCGGGCCCTGCTGGAGAAGCTGCAGACGACGGAACAACCCACATATCGGTAGTAGACAAAGCGAGAAACGCTGTGTCTTTAACGCAAACAAATCTGTCCTATTCGGGGGTGGTTAATCCGGGCGTTGGGGTGATGATGAACAACGGCGTGGGATGGAGTTGTCCACTACCAGGTACGGTCAATACCATCGCCCCACATGCAAGAGCGCTAAACAACATGACGCCGATAATTCTGTTGAAGAATGGAAGGTTAACCGGTGTCCTGGGGGCCTCCGGTGGACGCCGAATCTGGACATCCGTCATACAATCCCTGGTCCACCATCTGGATCAGGGATTGTCGCTACAAAACGCGGTCGAGGCACCACGTATCCATGTGGAGGACAGTGATTTGATGGTCGATGGCCGTTTTGACTCGACGACTATCAAAGAATTGATCAGACGCGGTCACAAGGTGACGGTGGTCGACCCGAGATACGACTACGCGCCGTACGCCGAACCAAACGGTATATCGATTGAAGGAACGAATCTACGGAGCGCGGTTTACCCGGTAGCAAAGTTAACAATGGCTGCCGGTTACTAGGCCCGCCCAATGACCTTATCTTTTGAACCTGAATTCCAGAACAGAGGACAACATGGCAAACAGGCGTGTACTTGTGACCGGTTTGAGCGGGGCTGTTGGTTCGGCGATTCGAGCAACGCTTGAAGAGCGTTATGAGGTTGCGGCGTTATCACGCTCGGGTGTCGATGATATTCCAGACCACCTGAACTTTCGCGGAGCTGTGCAAGACGCAGAAGCCATCGCTCCAGCGTTCGAGGGAGTGGACACGGTAATCCACCTGGCTGCAGACGGCGGCGCACACTCCACAAACGGTATGAACGCCGGGTGGGATTCGATGTTACATAACAACGTGGTAGGAACTTACAACGTGTTTGAGGCAGCGCACTTGGCGGGCGTGAAACGAGTGATATTTGCGAGCACAGGGGCAACGGTTATCGGATACGAACAAGAGTCACCCTGGAGTGAACTTGTGTCGGAACAGGATTCAGAGACCCCGGATTCGTGGGCGAATGTAACGCGTGATTCCGAACCCAAGCCTCACAGTCTTTACGGAGTTAGCAAGCTTATTGGAGAGGATCTCGCTCGCTACTTTGTAAACACAACCGATATGTCGATCATCTGCCTTCGTATTGGTGGAGTAGGAGCGGAGGATGTGGTGAACGGTATACGTGGCCGATCGATCTACTGTAGTCACGACGATATGGCGCAGATGGCCGTGAAATGTGTAGAAGCGTCTGAATCGGTGCGTTTCGATATCTTCTACGTGGTGTCGAATAATAAATACGGATACCGAGATATCACACACGCACGTGAAGTTGTCGGCTACAAGCCGACGGATAGTGCAGAGACAGCACCCTCGGCTTAGGCGCGCATGGTCAGGGTTATGGAAAAAGAAATCCCTATCGAAGGTTTTTTTAAGACCTACGTTTCAGCCTGCAACCATATCTGGGAGCGAACCGTGGAGGACAACGCACCAAGTTTGGCACCCCCACCTGCTAGATCTTCAGCGCGCCTGATCCGGTCCCTGTATTTAAGCGTCTCCGCTCGTAAGGCCACTTCCGGATCGATCCCTGCCGCTTGGATACTAGCTACTGCATCGAAAAGCTGCCGGCCCGCTGTCGCCTCGTCCACATCATTCTCAACAGCAGATGGCACAGGTAAGCCAGCCCTTGCTGCTCGTCTCTGCAGTGCTCCAGCGTAGGCAAGGGCAGGCATTCCACTAGGCAGACCATTCGTAATCGAGTTACGTCCAGGCTCTTTGCTTTTAAGTATGTCCCATTGTTGTGATACCTGTTCCGCTGTCTTTAGCTCGGGGCCATTTTCATCAAAAACATGAGGATGACGACGAACCAGTTTGTCAACCACGCGGGACACCACATCCTCCAGTGTCCACTCAGACGCCCGTCGTGCGATGTCAGCATGGAAGACGACTTGCACGAGCAAATCCCCAAGTTCCTCAGCCAAAGCTTGGGGATCATTCAAGTCAAGTGCTTCTAATACCTCGTACGACTCTTCAAGGAGATTCGGTCGTAATGACGCGTGAGTCTGATCTCGATCCCACGGGCAGCCCCCGGGGTCACGGAGTCGTTCCACCACCTCGAGCAAATCTTCTACTGTGCGATGCGGTGGTTGAGAACTAAGCATTCGCGCGCCTCCATAATGGCCGAGATTTGGGTCAAATTAAGCAGGTATACCGGTATTTGCAACGTACCATAGGCATGGATGAATAATCTCCGAAATAACGAACGTCTGGCGAAATCTTCCCAATTACGCGTACTGGTAATAGTCCTCCTAGCCATCAACCTCCCACTTTTTTTTATATCTTTAAACGTACGCTTAATGGCCAATTCCCAGACCTTCTACGAATGGGGATTCAACACCCATAACGTGGAACGAAGGACTGGTCTTGACGACAAAGCTCTGGCCAGTGTCGCGAACCAAATCATCGACTACTTCGGCAACGACGAAGAGTTCCTCGACGTGCAAGTTATTTCCGATGGTAGTGAGATAGATCTCTTTAATCAGCGTGAGATTACTCACATGTCAGACGTAAAGCAGGTAATGCGTCTGATGTTTAATGCTTTCTGGGTTGCCGGGGCGATCATTGCAGTCGTAGTTATAGCCGGTTTCATCTTGCTCCGAATGAAATTCTTGCCACTTTTGCGTGCAGGAATCGTTTGGTCCACCATTGCAGGCTTGGCAGCAGCAGCGGTCTTCGGGATTGCAACCCTTATCGACTTCAATACGACGTTCCGGATTTTCCACGAGGTCGTATTCCGCAACGACTTCTGGAAATTGAATCCATCCCAGAGCAATCTTCTTCGTCTGTTTCCCGAGGGTTTCTGGTTCTCTGCGACACTTGTTCTGGTGGTCGTCACAGCATTACAAGTCGCCGGCGTTTACGCTGTCGCCTGGTGGGCGTCGCACCGGAGCCGCGTATCCGTTTGAATAAAGGTTCTTAGTAATTCAACCATCTGTCGATAACATCTGGAAGTTCGGCAAGGCCCGATATTGTGTAGTCGGGCTCAACGCGAGGCTCCCTGTCGTCGTGCCCTTGGATCCAGACAGTTGACATCCCGACATCATTTGCACCGCCTACATCCGCGTGCAGGTTGTCGCCGACATGTATTGCGTTATCCGGATCAACACCAAGTTGCTCCAGCGTATGGATAAACATTTTGGCCGCCGGTTTTGCCGACGCAATCTCATTTGAAAAGGTTAAAAAGTCGAGTTCTGAACTTAAACCCTCTCTATTCAGGAAACGCCGATATACATTGGGCGAAGTGGACCCCACGTTTGAAATGAGGGCCGTCCTGACGCCCTTCGATCTTATGCTTTGCAAAACACCTTGTGCTTCAGGATAAACAGTCGGTGAATGGACGAGAAAAGGCTCATCGATAGCACGACAGAAGGCGTTGAACTGGCCTTCCGTAATGGCAGATCGCGCCGCGGGTACAGCTGTATCTAGGATTTGAGCCATACGGTCTTTCGATGGTCGATCGAATCCGAGATCATGATCCACGTTGGTCTCCCGAGCCACAACCCGAATCGCATCACCAATTACCTCAGGATCCACAGCAATTCCCGCGTCTGCAAGCGCTTTTATGGCTTTAGCCACACGCAACTCATGTCGGCCAGTACTCTCGTCGAACATGAGGGTGAGCCAAAGGTCGAATGTCACTGCGTGAGGAGTCGGATTCAGGGGCACTAGCCTAACTTGCTCCAACTTCTGGGCCGGCTACGCCTTCCACTTTAAGAGATTCAATCTCACTAGGTGTGTATCCAGCAAACTCCAAAATTTCATCCGTGTGTTGGCCGAGAGTTGGTGCCGCTGTTTCTATCCGACCCGGTGTTCCGTGCATTTTTACAGCAATGCCGATATTACTGACCGCCCCTGCAACGGGATGTTCAGTAGTCACCTTCATATCACGCGCTAGAACCTGTTCGTTTTCCCATACCTGATCTATTTCGAAAATAGGTCCAGCCGGCGTTCCTGCTTCTTCCAAAATCGGCAGCCATTCCGCGGTCGTCTTAGTCTGGAATGTAGCATCGAGATGACCACGCAGGGCCTCCACATTCTCAAGACGCGAGGCATTGCTCTCAAATAAAGGGTCCTCTAGTAGATCCTCACGCCCGATAGCGTTGGCAAGTCGAACCCAGTTGTTCTGGTTAGCGGCACCAACGTTCATGTGACCATCTTTAGTGGCAAACGACTGGTAGGGCGCTATCAATCTATGTGTAGAACCTATTCTTGGCGGGACCTCTCCTGTTGCAAAGTAGAATGCAGACTCCCAAACGGTATATGCCAGCCCTGCCTCCAGCAGTGATGTCTCGACATGCTGCCCCTCGTTTGTTCTAAGGCGACGTATATAGGCAGCTTCAACAGCATGAAGCGCAAACATACCTGCATTCAAGTCTGCAATGGGAACACCGACCTTGAGAGGCGGTCCACCGACGTCGCCGTTAATTGCCATTTGCCCGCTCATGCCCTGTGCAATCAGGTCGAACCCCGGTCGGGACGCGTACGGGCCACTCAATCCGAACCCGGAGATCGAACAGTAGACGATCGTCGGGTTGATTACTGAAATATCAGAATAGCCGAGGCCCAACCTATCCATTGCGCCAGGCCTTCCATTCTCGATCAAGATGTCCGATTTTTCGGCGAGCCGTTTAAACGTCTCTTTGCCTTTATCAGACCGCAGGTCTAGAACGATGCTCCGTTTATTTCTGTTGAGTTGTAAGAAAGCGGCAGACTCGCCATTAATAAAGGGCGGGCCAATTCGACGAGTGTCATCCCCACCTCCCGGTTTTTCTATCTTGATGACATTTGCACCCATATCAGACATATGCATCGTGCAAAACGGCCCCGCAAGGATCTGCGTCGCGTCAAGAACCGTAACCCCGTCCAAGGCGCGTGAATTAGTCATCTGATCTCCTGCTCTAGTGAATTTGTAATGACGGAGCAATGTTAGCCGTTCATGGGAGTCGCCGGGGCATTTTAATGAAAACTATCTACGGCATAATGAGATATTCCATGATGACCGACTTATAACAGTCCCAGACCACTTCGAATCAATCACACAGGAAAGGCTCACATCTGATGCTAGGCGGACCGTTCGATCTCACAGGTAAAGTAGCAATTGTCACAGGCGGTAACGGTGGGATCGGTAAGGGTATTGCTGTAGGTATGGCACGGGCAGGAGCCAATGTAGTTGTAGCAGCGCGTAATCAAGATAAAAACGCTGCAACAGTCTCAGAGTTAAAGAATCTCGGAGTAGAAGCAATCAGCATCAGTTGTGATGTAAGAGAAAGTGACGATGTGAATGCAACGGTTGCCGGCTGCATCGAGCGTTTTGGAGGTCTCGATATCGTAGTAAACAACTCCGGCGTAAACGTCCGCAAATTGCCCCATGAATTAACGCTTGAGGAATGGCAAACAGTGATCGACGTGAATCTGACTGGTGTATTCCTGATGTCGAAGGCAGCACACCCGGAGATGGTCAAACGCGGCGGTGGAAAGGTGATCAACATAGGATCGATGATGTCCATATTCGCTCACGAGACACTTGCTCCGTACGCCTCCAGTAAAGGTGGTGTGGTCCAGTTCACCAAAGCATGTGCAAGTGCATGGGCCAAGGACAATATTCAGGTGAACTCGATTCTGCCCGGTTGGATAGACACCGACATGACGAACGCGCTGAAAGTGAATATGCCGGAGCGTTATGAAACCATCAGGGCTCGTACGCCAACTCAACGCTGGGGTAAACCTGAGGAACTAGCAGGTACAGCCGTTTTCCTGGCGACAACGGCCTCCGATTTTGTGACAGGAACGGCAATTCCGGTGGATGGTGGCTACTCAATCCAATCGTAATAGGGAAGGCCACAAATACTGACGTTGCGCGGCTTCAATTCGAGTAATTATAGGGCCCGAACTATTAGTCTAAAGTTCCATTTCTCGGAACCAATATCGAGTATCTTTATCCTCAGAAACATGAGCAGCGCAAGAAGGTAAATAAGTAATACTTATCGACTTCAAGAGGGCCATAGTCTTTTTGAGAGGACGGACCATCCTGTTGTAAATTACAGAGCAACTGTCAATTCAATGTATAAAAGTGATTGAATGACCGTTAACCGGATGACGGAACCGTGTAACGGATTCCTCATGAAACGACAATTGGAACGTGAGGACGATATTTTGTCGGATCGAAATCAGCTTGCCTGGTCTTATCCGGTATCGGGGGGATACACGGTTCCCGACAGGGATCTTAGGTAACTTAGCGCTGTCGAACATTCTGAATGTATTAGGAAATCTTAAATTGCCGAGGCCAAGACGGCACATGTCGGTGACTTTAGCGTTTGCAGACTGTGCGCTGATCAACACTATCTGGAGTGGTGTAGACCCGAATAATATGAGTGGTCCTTAAACGATCTAGATTAATCATAATATTTGGATAGCGGATAATTTCCGCTTGGTTATAACAGACACATATCAGTACATTAAACAATCGGAAGGAGCATAAATTGAAGGTAGTCCTAGGCACCGATCACCTCGGCATCGAATTCGTAGAGCAGCTTCGAGATACGTTCCCGGACACACAATTCACCCTTGCGATTACGCATGATGAGATGGTACAGGAAGTAGCTGACGCTGAAGTGTTTCTTGGATGGCCAACACAAGAAATATTTCTAGCCGGCTCCGACCTCAAATGGGTTCATTGCATTGGTACCGGCGTAGATAACCTAGGTGCTCTAAGTGCCATAGCTAATGCCGGGACAACGCTTACGAATGCGCGTGGACCACACACGGAACCTATGGCCGATCAAACGATGCTGTTCATATTGTCTCTAGCGCACAACGCCAAGCAAATGCTTGAAGATCAAGCCAACGGTGTGTGGGACACGGCTGCTTACGATCACGTGGAAGTCGCCGGAAGCCGTATGGGGTTATATGGATTTGGCATGATTGGACGAGCAATCGCGCGAAGGGCATTGGGATTTGGAATGCAAGTGATCGCAGTCGATCCTGGTCCCGACGACGACGTTCCTGGAGTTGACGTATGGGACACAGACCGACTGGATGATTTGTTCCGGATTTCGGACTGGCTGGTAGTAGCCTGCCCACTGACCTCCGAGACCACTATGTCAGTGACTTCAAGCCAAATCGGTCTACTCAAGCCAACCGCCTCTTTAATAGTCATTTCCCGCGGTGGCATTGTTGATGAGTCAGCACTTGGAAACGCGCTGGTCTCGGGCAGCATCAAAGGAGTTGCCCTAGATGCAACCAAACCGGAACCGCCTTCTTCAGACAGCCCATTCTGGGGCCACCCAAATGCAATAATTTCATCTCATTCATCAGCCCAGACGCCAGAGATGTACCAAGGAAGAAGACAGATAGTGATCGAAAACCTTCGGAATTACCTTGAAGGCAAAGATTTAATCAACAGGGTGGATCCTGTGAAGGGCTATTAGTTGAGGTATTAAACTTCAGATTCAATCAAGAGTTGCCGCAAAGCGAACTGTAAATCATACCCTTTGCAGTCGTCTTTCACCGTAAACAGAAACTTGCTATTGGTCAGGTGCGCGCGTCATTCATTCATACCTCTAGGTCCTCGGGATGAAGGGGTGGATTAGAGGCCGATTGAATCGAGTGGACATTTCACGAGGTTTAAAAGAGCGACGTAGACTTTCATAGGGACAATTTTCGTCCACCGATTTTGGTTAGCCACCCCGACTTCTCAGGAGAATGAATGCTTAAAGGTGCTCTGATCGCTTTCGGTATAATGATCGGTGCCATCGCCATCCCTGGAATTCACTGGGTGTCGATCTGGTTTGGACCATTCCTGGCCGGTTTTTTTGGTGGAGGGATAGCCAAGGCAGACGAGGATAAGATCGTCAAGTTTGGGGCACTGGTCGCAGCGATGATGATCATGCCCCTAGCGGTTGCCCTCGGGGCTCTATTCCTGCTGGACATCGGTGGTTTTATCCGATTTTTCTTGATCGTCATGGCAATTGTCATCGTCCCTTACACATGGTTTGGTGTGACTCTAGGGGCGTTGATGAGCTATCTGTCCCGCAAGAAGGCTCTCGAGAAGGCTGCTGCTGAAAAAGCCTTAAACGAATCCTCCTAACCCGCGATACCTAGCAATTGACAATTAAGGCCCTACCTGCAGTTTACGGGACCCATCTCTGAGCCTAAATTTCGAGACTCGCTATCGATGGAACGGCCTTAAACCCAAACCCAACTGCAGAACTTTTGCACCTCGCTTAATACTCGATCACTTGGTACTAATACTAAACAGTCGCGCTCGCGGACAAGATTTCATACTCGCCCCGCCATATTACAAGTAATGTTTTACCCCATATTCAGGTTGAGAAACAATCGAACCTCAAAGAATTTATCTATCCCACGACTCGCCTTGAATTATGACTGAATTACATCCTGTCAACACATAATAACGAGTCTAAAATAAACGGAAACAGTGTATCTCGTAATACAAAACAGGTTTCATACAGTACAGTTTCACCCTTGATTCATGTCGAGTTAGAGCGTTAACTCAATAACATTTATTATTCATTAGAAGGCCTATATATTCTCCAAATCAGTACCAACTTCATCACTAACCTTTAGACTGGCCGTAAAGTGCACACATCTGAACCATTCTCGGTTATCACATGCCTAAACTTATACCCAAAACAAATTGACTACGCCTCAGTAATAAGATAATCATGTTGAGTAGACACAAAAGTGTAGTTCCATTATTTCTCGTTATTTACGGAGTCATGAATGCGAATTGAAGAAGCCGATTTGAACACATTAAAGTTAGCTCAGCGTCGCGGACGAGTCCGCTCATCTGAAACGCAGGAGTTGATAGAGGCGATTGACTCATTGGTTCCGGGAGCTGCAAAAAGCGTGGTAATTGAGCCCGGTCAAACGGCCCAAAAGGCACGAGCACGAGTCATGTACGCAGGCAAGGCAGCTGGCAAGAAACTCCAGGCTGCAATCTCCGGGAACAAAGTTTTGTTCGCCCTCAAAGAAGAGAAGCGTCGCCCTGGTCGTCCACGTAAAAACCCGATCTGAGCCTTCGTTATAGGAATGATAAAGGGGAGCGCATTGCGCTCCCCTTTATCATTTATTTCCGGATTAGCAAACGTTGATTTGCGAAACCTAGTCTTCGTTTCCATGACCAATGATGAATCTGACCACTTTTTGGCTATCGCCCGTAAGGATCAGATAGGTTTCATACACTACTCTGTTCAAGCACTCGGTTTGGAGCGAACGTATTGTGGAGGCCACGGCGTGTCGTCACCCAGTGCGATAGCAGCGTGTAACGGCCAGTATGGATTCCGTAACAGTTCCCTTGCCAAGAAAATCACATCTGCCTGACCGGCTTGAAGCACTTCTTCTGCCTGTTCAGCTTCTGTGATCAATCCAACTGCTCCAGTGGGAACACCAGCTCCAGACCTTACAGAATCAGCGAATGGCACCTGGTATCCGGCCTTAAGAACCATTTGCTGATCCGGTGATACACCGCCTGAAGAACAGTCAACCAGGTCAACTCCATGCTCTTTGAGTGATTTTGAAAACTTGACCGCATCTGGAACGTCCCAACCACTCCCTTCTACCCAATCCGTAGCCGAAATTCGAACCATTAACGGCAGGCTCTCAGGCCAAACTTCACGTACAGCGTCTACGACGCGTAGCGGAAAACGGGCTCGGTTTTCTGCGTTTCCACCATACGAATCCTCACGATGATTGGATAGTGGCGACAGAAAAGTGTGGGCCAAATAGCCATGGGCGAAATGTAACTCTAAGACTTTAAATCCGGCCTCGAGGCTACGCCTTGCGGCATCCCGCCAGTCGTTCACCAACGCGTCTATATCTGAATCCGTGAGTTCATCCGGAGTAGCCCAGCCATCGTCAAATGGAACAGCCGATGCACCAACCGGTTGCCAACCACCGTCCTCTGGGCTGATAAAACCACTTCCAAGCCATGGCTTGTCTCTTGATGCTTTGCGACCAGCGTGAGCAATCTGGATGCAGGGCACCGATCCGTTCTCAGAAATAAAGGATGTGATCGGCTTCCAGGCTTCGAGCTGACCATCATTCCAAATCCCAGCATCTCCGGGGCTGATTCGGCCTTTTGGATTCACGGCTGCTGCCTCTGTCATCACCATACCCGCGCCACCTATGGCCCTGGTGCCAAGATGTACCAGGTGCCAATCGGACGGCATCCCATCTTTCGACGAGTACTGGCACATCGGCGCGACGAAGAGCCTGTTCGGGAATTCTACATCCCGTAATTTGTATGACGAAAAGAGATGACTAATTTTTTTACCGTCCTCATTATCTAGAGACACAGAATCCGGGAGCATCGACCAAAGCGCGATTTTTCCCCTGGGTCCCGGTTAGTATTTGCGGCCAGCATCCTAATCCTCTTTACCGGAAAACCGTTAATTTCGGGAGTCCAAGAGTTGCCCGATCTATAAAGTCATCCCGCCATCAATTACCTGGACAGTTCCGGTGACATACTCCGCCTCATCTGAACCAAGGTAAACGGCAAGAGATGCGATCTCTTCCGGATTTCCAAGGCGCCCCATAGGTTGCCTTGCAATGAAATCCCTCCGTGCCTGCGCAGGATCTGGGGACGCATTGATTCGATCATCCAGAGAGGGTGTCTGAACAGTAGCCGGTGCAATGGCGTTTACGCGTATCCCATTCCCTATGAAATCAGCAGCGACCGACTTGGTCATGCCTAAAACAGCAGCTTTACTGGCACTGTAAACGAATCGGTTAACGACACCTTGAAGGCTTGATGCGACCGACGACATGTTAATAATACTTCCCCCTCCAGCCTCGGCCATACCAGGTATGACCGCCTGCATCATATGGAACATTGAACGCACATTCAGGTTGAACGAGAAGTCCCAGTCCTCATCAGTGCAATCAAGAATGTCGCCTCCGGCCACAAACCCCGCACAATTAAAGAGGATATCCGGGGTCCCCACCTCTTCCACCACAGTACGGATAGAAGTGACATCCGTAACATCTAGGACACGCGTCGTAATCCTCGGATTATCGCTAAGAGAACCAAGTGTTTTAGGGTTAATATCGGTCGCCCAAACAGTGGCGCCCTCGGTGGCATAAGCCATAGCCGTCGCCCGACCAATGCCCTGACCTGCTGCGGTGATGAGAGCTGTTTTACCAGTTAATCTGCCAGCCAAGTTCTACTCCTGTGTACATTCCTCCGGATTTACCGGGTTATTTCAATATGAAGTGCAAAATGTATCAATCGTTGGTATAGGCCGGGTTCGTTCAGGAGAACTCGGCGACTCGGTCCTTGAGAACCCTGTCTAACTCCTTGCCCAACTTCTCGTGTCCAGGGTCAGTGAGACCCGGATCGTCTGCTATTAGATCAATGGCTTCTGCGCGTGCGGAAGCGAGAAGGTCCACATCAGATAGCGTGGCTATCAAGAGATCTGCGAAACCACTCTGTCGGGTACCGATGTAGTCTCCCGGACCTCTTAATCTGAGGTCTTCTTCTGCCAAATCAAACCCATCCGAAGTCCGTTCAATGATCCCAAGGCGTTCCTGCGCGTCCGGACTTGGTTTGTCGGAGAGTAGGACGCAGTGACTCGCATGTCCCCCTCTACCAATACGACCACGCAGCTGATGAAGTTGAGATAGTCCGAACCGTTCCGCGCCCTCTACCAACATCACTGAGGCATTTGGTATGTCGATACCAACCTCAATAACAGGTGTGGCGACCAGAACATCTAACTCTTTATCTCGGAACCGATCCATCACATGCTGTTTTTCAGTAAGTGGAAGTCGGCCATGAAGTAGTCCGACCCTTAAAGAATTGAAAGGACCATTTGACAGGTAGTCAAACTCCTCGATAGCAGAGCGACTACGAATTTCTTCTGACTCGTTAATCAACGGGCAAACGACAAATGCCTGCCTACCTGCGTCGACTTCATTTATCACTAGTTCATAGGCAGCGCGTCGCTGGTCGGACGAACGCGCCCAGGATGTAGTGATCGGCTTACGTCCACCTGGTAA
Source organism: Dehalococcoidia bacterium (assembly GCA_046583495.1). Taxonomy (GTDB): domain Bacteria; phylum Chloroflexota; class Dehalococcoidia; order Lucifugimonadales; family Lucifugimonadaceae. The sequence goes on from JAYGCF010000016.1 coordinate 77,134, forward strand.
CTGTCGCAGGGTTGTAAGGTCTAGATCACCATACAGGGTGAGTGCAAGCGTCCGAGGAATTGGAGTAGCCGACATCCCGAGCAAGTGTGGCCTGGGATGCTGATCTCCTAGAACAGCTCGCTGTTCAACTCCAAACCTATGCTGCTCGTCAACTACTGCCAATCCGAGT
>JAYGCF010000039.1:0-7506 GCA_046583495.1 Dehalococcoidia bacterium
ATGATTTCCTTGAGCCTGTTCTACAGATCGCTCGCCTTGATTTTCGCAAGACCATCCTTGACAGCCTTCACTTCGTCGGCTCCCATCCAGGTGGTCCACTTGTCCTCGAACGTCTCCAGGTAGTACTTGGCTGTCGCGATCCTATCAGCTGAGACGTCAACGTCATTGTTCTGCGCCCATGCCGCGGTCTTACTGATTTCTTCCATCCCGACGTTCATCTTCTCAAGAAGTGCAACTACATCAGGTGCCGCTTCACGCAAGCCTGTGTTGATGCCCTTGTCGACAGGAAGAGTCTCGTAGGCACATGCCTCTGCCGGCGTGTAGCTGGCATCATCTCGACCGATAATTACCTCATCCCAGCACGCCTCGTTGTACGCGGGTTCTTCAATAATGGTCCAATCGAAGTTACCGAACAAAGAGGTCGGCGCCCAGTAGTATCCGAAGGTGTGGTCACCTGACTGTTGCGGTCCAATCAGTCCTGCGTCCATCGCACCGGTACTACCAAGGGTGATGACGTTGTAGAACTCATCGAGTCCGTAAGCCTGGATCTTAGCGCGGTTAATCTCTGCGCACTGCCAGCCAGTTATGCAGTTAATAAACGCACCCTTGGATGGTTCTTCAGGATCCGCCAGTGCAGCAACCACTTCTGGTTTTTTCATGTCCTCGATAGTCGTAATGCCGAATTCCTCAGCCGTATACGTCGGGACGATAAAGAACTGCGGGCCACCCTCGTAGGTCATACCCAGATTTTCAATTCTGCCAGCAGCAGTCTCTTCGTCATACCAGTCGATGATGTTCTGGTGCCACAACTCCATGATGACATCGATATCACCGTTAGCGAGTGATGTCTGCATAATCGGAGTCGTCATCTCAACGATCTCGACCGGGTTGCCATAGCCATTTGTGATGATGAATTCGGCAATAGCGTTGTTGATCCAGAGAGATTCGAACTGGGTGTCACCAAATGTGACGGTCGTTTTAATCTCTTCTTCTTCACTTCCGCACGCAGCTCCAAGCATCGCGACAACAGCAAAAGCCGCCAATGCCACGATCAATGTCTGCCATTTGCGTTTATATGATTTGGTCAAATTCAACTTAATCCTCACTTGATTCGGATCGTCTCATCTCAACAATCCCGTAGCTTCCACCAGGCTCCCCGGTGGTGATTACCTTTGTTGTCGGCCACACCTCTTAATCCAAGTTTGCCGGTGTCCGAAAATCGTCATCTGGTCTCCTCGGGTTGGCCGCCTTCTCTAGCCATAGGGTCTTTCACGAGACCCTGACTAATCCGGTCGATCACAACCGCCATAATTACGATTCCAATGCCTCCCAGGAGACCTCGGCCGAACTCTAGGCGGTTGATACCATTTAAAACCTCAATCCCAAGCCCTCTAGCACCAATCATTGATGCGATCACGACCATAGCCAACGCCATCATCACCGTTTGGTTCAGGCCTGCCATGATCGTTGGCATTGCAAGTGGAACCTGTACCTTCGTCAGAATTTGGAAGCGAGTCGCTCCAAACGAACGAGCAGCCTCCAGTAGGTCGGGATCGACCTGACGAATACCCAGGTCGGTCAATCGGATCATTGGTGGGACCGCGTATATGACAGTGGCAATCACAGCGGGGACCTTACCTATCCCCAGTAACATCACAACTGGCACAAGGTAGACAAAGCTCGGCATTGTCTGTGCCGTATCCAGAATCGGCCTCAGGACTAACTGGAATCGATTACTTTGCGCCGAGAGAATCCCAAGAGGAATTCCAAGAGCTGCTGAGATGAAAGTTGCGATAACTACGATCGCAAATGTGGAAAGTGCCGGCTCCATCAAGTTCAGTAGAGTCAGGATGCCAAGTAGGGCTGCACTGACGATAGCAAGGCGACGTCCCACAACTTTATAGGCCAGGACTGTGCTAACCGCTATCACGAGCCACCACGGGAGGGCTAGCAACCATTTTTCAAGTGGAACAAGTACGCCCCTTAGAAGCTCATCACTGCCGGACTTGAGAACCGGGCGCCAATTAGAAACCATCCAGTCAACTCGGTCATCTATCCAGTTCCCGACATCACGCCCGATCAACCAACTGTCAGGTACGCTCCCCGTGTCGCCCAGCGATGTCACAAAGGTGCCGATGATTAGAGCGAAACCGAGAGCTCGCATCCAAGCCACAGCGGGGACTACCGCCCAGATTAAAAGAAATCCAACAAAATTTGGCCAGTGCGGAATCTCCAGTAAGTACCAGACCAGAGTGGTCACAGCGAGGGCTGCCCAGCCCCACGCGGGTAATCGCATCCGGAAGGTTAAGTAGTAGAGCAGGGTCGAGGCCAAGTTGGCGTCAGTTGGCCCTTCCGTCCGGATACCACTAGGAATCATGTCTTTAACTGCCATAGTTAAACCTTGGTCCCATTGGCGTGAGTTTCGAGTATGTTTTCAATGCTATCCCGAAGCATTGGGGTCAACAGGGAAGAGATCTCGGACGTGTCAGGGTTCCAAGTCGCAGCCAGAGACTTCGAATCAATTACCCCGACCAACTCACCGCCGCCGTCCACGACGGGAAGACATGACGGATGAGCAAGTACTGAAGGCAATACGTCGTCATAACTATCTTTAACGTTGAACGTCTTGGGTGACTCGATATAAGTCTGAATGGAGTCAGATCGGTCTTCCAGAGCTTTAATCGCAATGTCCACAGTCACCACGCCCCTCAAATGGTGGCGTTCATCGATAATGTGTACGTTGTGACAACAATCGTTTTCCAGTGCGATCTTCAAGACTGCTTCTGGGGAGCTTTCAGCCTTCGCAGTCGCCCCATACGGGGTAGCCATGTCACCTGCAGTTAGAACTGCTTGAGACTGCACGCCTTCCGTGAAACTGGCAACGTAGTCGGTTGACGGGTTCAAAACGATCTGGTCCGGAGTATCGAGTTGAATGACCTCACCGCCATTCATTATGGCAATCCGGTCTCCAACCTTCAGTGCTTCGTCCAGATCGTGGGTTATGAACACAATAGTCGTTTGGCTCTGTTCCGAATGCAGGCTCTCTTTGAGACTTAGAAGTTCTTCCTGCATTTCTCGGCGAATGAGTGGATCCAGCCCGCTAAACGGTTCATCCATAAGCAAGATTTCCGGTTCGAGAGTAAGAGCACGAGCCAGCCCAACCCGTTGCATCATGCCTCCGCTGAGCTCGAGTGGGTAACTTTCCTCCCACCCCTGGAGTCCGACTAGATCAAGTTTCTGGAGAGCTTTCGAATTCCGTTCATCTCTGGCAACGCCCTGTATTTCAAGCCCCCAGGCTGTATTTTCTAGAACATTAAGGTGTGGGAATAAGGCGTAATGTTGAAACACCATAGCGATGCTATTACGCCGAAGTTCGGTAAGCTCTTCACTCGAAATTTCAGTGAGATTGTGTCCAAGAATATTTATCTCACCCGATGTAGGGGAAATCAATCCATTTAGACATCTAACAAGCGTCGATTTACCGGACCCAGACAGCCCCATAACGACAAAAGTTTCGCCTCTATTTATGTCGAGCGAGACATCTTTAAGTGCGAGTACGAGACCAAGATCATCTTGCAGTTCCGATTTAGAGGCATTCTTGTGTGGATCAGTTAACGCACGTTCTGGCTTATCCCCATAGACTTTCCAGACGGAGTTGACCGATACAACAGTTTCAGGTGGAGATACCATGAGACTATCCAGGCCCTTCAACAAGGCCTGCCTTGGCCCTCGGGCATACTAGCCATCCAGGCAATGGGAGCAGGAACGTTTCAGGAGTCTCGAGCAAGAGACCTGAGATGGAGTTAACTACGGGAAATCCACCAAATACCATCATATGTTGCGCAGGCAACGTATGGTCGGTATCTATTTCGCCTTGATCCCCAGTGATAAGTCCGCTCCTGAATACAGGTATCTGTCTAGTGTTCTACCCAGTGGGTTCCGGAATCGCCTTACGGTCTTTCAACCATCGTTGGAAACGAATGACACGGCGCCAAGCAGTTGGGTTTATTCAGCTTCAGAAGGACCTATTGACAAAAGAAATTATCTGAACTTATTTTCACTTAAACAGGAACATTAGTCCGTTGAATAATAATACATTCGTGAAGCTAGAACCAATAGACTTTAACATAATGCGATGTAAATCGCAAGTTGCGTTGTCTCATACATCAGAATATATGTTCATATTATATCCTATCTGTTTTGATCATATTTAAAATATATATTTGAGAATACATCAACATAATCTTTGTATATACAATCGGTTCTGAGACGGTGGACTTGTTGGCAAACAGTCATAAGGTCCATGTTCGCCGGAGACAAGCCGGCTGCGTCACCCGGTACCATGTTCCCATCTTTCAGGATCGTCCTGCCAAAAATCGCATCCAAACCACCAATCAAGGCGTTCTCTCGCCTCTTTGGAGCCACCGATATGACTGCCACCACCCAAAACCTGACTGGCGCCGCGCACGCCATAGAGGCGGCCGCATGGCTCAAGACTTTTGCCGACGCTCTCGGCTGCAACGACATCGAAGCCGCAGCCAACTGTTTCCACGAAGAATCCTATTGGCGGGACCTTGTGGCCTTCACCTGGAACATCAAAACCCTGGAAGGTCGCGATCAGATCGCCCAGATGCTCGAGGCTTGCAACGCCACCACCGCTCCAGCCAGTTGGCAACTAGAAAGTGACCCCACCGTTACGGATGGTGTCATCGACGCCTGGCTAACATTTACCACCAATGTTGGACGCGGGAAAGGACGCCTCCGTCTGCGAGATGGCAAAGCATGGCAATTCTTCACTGCCCTCCAGGAGCTTACGGGCCACGAAGAAAAAAAGGGGTTCACACGCGACATGGGTGTCGACCATGGTGCACATAAGGACCGCACCACCTGGCTCCAGCGTCGCCAACGCGAGCAATCCGACCTCGGCTACACCACCCAGCCTTATGTCCTGATCATCGGTGGAGGACAGGGTGGCATCGGTATTGCGGCGCGACTCAGGCGCCTCAACGTCCCATCCATCGTCGTCGAACGCAACCATAACGCCGGTGACTCATGGCGCAACCGCTACGACTCTCTAACCCTTCACGACCCCGTGTGGTTCGACCACATGCCCTACGTCCCCTTCCCTGACCATTGGCCGATATACACCCCCAAAGACCAGATGGGCGACTGGCTGGAGATGTACGTCAAGATCATGGAACTGAACTACTGGACCTCCACTGAATGCACCCACGCGGAATACGACGTAGCCTCCAACACATGGCGTGTAGATCTGGTCCGTGACGGTCAACCCATCACGCTCCGCCCGACCCATCTAATCCTTGCCACCGGTATGTCGGGCTTCCCCAACACTCCACAGATCCCCGGCGCCGAAACCTTCACCGGCGACATAATGCACTCGAGCAAATTCCGCTCCGGCGCCCCCTACACCGGCAAGCATGCCATCGTACTGGGCTCCAATAACAGTGCCCATGACGTCTGCCACGACCTCTGGGAACATGACGCTGCCTCAGTGACCATGGTCCAGCGTTCACACACCACCGTGACACGTTCCGGTGGCGGTAACCGAGCCAATGACGGGGGTAACTATTCTGAGGGAGCTGTGGCCTCGGGCATCACGACAGACATAGCCGACCTTATAACCGCATCAGAAATCAACGCACTCGCTCCAATTACCAGAAAACAGGCGACCGACGACGCCCGCGCCGCCAATGCAGACTTCTACGCCCGTCTCGAAGCATCAGGTTTCCTACTCGACTTCGGCGCAGACGGAACCGGTATAGGAATGAAATACGCACGTCGCGGTTCCGGTTACTACATCGATGTTGGCGCCTCCGAACTCGTTATCAATGGCGACATCAAACTTCACACACGCGTCACCATAGACAGCATCCAACCTCACACCGTCACACTCACCGACGGCACAGAACTCCCCGCCGACCTGATCGTATACGCCACCGGCTACGGCAACATGATTCAGTGGGCCGAACAACTCATCTCAACAGAGGTCGCTGATCGCGTCGGCAAAGTCTGGGGCCTTGGATCAAATACGCAATATGATCCCGGCCCCTGGGAAGGCGAACTTCGCAACATGTGGAAGCCCACTCACCAACCCAACCTCTGGTTCCACGGCGGAAACCTTGCAGAGTCCCGAAACTACTCCAGATACCTCGCTCTTCAACTCAAAGCCCGTCTTGAAAACATCCCCACCCCTGTCTACGGCATACCCCCTGTCCAACAAACCCAATAGCGTGCGGCGTTTCTAAAGGCCTTCGCCCTTTCGCCGATGAAGTTTGAGCCTTATCGGCCATTTATGTAACTATCACGCCACAAACCGACACACCAGATCTGCCACAAACCCGATCGTTCTACTTTGTACAGACGTAGATGCTGTTGAACGGATTAGACGAGTCTAGAACCCGTACGTTCGGTAATCCGGCGTCGTGCAGCATCTTTACTGCCAGTTGCTCACCCCACACGGTACCCAGTCCGGCGCCACCTTCAGCAAGTGAAACCGTCATGCAGTGAAGTGTGCTTACTGCATAGAAGAATGGGGCAACCGGGTGCGCGATATTGTCTTCCAGATTCGAGGACGCCTTGATATCGATCATCATGAATGCACCGTTCAAAGCCAGATGGCTGCTCGCCTCATTCAGCGCCCCCTGCGGGTTAACTTGATCGTGGATCGAGTCAAACGCCGTAATTAAATCGAATGAGACATCACTGGGCAAGTTGGTGACGTCCTGGACGTCAAAAGTGACATTGGTCAAGCCCATCTCTTCGGCTTCCAACTTGGCTGAGTTGATGGCGTCTTCTGCAATGTCATAACCCTTAAACGTTGATTTCGGATATGCCTGTGCCATCAAGTTCATGTTATGGCCGGTACCGCACCCAACGTCGCAAACACTGATTCCACCCTCGAGACGTTCGACCAGGCCTGGAACCACTCCGATATAGCCGTCGAACAGCGATGAGTTGTAATCACGCCGGAAGAAATCGTCCATTACCTCGGTGAATTCGGGACGGTATTCCGAGTACGGAACACCACCTCCATTCCGGAATGCCTCCAACACTCCACTCACGTGCCCCCCGAGAAATGTGATCATGGGAGAAAGTGAAGAAAGGTTCGCACCGGTTTCGCCAGTCAGGCTGGCAGCATGCTCCGCCGGAAGAGTGTGACTTTTCGTAGAGACATCGTAATCAAGGTACCCACTCACCGTCGCACCGCCCAACCACTCACGCACGTAGCGCTCATTAAGGCCAGACCGTTCCGCCAATTCGACGCTAGTAGCCGGTCCTTGTGCTAGCGACTCCCAGAGACCAGAACGGTGTCCCAGATCCACAATCAAAGTCCTAGCCGCGCCCATGTACGTGCCGACAAGTTGGTTACCGAACTCTTCCGCCCTTGCCTCGTCGAATTCTCGCGATATCTGCTCAGTCATAACGATAGCCTTATCTCATGTATTTATTTACGCCTGCTTTCCGAGAATATATCGCATGTTTCAT
>JAYGCF010000078.1:0-2072 GCA_046583495.1 Dehalococcoidia bacterium
AGTCATAAGGCATGGAGGTGTTTGCGTCGTCACCACAACCCACGAACGGATCGGAAGCCCATCGGCCTATGAAGCTCGGCCTGAAGGTCGAGAACACAGAGTTGTTGATTGTGACGCTCACACCAAGTTCCGCTGCCCAGATACCACCAATGGCGCTCATCAGTCTAGACGCCAGCCCCGAAGTGTCTCCTGCCCAGACGTTGCTCATGTTGAACCCATCACGGTATCCACCATCAGTGACGAATTCCTTGGCGAGGTCGTAGTCAAGCGGGTATTCCCAGCCACCAGCTCCACCCTCTCCACCTTTGGAGGAGTCAACGTAGTAACTAGCATGCGACAGCGTGATCGGGTGTGCGTTCGGGGGCTGGTACGCGAAGTACATCGGTCCGTCACCCCATCCGTCAAGGTAGGAGTCCTGGAGGGCTTCTCGGTCAATGGCGTGAGCCAGGCCGATACGGACGAGCCGTGCCGCTTCGTAGTCGTCACCGGAGTTAGTGTCAGACACCCACGGCTTGTCGTGAGTCAGTCGTTCGAGAGCCTTGCCGTCGTAGTAGCGGTTGTCTTCCCAGTAGTTTCCGGTCATGCCGATGTTCAAGATGTTTCCGTGACCGGAGTCGAGGTTGATCTCAAAACCAGCAGCTGCAAGCGTGTTCCAGTCAGCAATAGCCGGATGGGCCATTACGACCTGTCCGGTCTCAAGCATGGCACGCCTTGCGGAAGCCTCAGGTGCTTCCAGAAGGGTGATCTTCGCCACCGCAGGCGTCTTACGCCAATGGTGTGGAACTGCCTCGAGTTTGATCGAGTCGCCCTGAATCCAAGAAAGATTCTTGTACGGGCCTGTTCCAATAATGAAGTCCCTCATCCCTTCAGCACCCTTGTCGTCATAGACGGCTTTGGACGTGATTCCGGTGGTCTGCCAGAAGCTGCTGAAGCGGTGGCGGATGCCTCGGCTGTCAAAGTTCTCATAGATCATTCGGACGTTGTAGTCGTCGATTACTTCGACATTCTTGATCAGCTGTGCAAAGTCCTTGTTCCGTCCGTGAATGGACTCAGGTTGGGTGTTACGGTTTGCCTCGTTAAACGAGAACGCAATGTCTTCAGCTGTGAACTCACCCCATCCATCGTGGAACTGAACACCCTCTCGGAGGGAGAAGTCTATCCAATAAAGATTGGGGCTTAGCGACCAGTCCACTGCTAAAACACCAATTTCACTGACGTCGGATCGCGTGTCGCCATACTCGGGTCTGAAGAGGGTCTCGACAATAGATGTGACGTAAATGTCTTCAGCACAACCAGCGGTGCAGAACCTTGGGGTGCCAACGCCTTCGTTAACTTTGTTGACGGCGATAGTTGCTTGGCCAGATGGAACGAAACTGGAGGAAGTAGGCGGAGGTATCGTTACCGCAGATGTTGTTCTCGGCGTCGCAGTTGACACGGATTGTTTGCCGCCCGGCGATGGACCCGGCGTCACAGTCGGTGCGGGAAGAAGCGTCGAGGTCGGTGTGGGATCACTCGTAGGTAAAACGACAGGCGAAGGCGAAACCGAAGGACCATCACCCTCACTTCCGAGATCAGTTACCTCAATCGTTGCCTCAACGACGTTCTCTATTGCGGCCGATGGATCAGGTACAGCGGGAGAAGGCTGGATCGCAAGAGCCGCGGCAACCGCTGTGGCGACTGTCGCCTCAATGTCCGCGTTCTCGTTTGTGGTCACTCCCTGGCAGGCAAGTAGTGACATTGTCAGAAACGCAATGAATCCCATTACGCGGAGATGGGAATATCGCTTGCTCAACATGCCGTGAGTATATCGAAGTACAAAAGTCGCAGCGAAAGCCGGGGGCTAGTACCTCGACTCCCAGCTTCCTGCTCCAGTAACGACTACTCCCATCCCCTGCCTCTGCTTCCACACATCGCTACCGTGACTGACACATCGGCCTGTGAGCAGTGGCAGCAGAGCCGTACCGTACCTTTATGTAAAGAATCTAAGTTTGAAGAGGTCCCCGACGGCTAATTCAAGTCAGGTAAAAAGTGAATATAGATTTTTCCCGCCCTCAGGTTGGAATTGAACTAAA
>JAYGCF010000086.1:0-3155 GCA_046583495.1 Dehalococcoidia bacterium
TTGCAGAAGGCGTAACCATCCTCCCAGCCGATCTGCTGCGGGAACAGGTCAGTGGCAAATGTCCCCGGGCGCTTCGGCATTTCTTGAACACCCACGTTTGAGGAGGCCATGGTGAGCGATACGCAGGCGGCTGCGCTTACCGGTCCTAGCGGATTGTGCGGAACGATGTCGATATAGTGCGTCTCCGCCCAGTGGGTGATCTTGAGCGCCTCGGTGAGGCCGCCGACGATACATAGATCAATACGTGCGTAGTCGATCGATTCCTCCTCAATGACCTCACGGAACCGCCACTTGGAAGCCCACTGTTCCCCGGCGGCAATAGGGAGATTAATATTGGCAGAGATCTTGCGATAGCTCTTGGGGTTTTCAGACCGGATCGGATCCTCTATAAAAAAAGGGTTGAACTCTTCCAGTTCGCGGCACATTTCAATCGTGTTACGAGTATCCAATCGGGTATGAACATCAAAACAAATCCCGATATCTGCGCCAACTGCATCTCGTACAGAACTCATTTGTTCTACCGCCAACTTCATTGAGGTCGTCGGTTCTAGGCGTCCGTGACTACCCTGGTACTCGAGTTCTCCTAGAGTCTCAGGTTGTCCCCAGCGAACGAACTTCCACCCCTCATCAACCGCGTGCTTACAGTTTTCTACTAGCTCGGCGAGTGACTTCCCCTGAGTGTGTGGATAACAAACAACTTTGTCCCTGACCGGCCCGCCCAGCAGCTTGTAGACGGGCATTCCAACCGACTTGCCTTTGATATCCCACAAAGCGATATCTATGGCGCTGATTGCGCACATGTACACCTTATCGGCAGGGAAGAAGTTACCTCTGAACATTTTCTGCCAGTGCCGCTCAGTAGACCACGGGTCCTCGCCTATCAGTAATTCCGACAGATGCTCAACGGCGCTTCCGATAGCTCGGCCCCATAGTCTGATCCCAACTTCGCCAATCCCGTCTATGCCGGCGTCTGTATAGATTTTTACGAAAAAGTAGACATTGCCTTCAGAATCTGCGACTGGAAAGGTTTTAAGTTCTGTGATTTTCAATTGAATGTTTCCTACGGACAACAGGAATTTATTTCCAGTGATGTAAACCGGGCTTCAGCACTGAATTGCTGACTTTCCTACCGGTCTTCCCAGGAAGATCCAAACTTATCGTCAAAAAAGTTTTCTCCAACGTCGTTTCGTACTCGTTCACGGTTCTCTTTCGGTTGCACGTCTTCCGGCAGGTCATCAACATTTCCGCCGTAACCAATCACCAAAAGGAAGCACACGTTGTGGTCGTCTGGGATACCAACAGCGCTCTTAACCTTACCTTCGTCCCAGCCACCCATTCCATGCGTCCGAAGACCAAGATGTGTAGCCTCCAGCATCATGTTCTGCCCGGCGAAACCGACGTCGAGCATTTTCTTTGCTCCAGAATTAGGCCGGTCGGGATTCGGGGCATCCGAGGCAAAGACAACGATAAGGGGGGCGTTTTTCGCCCAGACCTGGTTTCCTGGTGCCAAGGCTTCATTGAGATCAGCCCTGGAAAGACCATCACGCACCAGTGTGACCCTCCAGGGTTGCCCATTTCCGGAAGAGGGTGCCCAGCGAGCAGCTTCGACAAGTGCTTTGAGTTTGTCGTCCTCTATCGGCCTGCTGTCAAACGCAACAACGCTCTTACGTTCCACAATCTCATTGACCATATCTAACCCGGATGTGATCTCCACCATGTTTAATACTCCCTAAAATTTGGAACTCGAAAAACAACTTACGTTCGCGTTGAATTACTTAATAATGACGGTAATGTACTAAGCGCAATCACTGATGCGTTGAGGCGGGTGTACGCAATACCAATGGGTCGACGGTTTTCAATCTGGCTATGAGCATCTCAATGCGGCCCGCCGAGTGTAGTTGGGGCATAAGGGTGGGTCAATCGTGGGAGGCTTAACCCAATACCTATCCAAGCCCGTAGTTAAATTGCCTTGCGGTCCCTAGAGCCAAATTCCTAGCCTCAGATCATTACTTAATGAGCACGCGAGAGACGCTTGGACGGGATAACTAATGCGCCGACTGTTACTAACTCTTATCGGGATCGCCTTTAGCGCCACAGCGTTTACAGTCGTACCACAGGTTGTTTCGGCTGATGGCCACCAGCCCGGCGTCTTGCTGATCGCAGTTGATCTTGGCAGCACTTCGGCAAGCGAAAAAGACGCAGCGGTTGCCGAGACTGCTTTACGAATTTTGGTCGAGACTGCGAACGATGGAACGGTGGCACTTATGCCGTATTCGGATGAAGCGGGAACCGTTGTCGGCCATCCTGCATCCGGGGACGAACTAAATCAGGCCGTCGAAACCCTGGTCCCACGGGTTTCCAGTCGCACAGAAGCCGGAGGCAGTGACCAGTACGCTGCTTTAGCGGCAATTTACGGGCACCTCTCAGACCTGGGTGCGCCGGCCGGATCAGAGGTATTCCTGATTACAGGTCGTATGCAAGATGGGTCTACAGAGAACCGTGAACGTATCATTGGATTCGCAGATCTTTTCGTCACAGAAGGCTGGTCGATCAATGCTGTGATGCTGCCCTCAAGCACCAACACAGCTCGTGAATTTATTACCTCAATAGTAGATCGAGCATCTGGCAGATGGGACGACACAGGAACACTGACTGGTATTGACGAGTTTGCCGACAACTTACTCGGTCTAGATGGGGATCAGATCCTCGATATCTCACTCCCTTCGGGCAACACCGCCGTTCAGGCTATCGAGATTGCGCCCGAATCTACGAAATTAAGCGTTTCGATGGTCCGTAGCTCTAGTGGGGCAGCATTCAACCTCTTTGACCCGTACGGTGTCCAACTGGGCGAGACCTCCAATGCGGCGCGCTTTATTACGACCCCTAATCTTTTAGTAGCAACGATCACTTCGCCAGACCCGGGCACTTGGTCCTTGAGGGCCACTGGCGATGGCATGCCTATCATGTCATCGGTTGATGTGAAAACCCCTGTGGAACTCACATTAGTAGACCAACCACCATTCCAGGCAGGTCAACAATCTACCTTGATGGCTATGGCAACCGTCGACGGACAACCTCGATGGTTGCCGCAGTCCAACGTGATGGCCACTGTTACATCACCAGATGGCGCATCAGTTATATTCCGTCTTACCGAT
>JAYGCF010000044.1:0-3411 GCA_046583495.1 Dehalococcoidia bacterium
ATTAAAACTATCCTCCACAGGATCGCTCCGTCTTTTGATCGACGGCGCCGGCCCGTGATACGTCCCAATTCTTCACATGGAAAACGCGCACATATACGCGCGGACTCCCGGGACTGGAGCCGAGCAGATGGATTCTTACACTCCGGCCGGGAGGCTGTCAAGAAGTCCGAACCGCGCAAAACGTCACGGTCCCGACCGTTTTCAGCACCCTTATCCGGTAGCGGATGAACCCGTTCTACCTAGCACCTGACTCGGTTGTCATTGCTGCAAGGAGAATAAGTGTGAATGTAGATCAGTGTCAACGACTTTTTAGACGCATGATTTGCACTTTTGGATCGTATTTCCCGCCATTAGTGCTTCCTCAAACGTAACAGGGCTTACGCGACCAGGCCGCCAAGTATTCAGACTTGGCGGCCTGGTCGGATATTTTTTTGTTTCCAGTTATCGCGCGGGAATCCGTCTTTTCCTAACAATTACCCCACTTTATTTATCGAAGCGAGGAATTCTTCGTTGTCCTGCGTTTTGGACATGCGTTCAATAACTCGCTCGGTGCCAACAGTATTGTCCCCTCCCGAGTCAGTAGCAATGATCGACACCATCCGACGGAGAAGCCAGATCTGTCGAAGGTCTTGCTCTGAAAGTAACAACTCTTCGTGACGAGTACCACTACGTTGAATGTCGATCGCCGGGTACACCCGGCGCTCCGCCAGCACACGGCTCAGGTGGAGTTCCATGTTTCCGGTGCCCCTAAATTCTTCGTAAATAAGATCATCTAGTCGTGATCCAGTGTCGATAAGGCACGTAGCCAGAATGGTTAAGCTTCCGGCCTCATCGCAATTTCTTGCTGCGCCGAAAAACCCCTTGGGAGGGTAGAGAGCAACAGGGTCCATCCCTCCTGACAAGGTTTTCCCACTACTGGGGACAGACAAGTTGTAGGCACGTGCTAGGCGCGTGAGGCTATCTACAAGGATGACAACATCTTCGCCTGCTTCCACCAGTCGCTTTGCCCTGGCAAGGGCTGCTTCGGCAGCACGCGTATGGTCGGCTGGTGGTTCATCGAAAGTTGAACTGAATACTTCACCCTCAATGGAGCGCCGCATGTCCGTGACTTCTTCAGGACGCTCACCAACAAGCGCTACTATCAGGCTGACGCTAGGGTTGTTAGCAGTGATTCCTTCAGCGATCTGCTTCAGAAGGATCGTCTTACCTGCCTTAGGAGGAGCGACGATCAAGCCCCTCTGGCCCTTCCCTATCGGCGCGACCATATCGATCATTCGCGTGGCCATATTCTTTGGGGTTGTTTCGAGTTTGATTATTTCATCTGGGAAAACCGGGGTAAGAGACTCGAACTTGGTACGGCTACGAGTGGACTCAGGGTCCAGTCCGTTTACGACCTCAACCCTGATAAGGGCGTAGTAACGCTCGCCCTCCTTAGGTCCCCGAACTTCGCCCGCTACCAGGTCCCCCGCTCTCAATCCAAACCGTCGGATCTGTGCCGGCGCCACATAAACCTCTGGGTCCGATTCAGTTCCATTCCCCGTGGGTTGCCTCAGGAAACCATGACCATCATTAGTAATCTCGAGGATACCCATACCAAGAAGCTGTTCTGCTTCTTCGGCATGTCTGGCCAGAATCTGCAGTACCAGATCTGACCGTTTCCTCGGTATCCCATTACGAAGGGTTAGCTCAAGAGCACGTGAACGGAGTTCATCCATGGACATAGCGCCCACGTTCCCGAGTTGAGAACCACTGTCGTCAAATTGGACATCCTTCGGCAGTCCTGCGGGGGTTCCGCGTCCTCGGCCGTTAGATCGCCGTCCCCTGTGGGAAGACCGGCGGCGTCTGCTGCGTGTCTGGCTCTGCGTAGTCAGCTGAGTTCCTCCAAGTTGCGCCCTTTAATTCAGGAGCATGGGTGTGAGACGCAAGTTGCGTCGTATGTTGATTCTGTGCACGGCAGTTCGATTAGTCCGAGGGCCCATGGCCAACGAAGTGACCTGCCTGCAAGGTAATCTATGGAAAGTATTGGGAGCGGAGTCTCGTTAGGGTCGATCTCCGAATATCGGCCATTGTTCGCCGATGACGTATGTCCGTCTAAAAGCCCTGAGGCTATCTACCTCTTGACCGAATACTGCACTGGAGTCCAGCGTCGTCTGAATTGACGCAAAGGGTTGGACGAACAGGTCCGGGAGGTGCCTAGGGAAGTTGGTCGGAAGTCCCGACCGAGATGCCTTAGCGTTGGGTTCGCGACAGGCAACTTCCGCGACTATAGCACAAACTTCCTATAACCCACTAAGTAGAGATCCTTGATCGTTCAGCCACATCGGATACTGGTGACCCCATGTCGATATCAGAATCTTCTATGTTCATTTCGTGCTGGGCACCTTCTCTAAGGGTTTCGGCAGCAGCACTCACAAATTCCCTAAACAACGGATGCGGACGGTCCGGACGTGATGCAAACTCTGGGTGGAATTGTGAGCCAACCATAAACGGATGGTCTTCCACTTCACTAATTTCAACCAGGGACCCATCTGGCGCAGTCCCGCTCGATATCAGTCCTGATCCGTTGAGCAGGTCTCGGTATTCGTTGTTCAACTCATACCGATGGCGATGGCGTTCATCTATTGACTCTACTCCGTACGCCCTGGCTGCCACAGTGCCAGGTATCAATGTGCAAGGGTAAAGACCGAGGCGCATTGTTCCACCTGTCGTTCCCAATTCCTTCTGCCCAGGCAGATAGGCAATCACTTTGTTTTCCGAATTGGGATCGAATTCAGCAGAATTGGCGTCTTCCAGCCCCAGTACCGAGCGGGCGTATTCAATGACCATCACTTGCATCCCGAGACACAGACCCAAATAAGGGACCCCGCGCTCGCGTGCGTACCGTGCCGCAGAGACCATCCCGTCAACACCACGCTCTCCAAATCCTCCTGGTACTACGACCCCTGAAGCTCGGGCCAGCATCTGATCAACACCGTGCTCTTCAATGTCTTCTGCCTTGATCCAATCGATCACGACTTCGCAGTCTTTTGCCAGAGCTGCGTGGCGAAGGGCCTCAATAACTGAAAGGTAAGAGTCCTGTAACTCAACGTACTTTCCGACAATAGCCACCCTAACGGTGTTTTTGGGATCTCGAAGTTTTGCGACCATCTTTGTCCAAGCAGACAGGTCTGCTGGTCTCGAAATGTCGAGCCTGTCGGCAAGGAAATCCCCAAAACCCTGTTCCTCGAGACTCAACGGCACGGCATAAACCGTGTCCAGTGTTTCCAGGCCAATCACGGCCTCCGTGGGAACATCGCAATAGAGAGAAATTTTTTCGCGTAGGCCAGGATCGACCTCGTGGTCGCTACGACAAATGATGGCATCTGGTTGAATCCCGATCGCCCGTAATGCCTGGACACTGTGTTGCGTAGG
>JAYGCF010000082.1:0-9290 GCA_046583495.1 Dehalococcoidia bacterium
TGCTATTTCGCGCTGTCGGGCGTAGTCATCTATGTCAGCGATGCTACGAGCTTCCTTAAAGGTGAGCTCACCGGAGTCGACTTTATTGCCGAGTTCGGGATCTAGATTTCTAATTAAACTCTCGTAATGATGGATCGTTCCGGGAGTGATTGACGTGCGACGAGCTAGTTCTTGCTGGGTGACATCGTGTTTTTCTCGGTATTCAAGGAATGAACGTCCGAGCTGCATCGCTGGGATCTTTTCATGGTGGTAGTTTTCGCTGAGTTGGAGCTCTAGGATCTCCTGTTCCTCGATATCGCTTCGGACCTGCCCATCGATGTCCGTTAAGCCGGCTCGACGAGTGGCCATCCACAGTCGCTCACCGACGATAACTACGTATGGTGCGGCGCTAGCATCGTTTAACTGCGCAGGATTGGGCCGTACGACGAGTGGTTGCCGCAATTCCAGTGTGCGCAGATCATCCGAGGTGTTCGCGCTGCGCCCTTTACGCGGAAGCTTGCGCGGTTGGTCTGGGTCAGGAACGATAGAGTGAACTGGTAGAAGCATGCCAGCCTCCCAAAGTTGATGATTGATTTCTGACGGAGGCCTGTATGTCAGTGGGACCCCGCTACTACGATCGAACTGCATAACATTCTGAACGGTCGAGAAAGCAGTTTCCAAAACTGTCCAGAATGAAAACAAGAACATTCCGAAGCTTTATTGACTTTGGAATTAGGCTGGGATACTTTGAGTCTCTTACGATTGACTTAATCCCAATTTCCCATCGTGATGAACGTGGCAATCTCTACCCCTCCCATTCCCCCATATGTCCCATACCGCACATTCCGTAATTTTTTAGAATTCCTGCGCGAGGGAATACCGGCCCGAATAGATCGTAGTGTCTGGGGCCAGCGCATGTCTGGTAGTACCGGCATTCAACTCATGACAAGCTTGCGCGTTTTGGAGCTTGTTGATGATGATGGTCGTCCTACAGAAGACCTTGAACATCTCACGGGGCTCGATGGTGACGAACGTCGTGCCGCACTGAGCACACTTCTCAGACTTCATTATCGAGCGGTCTTTGAGTTGGACCTCTCGCGTGCCACGCGTGCACAATTCAGGGAGGCATTTCGGAGTTTCGGGGCAAAAGAAGGCGTGCTTGCTAAATGTGAGGCGTTTTTTATCCAGGCTGCCCAAGATGCGGGGGTGGAGCTATCGTCCTATGTTCTTGCTGGAAGACACGTTGCTCGTAGGTCTTCAAGCGGACCGAGCCGGGGACGACACCAAATATCAGAACGGTTAGTAGTACAACCGACACTCCCATCGCCGGTTAATCCTATTCGGCCACCCGCAGTCTCAATTGCTGAGATGGTGTTGAACAAATACCCAGACTTCGACCCAAACTGGAATGCGGCGACCCAACAGAAATGGTTCGAAGGGATGACGAAATTAATGGAGTCTATTGGGCAGACCGGAAGTGATCAGACTGGTGATGGTACAGCCGGTTAACTAGTGGCATCCAGGTGCGTCGTGTTGGACACGTACTTGATGTCGAACCCGGCAGAATTTAGTTCTAGCATGGTGACAGAGGCTGTCTGGATGTTGCGTACAAATTGGCCGGTAAACCTCCCGTGCTCCACCCAGTCTAGAATCACGTTGATTGGCCCGCCGTGAGTGACAAGAGCTATTTTTTGCTGGTCTTCAAATTCGTCCATTATCAGGGAATCAAACGCGCCAATGACCCGTTGTTCAAAATCAGATGAAGATTCTCCGTCATAGTCTGAAAAGTCTGGGACGAAAGGATTGGCAAAGAGTTTTTTCTTTATCTCAGACAGATTCTTTGAACGGAGGTTGCCGATCCCAATTTCGTCGAATTCAGGGATCGTAACCGGCTGTGTTTTAGAGTGTGCCAGGTAAGGTTCTGCGGTCTGGTCGGCCCTCTCAACCCCACTTGTAGCGATAGTGTCCGGAGCAATCGATATTAGTAGTGGTACGAGAGCTCTTGCCTGCGAGCAACCCAGTGCACTCAAGTTGGCGATTTTCGGGTATAGGCCGTCTGTTCCGAGTTCAGTATCGCCGTGGCGTATTAGATAGATATTCATTTGAATATGGTAGTGCTAAGAATCCATAACTTGGCTGATCACGAGTGAGAATCTCGTTGTTCCCTTTGGATGTCTGCTAAAAGTAACTGGACGAAAGGGCAAGTATGAATGGCGCCTATAAAGTAACGACAATTGCCGGGATTCAGATCTATGTCCACTACACGTGGCTATTTGCATTCATTCTTATCACGTGGACCCTTGCAGCTTCATGGTTTCCCTCCGATTATCCTGACTGGAGCAAACCCGCTTATTTTGCGACCGCTATCGTTGCATCGCTGTTGCTGTTCGGCTCGATTGTTGTTCACGAGCTAGCACACTCACTGGTCGCTTTGGGGCGTGGGATGCGGGTACGAAGTATCACGCTGTTCATATTTGGTGGTGTGAGCGATATAGGTGGTGACACAAAATCGCCTCGTGATGAATTTCAAATAGCGATTGTCGGGCCGCTAAGTAATCTGTGCCTATCTATCTTGGGAGGCTTAGCGTTGAGCATGGGTGTTGGGATGGTTGATTCACCTGTATATGCGATTCTGGTGTATTTCACACTGATGAACTTACTGGTTGGTGTTTTCAATTTATTGCCAGGCTTCCCGCTTGATGGTGGGCGGGTTCTCAGGTCGATTGTATGGGTGACTACAAAAGATGATGCTCGTGCGACGGGCGTCTCGACCGCCGTTGGAATAGGATTTGGCTGGCTACTTGTGGGGGCTGGCGTTTTTATGGCAATCACAAGTGACGTCATATCTGGACTATGGTTGGGTTTTATTGGTTGGTATTTGAAAAATTCAGCGGCATCCATTAGGACAGTCTATCGTCGCAATGAACGCTAATATCCCCGGGCCATTTATGATCAATTAGCTTTGCAGGTTACAACAGTGGCTGCATGCGAGGGGCAGGTGCCTCTGCAGTCGGTGTGATGGTTTCAGATGGGGATCTGGAGGGTTCTGTGCTTTGGGTCAGTCCATCTGAAATCCGGCTCTCACCATCTTCCTGAGTGCTACTAAGGCGGGTCACCGATATATTCACTCCCTTGCGTTCAGCAATAGCCTCTTCAAGCATGGCAACGGTGGCCGGCTGACATGTGAGGAATATAACCTGCTGTCGTTCAGCGAGAGAAGTAATTGCTGAACAGGCTGCGCGTGCCCTTTGTGGGTCGAAGTTAACGAGAAGATCGTCAAGTACAACGGGGAGACGGGCTCGCGGGCCGTATTCATCAACGAGTGCAAAGCGAATCGAAAGCCAAAGTTGCTCCGCTGTTCCACGGCTCAGGTGCTCTGGAGGAACGGATTCTCCCTCCGCGTTGATTGCTTCGAAGCGTTCTTCGCCGATGACCGCCCTCACGCCGGTGTATTTGCCCAGAGTCATCTCGTTGAAGTAGTTGGATGCAGCTTTAAGCAAGGACGGCTGTCTCTGTTCCTGGAACTCCTCGCGTGTCTGGTTCAGGAGCGAGCGGGCCACGGTCAGGACGCTCCACTGCCGCGCCTCGTCACGAATGCGTTCGGTGAGTTCGTCCATGCGGGCGTAAAGGTCCGCGACTTCCTCCCCTGTCTCCATCTGCCTCAGGGCCTCTACGATTTCTCCCTCCTCGCGAATGGCGGACTTTCGGTCTTCCTCCAACTTTTGGATCTTCTCTTCAAAAGTAATAAGGTTCGCTTGCAATGCCTCAGGTTCGACATTGTCGAGAGATAAATCGATCTTACTTGCTTGCGCCCCGAACAGGTCTGGGGCGGTGGCCTTCAGGGCGTCAAGGTCTCGTTCTTTCCGACGTCGAACGTTTATACGGTCGTCGAGTTCTCTGAATTGATCAGCAGTGTCGCACCCGGCCGCACACAGCAGGTTTGATACCTCTGTATTGGCTAGTTTCAGTTGTTTGAAGAGGGTTGAGCGCTCATCGACCCAATCCTCGGACTCACGTTTCAGTGTCTGTTGCTGTACAAGTGCTTTTACGTGTTTATCCCATCGCTGTTCCAGCTCGTGGAGGGCGGGCAAGCCTGCTCCCGCAATGGGCGCATTCAGGCCGGCATCCCTGAATATCGACGCCAGCAACCGATCGGTCTCAGCGTTCTGAGTTTGCATTGCGGATACGCGCTGGCGTAATTCGAACGCCTCTTTACTGCGAACTGCGAGGACGCCAAGTCCACTTATGGCAGCAGTTGCTTCAACGCGGTTGAAATGAGAGTGAAGTTCCAGGAGTGTCAGGAGTTGGGCCCATGACTCGTCCGCCTTACGGAGCTGAAGTGTCATTTCATCGACTTTTTCGGACGCTTTAATGTGTCGTTTCTGGTCTGTGTTAAAAGCGATTCGCGCAGCTTGTTCTGCTTCGATCAAGACTGAACTTTCTCGTTTTCGGTCGATCTCCCGTCCGATGGCGTTACGGATCTCCACAACAGCCCTTATCGACACCGACCTTGGTAAATCAAGTTGTTCGGTTATGGATGCAACTTCGTTTGCTGCATCGGGCCTGCCGTCCGCCGGGGAAGTCCGTGGTTTGGATTGCCTATGCGACGTGATCAAAAGCCCTGTGCCTGCGAATATTACTAACAGGCCAGTTGCTGCCCCGGCGATCTCTTCTAAAATCATTCCCAGCACGACGCCGAAAAGTCCCGCGATGATGAGACTGATCCCAGGGAGGCTGATCCTGGTACGCGAATCCGATGCACTGGACTCGGTCCCGTGCGATCGTGTCGTATCTAATTCAGCTAGTGCGGCCTCAAGAGTCGCCATCCGATCGCGTTTGCTTTCAAGCTCTTCCATGGACTCTGTCGGTGGTGATGGCGCGGCCAAGAGGCGACTTTCGGCCACTCTCAATGATTCCATGGTGAGCTCGACGGCCACGAGAGCGGTTTTAACATCCTCGCGAGCGCTGGATGCTGCCCTGTGGGCCTCGTCTCTGAAGTCGGCGGTGGACTGAATGCGTGCGATGGTCCCAGCCGCGTCTTTAAAGTCCGCAATCCGCTCGCTGGTCCAGTTGGGACCGATAGCGGCGAGTTCACGATCTACTTCGCTTTCGATTTGCTCGGCTTCGGCGGCCCGCTTTGGGATGTCCCGCACCGCTTCCTGATAGTAGGCGATGCTGGAAGTGGCGGTGTGGATGTCAGATTCCCGCTCTGGGAACGTGTCTATCACGGAAAGGCCCGCGATACGACGCTTCCGTTCCCGGTGCAGCCTGTCATTCTTATCGATCAGCGATTCCAGGTTGCTGATATCGCTGGTCAGCCCCTCCAACAGCTTCACTCCGTCCACCGGGATAGCGTTCAAAGAGGGTAATTCAGAGACCTCCCTCTGTAGGCGCTGGCGATTGAGCCATGGATTGTGTAGCTTCAGGAGACGTTCCGTGTGCGCTGAGTCTGTACGGACACACTTGATTTGTTCGTCTAGCTGTGCGGATGTGGCCTCGAGTTCACGCAGCTTGTCCGAGAGCCGGTCGTACCCGGAAAGCTTCCTGCGCTGCTCTTCAAGTTTTCCCCGTACTTCATCCAAGTTTCTCTGCAGGTCGAACAGCGACCCTGCAGTCGAACGTGCTGACGCGGTCCGTTGGAACCTGGAAAGGCGCTCATCAAGTCGCTTCGTGACATCCCGCAGGCTGACGTTGCTCATTCCGAGGCCCGCAGAGTAAATACGTTCTGTTATCTCCGCCCGACCGAGCGCTTCAAACGACTGCAGCTGGGTAAGACTGATGCTAAACACATTCTGGTAGAAAGCGTTGTCGACGCCACCAATCAATTCATTTAGAAGGTCATTGCCCCCATCGCGCGTACCTGAAATCGTCACAGGGCCACCATGTGCACCCTCGACCCTGCTGATCGAATAAGGATCCCCGTTAGCATCTGTTATGAACAGGGTGCCGCTGGCGCCGCCCGGAAGAGATGGCTCGTAGAAATACTCCGTTCGTTCGGTCGTGCGGGCACGAGGGAACCCGAACAGGATGACCCGTATCAGGGCCCGGAGGGCGGATTTTCCTGCCTCATTGTCACCGTGTACTACGTTTAACCCGGACGAGAACCCATCAACTCTGTGGCCATTAAAAGGACCGAAGTTGTCCATTTCTAACTTGGTTATGCGCATCTCAATCCTCGCGCTCAAACAACTCTGCAAGCTCCCAGCGAGCCGTTTCCACGATCTCTGCAAGCTCGTCGTCCTCTGGCATTCCCAGCACGTCCGAGAATCGTCGCTGACGAAGAACCTTTGCGAGTGAGTCGCGGATAGTACTTTCGGTCTCGCTGTTATTCAGGGCAGTCGCACTTCGTTTCATAACTGCGCCTACAAAGTCGTCCCGGTCGGTGAGGACATCGATATCTACCTGTGGTTTGGTGATATCGGAGATTCGTTCTATCCAGATTAATGGTTCGTGGGATGACAAGTTGCTGCGAATTGCGTCGGTCAGGTCCTCTAGCGCATTACCTGCAGAGAGGTCTTGGTGAAGAGGTCCTCTTCCAATGAATGAGATGCGACAAACAAGGTCACGGCTATCTGCGCGAATGCGCTCCGTATCTATAGCCTCGTAAGTTGCATCCAGAAGACCGTTAAGATCCTGAAGTCCATCGATTGAAACTTCCAACGATTCCCATCGCACCACATCCAGAGGTTCGAATCGGGAGGAAATCCGTCCAGATTCGTCAACATCTATGACCAGTGCTCCCTTGGGGCCAGATTCGTTCGGATGTCGACCCTGAAGGTTGCCAGGGTAAGCGATTGCAGGATTCGACTGTTTTAGTATCTGACGGTTGTGCACATGCCCAAGAGCCCAGTAATCGATCCCAGTTGCCGACAGGTCATCGATACTGCACGGGGAGTAGTTATCGTGCTCCATGATGCCACCAACGTTGCAATGCAGCAGACCAATGGAGAACAGATCGCTTACTGGTCGCGTGAAAGCGAGAGCCAGGTTCTCGTGGACCTCGCGTGTCGGATAGCTGATTCCTTGAACCTGTGCTAGTTCAACGCCGTTCGCGCTGGCTATGCACCACTCAGGCTCGGTGCCGAACACATGGGCCGACTCCGGCATCGTGATCCGTGACAGGCGCCCATCTAAGGGGTCATGGTTGCCATGAACTACGAAAGCCTGGATACCATTCTTTTGTAGTAACAGTAGTCCATCTCGAAACCGCATCTGGGCCTGCACTGATCGATCGGCTCCGTCATACACGTCGCCGGCGATTACTACGAAAGCAGCATTCTGTGAGATGCAAAGTTCAATGAGATTTGTGTACGCCTCGTATGTGGCATCTTTCAGGCGTTGGGCTATCCGAGGCTCGTACCTCATCAACCCTTTGAAGGGGCTGTCTATGTGAAGGTCTGATGTATGTACGAATCGGAAAGGCTGCATGGTGGATGGATTGTAGCAATGAGCGGGGCAAGGTCATGCTTATTCTGTCACTCATTTAACACGTGGAGCCTAATGAATCTGTATGCAAAAAGGGGTTGAGCCTGAAGGCCCAACCCCTTTTCTAAAGACGGTTTTTCTGGTTGGACTAAAAGTCCATACCACCACCGGGCATACCTGCCGGCATTGGTGGTTCAGGCTGAGGGGTCTCGGAGATCAATGACTCGGTGGTCAGGATCATACCGGCTACAGAAACGGCGTTCTCTACCGCCGCTCGGGTTACTTTCGCCGGGTCGACGATTCCAAACTCGAGCATGTCGCCGTAGCGATCGTCGAGGGCATCGAAACCGAAATTTCCTTTGCCTTTGCCTACTGCGTCCAACACAACTGCACCTTCGGCTCCAGAGTTAGATGCAATGACTCGTATTGGTGCTTCCAGGGATCGGCGAAGAATGTCGACGCCGGTCTGCTCGTCACCACTGGCCTTGACCTTTGCCAGGTCTACAGCTGATCGGATCAGTACGGTGCCGCCACCAGGGACAATTCCCTCTTCGACGGCTGCTCGCGTGGCGGACAGGGCGTCCTCAACACGCTGCTTCTTCTCTTTCAGTTCGATCTCCGTCGAGGCGCCGACCTTGATGATCGCGACCCCACCCGACAGCTTGGCCATACGCTCTTGTAGTTTCTCCCGGTCATAGTCGGAGGTGGTCTCTTCGATCTGAGCCTTGATCTGGGAAATACGTCCCTGGATTTCGGCTGCGTCGCCAGCCCCTTCGACGAACGTCGTGTCGTCTTTGGACGATACGATGCTCTTCACACGACCGAGATCTTCTATCTCAGCAGAGTCGAGGTTTCGACCAACTTCTTCGGAGATAACTTGTCCGCCGGTCAGGATGGCAATGTCCCGCAGCATTTCTTTTCTGCGGTCACCAAACCCCGGGGCCTTGACTGCTAGGACGTTGAGCGTCCCGCGCAGCTTGTTGACCACCAATGTGGCAAGGGCTTCACCGTCAACATCTTCTGCGACGATAACGAGATTCTTGGAAACCTTAAGGACCTTTTCGAGGACCGGGAGGATATCCGAGACGGCTGATATTTTCTTGTCTGTGATCAGTACGAGGGAGTCATCCAGAGATGCTTCCATTCGGTCCGAGTTAGTTACAAAGTAGGGGGAGATGTAGCCGCGGTCTACCTGCATTCCCTCAACATACGCAACTTCGTCTTCGAGGCCTCGTGATTCATCAACGGTGATAACACCGTCTTTGCCAACGTTGTCGATAACATCGGCGACGAGGTTCCCCATTTTTTCGTCATGCGCGGACAGGATTGCGACCTGAGCAATCTGATCCCGGCCTTCGACGGATGTCGAAAGTTTCGTGATGGACTTGCGAACAGACCCAACTGCAATTTCCAAACCGCGCTTGATGGCCATAGGGTCAGAGCCAGCAGCCACGTTCTTGAAGCCCTCGGAAATGATTGCCTGTGCAAGGACTGTGGATGTCGTCGTGCCGTCACCGGCGTCGTCATTGGTCTGTTTGGAAGCTTCCTTGAGGAGCTGTGCTCCCATGTTCTCGAAAGGGTCCTCCAGATCGATCTCTTTGGCAATTGAAACACCGTCAGAGTTGACCTGTGGGGGGCCAAATTTCTTGTCGATGATCACATTTCGACCCTTGGGGCCAAGGGTGATCTTGACTGTGTCGGCGAGCATGTCGATTCCGGTCTTCAACCGGGCTCGAGCATCCTCGGCGAACTTAAGCTCTTTTGCTGGCATGTTTTCCTCTCTATACGTCGGGCATATTGGCGCGACGTGGTGCTAGCTATTCTGTGAAATGACTTGGACTCTAGATAGTTGCGAGGATATCGCTCTCACGAACAACCAGATAATC
>JAYGCF010000009.1:0-17238 GCA_046583495.1 Dehalococcoidia bacterium
GGGCAACGATCCCAACATGGGCAACGACCCCAACATGGGCAACGATCCCAACATGGGCAACGATCCCAACATGGGCAACGATCCCAACATGGGCAACGATCCCAACATGGGCAACGATCCCAACATGGGCAACGACCCCAACATGGGCAACGATCCCAACATGGGCAACGACCCCAACATGGGCATGGATCCCAACATGGGCATGGATCCCAACATGGGCACCAAGGACGGCGATCCCAACATGGGCATGGATCCCAACATGGGCATGGATCCCCACATGGGCACCAAGGACGGCGATCCCAACATGGGCGAAAGGTTCGACCCTAATTTCAATCCAGATGCGAACGCCTTCGATGATTTCGATGCCGGCAAGTTCGCTGAGTTTGACCCGAATGCTGTTCGGGACTTCAACGAAGACCAGTTCCGCAACTTCGACGCGGAAGCTGTCGGCGGATTCAATTCAGACCAGTTCGCGAACTTCGACCCCAACGCAGTGGATGGATTCGGAAAAGACCAGTTCGCGAACTTCGACGCGGAAGCTGTCGGTGGGTTTGGTGAAGATCACTTCAGGAACTTCGACGCGGAAGCTGTCGGTGGATTTGGAGCGGACCAGTTCCGTAACTTTGACGCGGATGCCGTCGGTGGATTTCAAGCCGACCAGTTCGCGAACTTCGACCCCAATGCCATGGACGGATTCGGAAAAGACCAGTTCGCGAACTTCGACGCGGAAGCTGTCGGTGGGTTCGGTGAAGATCACTTCAGGAACTTCGACTCGGGCGCTGTCGGTGGATTTGGAGCGGACCAGTTCGCTAACTTCGACCCCAACGCCATGGACGGGTTTAGTGGAGATCACTTCAAGAACTTCGACGCAGAAGCTGTCGGTGGATTCGGAGCTGATCATTTCGCTAACTTCGACCCCAACGCTATGGACGGGTTCGGAAGGGACCAGTTCGCTAACTTCGATTCAACAGCCGTAAGCGGATTCGGTGAAGATCACTTCAGGAACTTCGACCCCAACGCCATGGACGGGTTCGGAAAAGACCAGTTCGCTAACTTCGACCCCAACGCCATGGACGGCTTTAGTGGAGATCACTTCAAGAACTTCGATGCAGAAGCTGTTGGTGGGTTCAGTGAAGATCACTTCAGGAACTTCGATCCGATGGCAATGGATGCGTTCGGATCCGACCAGTTCGCTAACTTCGACCCCAACGCTATGGACGGGTTCGGTAAAGATCACTTCACGAACTTCGACCCCAACGCTATGGACGGGTTCGGTAAAGATCACTTCAGGAACTTCGACTCGGAAGCTGTCGGTGGATTCGGTGAAGATCACTTCAGGAACTTCGATCCGACAGCAATGGATGCGTTCGGAGGAGATCAGTTCGCTAACTTCGACCCCAACGCCATGGGCGGGTTCGGTGAAGATCACTTCAAGAACTTCGACGCAGAAGCTGTCGGTGGATTCGGTGCGGATCACTTCAAGAACTTCGATCCGACAGCAATGGATGCGTTCGGAGCCGACCAGTTCAGGAACTTTGACCCTATGGCAATGGGCGGGTTTGGTGAAGATCACTTCAAGAACTTCGACCCAATGGCTATGGGTGCTTTCGACGCTGAACAGGTTGGGCATTTCGACCCAACAGCCATCGATGGATTCACCAAGGATCACTTCACGAACTTCGAGCCGGCAGCCTTTGGTGGCTTCGGTGCGGATCACTTCACGAACTTCGACCCTGGAATGATGGATGTGTTTGACGCAGACAGGATCCAGAACTTCGACCCAATGGCTATGGCCGGATTCGGTGAAGATCACTTCAAAGCCTTCGACCCAATGGCCATGGCCGGATTCGGTCCCGAACAGGTTGGACATTTCGAACCAACAGCCATCGACGCATTCAGCAAGGATCACTTCATGAACTTCGAGCCGGTAGCCTTTGGTGGCTTCGGTGCGGATCACTTCACGAACTTCGACCCTGGAATGATGGATGTGTTTGACGCAGACAGGATCCAGAACTTCGACCCAATGGCTATGGCCGGATTTGGCATGGATCACTTCCAAGCTTTTGACCCAATGGCCATGGCCGGATTCGGTCCCGAACAGGTCAGTCATTTCGTCCCCGATAACATGGCCGCTTTCGACATGGAAAAGGTCGAGAACTTCGACCCGATGGCCATGGCCGGGTTCGCTGCGGATCACTTCGCAAACTTTGAACCGACGGTTATGGGTGCGTTCGACGTGGACAAGATCGAAAACTTCGACCCGACCGCTATGGCCAGGTTCGCTGCGGATCACTTCATGAACTTCGATCCCACTGCGATGGTCGGATTCAAGCCTGATCAGGTCAGCAATTTCGACCCGACCGCTATGGTTGGATTCGATGCAACCAAGATCGAAAACTTCGACCCAATGGCTATGTCTGGATTCGCTGCGGATCACTTCGCAAACTTCGATCCCACTGCCATGGCCGGATTCGATGCAACCAAGGTAAGTAATTTCGACCCGACCGCTATGGTTGGATTCGATGCAACCAAGATCGAAAACTTCGACCCAATGGCTATGTCTGGATTTGCTGCGGATCACTTCGCAAACTTCGCACCCACTGCAGTAGGTGCGTTCGACGTAGACAAGATTGAAAACTTCGACCCAACCGCTGTAGCAGGGTTCGATGCTTCGCACATGGAGAACTTCGATCCGACCGCTATGGCCGGGTTCGATGCAACCAAGGTCGAGAACTTCGATCCGACAGCCATGGCTGGGTTCGGCCCCGACCACTTCGGAGGTTTTGACCCAAGCGCAATGTCCGGTTTTGATCCGTCACAGGTAGAAAACTTTGAGCCGACCGCTATGGAAGGCTTTGATGCTTCACACCTGGGGAACTTCGATCCCGCTGCTGTCACTGGGTTCGATGCTTCGCACTTGGAGAACTTCGACTTTGAAGCTGTCGGTGGGTTCCAAGCAGATCAGTTCGCTAACTTTGAGCCGACCGCTATGGAAGGTTTCGAAGCTTCACACTTAGAGAACTTCGACACGGAGGCTGTAAGTGGGTTCGAACGTGACCATCTCACTGAGATGGACGTAGATGCCCTTACCGGCTTCGACGTAACTCACGTAGTCAACCTTGAAGACGAAGCGAAGGAAGGGTTTGGAGACCACGTAGTTGAGTTCGAAAACTTCGACCTAGATGTCAGGGGAGAACTGGTCGGTGAAGATGCACAGCTATTAGGTGGAGTTGGATCGTTTGACGATCTCCTGACCCTTATAGATGGTGCTGGAGGAGATGGTGCAGACCTTGGATGGTCGGATACCATCGACCTAACAACTGTGGCGTTGGGCGACGAGGAAATCGACCCTGGGGTAATCTGGCCAGACTTTGCTGAAGGTGATGGTCTGGACTCGGTCCTCTCGGCCTTTGGTGGTGGCTAATAAAGGCAAGGTATAAAGCTCTTCATCGGTTTTCGCCTGATCTGAGCTGCCTCGACTCAAGAAGATAAATGCAGTGCGTCCGCTACTCAGCGGGCGCACTGTCGCGTTTGTGCGTCCGAAATTTTCGTTTGACGATCTCGCAGTGGATGAACATTAAGATTTCATTTCATGCACAATTACCGAACCCATGAACAGTTTTACGGAGTCCCTGATGCCCCAACCAGAACGTCCATTACTTGCAATAACCCTTGGTGACCCATCTGGGATAGGCCCGGAGGTCGTGGCACGAGCACTGGCTGAACGTGTCGCATACGACAGGTCCCGACCCGTCGTTGTAGGTGCGTTAGGGCCAATGCTGCGCGGTATCAAAGACACGGGAGTAAAGTTGAATGCTCGCGCCGTCAGTTCAATCGAAGGCGCCGGGGAAGAACCCGGTACTATCGACGTCCTTAACGTGGACGGCTTCGAGGATGTTGATTTCCCCCTTGGAGAACTATCAGCTGTTTCCGGCAAGGCGGCTCACGCTTGGATTGAACGCGCTGCTCAACTCTGTCAGGACGGTGGTGCGGATGCCATGGTGACGGCACCTGTGAACAAAGAAGCCCTGAGTATGGCCGGATCCACTGACATGGGACACCAGGAAGTGTTCAAACGTATGTCTGGTTCAGATTATGTAGCCACCATGCTGGTGTCAGGCACACTGCGGTGTATGCACCTTAGTACCCACCGATCACTTAAACGCGCCGCTGAGTATGCCACTCGTGAAAACATATTGATGGCTACCAAATTGACGGATGAGACTTTCAAGAAATGGGGATTCGAAAATCCGAAGATTGCCGTGGCAGCACTGAACCCGCATGGCGGTGAAAACGGGATGATAGGCGACGAAGAAATCACAGATGTCGGACCAGCCGTTGAGGACGCAAAAGCACAGGGTATAAACGCCAGTGGGCCCATCCCTGCGGACTCAGTATTCAATCAGGCAATCGCCGGGCAATGGGATGTAGTCGTAGTGCTTTACCACGATCAGGGCCACATCCCAATCAAGGTTCACGGTTTCGAAGAAAGCGTCAGTGTTAACCTCGGAATTCCCTGGATTCGGACATCTGTAGATCATGGCACTGCGTTCGACATAGCCGGTAAGGGCATCGCCCAGGCGGTAAGCATGCGAGAAGCAATCAAGCTGGCGACACAGCTCGCTACCGGCGTAAGACCGTCCTAGCCGCGACATATCAGCAGCAGAATGACCGAACCCAGAGATGAGACTACAGAGATAGTGCTATTCGTCATTCGTATAATCGATAGGCGCCGTCTTGCAACACCGGCGCGCACCCTCAACTCGGGAGCATCGATTTGAAACTGGGATTCATAGGCGGCGGCGTGATGGCGGAAGCAATCATATCCGGCGTCCGCCGCGGTAATCTGGACGCCGAAATTACGGTTGGTGAACCTGTCGCAGCGCGCCGGGCAATGCTGGAGAGCCAGTACGGCGTCATCGGCGTGTCGGAAAACTCTGACGCCATCGACGGTGCAGATTTAATCGTATTGGCAGTAAAACCACAACAACTAGACGGCGTTGCAGCGCAAATCACCGAGACATTATCGTCTGACCAGACAGTGCTTTCGATCCTTGCTGGAGTCAAGATGCACACGCTTGGTACTAAGTTGAACCACGGCAGATTAATCCGTGTAATGCCAAATACTCCCGCTCAGGTGGGTGAAGGCATGAGCGCATGGGCAGCATCCCCAGAGGTTCCAGATACGATTCGCGAGTTTGCCGGCCATATGCTGAATGCACTTGGTGTTGCGATCTACATGGAAGACGAAAAATATGTCGATATGGCACTCGCCGTGAGCGCAAGTGGTCCTGCATTTGTCTATGTGTTTATGGAAGCTCTAATCGATGCAGGAGTGCTCCTCGGTCTACCCCGAGACACGGCGCACACACTTGCTCAACAGCTCATAATCGGATGTGGTGTTCTTGCACGTGAGTCGGGCAAACATCCAGCTGAACTGCGCAACCTGGTCACTTCACCCGGTGGCACTACGGCAGCAGGCCTCCAGATAATGGAAGACGCCGGTTTCCGGGGAACGGTTGTTAAGGCATCGGTTGCAGCATGGGAACGAGGCGAAGAACTAGGAAAGGGATCGAAGTGAATATTCTTGGTCTTATTGGTTTCGCATTTCAATTGATGGCCTTTGCCATCATTGCACGGTCTTTAAGTACATGGTTCCCATCAGCTCGAAATAACCCTTTCGTACAGCTGCTCTACCAAATCACGGATCCGATATTGGTCCCCCTTTCCAGGGTTATCCCGAGGGCAGGTATGTTCGATTTTTCGCCGATGATTGCTGTTCTGGTTCTGTTTCTTATTTCAGACCGGCTCCAGAGCGCCTGATCGGAAGAGGGCCAACTAACCGATAATCTCGGACCCGGATAACTTTTCCGTACGTCCTCACGCCTTACTGTGTTGCAGTCAGTCACACCCATACACAATCTGTCGGACGGGAAAAATGTAAAGAGGACGTCCGAGCAGAACCTGGTTTGAACCAGTCAGAAGCTTGAGTGATCCCTCCGACAAGTCTCAAACCCTGTCTTATGCGTGGGCCATCGCGCCGCCGTCTACGTAAATAGTTTGACCAGTGGTGAAGTCGGAGAAATCACCCGAGAGATAAATCAACAAGGTAGCAATCTCATCCGGTGTTCCCTTCCGTCTGAGCGGCAGGTAACGAACGAGTAATTCCTTCTGCTGCTCTTCGAGTGAAGGTGGATTCAGTTCCACCCAACCTGTAGCGATACAATTAATCCTCACTCCTGCCGTACCCCACTCAAGCGATAACGATCGGGTCATCTGCTGGATGGCGGCCTGGGATGCTGAGAAGGAAGCGTGATTAGACAGTCCGCGCTCGGCCATCTCCGAGATCACGTTAACAATGTGCCCACTGCCCTGTTCAGTCATCACGCGCCCCGCAGAAGCCGACCACCTGAAGGCTGCACCTGCATTTGCGTCCATCACCGTATTCCATTCGAATTCGGTAGTGTCCAGCGTCGGCTTGCCGAATTCCGTTAGTGAGGCATTAACTAGAATATCAAGACCTCCAAGTTCGGATGTGGTCTGGTTAACAGCTGCGTCCGTTTCCTCATGGCTGGATGCGTTGTTAACTATCTCTAATGTCTTGCGCCCTTGTTTTCTGATAGCTGCGGCCGTGGATTTAACGTGCTCAGCAGAAGAACCTACCGCAGCAACATCCGCTCCTGCTTCCGCAAGCGCACCGGCAAGCACCGGAGCCCAGCCGCGCGTGTCTACTGTAATAAGAGCTACCTTGCCTTCAAGACTCCATTCATTCGGGACGGGCATTGTTATTCCTTCTGGATTAGGGAGGTAAAGGGATTTATCAAGCGAGTTCAGTTACTGGACCGTATCCGGTCGGAGCCATACCACCAGCCAGTCCCCCACCATCGACTATGAACATCTCGCCCGTCATGTAGTCGGATGCTGCGGATGCCAGCCAAACAGCGACCGGGCCAAATTCTCTAGGGAATCCCGTCCGGCCGACAGGGATCAGGTCTCCACGTGGAAGCGACATCGATGTCGCATTAGTCGCCTCTGTTGGAAAGAACCCCGGCACAATTGCGTTGCACGTGATGCCATAGCGACCAAGACTTACGGCCATGGCACGAGTGATATTGACTACGCCACCCTTACCAGCCGTATACATGTAGTTGTCACGTCCACCCCGGAATCCGAACCCAGACGCGACGTTGACGATCTTGCCCGAACCGCGATCCGCCATATGTTTTGAAATAGCCCGGGCACAATAGAAAGCCGAACTAAGGTTAGTCTCGATACCGACACGCCAAGAATCGTCTGTGATCTCCCACAAGGGAGGACGCCCTGTTTCTCGGACGATACCCGCGTTATTGAACAAGACATGCACATCGTCCCACTCCTCAAGAACAGTCTCGAATAACGAGTTCACGGCCGTCGTATCAGTAACGTCGGTAGAGATCGCCATCGATTTGCGGCCGTAACTTTTAACCATGTCTGCCGCTTCGTCGATCGGACCCTGCCTTCGTCCAGCAATGGCAATATTCGCCCCTGCTTCGGCCATTCCTCTCACCATCTCCAAACCCAACCCTGTACCGCCACCCGTAATAACAATGTTCATATCGTCAAGGTTTAGTGCATCAAGTACGCCCATCCGTTACTCCCTGTCCTATGGTGGCAGGCGAACCAATTCATGGGTTCGCCGAGATAGTTAACTTCTATACCAAGATCAATCTGACAATACTGTCGTCACCTCGCCCGCCTCTAATCTTCTGATTTCACCTTCATTATCTCGTAGTAAAAGACGCCCGGTGTCATCCACACCTTCAGCAAGCCCGTGAATAAGCTCATCCCCCCAACGAACATCGATTTCCTGGCCTATAGTCTCAAGCCGTGCACTCCAGTCAGAGACGAGTCTGGACATATTTTCGGGGTTTACGTAAATATTGTTCATCTCCCTTAGAAGAATACGCATTACCTCACGTCTTGAAACTGTTTTACCGTTTAATGTGCGCAGACTAGTTGCAATCTGGGCAATTTCAGGATGATCGGATGCATCCTGATTGACGTTGACCCCCGTCCCCAATACTGCGTAATAGCCGAGATCTGAATTACCGGATTCGACCAAAGAACCAGATATTTTTCGGTTTTCAGCGCGCACATCATTCGGCCATTTCAAAGTGATCGGGACATCGGTGAATTTATCTAATGTCCTGGCGACAGCCAGCCCGGAAAGTAATGGCATCTTTGGTAGGTCTGAAGCTTTTGGTCTCAGGAGAACAGAGAAAAGAATGTCCATCCCCGGGGGTGATGTCCACGTCCGTGACATTCGTCCACGCCCTGCGTTCTGGACATCCGCAATGATGACCAGACCCTCCGGTTCATCGGCCTCTGCAGCACGCCGGACATCATCGTTCGTGGATTTGGTTTCCTTTAACCACACAATCCGTCGGCCAATAATCGACCCGGCATCCACCGACTCCAGTCCTTCAAATTCGCTGGCGCATTCGTTCAATAGGTTCTCCGGGAGGATCCGGTTTCTTAACTGCTGGGGGTAGTATCGTCATAGATGTACACCTGTCAATCTTCCACACATCAATTCGCTTTAACAGGTGAATACTCTCATAGGTATTCACTAGCCAGGAAACAGTAACCCGGACCTGTGGTGTTACCCAGTTCTTGTGCTCCTGCGTTGAGGTGACGTGTATAGGGTGTCGTCGACAAGTTGCCTGGGTGTTAGGGTCTTGCAACCAACGTCAACTAGGGCTGGAGTCTCTCTTTTGCCGCAATATTTCACTCCTGAGGTATCAGTAGACCTACCTTCTTTATACGATGCTCAAGTGTCACCCGATGGAACAGTCGTCGCATTTGTAATTGCCGACAATTTTCGTAAAGGTGGTGCGAGCGCAGCGAGAATGCCACATGCGAACATCTACACCGCCCCTGTTGACGGCGGGGCAACGGTGCAACTCACGCACAGTGAACGCTCAGACACCATGCCCCGATGGTCTCCGGATGGGCAGCTAATGGCCTTCCTGTCAGACCGTGAGGTGGATGGGCAACGACAAATCTACGTTCTTCCACGCCACGGCGGAGAAGCCCGGAAATTAACTTCCATTAATGGCGATATCCCGAGTCCTCGCAGCCTCTCTCCGATGAAGTGGAGCGATGATGGCCTGTCAATCTCTTTTCTCAAGGTCGATGGTGAAACCGACGCAGACCGTGACGCCAAAGAAACCGGCGCCGACGAAATCGTGTTTGAGGAAGATCACCATTACATGCGGCTTTGGACAGTAGACGTAAAGACCGGCCGCACTCGCTGCATATCCCCGGACGGCCTCCAAATCTGGGAGGCGGCAGTATCACCAGATGGAACCCACGTGGCCGCCATTGTTTCTGATTTGCCTTATGAAGGCGACTGGTACCTCAACCGGCTCGTAGTTTTTAAGGTCGGATCTAGTCAAACAACAGTCCTGTACGACGAACGACGCCCAGCAGCAAAACCTGCCTGGTCACCGGATGGTTCGTCTGTGGCCTTCCTGACCTCTATATACAGTGACCGTGGGAATGATTCAGGTGACCTAATAATCGTCCCTGCGGACGGCGGTGAACCACGTAACCTAACAGAGGATCACGGCGTATCGGATCATTACGGTGTATTCCATCCCGACGGAGATTCCATTTTGACCGCCACGAACGTGCACGGCGGATCAGGTATTAGCACTATCGACGTCGAGTCCGGGGAACGGAGGTATCTCTGGAAAGAAAAGAAGGGCTTCTCTAATTACTCGAGATCTACAGGATCCGATAAGCCGATTTATGCATCCGTAATCGATGATCCAAGCAGTCTCTCTGAAGTGTTCGCGGGAAGAGTAGAAGACGGAGAGATCCGGTGGCGCCAGTTAACCAATGTACACGCGGACTGGTCTGACCTTGATGTCGGTGAAACCCGTGAAGTGCTCTGGAAGGGTAACGACAACTTATGTATCCAGGGTCTGTTGCAACTTCCCCCAGGTTACACCGAGGGCCCAATACCCATGGTGATGATGGTTCACGGTGGGCCTACCAGTGCAGTGAGATTCAACTACCAAGACCAC
This sequence comes from Dehalococcoidia bacterium, assembly GCA_046583495.1. Taxonomy (GTDB): domain Bacteria; phylum Chloroflexota; class Dehalococcoidia; order Lucifugimonadales; family Lucifugimonadaceae. The sequence continues at coordinate 10,071 of JAYGCF010000009.1, forward strand.
CACCGCTGGACAAAGTTAATCGCTAACTCTGGGATCGCCGTTTTCATGCCTAACTACCGTGGTTCTACTGGATGGGGCCGTCAATTCGCGGAGATGAACATTGGTGACATGGGTGGTGAGGACTTTCGGGATATGCAGGCAGGAATAGATCACCTAATCGAAGAAGGAACTGCAGACCCCGAGCGACTGGGCATCTGTGGTTGGAGTTATGGGGGATTTACTGCTGCATGGGCGATAACCCAGACCAATCGGTTCAAGGCAGCTGTAATGGGCGCAGGGATCGCGGATTGGAGAGCTTTCCATGGGCGTTCTTACCTACACGTCTGGGATGCCATCCACTACGACGACTCCGACCCATACGACATCAAAAGCGCACATGCCCGTTTCTCGCCAATTAACTTCGTAAAGAACGCCAAAACTCCAACTCTGGTACTTCACGGTGAGGACGACTGGGACGTACCGGTAGAACAGGGTTATCAGTTTTTCCGCGCCCTAAAAGACCACGGAATAGACACTCGCCTCATCGTGTATCCGAGAGAGCCACATGGAGTTGAAGAATACGAACATCAGTTGGATATCGCTCGTAGAGTGTGCCAGTGGTTCGAGAAACGGCTACTCGATTAATCTCCTAAGAAATTTCTGTTTATTGTTAATCCAGATGTAAAACATCAAGAGCCTAATCAATTTCAAAGTCGATGCTCTGTGCCTAAACATTCACGCGAAAACCAGCGTCATTCCCCGCTAAAACACCTAGATACCTTCGAAACAAACGTGCTTACGACAGGACTTCCACTTAACCGAATGGCCGGATCGTGTCGAATTACACGGTTCCGCAACCCCATATTCCAAAATCTTGAGTGACGTGGCCTCGTGGTCTCATTTTGTTGCGCGGCGTAGACTCCGGGTCATGCGGTTTGCGGGTAGCGGGTAGTATCTACGGACGCACACGTCGCTTCGCTGCAAGAATTAAACCGCAAGAACGGTGCCCTTTCTCTGATAAAAAAAACGGGATGCCAGGTTCAACCCCACCCCGATGCCCGGATGGTGATATGCAGCGCGCTACTCGAGATGTTCTGTACTACGAGACCGGTGCAGACAACCCTGTCACGATGACCGTCAAGCCCGGTGAAACCTTTGAAGTAGAAACACAGATGAACAGGGGTCCAGACTCAGATACCGAGTACGTTCCCGATCATTTACGCGAGTACTACAACACTGTCCGTAGTGACAGTCTCCCCACTGACCGCGGGAATGCTTCGTCCGGTGCAATACGGGTCGAAGGGGCTCAACCAGGACAAGTTTTAGTAGTCCACATCGAGAAGATCACACCACATAACATTGGATGGACCGGCTACCGTGGCAGCACGAGTGCTATGCCGGGGTGGCTTGGACACTCTAACGTCGGCCCGACCTGGAAAGTCGTCGAAATTCGCGACGAGAAGATCATATGGAACGACAAGTTCTCTATCCCAATCAAACCTATGCTCGGCTGCGTAGGCGTGGCCCCATCTCGTGACCGTTGGGTCAACTCCTGGGCTGGCGTTTGGGGAGGTAACTTCGACATACAGGAAGTCACCAACGGAGCGCAGGTACATATCCCTGTCCAGGTCGAGGGTGCAAACCTTCACGTTGGCGATATGCATGCACTTCAAGGTGATGGCGAGATCTGCGGTGGTGGGGGTATTGAAACTGGTGGAATCGCTCGACTCCGGGTCGAGCTAAAAGACAAGCCCGCCAATATGACCTGGCCCCGCATCGAGGACGATGCATACATCATGACCACGGCACAGGCCCGTCCGGCAGAAGACGCATTTCGCACAGCCTTGAGCGAAATGTTGCTATGGCTTGAAGAGGAATACAACTTTAAACGCAAAGATGCATTTATGTTCCTAGCACAGGTCCTGGAAGCGAGAGTCACCCAGTTTGTAAACCCTTCCTTCAGCTACATAGCCAAAGTAAAAAAAGAATACCTCAACTGGACCAAGTGACCTACTTGAACGAGTGTGACGAACCTGACTTCCCACCGGACATAAACAGAAAGTTAGAAGCCCCACCCGATGCCTGAACTTTATAGATTCGACAAAAGCCAAGAACTTTACGCACGAGCACAGGAGATGGTTGCAGGTGGAATTAGCAGCCAAATCCGACGTGCTGAGTTGCCGGTGCCATTATGGTTCCAAAAGGCCAAAGATGGCCTGATGTGGGACGTGGATGGCAACGAATACGTGGATTACGTAATGGGCATGGGGCCGAATATATTTGGTCACGCTCCAGAATTCATTTCAGATGCGGTCGCTCGTGACATGCGAGACGGTTTCGTCTTTGCGGGCCAAATGGAACTCGAACTGGAAGTTACGGAGATGGTCCAGAGTACTGTGCCACTGAAGGGTCCGGTTCGCTATGCATCGTCCGGTACGGAGATCGACCAGATAGCTCTACGCCTTTCACGCGGCTACACAGGACGCCCGAAATATCTGAAATTTGAGGGCCACTATCATGGCTGGACCGACACAGTGGCCTACAGTGTCCATCCTCCACTTGATCAGGTGGGACCTTTCGACAACCCAAGGGCTGTTCCCGAATCCGGTGGAATAGCACCTGGCTCAGATGCCGATATCGTAATCGCGCCGTGGAATGACCTCGACGCCTTAACAGAGGTGTTTGAAAAACACGGCACAGAACTCGCTTGTGTACTTACAGAGCCTATCCTTTGCAATACGAACTGCATCATGCCCAGACCCGGGTACATGGAAGGAATGCGGGAACTCTGTGACAAATATGGCGTCTTGCTCATATTTGACGAAGTCATTACCGGATACAGGGTTGCTCTCGGCGGCGCACAGGAATTACTTGGGGTAGAGCCGGACCTGGCGACGTACGCCAAGGCGTTGGCGGGAGGATTTCCATTATCGATGTTAATCGGCCGGCCGGAGATCATGGCAGTGGTGGGTGATGGCCGGGTTCAGCATGGTGGCAGCTTCAACAGCAATGTCATGTCGATGTCTGCTGCCCGAGCAGGACTGAAGCATATTCTGGAAAATCCCGATGGTTTCTACCGAGACCTGAATTCTCGGGGAAATCGTCTCATGGATGGGCTTAAGCAGGTCGGCCGTGAAGTTGAGTCAGACCTACAGGTTCAGGGACTGGGGTCCACCTTCTGGACCAACTTCACGACCAAAGAGGAGATCTTCGACTACCGAGACCACGCGAAGAACGTCGACGAAGAGAAATATCATCGGTTCGCGCAGGCGATGCTTGAACGCGGGATTCGATTGAGCACTAATGGCCGATGGCACGTGGCTTCATCACACACCGACGTCGATGTGGATCGCACCATACGGGCAGCGCATTCTGCCCTAATGGCAATTTAATCCAGGGACATCATGCAGGCCCAAATAACTACGTAACCGCCGAAAATATAGGAGAGAAAATTGCGCTGGAGTTCTGCTGTATCTGACATTTCATCGCTCACAAGAGCAGTGGATGACACGGCTGAGAGGGTAGATATCGGACTAGACGGACCATCCGCCGATATCGTATTCGCATTCATATCGTCACACCATGCGCCGTCATACTATTCAGTGGTAGAGCTGGTCCGATCTCGTTTCCCGGGAGCCATAGTTATCGGATGTTCTGCGGGGGGCGTGATAGGTGCCGGACATGAAGTCGAAAAGACTCCTGGGGTGGCTCTGACTGCAGCGAGCCTACCAGGCGTGGTCATCACACCTTTCGAGTTCGATAGCGACGAACTACCCAGCCCGGACGCCCCTCCTGCAGCATGGGAAGCACTGATCCGCGTCCCTGCTTCTGACAATCCCAGCATCGTTTTATTGCCTGATCCATTCACTATGCCCTCGGACGCACTTGTGGAGGGGTTAGATTACGCATACCCGAACTCCGTCAAGATCGGTGGCCTTGCAAGTGGAGGCACGGTGACAGGGGCTAACGCTCTGTTTTCGAGCCGCGGGACTCGGCGTGCAGGCGCAGTTGGAGTCGCTCTTACAGGTAACGTGGTTGTGGACAGCGTCGTGGCACAGGGTTGCCGACCAATCGGTGAGCCGATGGTCGTTACAGGTTGTCGGGACAACGTGATTACAGAACTTTCCGGTGAACTGCCACTTGACGTTCTACGCGGTCTTTTCGATGGCGGCGATGAGCGTGAACGTCGGCTAATCAGGCGATTCTTACAAATTGGTGTCCTTATGGACCCATTCCAAGACCAGTACGAAGCTGGGAATTTCCTGATCCGCAACGTCATCGGCGCTGATGGAGATAACGGTGCTCTGGCCGTTGGTGAGAAGATACGCGAAGGACAGGTCGTTCAGTTCCATGTCCGTGATGCCACGTCAGCAAGTGATGACCTAGGTGCAAACCTGATGCGCTATCTATCGGACCATCCGGAAGCGTCCCCATCAGGCGCCCTGTTGTTCACATGTCTCGGTCGGGGCGAGCGTTTGTTTGGGCGTGTCGACCATGACACAGACCTGTTTCAATCGGTAGTCGGACAAATGCCAATAACCGGCTTTTTCTGCAACGGAGAGATTGGCCCAGTGGGTGGTTCAACCTTCCTACACGCCTACACAAGTTCCTTCGCTTTATTCCGTCCAAGGGAAACCGCTGCGGTCTAGGACGTATCAGTTGAGCGACACGTCGTAAACTTCCAGGCTGAATCAATTGATACGGACAGTAGGCTGGAGAATTTTCAAATGTCTGGAACGACCGATTTTCCTCACCGATTCGCCGGAAAAGTGGCTGTGGTTACCGGGGGTGCGCTCGGCATCGGCGGCGCCACGGCACGAAAGCTTGCGTCCGAAGGCGCATCTGTCCTAATTGCCGACTTCAACGATGAGGCCGCCACCAACAATGTTGACCGGATAACAGCCGCAGGGGGCACGTCCAAAAGCCTGACCACAGACGTATCTAGGCACGACGACATACGAGCGGTCGTCGAAACTGCCGTCAAGGAGTGGGGTCGACTGGACATTATGGTCAACAACGCCTTCCCAACAGATACTCGAGACGCGCCGTGGTGGGGCAACGCCGTCTCAGTCCCTGAAGAGGGCTGGGACCTGGGGATGTCGATGCTCACCAAGGCCCTCTACCTGGGGGCTAAATACGCCGTCCCAGAAATGGAGAGAACCGGAGGCGGAAGCATCGTCAATCTGGCGTCCGTCCACGGCCTGCTTATGGCTCCCAACTCACTTGTATATGAAGCCGGAAAATCTGCCGTGATCGGCATGACCCGACAGATGGCAATCGACTTTGGTCCGATCGGTATCCGGGTCAACTGTGTATGCCCCGGACACATCGTCACAGAAGGACTCGGGCGGATGTGGGAGGACAATGCTGAGGGGTTGAAGTTCTTTGAGCAGCAGTACCCAGTCGGTCGCACCGGAGTACCAGATGACATTGCTTCCGGAATTGCGTTTCTGTGCTCCGATGAAGCTTCCTTCATCACAGGTCACCCCCTGGTAATTGATGGTGGATTATCCATCCAACTGCAGGAAGACCTCGGGGTAGTGCTCGGCAAGTACGCACGGGACCACGAGTTCCGTATGCCCGGATAGCCCGGCAGCCCCAAGCATTTAGAACTTCATGATCTCTTGAAACAAATGGTCACTAGCAACTTTGTGACCTGCGAATCTGGGTCGATGAAATGTCGTCCCGGAAGACGTCTCGCGGGATTTCTTGCAGCATTTCTCTATAACCGTGGGGAATGTCCAAGTCGTCCACGGTTCTGAATCCCTCATCCGTCACCCGACCTGCAACAACGAAGTCGCATCCGTTACGCCTGATTTCTGACATGGCGGAGAGCATGGCGGAGCCAGTCCGTTCCAGGTCCGAGTTGATATCGTACTCAGGGTAGTAAAGGTCATCGAACAATCGAACTGCAGTATCGTATCCAATCACGAAACTAGTGTCCGGCATGAGTCGAGATTTTTCGAGAAACGTCGGAGCCCGAGAGACCAGTACCGTGAAACGTCCTGAAAACTGGACGAGACGGCTTCTAACCTCAGATTCCGGAAGCTCAGGCTTGTCCACGTTGACCACCGACAGTTCAAACGATACAGCCTGTCCTGTAATCTCTGCGGCTGCCGCAAGCATGCCCTCGTGACCTGCGTGAAGCGGGTTGAACGCCCCTGGCAGTACCGTCATCGCGGTGTTCACACCATCAAGCACGGTGCCATCCGGCAGAACCGTAACGACCTGAATGCGACCCTCGATGACATCGGTCAGGTGGCGGTCATATTCGTTCATCGGTTACGTTCAGATTTTCGCCCCGCAATAGGCCGGGGTCCAGGGTAGACACAACACCGTTTCCTAACGCCACCAAGTTGAGGACAAGCCTGCTAGTAACATCCTCTTCCCCAATCCGATCTCGCGCGCCTTTGTCAAACTCGATGAAGAAATCGGTACGCCGTGAATCTGTCCTCAGCGCGCAAGCGGCTCTGTGAGTTCCGCGCTTCTCGTAGTCGGTAGCGATGGTCGCGGTGCAGGACACACCGATCACCGGTGAGTTATCGCCATCAGCGCGGAGGCGCAGTGCCCGTTCGTGAGCACTATCGGCCATCCTGACGGCTTCATCACGAGAAACATGCGTCTCGATCTCAACCCCGACAAACTCATCGAGCGACTTGATCGAGTACGGAATCACACCTTCAAGCACCGTCCGGGAAGCCCCGCCCTGGTCGAATAACCAGCCAAGCGCAGAGATACCTGCACCCGTCACCACGATCACTGCTTTCTCGGGTTTCAAGTGGATCTCTTTCACAAGATCTTGGATGAGTCTGTCTGATTCACTCACGCTTAAAACTCCACATATGCGAACTTTCCAAAACATTCAATCAAGGTGGAACACCTCTTCCAGCTGGACCATATTCTCGTCCGGTGTCCCGCCGTCGAGCGAGTCGAATAATGGTTCCATAATCTTCTGCCTGGCTACGTTTGCTTTTTCATTAGACATACCCTCGAGGGCCGTCTGAAAGTTGTTCGGAACCTCAACGTATCCAAACATCAAACCATCGGACCGCATGTACAGGCTGTAGTTATTCCAGCCGTGTCGCTTCAAGGCATCAATCATTTCGGGTGACACATGCCTGTGATGTTCCTTGTACTCGCGGATACGATCTTCTTTGACCTTGAGAAGGAAACCGACTCGTTGCATGTG
>JAYGCF010000050.1:0-22286 GCA_046583495.1 Dehalococcoidia bacterium
CCCTCCAGCAGATGAACAACCTGGAAAGCCTGGTCCTGAAGTAAACCTCGGGAACAGGTCGACGTAAGTCGATTACTGAGGGGGTGACATCCGCAAGGGTGTCACCCCCTCTTCGCGTATCGATACTGACCAACACATAAAACGGTATGTCCTGATGCCGGTACTCATTTACTCGTCACAACCGGCGTACAAAATGATCTCATATCGATAACGTTAAAGAGTAAAATTCACCGACTACGAGTAATCACTTCATTTATGTCCTGCGCCTGAGTGTGGTATCAGATTTTTCAAGGACTGATTTAAGGTCAATTTGTTCGAGAAATCGATACCTGTTAATACCTAATCCCGATATCACCTTCACATGGGCTTCATGTTTAGTGCAGAACCCGTTATCCTTGCGAACGATTACCAACATGAGCACGATGTGGTCCCAAATCCAGGAAGAGGTTTATGTATAAATTTCTGCTAAGGCGATTGGTCTTTAGCATATTCACGTTGATTGGTGCGACGATCATCGTCTTCACTCTCTCCCGTGTGGTAGGTGATCCTCGCCTTCTATACGCACAAGAGGGTGGATATGGGATGTCTGACCAAGCCTGGGATGACCTAGGTGTGGCCCTCGGACTAGATAAGCCGCTCATCGTTCAGTATTTCAAGTGGGTCGGTGATGTCGTCAGTGGAGACCTTGGCAAATCACTGTTAGGCCGAGTCGACGTCTCCCAACTAATCGTCCAAAAAGTCCCTAATACGTTGCAACTCGGGCTTGTCTCCTGGGTTATTGCCACTCTTATAGGTGTCCCGCTGGGTGTCTTATCGGCGGTCAAACGAGGGTCATTCTGGGATTATCTTGGACGAGGATTCGCCTTGCTCGGACAAGCAGCACCACCTTTCTGGATCGGCATCATGGCCATTCTTCTGTTTGCAGTTCGCCTGGACTGGTTGCCGGCGGGCGGCAAGGGTGAAGGCATTGGTGGATTAAAGAATTTCATAATGCCGGCCGGAACTCTGGGACTTGCGGCTTCCGCAAGTTACCTCCGGCTGACACGCTCGGCGATGTTGGAAATTCTCGACTCCGAGTTCGTCAAGTTGGCTCGAGCCAAGGGTGTGGGGACCCAGATGGTAATCTGGAAGCACGCTTTCAAAAACGCTCTTATCCCACCATTGACGCTTTCCGCTTTGATCTTGGTAGGATTCATAACCGGTACTGTTGTTGTGGAAACCGTGTTCACATGGCCCGGGCTTGGCAGACTCGCTGTTCAATCAACTAACGAAAATGACTTCCCGGTTATGACGGGTTGCGTTCTTGTGTTCGCCGCTATGTACGTAGTCATTAATCTGGTGACTGATCTTACGTACGCAATCGTCGACCCTCGAATTCGGATCGGGTAAAGGGGATCAACTTTCTATGGCAACTGAAGTATCTATAGGTGATTCCCAAAGTTTTGCTGTTGTAGGCAGGGCTAAAAGGAAAAACTGGCTCCAACGCAAGTGGCAATTCGTTCAAGAATGGCCAGTCCTTCCGGTCATGATGCTTTCGATCTTGATAATCATGGCTGTATTGGCTGGTGGACCTGGGTGGGATGGGATTACCGGGTTTAACCCTGAGAAACCATCTCTCGGAGATCGTAACTCTGGGATCAACACTGGACAAAACGATCGGGACTATAACCGTGCCGTTGAGCGAGCAGAAAAGAAGGGCGAGCCTGTTCCATCCCGCCCACACTTCTGGCTTGGGGCTGACCAGTTCGGTCGTGACATTCTGACTAGAATCATGAAGGGGGCGCAGATCTCTCTCATCATCTTGTCAATCGCTGCTAGTGTCGGAATGGTGTTCGGGACCTTCTACGGGTTAGCCGCGGGTTATTTCGGTGGTTGGCTAGACGAGATCTTAATGCGAGCTCTGGACGTGTATTTCTCGATACCGTTCATTTTACTGGCCTTAGTTGCGGTGATCGTTTTCGGGCAAAGCATTACGGTCATGCTGGTGCTACTAGCACTCTTAGCCTGGCCGCCATTTGTGAGGAACGTAAGAGCCGAAACGCTGAGTCTAAAAGAGCGTGACTACGTAGCGGCAGCCCGGGCGACCGGTGCTTCAGACATATGGATTATGTGGAAGCACATCATGCCAAACGTAATCAACACGGTTATCGTGATTGCTACGCTTCGTGTCGGTCAGCTGATCCTGGCTGAAGCTATCCTTAGCTTCCTTGGAGCGGGAGTTCCGCCACCTACCCCGACATGGGGTGCAATGGTTGCTGAAGGCCGTGACTACCTGGCTTCCGCCTGGTGGATTTCCTTCTTCCCGGGTGTGATGATCTTCCTCTTGGTAATGTCGTTGAACTTCATCGGCGACTGGTTCCGGGATAGGTTTGACCCCAGGTTGCGTAACTCCGTTTAAGAGCAAAGGCATACGGCTACTAGAACCGTCAATCAATAAAGAGGGCCACACCGTGAGTAACGGTGTGGCCCTCTTACTTTGTACGAAACATGATGGTCGAGCATCTCAATGGTCAAACGACCGAAAGTGTGATCGCCATCTAATTCCGAAATGTATCTCCTGCCTTATTGAAGTTCGGTCCCATTCAGTGTCCTTATGTAGTTGATAAGGTGCCACACATCCTCATTCCCTAAGTCGTCAGGTACGGCCTTCATGGCCGTACCTGCCACTCCGCTTCTGATAATCTCAAATAACTCGCCTTCAGTGTGCAACGGCACATGAACTGGCAGATTTGCTGGCGATGGGTAAAGCTGGTCCGAGGCATAACCATCACCGACACCTGTCACCCCATGACAGGAACTACAGACTGACGTATATACCGACAATCCGGTAGAAATAGAATCCTCATTAGGCACAAAAGGATTTGTCTGCTGCTCCATCCTGACCGGCGAGAGATACTGAACCCATATGATCAGGCCTGCCCCCAATACACCGGACACCAGCCCAGGTACCATGAACGCCAAACCGCGGCGCTCATACCATCCGCCTAATGGAACGCCCACAGCCAACAATGCAACACCGATCAAGGCAATCTCCGCGCCTAACAGCACTCTGCCTAGATCCCTGTCTAGCCGGATAGCATCACTGTTGGACCCAGAGCCTGAGAGTACCTCGAACCGAAACGCTGCACGTGAATCAAACCCGTCGCGACGTGTGATATCTGATTCGATTTGCCACACCCCGACCAATCCGATTACAGCGTCTTCCAACACCCACACCCCGTTTCCAGTGTTCTCCAAAGATACCGGTAATTCACCTAAATCCTGTTCCAGGAAACTCAGCCGGACCCGAACATCCGTTGCATCAATCACCGGAGCGCCGCGCCGATCGAGTAGCGTAACCAATATCTTGTTACGTCCTGTCTTCGCCGGCTCCACGACAATATCAATCTCCGTGTTCTCAGAAATAGTATCGCCTTGGAAACCGTCCGGAAGTCCCAGTCCCTGACGAGCAGCGACCTGTCGTGCGGGCTCCATGCTCGTCATCAGCGCCGCGAGCAATAGAACAACTGCTGCGATCGCAGCTTCACCTATAACGGTCCGCGTTAACCATCTTCCAGCACCGTCACTGGACACCAATCTTCGGCGAATCCAACGGTGGTTAACTATGGCGAGTACGAGTAACGGAAAAATAACCGCGGTCTTCACTATCAGGGTTATCCCGAAAGGCGTCGCAAAAGAGGGAATACTTGTGACCTGTGCCCATGCGCTGAATACTCCAGACGCACCCAGCGCCACAGTGCCGATAATCGCAATTGCTGAGAACCGTGGCATCGCATCGGATAGGAAAGCACGTCTTTCACCCGAATCAACGGAACGAAAGGCAGGTAGAACAGCGATGGCGAGATGGAACAATCCACCGACCCACATTGCAGCACCCACAAGATGCAAGTAGTGAGATAGTTCAGCAGGAAACTCCAACTCGGGAGTGGTCCCAGCATGACTTATGAGAGTTATCGGGACCAGGAACAGTAGCGATGCTATAAGTGCTACGTAGGTTGCATAAATCGGCCGAGATCTGTGTTTACTGCCCGAAATTCCAGGCTCACGAAAGTAGCGAATGATTAGGGCGAGCGCCATCACGGCAAAGAAAGAGGAGCGCCATAACCATGACTCTCCCCAGTGGGTTCCGAGGGTTGATAGCACAGCTTCGCCTACAGAGCCAAAAGACGACACCTCGAATGTTGATACTGCCTGCGATACAAGTTGACCAACTGACGCCACCCCCAGCACAACCATTCCGCCGAGATACAGCCATCCAACTCGATATGCCACGATGTTCAATCGATACCCGGTTAAAACCGGACGCCACACAGCCAATTCCAGGAGTAATCCGCCCGCTACCGATAACCCGCCCAGAAGTACGAGCCACCGGAGGAATGGTTCCTGGGAGTTGGTGATAATCGGTTGGGTATACGGCTCAATCTCTCCGGAGATTTGTTCGCCTACTGAAAACAGGAATGAACCGCGTACCCGATGACCATCAATTGTCGAGACGTTTGACCAGGTCACTGTGTAGGTGCCGTTTTCTAGTGGAGGCAGAGTAACGAATACCGACTCGACTGGCCTGCCTACAGTGGTGACATCGTTGTTATCCACGATCTCACCCAACTCATCGAGAACCCGTATTTCGGACATTTCAGCCTCGACGCCCTCGGAATACCAAAGGACAATCCGGTCCGGAGATTCTGGAAGTTCAGAATTTGGCGCCGGTTCTGCCCGTGTCAGATTGGCGTGTGCTGAGACATCGTTTACAGACCCCATGAGAAGGACAAATACCACCACTCCCACCCCTAAAACAGGTAGGCACCATTGGCTTGCCCTCGTCCAAAAGTTCAACGCTTACGACCTCGCTTATTACGTCTCCTGATTTTCTTATTCTTATTTCGGGTCCCACGGAAAGACAGAAAAGTCAAACCAATAACCAACCCCGCGAGGAGACCAAGCGTGATTATTTCGTCCAAATAACCCCCACCAGTAAGTCCATGAAGGAGTGGCATCGGTGTACCGATCGAAAGGAGGTGGGTCTCACGCCTTAAAGTAGCCTGATGAGAACGATACTTCTTATCTACGAAACCACGTTTATGGGATATGCCCATAGATAGGCTCTTATTTGATGCACTCCGGTGCATTGCTTAATTCTTCCTGAATCCGACGGCCATGCCGCCGATTCCGAAGACTAGCCCGATGATCCCCACAACTAAAGCGCCGATAGCCAGAGTCTGTGCAGACGATGCATCAGCCGAGGCAGCGCTAGCGAGTTCCTCCGATACGGCTGCCGCGTCTTCGGCCGCTCGTACTGCACCTTCAATTTCCCTTGGCGCAGACACTTCTAACGGGAATTGAATCGAAGTCTGTGTCTGGATGTCGTCAAATGTGCCTGCACCAGAGTCAAACGACTGATCGACTTTGATGCCTCGAATCTCGCCCGTGAGATGGAATCGATACGCACCTGGGGCAGTCGGGATTATCGGTGCAATGTAATGACCTGGATCGTCGAATGCAGCCTCAAGTGTCACCGTCCTAGTGGTACCTGTCGGAACATGAGTCAGATCCACTTGTAGTGCGCCACTGGCGGTTTCCAACGGCCCCGAAACCTTAATGGACACTGCGTTCGGAACCCCTTCATATGCGGGCTCAATTTGCCAGCCGACAATATAACTAAAGTCGCCCGCATCACGTGATTCATGTGCTGCGGCCCTCATCGGACCGATCATAAATAATCCGATTGCTATCAAGAACAACAAAATTAGTCTGAAGTTTGAGATATACGCCATCTCTGGCTCCTTCATTTATCTATGGAGCTTTTCACGCTATGACCATGACAACAAGGTCTCTGATCAACTGGAAGGAGCTAACTTATAGGGGGACGTGTAAGCGGTATGGTCTCTACACCGACAGGCATATGGTCATGAATAAGTCGTCTAGTTAGATGAAGCGAAGGGTCATCATTGTGTAACTCCAACAATGTCAATGGAGCCACATTGTCCAGAATGACACCGCTTGCCTCACTATCAATGGTCGCTACCACGCCGAAGGGAATGGCCTCGTCAGCAGTGTGGACGTGATCTTCATCGGACAGGTGGACATGATCAGACTCAAAGCCGTGGACAAAAAGATGTCCATGAGTAGCCTGTCTTTCAGCGAAATGGTGATCGAGGACAGGACCCACGATGGTCATCATAACGGCGATAATAGCGGTCAAGGCGATCATCGTGTTAAGGCCCTTATTATCCCGTTTCAATCGAAATGACCCCCGTTACCCGATCTCTGTCCAGTACTAGTGTTCTACGGTTCTTGCCTTAACCTTCATGTCAGTAATGAGCCGATATGAAATACCTACAAAGGTTAGATCACCGTGGTGGCTCATACATATTGCATTTCCTCATCCTGAGTCCAAGTCGGATTAACTTGCAAATACTTCCATACGGGAACGCAAAGGATGATTAATCGTGGTTCATGGTAATAACAATCTTCACTGCGCTATCTTCACGTTCCCTTGCCGTTTTAAACGCTTCTCCAGCATGTGAGAGCGGAAAAGAATGGGTAACTATCGATGACATGTCGATCAATCCATCATCAATCCATTTGAGGGCCTGACGGAAACTAGAAAGTTCTCTTTCATCCTGAGCACCGAGTGGGCTGTAGGCAGAGACGCGTTTGCGGAAAAACGTGTCGAAGTCAAATGGAATTGCCGCAGAAGATTGCGGGACGCCGAACCAAACAATTAAGCCGTCCGGTCTTACTAGATCTATGGATTGACCATGCGTCTCTTTCGTTCCGATAGCCTCGACAACAACATCTGCTCCTTCCCCGGTCAATTCAAGCACAGTTTTTGTAGCCAGCGCGAAGGTGTCACTGATACGGTCATCTGAGCCGAACTTAGTACCGATATCCAGTCGATGTTGTATCGGTTCTATAGCGATCACACGTTCCGCTCCAAGGTGCTTTAAGACAAAGTTCCAAAACAGACCAGCTGATCCCTGTCCCATCACTACACATGTGTTATTAAGCAGGTTGGGGAGCCGCTTAGCAGCAAATAGAACTGTGCCGAGTTGCTGTGCCATGAGCAAATGTTCCGGTTTTTGATCCGAGTCCGTCGGCAATACTGTGAGAAAGTTGGTCCCAAGCGCCTGATACTCCGCAAAACTGAGTGAATCCCAGATAGCAGGGGTAACGAGCACACGGTCTCCGTCTCTTAGTTCAGTCCCATTTGAGTCTATGACCGTCCCTATGCCCTCGTGGCCAGGGTATCCCGGCCTTAACGGATACTCGTTCACAAGCCAGCCGTAGTCGACAATATGCAGATCACTACCACATATAGAAGCCAGTTCCATCCTGACTAATACCTGGCCCTCAGACGGCGCTGGTATGGGGACCTCAACGACGCGAACATCGCCATGGTCGAAAGCTTGCATGGCGAGCATTGAGTCAGTCAACGGAGCTCCTTATTGTTCTGGATTAAGCGTTTAAATTCTCTCCCGATGGGGAGAAACAAAATAAGTTTACGTGCAATAGCGCTCCACCACTTACCTCTCCCGGCAATTTTAGAAAACCCTACAATTGGCACTCCACCTGATTCAGGCCCAACGAGTAACTACGGTCACGAATTTAAATCTAAGAGACCTTCGAAAGTTTGAAATATGCTTTCATTTTAAATGCCAAGTGTCGCCCTCACGACAACCCATATTTAGCGGATTTGTTCGCACTGCTTGCGAGACTAATCACTAGAAATACATAGTCTCTTCCAGAGATGTGACTAGGGGCGAACCCTGGACTTCGACCAGCATCCTGCCGACTATACTCAGACCCGTACCGCTAACGTATTTTAAAACCTAGCCAGCCCCGTCTTTACTCAAAAGGCCCGACATGAACGAACATGAACGATTAATAATCCAGAATGCACACCTGATAGACGCAACTTCGCAGGAGCCTAAAGAATCCACGGTGATAGTGGAGGGGTCCCGGATTGCGGACCTGCTTCCGGCTGGGTCAGCCCCCTCTTATGGAGAGGCCCAGGTGATTGATCTCAAAGGAGCGTGGTTGCTTCCGGGACTGTGGGACGTACACACACACATCGGTCGAGGAATACCCGATCCTGGTTGGCGCGATGAAACAACAGCCGAGCGAACAACTCGTGCAGGACGTGACTGCATGGACGCGTTAGCCCTTGGTATCACTGGAATGCGTGTAGTGGGCGAGCGAAATTACGTAGACGTTGCCTGGAAGCGAGCCTTTGATTCCCGACAGTTCATTGGGCCATCGCTTTTCACATGTGGCTGGTTTCTCACAACCACTGCCGGGCATTTCCTGCGATCGGGAACAGCCAAAGAACTGGACGGACCAACCGAATACCGCCGAGCAATCCGTGAAAATATTAAAAACGGTGTCGATTTCATCAAACTTAACCTCACTGGAGGCATCATGGGGCCTCCTTGGGATGGTATGGAAAAGACCTTTCCGACAACTGACGAGATAGATGCAGCATTTGAGATATGTCACCAACGTGGCTACAAAGTTGTGGCCCATGCTGGCGGGACCGACGGTATCAAAACGGCAATTAGTCACGGTGCATGGACACTTGAGCACGGCTATGTCTTAGATGATGAAGCGATTGCAATGATGATGCATGCCGGGACTTATTTCGTGCCGACGCTCGGATTGAGTCATCTCAACCGTGGGCCCGAATATGCTGAGTCAGAAGCCGAAAGAAAGTGGTGTGAGGCTAACCCTGCACCACCTGATTACGCTGCACGGGCAGTCGTGGCTGCTGAAGCACACGCAGAGGGTTTTAAAAAGGCCCTAGATGCGGGTGTCCCGATCGCGTGCGGATCAGATTTGGCATTGCCCGATGGGGGTCTCCTAGAAATGGGTCAACTTGTAAGGCGAGGCATGACTGAGTGGCAGGCGATCGTAGCGGCGACAAAAACATCGGCAGAAATATGCCTTGTCGATGATGTCCGAGGAACCATCGAACCCGGCAAGGCAGCTGACCTCGTAGCGGTCAATTCGAATCCTCTCGACGACATCGAGAACGTACGTGATTTGAAGTTAGTCGTGAAGGACGGAACGGTGGTGGTACAACGGTAATCACGCGTAGCACCAACTGGTCACAGGACCTATGGCCAAACGTCGCGGCCATTGCTGCATTCAGCCTTTTTGGTGGGGCTGTCGCGGGAACTAGGGTTGTTGCACAGGACATCGCCCCGTTCACCTTAGCCGCTATTCGAATAGGAATCGGCGCAGGAATCCTGTGGACTCTGGTGTTGCTGTTTCACCGCCAAGGTATGGGGGTACAGAAGCGTGACTGGGGCTTATTCTTCTTGCTGGCTGCCTTTTATTTCACTGCCTTCCCACTTTCTATGGCATTCGGATTTCAGGTAACAGAAGCCTCACGCGGTGCCCTTCTTATGGCTACCTCACCGATCTGGAGTGTTGTACTAGGCAGGATCACCGGACGAGAATCGCTTATCCGACGGCAATACTTGGGTGTACTCCTTTCATTTGCAGGAATCGTACTGGTGTTTGGCGAAAGTTCCCTGCACCCAGCCGAAACGAACGGCCAGATGGCTAGTACCCTAGCAGCGGTTGTTGGTGCGGCTCTTCTTTTGTTCGCCGCTGCCTGTGTAGGAATTTACGGCGTAGCTTCCCAGCCGGCGTTCTCGCGTTACTCAGCATTAAATGTGACTGCATGGACGATGTTGATCGGCGTCACGATGCTTGCGCCTATGGCCTTAATAGAGATAGCTCTTGGCAACACTGGCGGGTTTGGTACCCAGAACACTCTCCTGATGCTGTACCTGGGCTCCCTTGGACTCGCTCAGTTGATGTTCGTGTTCTCACTGACAAGGTTGTCACCAACCCAGGTCGTGATCTACGTGAACTTCAACCCGTTGGTGGCAACCGGGATAGGTGCGGCAATTCTTGAGGAAACGCTCACCGGAACATTTCTACTTGGAGCTGCTGGAGTCATCGTTGGAGCAGTTTTGGTGAATTGGCCAAAAGCTCGCTAGTGAGAACATTGGTTCAACACAACCCCCGTCCCACGGAACATTCTCTAGACAGATATAGGACTATGAAACTTTCATACCGAATAGAGGAATAACTCTTGTCATTTTCAACCAAGGATCAGGCCCAACCTATTTCGTACCCGCCTGCCTAGGTGAACGGATCTCCACCCAGGTTAGCGCACGTAAATACAACCCGATCAGAGTACATTTCGGCCTGTGACGTTCCAAATGAAGATGGCAGCGGATTCGTGAATGACTCAAACAAGCCCTGCCCTATAGACAGAGATTTTGTAGTCCCCAACTTCGGGTCTGAACTATGCCTGCATACGGCCTTTATCTCAATGTTTCTACGAAGTAACGCCCCTTGAGAGGCAACTCCTGCCTGTGCTGCTAACAACCATCCGAGCGCCTGAACGTCAGCGGCGCTCCTATCGACATGTGTAGGTGCAACATTATCGGGATACCAGTCGAATGGCCTTATATCTGAAGATGCGCCACCTACAAACATGCAACTTTCAGCGCCCGATGCCTCGGAAAGGGCCCAGCAAGCGTAGCCTGGGTAATCAGCAGTCCACCCAAACGAATTTCCGCCAATAACAGATCCCGGACATGAAAAACTGAAGACTCGAACAATGGGACCAGATACACCATCAACGATCATGATTGGGACTGTCTCGTTCAGGTCTTGAGTCCTACCTTCGATAGAGGTCGCAAGGTCTGGGAGAAACGCTGTAGCAAAACCAAGTTCAGCATCCTGCATTCGGCTCAGCGCCAAAGCGGCCGCTCCACCAAGTTGTTGTGGAACATAGGCAGCATACTCTGCGTAGGCTACATTTCCGTCATCCCACAAAGGTGGCGAAGTCGCATTGCCAGAGACCGCAACCCAGACCAGGGACTCATCAACTTCAGCATTCAGTGAGACACATTTCGTAAGAGAGTGGTTAAACCGTTCACTTACACCCCAAACATCCAGCGTCACTATGACAGCTCGGTTTCCCCCTGCTTCAAGAATGAGAACTCGTCCTAGCAGGTCATCTGTTACGTCCTTAGCCCCACGACTTGGGTGTTCAGGACCGTCAATAACGAACCCCACAGGAGGGGTGATTACGGTCTCCGCATACCCGGCTCTAAGCAGCTTCGAGTTGGAATTCAAGAAAAGTGTCCATATTGTGGGAAAGTTTGGAAAGTCCGTTTTGACGATTGTAGGCCTGGATGAACATTAAACTTCCGGCGCAACCACCACGATTTTTGCGGTGACGGAGTTAGCAATAAAACATTCTTCATGCGATATGTGGTGCATGGAATTAATCTGTTCCACAGATGGGTGTAAGTCTCGGGAGAATTCTATTTTCGGCCGAAGTTCCACGCGTGTGATGGCCAGTCGACCATCCGCGTTTTCTTCGAGGAGCCCAACGGCCTCATCAGAATAGGTTTCTACCATAAACCGCCGTTTTGCGGAGACTGTCAAGAAGGTCAGCATATGGCAGGCGGATATTGCAGCTACAAAAGCCTCTTCCGGGTCAACTCGCCCGGCGTTCCCAAGAAATTCAGGAGCGGCAGAAGCGTCCACAATCGCGCCGCCAGTAAAAGACCATGTGTGGTCGCGGGTGTAAGTTGGGTACTTGAAGTCGTCACGATCCCGAATCCATTTCAGTGAAACTTTATGTTCAGACAACTGATTACCCCTTGGTTTGATCTAGGCCGTATGTAGGCTAGTTTCACACGCGATGTTAGCCTTCCACCAAGTCTTCGTTGCTATTTTGATTGAGAAAGCACATGCCTCTAAAACTTCAAATCATTGACGAACGTTTCAAGTTGATCGTAGATCCTGATGCAACTATGGAACTAGTTGCGAATGGAATGGAATTCGCTGAGGGTGCGGCGTGGATCCATGATGGTCGATATTTGATCTGGAGTGACATTCCTAACAACCGCATCATGAGTTGGTCGGAATCTCATGGAGTCAATATTTTCCGTGAACCAAGTTATAACGCCAATGGGAACACTACGGATAAAGACGGAAATATTCTGACTTGTGAGACTAGCGGAAGGCGGGTTTCGATAGCCCGACCTGGACATCTCCAAACTACGCTGGTGGACAGTTACGATGGAAAGCCGCTTACCTCGCCAAACGACATTGTGGTCAAATCGGACGGAAGTGTCTGGTTCTCAGATCCTGATTACGGGTCACTGATGCCGGATGCAGGCCATGGCCAACCAGCGGACCAGGAACGAAACCGGGTATATCGGCTCGACCCAAGAACGAGCGAATTGACAGCGGTCTGTGAGGACATGGATAAACCAAATGGGCTCGCGTTCTCGCCCGACGAGTCGATACTCTACATTTCTGACTCCGGCGCTACGCATGGCGATGATCGGCCACACCATTTAAGAGCTTTCGATGTCAGCGACGGTAAAACATTGACTAACAGCCGTGTTATCTGTGAGGTATCCCCTCACGTCCCTGACGGCCTACGGGTTGATACCGATGGAAACCTGTACGTTACATCTGGTGAAGGCGTGCAAGTGTTCGACTCCTCCGGGGTAATGCTCGGCAAGTTCATTACCCCGGAGGTTGCCGCCAACTGTTGCTTTGGCATGTCGGACCGCCAAACCCTCTTCATTTGCGCCACTAGTGCCGTCTGGAAAATTTCTCTTAAATCCAAAGGGGCATACCCGTATTAAACTCATGCCTAAACAACACGGCGTAGGAGAACCATTTGGCAGCTCAATACGAGATTTTTTCAGAGACCTTCAGAAAATTAATCGTTCCTAATGCAGTTCTGCGGAAACTGGGTAGCGATTACATATGGGCGGAAGGTACTACCTGGATTCCGGATACGTCCAAAAAATCCGACGGGTACGTGGTATGGAGTGATATACCCAAC
Source organism: Dehalococcoidia bacterium (assembly GCA_046583495.1). Lineage (GTDB taxonomy): Bacteria > Chloroflexota > Dehalococcoidia > Lucifugimonadales > Lucifugimonadaceae. The sequence goes on from JAYGCF010000050.1 coordinate 12,896, forward strand.
GACCGCATGATGCAGTGGTCTGAATCTACCGGTACTACTACGTTCAGACAACCCTGCGGGTACACCAACGGACACACGCTTGACCGAGAGGGCCGACTAGTCTCCTGCGAACATGGAGGTCGTCGGGTCAGTCGCACAGAGTTGGATGGCACTATTGTCAACCTTATCGACAACTACGCTGGAAAAAAACTGAACTCACCGAACGATGTTGTGGTGAAATCCGATGGCACCATTTGGTTCACTGACCCCCCTTACGGCATCCTGAGTGACCATCAGGGACACAAGGCAGACTCTGAGCTCGGAGCCAACTATGTATTCAGGCTCTGGCCAGACAGTGGCAAAATCGTAATCGTAATCGATGATTTCGACATGCCAAACGGGATCGCATTCTCCCCGGACGAGTCGATCCTTTACGTTGCCGATACTGGCCACGAACTTGAAGCTCCCGAAGCCTCAATTCACGCATTCGATGTATCAGCTGCAGGAGACCTCTCAAACCATCGAATATACGCCAAGCCGACCCCCGGGAAATCAGACGGGTTCCGGGTTGACACTGATGGCAATGTTTGGACCTCATCGGGAGACAGCATCCAGGTGTTTAACCCCGCCGGAGAGTTACTCGGCAAGATCAAGATGCCGGACCGAAATGCGAATCTAGATTTCGGAGGTCCAAATGGGAAGACTCTATTTGTTGCTGTGAATGACGCGGTTTACGCGATAGAGGTAAACGCGCGTCGAGCAGCACGGCCTTAAGTTAATGGTCACCATAGACGGAGACTCTCCTGCCCCCTACCCGTCTCCAGCGGGTCGGGAATGCTGCATATGAGCATCGCAACTAAACACCTCCCATACGTTCTCGCCTTGGACATCGGCAGCTCATCAGTACGTGCCACAATTTATGATGCCCGCGCCCGAGTTGTACCTGGCTTGACGGTCGCTACTCCGCACGTGACGCCTACAACATCCGATGGTGGAGCCGTCGAGGACCCTATCGGACTTACAAGGGTGGTAGAGCAGGCGTTGGACGAGATTATGAGACTTGCCGGTAAGGCAGCTTATGAGATCGTGGCAGTCGGTTTAGACACTTTTGTTGGCAATCTTCTTGGCGTCGACGCGGACAGAAACCCGACCACGCCGGTCTATACCTATGCCGATACGCGTTCCAAGGCCGAAGTTTCTCAGATGCGACATGACTTAGACGCCGTTGCTATACATCAACGGACTGGTGCCATGCTCCACACCGCGTATGCCCCAGCACGTCTTAAGTGGATCCGTCGCACTGAACCAGAAGCATGGGACAAGACAAAGCTCTGGACCAACTTCGCCAGCTTTCTTTACAGCCGTTGGTTTGGGGTCGATGCAGCTTGCAGCAGCTCTGTGGCGTCTTGGAGTGGACTAATGAATCGGCATACGGGTAAGTGGGATGATGAGTTACTGGAATATGCCGATATCTCTGTGGCCGAACTACCCAGATTGGCTGAGTACGGGGATGCTATCTCCGGCCTGTTACCCGTATATGCACATAAGTGGCCAGCACTTAAACACGCCTCATTCTGTCTGGCTGTTGGGGACGGCGCTGCAGCAAATGTCGGCGAGAGGTGTTCCTCTCCCGGTAACACCGCACTAACCGTTGGCACGACAGGGGCGGTAAGAGCCGGAGTTCCCATTCCATTGGCAACCGTTCCTCGTGGCCTCAGCGTTTACAACCTGTCCAGCGAAAGAATCTTATTGGGTGGTGCTGTCACTGATGCAGGAAGTCTGTTCGCTTGGATGAGTAAAACATTTGCTCTGCCACGACCAGAGATCCTCGAGACGGAAATATCCAGTCTTCCTCCGAACGGCCATGGGTTAACGGTTCTGCCTTTCTTGAGGGGAGAAAGAAGCCCAGGCTGGTTAGACGATGCCACTGGTGCTGTTTTGGGTTTGCGGGCCAGTACAACTCCCGCAGAGATTGTCAGGGCCGGACTAGAATCGGTGGCATACCGCTTCACTTTGATAGCCAAACGACTTTCGACTGCGGTTGCACTGGGAGAGGAAATTATAGTTGGGGGAGGTGCTGCTCAAAGTTCACCGACATGGCTCCAAATGTTTGCAGACGTTTTGGGCCGTACCGTCGTGGAGTCTGCGGAACCTGAAACAACCAGTCGCGGAAGTGCGATTCTTGCTCTGGAAAGCGCTGGAGTCATCGCATCGCTAGACGATATCCCAGTAGATAGAGGAGCTCGATACAATCCCAATCTGGCAGCAAACGAGGCCTACCAGGCAGGTCTTAAGAGGCATCACCAGTTCTATCACTCGCTCTTAGATCCACAAGATGAAAAAGGTTCATACAGCAGTGAGTGCGATCATGACCCGATCTAGGAACACAGGCCAACCATGACGACGCAATCATGCAAACTGCATAAATTCAGAAGTCTTAATTTGGGAGAGAATATACAAGGTGCCGCGCTAAAGGCCTTGTAGATATTGGGGCAACTGCATCAACCCGAGTAAATAGCACCAAATACGATCCGAATCGGAGAACATATGAAGATCGCCATTAGCGGCGACCACGCCGGTCTCGACATGAAGAACCACATCAAAAATTACATTTCCGCATTAGGCCATGATGTTGTAGATCACGGTGCACACGAATACGACGCTGACGACGATTTCCCGGACCTGGCAGCGCCAGTCGCTCGCTCAGTAGCTGACGGGAAAGTGGACCGAGGCATAATTCTTTGTGGTAGTGGTGTAGGAGCGTCAGTCGCAGCTAATAAGGTTCCTAGGGTGCGCGCCGCTATGTGCCACGATACTTACTCAGCGGCACAAGGGGTCCAACACGACGATATGAACGTACTTTGTATGGGAGCAAGAATCGTCGGGGTAGCGCTGGCAGAAGCACTGGTGGATGCTTTTTTAACAGCTCAGATGGATAAACATCCTAGATTCCAAAGACGTCTTGATAAAGTAATTAAGTTGGAACAGGAAGCTCTAGAAGGCTCGGATATAGGCCATGCCTGATAGCGCTCGCGACACCCTCGCGCAGGCACATCGATCAGGTCAGTCGACGTTATTTAACTACCCCGGACTCGGCCCTGGTAACTCCAAGGAACTGAATCCTTTGCATATGTTTGGTTTGTGTATGGTGCCATCAAATACCACAATCTTTATGGCCCTCATTCAAATCGCTTACCACCAACTGCCAAGTGCAACAGTTCCAGCAGACCGATGAACCATTGGAGGACACTGGTTTCTGAGGAACTTGCTAAATTGGAGTGCAGTGAGGTTGTTGCTGCTGTATGGGAACGCTCTCAGTCCGCGTGGGGGCCGCCCTCCGAGGGTGGAGCCCTGGCAGCAGAAGCGACGGGATGGCTGGATCTTCCAGTTCAAATCTCAGCACTAATCGATGGCATAAGCACATTTGTTACTCAGGTCCGAAAAGATGGTTTTTCGGATTTGATAGTAATCGGAATGGGCGGGAGTAGCCTCGGTGCACTGGTTTTAGGACGTACATTAGGTTCATCGCCGGGGTACCTCCGCTTGCACGTTCTAGATTCGACAATACCGGGACAAATCAAAACTGTTCGAGATCAGGTTGACCTTGAACGGACCCTAGTTCTCGTTTCTAGTAAATCTGGAACAACCATCGAACCTCTTAAACTCGCCGAATACTTCCATGGTGAGATGAAAGAAGCGGGAATCGACGACCCATACTCACAATTCATTGCCATCACCGACCACAGTACCTCCCTAGAAACGAAAGCTCGAGACTGTGGTTTTAAGAAAGTGTTCGCCGGCCCCCCAGGCGTAGGGGGTCGCTTCTCTGTGCTATCCAACTTCGGACTTTTACCGGCAGCCTTAATTGGCGTGGACCTTAAAAAGGTGCAGCGGACGGCACTGTTAATGGCTGCATTGTGTCAACGAGAAATCGATGTCAAAACAAATCCGGGGGCGATGCTCGGCGCCACGCTCGGCGGATTGGCCGCAATAGGCAAAGATAAGGTCACTGTGCTGACCTCTCCAAGTATTAATTCTTTAGGACTCTGGATCGAACAACTTCTTGCGGAATCTACCGGGAAGAATGGAAAAGGGCTAATACCAATCGTCGAAGAGCCACTTCACAACCCCTCTGACTACGGGGATGATCGTAACTTCATCTACTTGCGCTTAGCAGGTGAAGACAACGCTAGAACAGACGCTCACGTAGAACTTCTAGAAGCGAACGGTCATCCCATAACTCGGTTAGATTTGAACGACCGTTACGACATCGCTGCTGAATTTTTTAGATGGGAATTCGCTGTTGCAGTGGCCGCTACAATCCTGTCTGTATACCCATTTGACCAGCCAAACGTCGAAACGGGCAAAAAGTTAACGGATAGTCTGCTATCGACTTCCAAATCGGCAGAAGAAATACGCCGATCGATACCCTTGGTCAGCAAATTAGACGAAGTCATAGACCTTATTTTGCAGGCTAAGCAGAGAGATTACATCGCAATATTGGGTTACTTACCAGAATCATATGAGATGTCCCAAGCCATTTCAGAACTGCGCATAGCTATCACCAAATGCACCGGATCGGCGACAACCTTTGGGTATGGTCCTCGCTACCTGCATTCGACGGGTCAACTTCACAAAGGCGGTCCAGCGAGCGTGATTGGACTTGTGCTGATGGCCGGAAGCGAAAAGAGTCTTGCATCGCCTAGACTGACTGGCGATATCGCTAAAAAAGACTCATCGGAACTAGAGTACGGGTTCGAGTCACTTTTCATGGCCCAGATAGTTGGTGACCTTCAGGCTCTACAAGAAAATGGACTCCGGAATACTATTGCGGTGCTACAGGCTCCATATCCAACTGCTGTACAAACTATCACAACCCTTCTGAGACCATAATAAAACATGATAAACAGTGCTCGCGTGGGGCAAACCCATGCTAGAATCGGCGCCCTCCCAACGTACCTCGTAGTACGCTAGAACTGTCGAGAAATTCAGCAGGAGAACCACTGGACCTAGATCCTAGCTCTATTCTTACTAGAGCGTAATTGAGGGCGAGGTCCAAGGTCTGAAAGGGACCCTGGAGCATGCCAACGGTTAGTACTGAAATCCCAATGATGGTTCTCGCGGTGGATCACCGCGTTGACCTGTTTACGGAACTACTCTCAGCCAGTCCCGTTCACCCTGCAGCTGCTGACCGTGAACGTGCAGCCGAGCTAAAACAGATCGTGTTCGAAGGACTTTTAAAGGCGGTAGAGAACGGGATTCCAAAGTCACAGGCTGCGATATGGACTGATTCTGACCTTGGAGAATCTATCTTGTTGCGCGGGCGTGGGATGAACCTGAGCACCATGATGTCGGTAGAACGATCTCGGGTGGCAGAATTCCGGTTCGAAGATGCTCTGGGGTTTTCCGAAAGATTGTCCAACCTTGATGTGACTTACTCTGCCGCACGTGTCCCGTATAACCCTGGCGAAGAATCGGAAATCAACGAGGCTCAACAGCGCAAGCTACGAAGATTGAGCGAGATTTCTCGCGCCAACGGGCCAAAGTTAACTCTTGAGTTGATCATGCGTCCAACTCAGGCACAACTAGACCAGTCTGGTAGCCAGGACACATGGGATTCCACGATAAGGCCCGGACTCGTAGTGCAAGCGATCCGTGAGTTACAGGACGCTGGAGTAGAACCGGACCTATGGGCGATACGCGTCATAGACAACAACGCTGCCATGGCTACCGCCACGGCTCAGGCACAAGTCGATGATCGTAAAGTGGGCGTCCTTTTCACAATTGGCGACAACTTTTCAAAGACCCCCCAGTTGGATCAGAATCTGATCCAACTAGCTTCTAGGACACCGGGATGCCAGGGATTAGTAGTCGGACCAACGATTTACGCCGAAGACCTAAGGCTGTATCACACGGGAGAGATCGATCGTGATACTGCCTCAATGCGTATAGCCGAACACTACAACGCCGCATACCAAAGTTACTCCGATGCACTAAAGACATCGGACGTCGTATGAAGCCGATAAATCTGTCAACACGCCACATTTAGTAAGCCCTTCTACTGACAAAGGCGTCTAACCGAAAATGATCCGTGCCTTCATATTCGATCTCGATGGAACGTTGGTAGAAACCGAGATGCTGAAGGCAAAGGCCTACGCGGCGGTATCAAAAGAACTCTTGGGGTTAGGCGGGCCCGACCAGCGTGCAATCGATGTGTACCGTCGGATTGTCGGATCTACAGACGAAACGGCAGCTCGTACCATGATGGAAGAACTGGGATTGCGGTCCAAGTTGCCAGGTAACACTGAAGATAAGTGGCGCGCACTCAGCGCTCTGCAGGCTGCGCGTTATCGTACGGAGTTTGCCACTGGAGAAGGGTTGCGATCTGTCGCATATCCCCAAACTATAGATCTCCTCCATTCACAATCCGCTGCCGGAAAGCTCGTAGCCGTTGCAACCTCATCTTTTACCGAATCCGCACAGCGCGTAGTGTCGGAGCTCGGGATAAATTCGATCCTCGACGCTCTTATCGGGCGCGATCAAGTCACAAACGGCAAACCGAACCCCGAGATTTACCTCAAGACAGCCGAGGCTCTCGGAGTTAACAGCGATGAAGTCGTAGTTGTCGAGGACTCCGTAATAGGGGTTGAGGCGGCCGTTCGAGCAGACATGCGCTGCGTTGCCATCGCAAGTGCATTCTCATTTGAAGGATTACGACAACAAACAATCCTGGACCAAAAGTGGTGCATATACGACCGCTCAAAGATAGGATCGATCGTGGCGCGACATCTTTTGGAAGCTGAAAACCCGGGCTGAGTCACGTGAGACCTGGGTCGTCCGCGCTGTAGACTGCTCTTTTCTAGAGTTACAACACGTACAGAGCGACTCACGAAGAGGAATTTAAAATGCCCGATAAGATCGTCGCAGCCGGCGACATGAAATTCCGCGTCGTCCCCGGATGGCCTGGACCTGATGGCCAAAAATTCCGCGAGGTCGCCGGCGTAGCTGTGGACTCACAGGGACTGGTCTACGTGTTTAATCGTGGGACAAACCCCGTGATGGTGTTTGAACCAGACGGCACACTACACGACGAATGGGGTTCCGACCTGTTCACCCGAGCACACAACATAACCATAGGTCCAGACGATCTGGTGTACGCAGTCGACGTTGCTGAACACCTAGTTACGAAAACTACCACGTCCGGCGAAGTACTAATGACCATCGGAAATAAGGGCCAGCCGTCAGATACTGGAATAACCACCGATTATCGAACCATCACGCACGGTGGGGCCCCTTTTAATCAACCTACGAAAGCTGCTCTTAACGCCGACGGTGATATCTTCGTCTCGGACGGATATGGAAACTCCAGAGTCCACAGATTCGGGTCTGACGGAACCCTGAAGTTGTCCTGGGGTGAGCCCGGAACCGCTGACGGTGAAATCAACCTTTCACACGCCGTTGCTGTTTCACCCGATGGTCGTGTTTACGTCTGCGACCGCGAGAACTCACGGTTACAGGTGTTCACTCAGGAAGGGGAACATCTCGACACTTGGAACGAGGTTTCTAGACCATGCGACGTATTTATAGGCCCTGATGGTTTGGTGTACGTCGCTGAGCTAGGCCACAAGGGTGGGCTTAGTCTGGCTGCGCCCACCGACAATCCCGGGATCCCAAGCATGAGTATTTGGACAGTCGACCACGAACTCGTGGGCAAATGGGGTAGCGATGATATTTTTGAGCCCGGCTCGTTCTTCTCGCCTCATGGTATCGCCATAGGTCCTGACAACAGCCTCTACGTCGGTGAAGTTACTGTCTCCGGAGACGCTGGTCGGGGGTCGTTTGGAGAAGACTATCGGTCGATCCAGAAGTTCGAGAGAGTCGCATAGTGAACGCTCTGTGCATAACCCTCCTGACCATTGATAATCGAGTCGTTGATGATTGACGATCCTGGGCAGCCACCAGAGTTTCATAATATCAATCCAATGATGCTCAATGACCGGGAACTGTTGGAAATCCATCATGAACTGGCTGACTGGGTAAATGATGCCGAAGGATCACGCGATCCTTTCCGCCCCGTCGAACAGTTGATCGATGACGTCCGTAACGCACTGACCTCGGTCGCAGAGGAACGGGCCCATCGCCGAAAAATGTAAAGTTTAATTGCTCTAGGAATGTCGCCTCATCAGAGTCTAATTCCAGCAAATTGGTTCTAAAAGTTCCTGACTTCTTCACAAGTGGATTACTGGGCTGCTAATGAAAAGTTTGGGCGTTACCACTTAGGTTATTCCCCGAGTTCAGACTTACGCCTGAGGTCTTCTTCCGGAGGGGTAACCCCACGAAATGCTGCATACACGGCTACATCGTAGGTAAGTTTTGCCGTGGCAGCGATGATAAATGGGGCTGCAGTGACACCGTTTGACCAAAGTAATCCTGTCAACGTGGTACTTGGCATCCTGAAGGTTGTCCGGCCCAAATTATTAGCACCAGCCATCACTACACGTTCATCGGGTGGAACTATGGCCATCACGTATGACTGACGCGTTGGCACATCCATTTCGTTGAATAGTTCTCGGATAATGAACACAGCGATCGCGACCGTAACCGTAGGAGCCAGTGCGAATATGATCAACAGGAAGTTCGCCACTATCTGTGTCCACACCATTGTGTTTAAAAGTCCGATCCTCCTGGCAACATAAGGCGCGGCCCAAATCGATGCGACATTCCATAATTGGGCTATCACTAAGACGGCTCCTATGGTTCCTTCATTAGCACCAAAATGAGTGAATAGCCAGAACGACACGAACGCGTCAGAAACCATACCGCCAGCCATCGAATCAATGCCAAACAAACTGGAAATTCCAAGTATGCGACCACGAGATTTAGAGCGTAACGGGTTAGTAAAACGTCCCCCGCCAACAGTCCCTGTTTCTATGGCAGATGAAAGCCCCATGTACATCAGTGCAGCAAGTATGTTCAGGACAGCATAAAGGCTGATAGTAGCTCGGTAGGCGTCTACTGGTTCCATGTCAAAGACGTTGATTAGGAGAGTTGCCAGTCCGGCCAATAGCGCACCAAATGCGCGTCCCCCAGACGAGAAAACCGAAAGGTAGGCAAAGGACTTAGTGCGCTGCTCTGGCGTGGCAACTTCGGCAAGACCGGCCTGCTCAAGCTGGACAATCGGACCGTGGTGCATGCCGCTTGCAGCGTATGCACCAAAGAATGATCCAATGGTCAGCAACCAGAAGTCGTTGGTCACGACCAGAAGCATCCCGGAGAGGCCGGTGAGCAGAGCCATGAGCGCGAACCAATTACGGCGTGACATGGATGGCCCGGCGATCACCACAACTGAGGAAAGCGCGACCCCACCAATCAGACTAATCCCAAGTAAAAACCCAATCCTCGGCGTACTCAT
>JAYGCF010000033.1:0-11794 GCA_046583495.1 Dehalococcoidia bacterium
GTACGCACCTCGGGCAAGCGCTATTGTCCGAGTATGGGTCCCCGAAGGGACGGAACTAAATGTCACAGGGGACGACGTTTCGATTGAAATCAAAGGGCCTCTGACCGAGAACATTTTGATCAATGGTGAAATCAACCTGTCTAATGGGGATGCAACCCTGACGGACGTTAGCGGAGATTTCATAATCAATACAGGTAGCGGCGGCATCACTCTTAATCGGGTAACTGGCGAGTACCAGGCCGAGACGGCAAGGGGATCGATATTCCTGCGTGGAGCACCGACTGTATCCAAGGTCAGTCACCTGGAGACTGGCGCCGGGAGTATCTTCGTTGACATCAGCAGCGTGCCGGATCTGCCAATATCTGCCATCGCGGCTAGAGGAGCCATTCTGCTACACGACGATAACGAACCACTTTCGGGCTCTGATATCTCAATTGTCCCCCGAGACCGCACGCCTTCGCTTGAACTCGTGACAGCCAATGGCATTATCGATATCCGGCGATAGACCATTCATAATTTTCTACAAAAAGCGAACTTGAACTGTTGAACCACACAGCGCATTCGATCCCAGAAGATTTGCGGCGAATTCTAGACACCAGTTTTGTACTAAGAACCACCATGACCCGGCGGCGTTCTGGGGGCAAACGAACGGTAGAAACAACCTATACATGGGACGGCAGAGATCGTGTGTATCTGTCCGGTTACCCAGGTCGACGCGATTGGGTCGCCAATATGAGTGCTAATCCGATTGTCACGATCACCACGGTAGAGGGTAAGACGAATTACTCCATTGATGCTCGAGCAATAGTCATAAAAGAACGTAATGCACGCGTCGACCACCTGCTAGATTTCATAGATCGATGGGCAGAAAGACCCGGATTTCCCCGCAAACGATTCGGGGTTCTACTAGGAGCAATTCGATTCAATCGACGGCTCCACATGCCGTGGTGGGGTCCGTTCTATTTTGTCCGCCGTATCCTTGACCAGATGCCATGCGTCGAACTGCAATTCACATCGCCCCCGCGTGTCTTAGAAGGCGATCCTCCAGAACCATGTTAGGACTTACTCGACCCTTATTCGGATTGGGACGGATGAGGGTCTGCCAGTCGATCCGGAACTTCACCCCGTAACGCCAAATTAACCACAGACCGGACCACATCGCCGAATTCATCGTTTGACGCAATCCATGAAAGGTAGTCCGGTGTCTGTTGTGCGATTCGTGATAGAAGTTCGCCATGATACCGGCCGAAGTTAATTATCACTTCTCCATTCTGTGACCAAATAAGCCTTGAATCTGGGTCCACAGCATCGGGATCACCCGGATTAATAAAATGGGCCAGAGCGGTTACATCATCAGACAGTTCTGGATACTGATCCAGTTGGCCTTTCAAAACCCTGTAGGTGGCCTCAGCACCGTCCATATCTTCAGGCTTATCTCCGCCGACGAATCGTCTATACGCTGCAGCGAAATCACGAGGCTCTTGTCGATAAAAAAGTGACATCGCATCTATCACATCGACATCCTTTAATCCGATCTCTACTTCAGTGCGAGCAAACTCAGCACGTAGGAGAGGAAGTGCGAATCGTTCAATCCCAAATCCTGCCAGATCAGCTCCCTCCAGATACCGTTTCAGGGCAGTGGCGAACGACCTGAACGGGGGACTCCCAGATACATTTGCAGTCGTAATTCCGTGAACGACAGTTGCTCCAGGAGGGATGGGACACTCAGGATTTATAAACTCACAACGGGTCAAGCGATCGCCGTTGGGTTGGATTTTTAGTGTGGACAATCTCACGATGCGAGCTGTTTTGGGATCCAGCCCCGTAGATTGAACGTCGATGAAGACGATCGGGCGCTTTAATTTAAGTCTCATCGTCTATCACTAAAAGCCCGTTACTTTGGAACCTAGGCATCCAGCGCTGCCCACAACCGGGCTAAACAGACCTGACGGCCAGGTTCACTTTATGACTCTTATCCCTAGGGTAATATTTTTACTTGTTCAGTAACAGGAAGGTACAGGACGACGTCAAACTAATCTAAAAACCAGCCGAAGTGATTGCAAATATTTCATTAAAAGCACCGTCCCAAGGTAATTCTTCAACGATTGAATGAAATTTCGAGATTAAAATATCGTTCCCAAATTAAAAAGAGGCCTCGTACTTCCGCACGAGGCCTCTTCAGTTCTGTCTCGATACGTTAGTCAGATGCTAACTGTCGGCCCATCATAATGAACCAAATCGTTCCGACAATGAATGAAATCCCGGTGATCATACCCATCTCTTTGGCAGAGTCCGGTGCAAATGCCGATATTACCGATGACACTGCGACAACAATTCCCGACAAGGCCGCAATGTAGGCAATATTGGTATTGATTTCATCTCTTGTGGAGGCTCCAAGAGCGATCAGGAGTAGTCCTGCCCCAAAGGTCAGAGAAGCTATGATGTTTATCCCAAATATGAACTCCGCACCCGCTTCGCTTCCCTCACCAGCAGATATTCCCATTGCTATTGCACTACTCAATACCCATCCAAATATTCCAGCCATCACCATGGGTAACCCTAGTCGAGCGATCGCATGGCCGCTTCCGCCGGACATATTCTGTACGAAGAAAACGATTCCAGACAGAAAAATAAGAACCCCAACCGGAATAAGAAGTGCAGTCAAGGTGCCTAATTCAGCGTTATCAGCTAGAAGTGTTACCACGGCGGCAGAGTCGGTCGGATCCGCCATCTCTCCACCTATCCCTAGAATCCCGCCCGGCTGAATGAAGTAAGAAATCAGCGCAAGAATTGGCCCAACTATTAACGAGTAGCCAGCCAGTTTACTAATGGAAATGTCGCCCATAGATCATTCTCCTACTACCTATGCAAAATCAGGTATTCAGTTGACCTGAGAAATGTCCGCTCCCAAAGCAGTTCTTTAGTGAACTAACTCAAAAGAAGAACGAACCAGGCAGATCCTACCGTTTGGTACCTTTGAGACGCATTCGGTATTTGTAACGAATTAACCCCAGTTTCGTTACGCTTTCTAATAAGAATATCGGGACAGAATATTCATACTTCATACATCCGATCTGCCTTAGGATCTGACGGCTACAGGTACTTAGCGATATCCTGATTGGTGTGGACCGACATCGGATACACAGCGTATAGACGACATACCTCCCAGGAGCGTTAACATTGATAGGCTGATCCGGAATCAGCTTCTACTGGCGCAAGAACTGGTGTAATCAGCCTCGGTTAGGCTCACGAAATCGCCTTCCAAGTCGATGGTTCACGTTCAAGTAGCGTCAATTGCCGAGGTGGCGGAATGGTAGACGCGACGGTCTCAAAAACCGTTGGGCATAACGCCCGTGCGGGTTCGACTCCCGCCCTCGGCACCAGTTTTTGAACGTATATTTGGCCCTGGTGGCATTCCCAGCTGTCGGGTCAATCCATGTTTGACATCAGTTTTGACATCAACCCACACGTATTCCGGCGACTGGCAATGGCCTTACGTGGACGTTAGATTAAATGATGTTGAAGAAGCGGCCGATCAACACGACTGGGAATTAGTTCTAATTCGCACTCCGGAGGGGTCGCGTCGCGTCCAGCGATCATCCCGGGCGCACTTCCGCTCAGCTCCGGTAGTCCGTCACCTGCCACAGCACCGCTAGTTCGCGCCTCTCCGCAGGACCGAATTCCAGCCGCTAAGAACATCTGCTCAAGGGCGAGGCCAGATAACCCTAGTCCCTACTCGGTAATTCGCTGACCATGGAGCGAATGTGTTCGATCGTGGTCCCGCAACAACCACCAATGATCTGGACGCCACTCTCAACCCAATCGCGACAATCGGAAGCGAAAGCCGCTGGTTCTACGGCATGACCAGCCAATGTTTCCGGATACGCCATGACTGGCCCACGCCAATGTTCGGATAGAACCTCGAGCCCTGCATCCATCGCGTCAACAGTGCTGTGCATGATGCCCATGACCTGGGGCTCGAACGCAGCCATCGCCTCGATGAGCGGGTCCAAAGACTTTGTTCTTGGCTTGGTATGATCAGGGGAAAGCCTGTGCGCCGGCTCCTCCGTATGCATGTCCCATGCACCGACGCTTCCATCAGCAAGTATTGAGCAGCTAACACCGATCCACACCGGCAACCCCGTTTCGACGGCTGCCGCAGTTACCAGACTGGCTCGATCGATATCGCTCATCATCTCCATCAAAATTAGATCAACACCAGCCTCCGCCAGCGTTTCAGCCATCTCACGATAGTTGGCAGCTTCCTCTGCTGGTGTCGGGAGGAAGCGCGGATCCGGACTGACAGTCCCGGGGATCCAAGCACGGTTGTTTGACATCGAACCAGCGACCGCAACCGGTCGGTCCGGTGCCACTTCATTCACTGCTTCGCGCGCCAACTCTACTGCCCGCGCTGTAATACTGACCGTCTCATCAGCGAGACCCGCGCCCGCCAAAACGTGGCGACAAGTCGCAAAGGTGTTGGCCGTGACCACATCAGCGCCGGCGCGAATGTACTCTTCATGGACAAGACGCACCACCTCAGGGTGAGTCTTGTTAGCAACTCCACACCAGGCAGCCGCATCCATCGCACCACCTAATCTGGCTATCTCACTGCCGGTCGCTCCATCCAGAACAATGGTCTCCCCTTTGCTTAACTTGTTGTCGAGAATCATATTTCCCTCCTATGTTCCAGGATTATGGCTCTAGATTAGGTTTACCTATGTGAGGGGCACTGGAATCGCAGTAGGCGTGAATTAATTGGGTATGGGATGAGATACAGCGATTAATCAAGATATGTACCACGCGGAGCCAGTGAAGCGTATGCTGTCGCCTCGAGTCAAAATATATCCAAACTCGACAGACCGGTATAACTAGAACTTCACACAGATGGAGAGAAAAATGCCAACGGCAGAACTAGTGGAACTAGGCATCATTAACGTTAAGTTAGGCGACTTCCTAGAGGTGGGAGAGGGCCCTAAGGGCACCCGCTTAGTTGTGGAAGTTCAAGAAGTTTCCCTGGAAAGCGAACGAGTCAACGCCTCATTGGCCATACGAGATGCCGCCGATTGGGGCACTGTCAGCGACAATGGCAAGCTTATGTCTCTAGACGTACGTTTCACCTTGAAAACCGATGATGGCGAATTCATTTACGTCGAATACGGCGGTAGGGGCAACCTAGAAACCGGTCTCGTTGGAACCGCACCCACTTTCCAGACTGGTAGCGAGAAATATAGCTGGCTCAACAACATACAAGGCGTTGCGGCAGGACAAGTAAATCTTGAAACCGGAGAACTCGTGTACCACTTGTACGAATTGAAAGTCACTGCCTGAGGAATATGTAATTCCGAACCCTATTTTCGACCTGTGTGTGCCTTGAGGCGTTACAACGGCTAGAATCTGCGCAACTGCGCTCCTGTCCTGATTGTCTATGTAGCGTATTAACGGCGGACCAAGACCAACAACTACAAAACCCGTAGAACATTTCATGGAGATCCCCAAATGAACGGAACCCAGTTCATCGCACGAATCCTCAAAGAAGAGGGCGTGGAACAGATGACGTGCTTCCCAAGCAACGCTCTCATCGAAGAAGTTTCCAAAGAGGGTATTCGACCGGTCATGTTCAGACATGAACGTGGTGCCGTGATGGCTGCCGACGGTTTCGCCCGGTCAGGTGGTGGTGAAGGCTTTGGTACGGTGATGATGCAGCATGCCGCGGGAGCTGAAAACTCCATAGGTGGGCTCTCTCAGGCTTTCGGGGACAACGTGCCGATGCTTGTCCTACCTGGTGGTTATCCACTCGCCGAACGAAACATTCGCCCGAACTTTGCTGCCGTTAATAGCTATGGCAGTGTTGTGAAATCGGTGGAAGCCATCGACACTCCGACTCAGATAGGGGCGGTAATGCGTAGAGCGTTCCAGGCCCTTAGAAATGGCCGTCGAGGCCCAGTTGTGGTCGAGATGACCACCGACATCTGCTCGATGGATGTACCCGAAGAGGCATTGAACTACACCTCACCAACCTCTGCAAAAAGTGCTCCTTCAAACTCAGACGTAAAGGATGCCGTTAAGCTCCTGCTCGCTGCCAAGAAACCGATGATCTGGTCTGGAGCGGGGGTACTCTTCTCCGGTGCATCAGCCGCATTGACGGAACTAGCAGAGTTAACCGGCATACCTGTCTTCACAACCATGGAAGGCAAATCTAGTTTCGATGAGCGTCATCCACTATCCCTTGGAGCTGGATCGGGCGCGACTACCGGCCAGGCCAACAAGTGGATTGTAGAGTCCGATGTGATCATCGGCTTGGGAACCAGTTTTACTCATAACGGTTACTGCCAGAAGGTGCCTGACGGTAAGACGGTGATCCATAACACAACTACAGAAGATGACGTGAACAAGAGCACACCTTCAGACATAGCACTGATCGGAGATGCGAGGCTTACCATCGAGGCCATGATTGATGAAATCAAGGCTGTTATAGGAGAGGATGGACGTGACACTGGCGTCGCTGCTGAGATAGCCGCCGTGAAAGCCGAGTGGATGAAAGAGTGGCAACCAATGCTCGAGGTCAATGACGAGCCACTCAGCCCTTATCGAGTTATTTACGAAATCGAAAAGAACATCGACCAGGAGAACAGTATCGTTACGCATGACGCCGGTGGGCCTCGTGACGCAATGGTTCCTTTCCTGACAGCGACGGTGCCTCACAGTTACATGGGCTGGGGTAAGACAACTCATCTGGGCTTCGGTATTCCGGCAATGATCGGTGCAAAATTGGCTAACCCTGATAAGTTCTGCTTGAACTACATGGGCGACGGTGCTTTCGGCATGTCCGGCCTTGACGTTGCTACCGCTGCCAAGGCAGGCCTACCTATCACAACCGTTCTTCTGAACAATGGTGGTATGGCAACCTACCCAGGCGGATTCCCAGTTGCTCGTGAAAAATACGATGTATCGTTCATGGCAGGTAACTACGCGCAGATAGCTGAAGGTATGGGGGCGACTGGCATCGTAGTTTCCAAGGTTGCAGAGATGGGACCTGCCATTCAAAAGGCCCGACAGCTTAACGCTGAAGGCAAGACGGTTCTTATCGACGTTCACTCCAACTTTGAAGCGAAAAAATCCCGTTTCTAGAAATAATCGGTAATGTTTCAAAGTCCATTCTGTAATCGCGGAATGGTCGAAACAATTACATAACCCACTACTCTAATCGTGAGTAGTCCTAACAACACGGTTACAAACAACGTCGGCATCTTGTTTATTAACGATGCCGACGTTGTTTGTTTTCTGAGGAAAACTGAAACTAACCCCATTGCCAACGGATCAAAGTCACATCAACATGATGATGAAATGATTGAGGTCTGCCCTTCTACACTGCGTTGCCCATCGGTTCCCAAATAACGCGGTCAAACACAGGGCAGTACAGACCCTCGAAAACTATGTAGCGGCCACTGTTATCTCGTGCATAGCGTGGTGCCGGTTGTGCGTGTACGGCCGAACCTCCTCCGCCCATCGTCCTTTCTCTGACGCTGCGGCCCACGCATCACTGCCCGTTATGTTCGGGTCTTCCACTTCATAAAAGGCGATATAGCGAGGTTCGCCTTCGCCAACCTCTTTCAACTCACCGCCTATTGCCAGAGATGCTGGCTGTCTTTTCGATCTAGACACTGAAATAACGCCTGGAACCTTCAGTAATTCCGGCACGTGCTCTGTGTCATATACCTCGTTAAACAAGGCATCCTTTTCAGGTTCGACATCCATGCTGACGACAAAGACATAACGGGTCTTGAATGGCATCCCTTGACTCCTGATATTAGTTGGTGGTGTCCCAGGTTGGTTTCTAGGATTTATTTTTGAGCGAGTGTGTGGTCACTCTATAACGAACTGTGAAAAATGGTGACTATATCTGACCATTCACCTTGATTACGGCGCGACACTCTGGATATATGGTCGACAGACTTCAAAAAATACTCTCATCTGCTGGGATAGCATCACGACGAAAGTCAGAAGAGTTAATTGCTGCCGGACGCGTAATGGTGAATGGCGTCCAAGCAAAGATCGGCGATCGTGCAGATGTAGACGTGGATATCGTTACGGTGGACGGCAAGCCAATAATTGCTCAGAGCAAGCGATATCTCCTACTAAATAAACCACCAGGTCACGTCACGACGCTATCAGACCCTCAGGGCAGGCCAAAGGTGACTGATCTGATCGACGTTCCCGAGCGCGTGTTTCCAGTAGGTAGGCTCGACTACGATACCGAAGGTTTTTTGCTGCTCACCAATGACGGTGATTTCACACATCGAATCACACATCCAAGTTACGAAATCGAGAAAGTGTATGTTGCCCGAGTTGCGAATCCTATCGGGCAGAGGGCGCTGGACCTCCTCAGGACCGGGGTACAACTTGAAGATGGCATTTCCGCACCAGCGAAGGCCCAAATCATCTACCGCGACCAGAGAACCGTGGAGTTAACAATCCATGAAGGGCGAAACCGTATGATTCGCCGGATGCTCGCTGCGGTAGGATCCCCGGTAATCGGCCTTATACGCACTCGTATTGGCCCACTTACCCTCGATGGCCTTAAGACGGGCGATTGGCGCGAGTTAACGCCAGAAGAGGTGCGCCGGTTGATGAGGCACAATTCCACAGCCTAAAAGACGGGGATTGGTGCCGAGGGCGGGATTCGAACCCGCAAGCCCATTACGGACAGCGGATTTTAAGTCCGCCGCGTCTGCCATTCCGCCACCCCGGCACATCAACAAGATTACGTTCGATTCAACGAAATGGCGATATCAAACGTTGTGTCCAAAACACTTTTTGACTACTAATCTGACATTTACAGCGTTCAAGACACTCGAATTTTGTCACACTTACCCGTCATTTCGCGTCCTTTCACAGTGTGTATAAAATGGTCAATATTATTGCTAGCCATCGGGAAACACTGAGCGGTACTTTGGTTATGGCATGAAAGAACGGTTACGCGACAAGACTAGGGACGACCTTGCAGAACACTTGAACAGGATTGGCATCAGTTCAGTGCTTTCTTCTAGAGATCTCCCACACGAAAGTGTTGGCAACAAGTGGTGGCGGCGTTCGCTAGGGGTTATAGAACTAGACGGTGAATCCATCAAATGGATCAACATCATCAAGAAAGACCGAAGTAAAGACTCCCCTCCTAAATGGTGGATGTTTCTCGGCATTCCCGATCCTCGGGAAATTCCCGACTCCATGTCCGTCAATATCAAGACCAAGCGAAAAAAATCATTCCCAATTTTTGGCAAAATAACTGGCGTTACCTGGCAAGGGCAGGATCGTGACTTAGGATTGGCGCACGAGTTATCCATCGACGAAGAGATTGACGAACTCGCCACTAAATTAGGAAATATCCGCGTTCAGACCTTGCACAATGAGTTTCGTGGATGGGTAATTGAGATTGATCGTCGAATTGCTCCATCTAAGGAACAGTGGACAACCCTGGAAAAGATTGCGGCGATTTGTCTTAGAGTGAGTTCCGAGTTATCGAATCAACAGACAGAGCCATACAATCAACCACCCCCACCATCACCCGTTTAAAGCTCTTACCACGCCCGTTCACCACTCCGGTTCATATGTCGATCATGCATAAGACGCCCACTTTGTCTGCCTTTACCAGGAGCTAGCGTGAGCCAGGTTAAGCCTTCATTGCTACCAGTCATAGGAGCATTCTGATTCCAACGTTGGCTTATTAAGTCATGACTTATTAACCGTTCACTAACGAATACAGTTTACTTAAACTGCGGTATTACTTTCTCGCAAAATAACTCTAGAGAACGATTGATTTTCGCTTCAGGTAAACGTTCTCCTGGATTGAATTCGAGAACCATACCGCTTAGTTGAAGTTCATCTCCGATGTCTTTTATTTTCTGGGCAACTACATCCGGCGTCCCGATAATCGCTTTCTCGCTACGGTAAATGTCTTCCCACCCTAAATCCCCAAGTTTTGTTATGCGATCTTCACGTTCCCCAAGGTTGTTCGCCTGACCTGAATCAACCATATTTTGCAGTATCTGCATAGCTGATTCATATCTGAACATCAGGCCTTCCTTGGGCGTTTTAAGTGCATCATCCATGGTATCGGAGACATAAACGGGTATCCTCAACTTGGCATCACGCGGGCTGATAAACCCGGCTTCAATTTTTGCCGCGTCATAGGAGTCAAGTAACTCGGTTAGTTCTGTAATCGAAAGCTGAAGTACACCGCAAAAAATTGGCAACCCTAGTTTCCCTGCCATGCGGAATGTTGAATTGGAGTTGACCGCCCACCTAATCTGTGGCCGCGGACTTGTTAAGGGGCGGGGTGTCATCTGCACGTTATCGTACTTGTAGTATTTGCCCTCGTATGAAAAACACTCATCACGAAGTGCGCGATCTACTACTTCGAGACATTCCGAGAAACGCTCTTGACTTTCAGAATAATCAGCGTTGAAACCTTGATAGTGCTTCACACCGCCAGCTCGACCTACACCAAGTTCAAACCGCCCCTCAGAAACGTGGTCTAGAACGGAGGCTTCTTCAGCTACATGAAGAGGATTATGAATTGGTAAAACAACAATCGAAGATCCGATTTTTATCCGGTCGGTAATTGCTGCCACTGCTCCAGACATGACCATGGACGCAGAACCAAATGAAGTTTCTGGACTAAAGTGATGTTCGGATATCCAAACATAGTCCATTCCGCCGTCTTCACAAATCTGCACCTGTGTGAAAAATTCACGGAACGCATCATGATGGCGTTGTGATCCCGCCCCGCGAGCGTGCGATTCCATCGAATTTCCAAAATCCAAGTGACTCTCCTGGCGTTAGTTATCTACTAATCTCGAAGAAACTAAGGGATGTAGGAAAATGTTGGTGGCATCAGAGAAGGCATACATGGAACCCACAAAGACCGTTACTGGAACGACTGCCGATACTCTGAATGAATACCTATCGTCGGTGATATCGACTACTGTGAATGGAGCGGGGGACGGGATTCGAACCCGCGGCCTCAACCTTGGGAAGGTCGTGCTCTGCCAGCTGAGCTACCCCCGCACTGAATTACATTTACTTATAACGCAACCACGAACAGACATTATCCGTTAATGGCCGTATAAGGCAAAACTTCCAATCCATGGGTCAGAAAAATCGGTCTCCACTAGATTACTCAATTGAAGTGAGCTGGCTCCTCGCGCTCGGGCTTGTCCCGCTGGTGTTCAGCGGTCCAGACATCGTGGTCTTATTCCTTCAACCCAAAGACTTTGTTCTGCACTTCTTTGCGTTATTGATTCTTTCATTGATAACAATCAAATGGTCCATAAGAAGTCACCAGTCCTCGATTGGCATTGCGTCGATCAGAAACCTTCCCCATTGGTTAGGTCGAAATCCTGCCAAATGGAGTCTGGCGTCTGCGGCAGGATTCGCTGCAGTGGTAACGGTATCGACAATTCTTTCACCACTGCCGTTCGTTAGCTTATGGGGCCGTGACTTCGCCTCTCTCGGTTACGAAATGTACTCGGTTCTATCACTTCTCGTGATTTTCTTCGCAGTTGCGTTAGGGATTCATTCCGAGCAGCAAGTCCGACGAATTTTATGGGCGATCGTTAGCGCAGGGGTGATCTCCGGTATTTATGGCATCTCACAGCACTTCGGATGGGATCCTATCGGATATGGAGCGGGACAAACGCGAGTGATCGGGTCGTTCGGTAACCCTATCTTCTTCGGGTCATACCTTGTGATGTCGGGCACGATCACAATTGCATTGGCTATTGATAAAACCCGA
>JAYGCF010000060.1:0-2081 GCA_046583495.1 Dehalococcoidia bacterium
GGTGGACGATCCCAAAGCAAGCGTCTACCCTATGCCCGTCCAAGCATCAGGCAAAGACGAGGTGTTCGTTGGGCGGATTCGCAAGGATGCTTCCCATCCATTTGGGCTTGCTCTCTGGATTGCTTGTGACAACCTCCGAAAAGGGGCAGCGTTAAATGCGCTCCAAATCATGGACGAAGCGGTACGACGGGATTGCGTCAAACCAGTGCGCTTGCGCTAAAGTATCGCCCTTTTTAATGTCAACTATCGCAAGCGCCACCCAACAAAAACCGGTGGTGATTTAACTAGGGGTAACGGCAATGACTGATTTCGGGCGACTGCTTACAGCAATGATTACGCCGTTCGACGCCGACGGTGCGCTGAACTACGGGAAGGCCCGAAAGTTGGCCACGGCGTTGATAGATGCTGGAAATGATGGCCTCGTAATCGGTGGGACGACAGGTGAGGCCCCTTCGTTGAATAATGAAGAAAAGTTACGACTGTTTTCAGAGATAAAGAGTGAAATAGGTGATCGCGGGAGTGTGGTCGTTGGGACATCCGATAACGACTTCCCGAACTCCTACGAACTTACGAAACAAGCAGAGGCGACCGGAGCCGACGGGGTGCTACTAACCGTACCGGCATATAACAAGCCACCTCAAGAAGGCCTGTTCCAGTACTTTCGAGCCCTGGCGGAATCGACCCCTTTACCCTGCCTCTTGTACAACGTTCCTTCGAGGACGGCGCTAAATATGACCGCCGAGACAACCCTTCGTGTTGCTGAGATAGACAATGTGGTTGGTGTGAAAGAGGCTTCCAGTGACCCTGTTCAAATCACAATGGTGATTGACGGTGCCCCGGATGGTTTCAAGGTATGGAGTGGGAACGACGATGAAACCTTCCCCACCATGGCCACGGGTGGACATGGGATCGTTAGCGTCGCTGGACACATTGTCAGCAAACAGATCAAGACGATGATCGGGCTCACTCTTGAAGGTGATATTGAAGCGGCGGCCGCAGAGCACCGTCGTCTACTTCCCCTGTTCAAGGCAATATTCTGGGTAACTAATCCAATCCCAATCAAGTACGCGGTGAACAGGACCGGTTTTGATGCCGGTACACATCGTCTGCCGATGGTAAGTATGGAAGATGCGGACCCGTCAGCAAAGAAACGCTTGGATGAGGTTCTCAGTAGTTACGAAATGGATCTTATGGTTTAGTTAAAAAACAGCACTGATCGATAGTCTATAAAGCAAAACGAAGCCCCCAGGCAGATTAGCCTGGGGGCTTCGTTTTTGTTCGGACAAACACGCCATTGTTAATCGGGAACCGTGGTTAATGAGGGATTATGTCCTTCAAAACAACGGTCTCTTCCCGTCTGGGACCACTGGAGACAATTGATGCTTTAACCCCGAGCACATCTTCAATAAATTTAATGTAGGTCATAGCGTTCGCCGGTATATCTTCAGGCCGGGTAATCCCAGCCGTAGAGCCAGACCATCCCGGTAAATCCTCATAAATAGGCTTGCTTTTTGCTAGAAGCGAGCTATCTATCGGGAAATTCTCGGTGCGTTCACCATCGATTTCGTAGGCGACACATACTTTCACCGTTTCAAAGCCGTCGAGAATATCTAACTTCGTAATGACAAGGCTGTCTAACCCGTTAACTTTGGCGCTGTATCTACCAGCGACACCATCAAACCAACCGACACGTCTTGGCCTACCGGTTGTCGTACCTACTTCTTTGCCAACTGTTCTCATCTTGTCACCAATGGCATCATCCAATTCGGTAGGGAATGGTCCTGCACCGACTCGCGTTGTGTAAGCTTTGAACACGCCTGATACTCCGGCGAACGCGCGGGGGCCGATTCCAATGCCAGAAAGTGCACCTCCCACCGTTGGATTTGAGGAAGTGACATATGGATAGCTACCATGGTCTAGATCTAGGAGTGCACCTTGTGCACCTTCCAGAATTAGGTCTTCACCCGATTCAAGTGCCTCTGCGACAAAGTATTCAGCGGGTTTGATATACGGTCCCAGTTCTGTAGCCCATCGGATAGTTGCCTCAAATACATCGTCGAGTTCAATCGGTTTAGCGCCAT
>JAYGCF010000018.1:0-84145 GCA_046583495.1 Dehalococcoidia bacterium
CCAGGGAAACAGGTAGCGGGTAATCTCGATCCTATCGATAACCGGGTAGTTAGGCATCTAGGCATTCTCCAGCAAGTGAAGCCGATAGACTCGACCAACCGCGCCTGCGGAAAGTGCCCAACGACTCGATGGGAAAGATAACCCCCAAGGGTCAAATTGGAAACCCCAGATTTCAATCCCGAATCAAGTCGAAGTCCCGGTATAAGTTTTCTAGTTCATCCGATGTACGGATTATCAAACGTTCTACGCCCTGTGGCTTCTGGACAAGAAATTCTTCGGCTATGGTCCGAAAATGATGTCGGCGAAACCAAAGGTCATAAACAACCGATTGCCTGCTAAAGAAGGTGGCCCTGATACTCTCCCGGTTGCCGTTCCAGAGTTCTTGACGGCTAAATGATCGAATCAAAGACCGTTTCAGCGTACGCCAGACCATAGTTTTCCAGGGCAATGCAAGGACAACGACCGTGTCTGCCCTGTCGAGAATCAAATCTCTCGTAACCCGGTAATTTCCGTCAGTCACCCATCCAGATTCAGCCGCGTCAATACGACTGATCAATACGTCGCGTGTTTCATCGTCGGCACGCTCTTCCCATCGGGCTAAATGACGTATCTCATCAAGTTCTACAAACTCCAAATCAAACTTCCTTGCCATCGCACGAGCAAGAGTCGTCTTCCCGCCCTTACCGAATACGGCTATATGCCTGCCAAGCGGATATAAGCCCAGGCCGGCCTCAGAACTTCTTTCAACGCCCGTGCGGCTCACTCAGATAATCTCTCTATGTCCTAGATCGAAAATGCAACCTCCCGATCTTGGATAACGGAACCTGATTGTTGATCTCACCCGACGGCGCAACCAAAACTCTGGAAATTACTTGTTCGGTTGTGGCGTGACCCGCAGGTAAGGCTTTACAGACTCATAGCCCTTCGGGAACATCTGGTCAGCATCCTCGTCCGAGATCGCAGGCAGGATCACCACGTCATCTCCGTCATTCCAGTCAACCGGTGTTGCAACCTTGTGACTGTCCGTCAACTGCAAAGAGTCAAGAACTCGGAGGATTTCATCGAAACTACGACCTGTCGACGGTGGATAGGTCAGAGTTAGCCGGACTTTCTTGGCCGGATCGACAATAAACACAGAGCGGACCGTTGCCGTCAGGGCGTCGCCTTCCACCATGTCGTAAAGTTCAGCAACTTTTCGGTCATGGTCTGCCAGTAGCGGGAAGTTGAGCGCTGTGCCCTGTGTTTCGGCTATGTCGCCGATCCAATCGTTATGAGAGCCAATCGGGTCTACGCTTAAGCCAACCGCCTTGGTATTGCGTTTATCAAACTCCGGTTTCAACCGTGCGACTGCGCCCAACTCCGTCGTGCAAACAGGCGTGAAATCAGCGGGATGAGAAAACAGAATGCCCCAACCATCGCCCAGAAAGTCGTGAAAATTTATCTCACCCTCTGTCGAGTCCTGCGTGAAATCAGGCGCCTCGTCTCCCAATCGAATAGTCGGCATGTCAACGTCCTTTATTATTTACGTTCGGTGCCCCAGATCGAACAATCAATCCACGGCGGATTAATGGTTATTATCCAATGTCCTATTAGACGTAACAACCGCAACTTTTCCGGTGCAATTAACAACGGGAGCGGGCCTAAGCCATCAATAGGTGAATGTGACCGTCAGACTCATACCATTTAGGAACACAGACGTTTTGATAGTTCACGATACGCGAATCAGTTACTTGAGAATTTATAATCGCAGATTCCAGCGCGCGTTCTTATGAGGCAATATCTTCAGCCTCGGGCATGTAATCACCGAAGAATCAGGCGTCATATAAGCTCCCGCGTCATGGGCATGAAACGCAGTCGGGCGTAATATGGCATCGGCTGCCCATAGTGACGGTCAAACTCTGACCTGTTTCTAAGTCTCAGTTCACTAAATTCAGACCTTCAAACGAAATCATGTCGCGGTCACAACTCTGCGCCAATTTTTACCAAATGACATGGAGATATGAATGCCCCAGCCGGTCAATGGATCAACCCGATTAGAACGTGATTCCATGGGCGAACTCCAGGTGCCTGCCGACGCTTATTACGGAGGCAATACCGAGCGTGCTCGCCAGAATTTTCCCATTAGCGATCTGAGGTTCAATCGAGCCTTCATAAAAGCTATGGGCCAGATCAAACAGGCCGCTTCGCGCGTAAATAGGGAGCTTGGGGCACTTGAAACCAATCTCGGGGAGGCCATTGATTCCGCCGCGCAAAAGGTGATCGATGGAGAGTACGACGACGAGTTCGTAGTCGACATTTTTCAAACCGGTTCAGGCACGTCCACCAACATGAATACCAATGAGGTCATCTCTAACATCGCCATATCCGAGCTTGGCGGCCAACTAGGTTCAAGAGACCCCGTTCACCCAAATGACCACGTCAACAAAGGCCAGTCTTCAAACGATGTGATACCGACGGCAATTCACCTCGCCGCTGCGGGTGCCGTAAAGGAAAGGCTTCTTCCAGCTATGAAAGAGCTTGAAGACGCCTTGAAGGCGAAATCTGAAGAATTTTGGCCGATTATCAAAACCGGCCGTACGCACCTCCAAGATGCCACACCGATTCGGCTCGGACAGGAATTTTCCGGGTACGTCGGGCAAATCGAGTACGGACGCGAGCGAGCTAACAAGGCACTAGCCGAACTCAGCGTCCTCGCTATCGGAGGCACGGCCGTTGGCACAGGAATCGGGATGCATCCTGAGTTTGCAAATCGCATGATTTTAGAGCTGAGGGATATGACCGGACTGACGCTCAGCGAAACAGCAAACCATTTTCAATCTCAGAGCTCTCTGGATGCCGCTGTTGAAGCCAGTGGTTCCATGAAAACGATCGCCGTAAGTTTAATGAAGATAGCCAACGATATACGTTGGCTTGGATCTGGCCCTCGCGCCGGCATAGGCGAGATAACGCTTCCGGAGGTTCAACCTGGCAGCTCTATCATGCCGGGAAAGGTCAACCCCGTGATCGCCGAATCCGTCACGATGGTTTCAGCGCAAGTGATCGGTAACGACGCTACGATCGCAATCGCAGGTCAGTCGGGCAACTTCGAAATCAATGTGATGATGCCTGTCGCCGCATATAACCTTCTCCAGTCAATCGATCTACTGGCAAGCACCTGCGAGAACTTCGCTCGCCAATGCATCAGCGGACTTCGTGCCACAAGCAAGGGACCAGACATGGTTGAACAGGGTCTTGCGATATGCACAGCCCTAGCTCCCGTTATCGGGTACGACTCAGCGGCAGCCATTGCACATGAGGCTTCAGAGACCGGCGAAACGATAAAAGAAGTCTCCATGAGGGTCACCGACCTCACGGACAAAGAACTGGATGTGATCCTTGACCCCAGCACTATGACCGAACCCTCCTAAAGTTGAGTGATTCCCAAAACGATTCAAGTGATGTAACTCCGGATAACCTTGGGGCAGCGCGGGAGGAACAACGTAACGCGCCCTCCGCAGGAACTGATTCGAAACCTTTTCCCGCCACCGGTTCCACAAGTACAGGTGCTGGCCAAAAACGTGAACGCGGCATGTTCTATGGATGGTGGATCGTCATCGCCTCCGTTTTCTCGAACGGGACAGGAGGTGCCATTCATTGGCAGGGTTTCTCGGTATTCTTCCTGCCCGTAACCGAGAGTTTGGGACTTAGCCGTTTCCAGACCTCGTTGGTGTTCTCATTCGCCAGACTCGAAAACGGTCTTATGGGCCCATTTACCGGGTACCTGATCGATCGATTCGGCCCCCGTTGGATGGCCTTCTTCGGATCACTTCTAGTGGGTATCGGATACATAATCCTTGCCACTACCGATACTTACTACCAGTTCCTTTTCGTGTACATAGCCGTGATCTCATTTGGCGCCTCGACGACATTCATGCAGGCGTCAATGGCCGTGTTAAACACCTGGTTCATTCGACGGCGTGGCCTCGTAATGGCTATCAACGCTGCTGGCATGCGCGGTGGTGCCGCTATTTTCATTCCTGCACTCGGCTGGTTACTAGACACATATTCCTGGCAGAAGGTTTCTGTGGGAATTGGGTTGATGATGATTTTCTGGGTAGCGCCATTCGCCCTGACCTACCGGAGATCACCCGAGTCTTACGACATGTTGCCGGATGGGGACACTCGCGAGATGAGGGAGCAGGCAGAACGCTCAGCCCTACGTGGCGGTTCCGGACGGTCTGACCAGTCATGGAGTGTGCGAGAGGCACTCCACACATCAGCCTACTGGCTGCTGGCCCTGGCAACTACACTTCGCTTGGGAGTGACTAGTGCTATCCAGGTACACGCCATAGCCATCTTTGTATGGAAAAGTGAAAGTGCCGTCGCCGGTGCCGCCATGCTGGGTGCAATCTCGGCAATAGCATTCCCGATCATACTCATCATGGGGTGGCTCTCGGATCGAATGGCCCGTGGACCTCTACTGTTTGTTTCGTACACCACGTCTGCCATAGGCCTAGTGCTGCTGAACTTCGTCGACGGCACGATACTCGTGTTCCTCGCGTTCGCTATGTTCGCACCTGCGCAGGCTTCGGCATCCGTGAACTGGTCATTAGTTGGAGACCTGTTTGGACGCCGTAACTTCGCAACGCTGCGTGGTCTCCTGGCCCCTATGTACAACATCGCAACAGTCGTAACCGTTGCAGGAGCGGGGTTAATGTATGACCGGACGGAGTCATATACCGTCGTACTTCTTGTTGGTGCTGCACTACTATTTGCAGCTGCCCTTTCATTTTTTGCTCTGAAACCACCACAACGACCCGATCACAAAGTGCCAGTCACAGAGGAGGCCACATGAACCCCGAGGCCAAAATCAGAGAGCTTAAACTCGATCTATCTCATCCTCCGACGCCACTCGGCAATTACGTAGAAGCCGTCTCCACCGGCAATCTCGTGTTCCTTGCGGGTCACGGACCACGCTCGGCCGGGCCCGATGGGAAATGGCTCAACGGCAAATTGGGTGCTGACATGGATATAGAGAATGGATATGAAGCAGCTCGTCTCACCGGAATCGGCCTGCTATCAACCTTGCGCCATGAAATAGGAGACCTTAACCGTGTCGTGCGTGTGGTAAAGGCCTTATGCATGGTCAATGCCACCGCCGACTTTGAGCACCACCCTGCCGTCGCCAATGGTTTTTCTGACCTTATGGTCGAAGTTTTCGGCAAACGCGGTCGACACGCGAGGTCAGCTGTAGGTATGCAGTCGTTACCAAATAACATCCCGTTTGAAGCCGAGATGATTGTTGAGGTGGCGCAGGAGCCCGTCGCGTACTAAGCTTCCGGTCGGCCGTGTTCTTAAAGAAACGTCAATAAACCCTGGAGCATTAAATGCCCGGATTCACAATTACCGGATTCAACCATATCGCCTACCCGATATCGACTCGACAGCACACGCTCCCAATGTATCGAGACATCCTGGGACTTGCCATAATTCCTTCTATGGTCGACGGCGCGGGAGTCATATGGACTCAAATGGCAAGCGGCACAATGATCCATCCAATTGAGGCCCCAGAGCCGGGTAAATCGGCCGGATTCCATATCGCTTTTGGTGTCGAGAGTGTGCAGGACGCCATAGATTCATTAAAAGCTTCTGGCATAACCGTTAATAGTAGCGGTGAGCGGTACGACGGACAGGAATTCGCTTTCATAAACGACCCGGATGGAAACCGGCTGGAGTTCGCCAGCAAGAACGACCGTAAAGTCCATGGTCGTGTCTGTGATGAATGGGGAATAACCAGCAATGGTCAAGGTTCACCAAGCCGACACATTACTCCCGATGCACCGATTCAGATGCTTTCTGCCGAACATGCGGGGGTTCCAATCACGGACCGAAAAGTTTCCGTTACTTTCTACCGGGACGTAATCGGTCTCGAAGTCATACCTTGCATGGTGGAAAACGAAGGAATTACCTGGCTAGGCCTACCCGATGGGTCGATGCTCCACCTAGTAGAAACCGAACAAGGTGATCCTCACACGTACCATGGTGGATTCTTGGTCGAGGATTTCGATGGTGCCGTCAGCACCATTGAGCAAATCAACGCATCCAACATTCAGGTGGGCCACCGTCTGGATGGTCGTCGAGCTCTCCATTTCGACGATCCGGACGGAAATCACGTAGAGCTCGTGTCCAACAACTCCTTGAAATCCGGGCACCGAGTTGCAGACGAATGGGGTTACACAACCGACGTATAGATTTCTCTCAATTTTACGTCTACGGATACTCGAGGAGGGGTAAGCGATTTGTTCGCGTAAAAATACCCGTGAAATTCTCCCTCGGCCTCCGTAGTTGTACCAGTACCAACTTCTAGGGAAACCAAATGCCCGAGTTCCATATGAACAGAGTCCAACACTGGATGTTCCCAATTAAAGACCGATTCGCGTCGATGCCTTTTTATCGAGATCTGTTGGGGCTCCATCTCGTACCCGCGTTCGAGACTGCACCCGGTGTGAGCATGATGGAAACCGATGACGGGACCATGATTCACCTGAGCCAGCGGGCAGAACATACTCCACCTACCCATGTAGCGTTTGAAGTAGATGACTTCGAAGCACTCCACGCACGACTCATAGAACTGGGACATGACATTGAAGGACCGGTCAACCGCGCCGACGGCAGACCGGCCATGAAAACGAAGGATCCTTCAGGTAACACCGTTGAGTTCACGACCGGGCCTGGTCCGATAGAACGGGACGTTGTTGTAGATCAATGGGGACGAACATTGGAGCGACCGAAGGACGGATCCGAACCAGATCTGAGCGGACTCGATCCCGATTTCCATATGAACAGGGTTCAACATGTCATGTTCCCAATTACTGACAGAGAGAGCACGCTTCCGTTTTATCGTGACCTGCTAGGCCTGCATATTGTTCCCGCGTTTGAGAACGGACCTGGCGTGATCTTCATGGAAACAGACGACGGAACCATGTTCCACATGAGCGAACCCGGCCCGGCATGCCCACCAGCCCACGTAGCGTTTGAGGTGGATAACTTCGACGCTGTGCACACGAGACTCGTGGAATTAGGTTATGAAATTGATGGCCCTGAGAAGCGCGGTGACGGTAGGCCAGCAATGAAGGTCAAGGACCCAGATGGCAACTCAGTCGAGTTCACAACCGGCCCGGGTCCAATATCCATATCTGAACGTACTGTTGACGAGTGGGGGCACACGTTCATTCCAGCTAATTAGACCAGCTAGGTACACGGCTCCAAATCTCGATTCGAGCAAGTAACATTTACAGCCGAATCGTTGTATCCCATAAAACATCCTCTTATAGAAATCTGTCTAACGATTGACCATACCCAATAATAGTTCGACGTCCACCGAACCCACATCCGCACCAAGTTCCAAACCACCTGACCCGCCCGGGAATAACCATGGGGTTTTCAGCAGATCATCGCTGTTATGGACCCTGTACGTCCCGAGTTTCATCCTCCAGGTAGGCGTGGGAATGCTCATCCCTGTGCTCCCAAGTTTCATCGAAGAGATGGGGGTCGGTGTAGGGCTTGTTGGAATCGGAGTGTCCGGTGTTCTCATCGGGACAATGATTTTCGATGTACCAGCTGGCCTGCTGGTCGGGAAGTTTGGACACAAGCAAACCATGCTCTGGGGCACTGCACTTCTCGGAGTGCTGGCTCTACTTACTGCATTCACGACATCGTTCCCTCCTCTCATGGTGCTGCGTCTACTTTCCGGAATCGCAATGGCATTATGGTCAATCTCACGGATGGCCTATGTCTCAGATACCGTGCCTTCGCAAGAACGAGGTAAAACACTTGCTACTTTTGGCGGAGTAGCGCGCGTGGGAGCATTCGCTGGACCGGTGATCGGTGGCGTAATAGGGGCCCAGATAAACCTAGAAACGGTCTTCATAGTGCAGGCGCTTATGAGCGCAGCGACCATGTTGATGCTGATCGTATTCACAAAAGAATTAGGAGGCGATAAAGCAGACCAGACTCGCCGCCATGGACACTCCTCGGTGACGAGGACCTTAATCGATAATGGTTCCGGCCTAGCACGAGGTGGAACCGCAATGGTTTCCCTTCAATTAATCCGTCGCGGCAGAGAACTTTTGTTACCACTCTGGGGAACCTACCTAGGTCTCGAGGTTGACGAGATCGGCTATGTAATCGGCGCAGCATCTGCGATGGATATGGCGATGTTCGCACCTGTTGGGTACGTAATGGACCGATACGGTAGAAAATATATGTCTGTACCTAGCTTCCTCGTTCTAGGAGCGGGAATGGCGTTACTGCCCTTGACAGGAAACATTTGGACATTTGCAGCTGTGGGCATACTGACAGGCTTCGGTAACGGCTTAAGCAGTGGAGCAATGATGACTCTAGGTGCCGATCTTGCCCCCAGGGAACGGGCAAGTGAGTTCATCGGGGTATGGCGTCTGATTGGTGATATCGGTGGGGCTTCAGGTCCGATAATTGTCGGCCAAGTCGCTAGCGCAGTTACACTCGGTTGGTCATCGTTGTTGATCGCCGGATTTGGATTCCTCGGTGCTTCTGGAGTCTATTTCCTTGTCCCCGAGACACTACGGAGGGACAAACCCAGTGACAAATTAGAACCACCTGATGCGACCATGAATGCAGGCCATCCAACAACAACTTCAGAGCCTGGGGATTAATCCCCAAGACAGCAATAACGCGGGGTTCCGATTTATCGCTCAGGCTATTAGTCTCTAGACATGTGAAATACTCCGGCATTACCGATACAGCGCGTCAACCGTCAACTCACAGGAGCATATGTATGGCATACGAATTCATCTCGTACGAAAAGAAAGGCCGAATTGCGTACGTAACCATCGAACGGCCGGAACGGCTCAACGCGCTGCACCCACCGGCCAACCAGGAATTACACGACGCTTTCACCACATTTAACAACGACCCAGATGCGTGGGTAGCCATCATCACCGGCACGGGAGAAAAAGCATTCAGCGCCGGCAATGATCTCGTCTACACGTCAGAAAACTGGGCGGAGCGGGAGTCCAATAAAATCCGGGCGCCTTTCGGCGGAATAACATCTCATTTCGAGTGTTGGAAGCCGATTATTGCTGCCGTCAATGGGTACGCCCTGGGCGGTGGATTTGAGTTGGCCATGGCATGCGACATCATAGTCATGGCGGACCACGCGCAGGTCGGATTGCCGGAACCGCGTGTGGGTCTAATCGCTGGGGCGGGTGGAGTTCACAAGCTTCCTCGCCACATCCCGATCAAAATTGCTATGGGAATGATGCTGACAGCAAAACGCATTAAAGCGGATGAGGCGTATCGGCTGGGAATAGCTAATGAAATAGTCCCGCAGGCAGAACTTATGGCAACCGCGGAACGCTGGGCAAATGAAATTCTCGAAGTAGCACCGCTGTCTGCACGTGCCAGCAAACAGATGGCATATCAAGGACTAGCATCTTCCGTAGAGGTCGCATTCGATCGCAAATACTCTGAAGAAGCTAAGTTCCTGGCGTCTGACGACCGTCGAGAGGGCCCACTCGCCTTCGCCGAAAAACGTAAGCCCAACTGGACCGCTACGTAATCTACAAATGCGTCGGAATGAATCCGACTAGTCAGCCATATCAGTCGTTTGCTGCCGCCTTTACGCGCGCTTGAACCTGCTTTTTCATATTGCCGAAGAACTGCTTCATTAACAGTTTTGCTACGCCTCCAAGCATCCTTTGACCAACGCGTGAAAACAGCCCTGCTATCTGTCCCTCACCATCTACGGCAACTTCTGTCTCACCCGCTTTACTCTGTTTTAGCGTAAAAACGGCAGAACCCTGCACCGCACCTTTGGCACCCTTGCCTTCAACATCCAACCGGAACGATGTCACCGGATGTTGATCGGCCACAACCACCCTCCCGGAGTAGTTTCCTTTGATCGCCGCCACCCCGATGCTGAGATCGACGGTATACGCGTCCTCGCCGTCGGGTGTAAATGACTTAGCACCAGGAATAGATTTCGCAAGTGCATCAGGGTTGAGTAGTGTTTCCCAGACCGTGTCGGGATCAGCCGGGAGTTTGTAAGAACCGTTTACTTTCATTCCGCTCCAAAACCTCAAAACCGTGCAGACGATTTGACGATATACAGGTCAAAGATAACGGACTGACCTGTTTCTGACGATAGATCAGGTGCTGAAACGATGGACATATGCCATTTTCGCTTGCACAGCTTGAAAACAGCAGGCAAGATGCGGAACTGCGATGAAACAAGTGGCAGGAGGCCGACCATGTCGACCGAAATCACTGTCACCGTGAACGGAACAGAGCACACGGAAAGTGTCGAGCCTCGATTGCTCTTAGCACATTTTCTACGCGACGCTCTTGACCTCACGGGGACACATGTCGGGTGCGACACGAGCCAGTGTGGCGCGTGCACCGTTCACCTGAATGGCGAAGCTGTTAAATCTTGCACGGTGTTTGCCGTTCAGGCCAACGGATCAGAAGTCACCACAGTAGAAGGTCTGGCTGATGGCGAGTCATATTCGCCGGTCCAGCAGGGCTTCTGGGACGAACATGGTTTGCAGTGCGGTTTCTGCACCCCGGGCATGATCATGACCGCTGAGGCGTTATTGAAGCAAAACCCCAATCCCTCAGAGGCAGAAATACGGGCCGGAATCGCCGGAAATTACTGCCGCTGTACCGGATACCAGAATATCGTCAACGCCATCGGCGCTGCCGCGAAAGCGGGTAAGTAACTATGGCCGTAGCAACTTTTGGAGAAAGCGTAAAACGTACGGAAGATCCAAGGCTTATAACAGGCCAAGGAAAATACGTTGATGACATTCGTTTAACCGGAATGGCACATCTGGCCTTCGTACGTAGTCCTTACGGACATGCCAATATCAAAAGCATCGACACCTCGGCGGCTATTGACTCTCCCGGAGTAATTTCCGTCTTCACCGGCGCCGACCTTCAAGAAGAGTTAGGTGGCCTCCCGGTTGGTTGGATGCTTCCTGATCTGAAACAACCACCCCACCCGCCCTTAGCATTTGAAACGGTTCGATACGTTGGCGATGCAGTAGCAGTGGTCGTGGCAGATACTGCCTACCAGGCAAATGACGCAGTAGAACTTGTCGAGGTCGACTACGAAATCCTACCTGCCATAGTGAATGGGGAACTGGCTACTAAAGACGGTGCACCTCAACTACATGACGAAGCACCTAACAACATAGGGTTCGACTGGGAAGTCGGTGGCGGCGACTACGCCGAAGCTATCAAAGATCCTGATGTGATAGTGGTAAAAGAGCGCATAGTTAACCAGCGACTAATCCCAAACTCCATGGAAACCCGGGGAGTTGTAGCCGACTACGATGCCGGTAAAGGCAACATCACCCTATACACCTCAACCCAGATTCCGCATCTGGTAAAACTGCTGTTCTCGTTGGTCACCGGTTGGCCGGAGCAAAAGGTCCGCGTGATTGCACCAGACGTAGGTGGTGGTTTTGGAAGCAAGCTATACCTGTATGCCGAAGAAGTCGTCGCAGGAATTGTCTCAAGACAGGTCAAGCGACCGGTCAAGTGGATAGAGTCTCGTTCAGAGGCCTATGTCTCCACGGCGCACGGACGGGATCACATATGTGACGCCGAGATTGCCGGGAAAAAAGATGGCGAAGTCGTAGGTATCAAAGTCGACCTCTACGCGAACCTCGGAGCATACCTGTCAACGTTCGCTCCGTTGATCCCGACCTACCTGTTCGGGCTGATGCTAGGTGGCGTTTACAAAATGCCGAACATCGACTGCAAGGTCCACGGAGTGTTCACTAACACGACACCGGTTGACGCCTACCGTGGTGCAGGACGACCTGAAGCCTCGTACCTCGTAGAACGGATGATGAGTAGATTTGCGCAAGAAATCGGTCGCGACCCCATCGTCGTCCGGCGAAAGAACATGCTCCAAGCCCATAAGAATGGCCGTGAAGTCACGACCGGAGTCACATATGACTCCGGCGACTACAAGGGGAACCTGAACAAGGCTCTTGAGATCTTCGACTATAAGGCCTTCCGTACGGAACAACGTGAAGCGAGACGTGCCGGCAAATTCCTAGGAGTTGGCGTCGCTACGTACATCGAAATATGCGGAATGGCCCCGTCGGCCGTGGCATCGTCGCTTGGTGCAGGCGCGGGACTCTGGGAGAGTAGCAACGTCAGGGTGCACCCAACGGGGAAAGCAACGATCTATATCGGGACCTCACCACATGGACAAGGCCACGAAACGACGATGGCACAACTCGTGTCTAGCGAGTTGGGTATCCCAGTCGAGGATGTCGAGGTACTACACGGTGACACGGACCAAGGTCAGTTCGGGACCGGCACGTTCGGTAGTCGATCTCTGGCGGTTGGCGGTGCAGCGCTCTTCAACAGCCTTCAGAAGGTCAAGGCAAAGACACATCGTCTTGCCTCGCATCTTCTAGAGACTGATCCGAAGTTCGTAACCTTCGCTAACGGTACATTCGCCGTAGAGGATATAGCCGACAAAACCCTGACCATCCAAGAAGTGGCAGGGCAGGCATACGCTGCGGCTAACCTTCCACCAGGTATGGAGCCCGGATTAGAAGAAGTCAGCTTCTTCGACCC
Organism: Dehalococcoidia bacterium; assembly: GCA_046583495.1. Classification (GTDB taxonomy): domain Bacteria; phylum Chloroflexota; class Dehalococcoidia; order Lucifugimonadales; family Lucifugimonadaceae. Next base: position 12,616 of record JAYGCF010000018.1, read on the forward strand.
ACAGAACTTTGCATGGCCCAACGGCACGCATCTATGCGTTGTGGAAGTGGACCAGGATACTGGCAAAGTCGAAGTCCAACGTTACGTGGCGGTGGATGACTTCGGAAACGTGCTCAACCCCATGATCGTAGATGGTATGACTCACGGCGGTGTCGCACAGGGTATCGGGCAGGCTCTTACCGAACAGGCGGTCTATACAGATGACGGACAGTTACTGTCCGGTTCTCTGATGGACTACGCCCTACCGTCAGCCGACATTTTCCCGATGATGGAGTTGGACCGCACAGAAACACCTTCACCATCCAATCCGATCGGGGTCAAAGGGGCCGGTGAGGCAGGGACAATCGCCGCAAGCCCGGCTGTGATGAACGCTGTAATTGATGCGGTCGCACATCTGGGGATCAATCACATGGACATGCCTGCAACATCTGAGAAGGTGTGGCGGGCTATGCAGGACGCGAAAGAAGCCCGTCGGGCCGACCGCGCTGCCACCCGCAGTAAAAGGAGTTAGAGATGGTCACAAACAATTTCGACTACTTTGCTCCGACCTCCGTGGATGAGGCTACAAGCCTTCTTTCGCGGTACAGGGGCGATGCAAAGATTCTCGCTGGTGGGCATAGCCTAATTCCGATGATGAAGCTGCGCCTAGCAGAGCCAGGTATCCTGGTAGACATCGGGCAAATCGATGGCCTTTCCTTCATTCGGGAGGGCAATGATGGTGTTTCGATAGGCCCAATGACCACATACCGAGAAATGGCTACCTCTGCGGTCATCCAATCAAAGTATCCGTTGTTGGCTGACGCCTCTGCCAAGGTAGCGGACCTGCAGGTTCGCAATCGGGGAACTATAGGCGGTAGCCTGGCCCACTCAGATCCCGCAGGAGATATACCAGCGGTGATACTTGCCATCGGTGGAAGTATCGTCGCGCGAACCCGGAGATCCAGTCGTGAGATCAACATTGACCGTTTCCAGGTAGACCTGCTGACTACAGCATTAAGAGACAATGAGATCATCACAGAGATTAAGTTGCCTAATCTGGAAGCAGGGACGGGTACCGCATACTCCAAGTTTCACCAGCCAGCATCGCACTACGCGATAACAGGTGTGGCTGCCGTAGTAACGGTTTCCGGTGGAACCTGTACAGATGCACGGATAGCCGTGACAGGTGCAGGCTACAAGGCTACTCGAGCAAGACGTACTGAGCGCATCCTTAGAGGGAAAGAAGTCAGTACTGCTGTGATTCGAAGAGCTGCGAGCCGTGCAGCGGCCGAACTCGAAGACTCGTTAAACGAAGACATACATGCTTCAGCCGAGTATCGGACACACCTGACTCAGGTACACGCCGGCTACGCAATAGAGCAGGCTATAGAACTCGCAGGTTAGTACGGCACAGAAAATAAGGTCTCAAGGCAGGGGCGGTTCGAACAATTCGACCGCCCCTGTTTACGTTGTGACACGAACCAAGACTTCCGTGGCAAGATAGCGCCACTCTAAACCGTAAAGCGCTTGGAGATCTGTAAATTGTCATCCTCCTTAACCTCACACGATGTCATCTATGGTCTCGCGAGCGTCTCCTCCCCCTCTGTAGCCCCTGATGGAAGTCGCATAGCATTCATACGTTCGACTACTTCGACAGAGACGTATCAAAGTGACAGTCGTGTGATGGTGCAATGTATTAATGATTGCAGCGCCATCATGTTCACAACAGGCCCTGCAGATTCAATACCAAAGTGGTCGCCCTCAGGAAAGCAGATAGCCTTCCTGCGTAAAGACAGCAGCGGCTATGAACAGCTGTGGGTTATACCCGCAGACGGAGGCGAGGCATGGCAGGTCACAAAACGCGTCAGAGGTGTAGTCGACTACGCGTGGGCCCCGGACTCGTCGCGTCTTATCGTCTCAGCCGACGTTCCTGATCCTGAAGAACCGGGGCCAGGGTCATCCAATTACGACATCTCCATTCCACATTCCAGAAGCGTAAAGCGCATTAGGTATACCTACGATTCGGTGGGCTGGAGAGGTGAGATGTACCGACATCTGTTTGTCATTGGAATTAACGGCGATAAAGAGCGTCAACTAACAGAAGGACCATGGGATGACATATCACCGATGTGGTCACCGGACGGTACACAAATAGCATTTGTATCGGGTCGTCGGCCAGACCACGACACACGTTGGCGGTCGGAAGCTTATGTCATTTCGTCAGATGGCGGCGATGCAGTATGTTGGTCAGGTGATCTTAATTCGGTGAGCGGGCTTGCATGGCGGCCTGATTCATCACTTCTTTGCGCAGTGGTAACAGAGATTGATGGTGCATACGTAGGCGCTCAGTCGTATCAGGGAAGACTTGCGCTGCTTCAACCAGACAAAGTCCCTGATTTTCTCACCAATGAAGACGCCTCACCTGACAGCCTGTCTCCTCCTCTCTTTCGCTCTATCGAGCTGAAATGGGGCCATGACGATAAGATTCGCTATCTTGCAACCCACAAAGGCCAGACCGCGCTTTATGAAGTCATGGCAACTGGAGGTCGCGTATCAACAGTCGCCAAAGTTGAAGGAACCCTATCGTCAATATCCCACAGCACTTGCGGAAGTAACATCACTGCCGTACTAAGTACACCTGATGCACCGGCCAGAATCGTCATTAGGTCCGGTCAGTCTTGGTCAGTTTTAACCGATGACAACAAGGAGTTTTTTGCGACCCATTCACCGGCTTCTATGGAAAAATTCACTCTTGAGCGAGCCGGTTTCCAGATCGAATCTCGGGTTATGTTGCCTCCCAACTTCGACCCTTCACAAAAATATCCAATGATCCTTGAAATCCACGGTGGACCAAACGGCGCGTTCTTAGACGCTTTTATGCCTGATCACCATTTACTGGCGAGCAATGGATACATTGTTCTGGCCGTGAATCCACGCGGGTCTTCTACCTATGGAATGGATTTTATGACAGCGGTATTTGATGACTGGGGTGGCGAGGATTTCGCAGATATCCTCGCCGCTGTTGACGAGATGTGCGCACGCCCTTACGTAGACTCAAATCGGATCGGTTTACACGGCTACTCTTATGGTGGTTTCATGACAACGTGGGCAATCGGTCATGACAATCGGTTCAAAGCTGCCGTGGCTGGGGCGCCGGTTACAAACCTCGGCAGCTTCTACGGCACGTCTGACATAGGTGTGTCATTTGGAGAACATCAGATCGGTGGAAGTCGCATGGATGAAATTGATAAATATTTGTTCCGGTCTCCAATCTCTTACGTCGAGGCGGTAGATACCCCGGTGTTACTGATGCATGGGGAGTCAGATGTACGCGTTCCGATAGAGCAAAGTGAGCAGTATTACGTGGCCTTAAAACGTCTGGGTAAAACCGTGGAGTTCATCAGATTTCCCGACTTCTCCCACCTTTCGAAACGTTCAGGCCACCCAATAATGAGGCAGGAGTATGTTGACCGTATGCTCGACTGGTTCAATCGATATTTGAAGAATTAAAGACCCTTAAGAAACGGGTTGTTTAACCGCTCCTCGCCTATAGATGTCGATGGACCATGGCCCGGGTATACGAGCACCTCATCTGGAAGAGACAGAAGCTTCTCTTTAATGCTCCTCAACTCCTGTTCACCATCCCCACCAGGCAGATCGTACCGGCCTATGCTGTTCAGGAACAACGTGTCGCCCGTGAACACTGCATTACCGATCGCGTAGCAGATACTCCCCGGAGTATGGCCCGGTGTTTCAATAACATTTATCTTTAATTCACCAAGATCGAGTATTTCGCCACCGGAAACAGATATATCAATCGCAGGTGGATTCGCAAACCCTGGGATCATCGCGGCCAACGAGGCTGAAGGGTTCTTAATCTGTGCCTGGTCTCCCATACCCACGACGTACTCACCGCCTGACTTACGATGAAGGTCATACGCCCCTCCTGTGTGATCCGCATGCCCGTGGGTCGTCAATATGTACTGGAGCGTCAATCCGGACGCACTGATGGTGTCAGAAATACGCAGCCCTTCCGCACCCGGATCGACCACAGCAGTTTGACCACTCGACTCATCGGAAATCACGTACGCATTAGTTTGTAGTGGTCCCACAACGAGTGTTCCAATTTTCAAGGTACTCTCTCCTATCGACTGACATGACAATAGAGATCTTAGTTATTCAGGGAACCCACTGTGAGTACCACCGGAAAGGTCTTGCAAACGGTACAACTCGTTAATCGCCTCAAGTGGAGTCAAGTTGGCGATATCGAGTCCAGCCAATTCCTTTTCCACATCCGACGGACCGTCCAGAAGTGACAACTGAATGGCAGAAGTAGTGCGATCTTCACCAGAACTCGACCGACTATTCGATTCCAACTCAGCCAGCAAATCCCAGGCCCGTGCGACCACGCTCGGAGGCAACCCCGCCAATCTTCCAACATGCACACCGTAACTGCGGTCCGCACCGCCCGGAACAATACGATGCAGGAAGACCACCTCACCATCCTCCTCAGACACTGCCACCTGAAAGTTCACGACCCTAGGGAGCCTGTCAGCCAAGGCGGTCATCTCGTGATAATGAGTTGCAAATAGAGTCTTACAGCCCAACTTCGGACTATTATGTATATGTTCGGCAACAGCACGAGCTATCGACATCCCGTCATAGGTGCTGGTACCACGACCAATCTCATCTAGCACGATGAGCGACCGTTTGCTCGCCTGATTCAAAATCGCCGCCGTTTCCACCATCTCGACCATGAACGTAGATTGACCTCCAGAAATATCGTCTGCCAGGCCCGATCTGGTAAATATCCGGTCAACTAAACCTATGCGAGCACTTTCCACAGGAACGAAACTGCCAACCTGAGCCATTAACACGAGAACCGCAACTTGCCGGATATAGGTGGACTTCCCAGCCATATTTGGTCCAGTGACAATAGCGACCTGCTCCGCATTAGACGACAGTCGAATGTCGTTTGGCACAAACCGTCCGGGACCGAGAGCAGACTCCACAACAGGATGTCGACCTGCTTTGATCTCCAGAACATCCCCATCATCCAATGCGGGGCGCACCCATCCACTGTCTGCCGCTGCCTGTGCGAGTGAACATATCGCGTCTAATTCAGCGACCGCCCTAGCCGCTGTCATAATCATCTCGGCGTAAGATGTGACCTGGACACACACTCGTCGAAAAACCGTGCGTTCTACCTCAGAAATTTGATCTCGAGCGGTGAGGACACGAACCTCATACTCTTTGAGATCCGGTGTGATAAAGCGTTCCCCACCGACCAGAGACTGTCGGCGGTCCCATTCATCCGGAACGGCATGGAGATTCGGGCGAGATACCTCGATGTAGTAGCCGAAGACCTTGTTGTAGCCCACCTTGAGGCTCTTAATCCCAGTCTGATCTCGAGCTGTGGACTCCAACCCGGCAATGTAAGACTGAGCTTCGCCGGAGACTTTCTTAAGCTCGTCTAGCTCATCATCAAACCCGAGTCGGATTGCGTCACCGGCGCCAAGTGATACTGGTGGGTCTTCAGCTATCGAAGCCTCTATCAAGGTGCACACATCTTCGATCGGGGTGATGTGTGTCTCAATAGCAGCGAGGCTTGCCGACTCTATCAGGTTCGGAAGCTGTGCCAAGCCGAGACCCAAAGCAGAAAGGTCACGCGGGGTTGCGGAGAGAGCCCTAACTCTATTTGTAAGCCGTTCGAGATCTGGAACCTTGTCCAGTAAAGCCCGGGTTGATGCACGAGCTCCTGCGGCAGCTAACCAGGAAGACACCAGGTCCTGCCTTAACGTAAGCCCATCCAAGTCCATTAGCGGTCGAGAAACCCATTCCCGTAACAACCGTCTCCCCAGTGGGGATCGTGTCTTATCAAGTGCGCCAAATAAAGTCGGAGCGTCCGAATGTTCTCCGAGAGACTCAAATACCTCAAGATCCCTCCGAGCTCTCCGGTCAACGACCATGAATCCCGCCTGGGAGATGGTCCGGAGAGTTGTGACCTGAGGGAGGCTTCCACGCTGAGTATCACGCACAAAATCCAGAACGACAGCCGCTGCCATAGTCGCAACCGGTTTTGACTCACAACCGAAAGGTTCCAAAGACATGGTTCCAAAGTGCTGCCGTAACCGCTCAGAAGCAACTTCAGCATCCAATCGGGCATCAGGTATATGACGCCGGACATATCCTGTGGAATCGGTCTCACCGAGCATCTGGTCAGCGACCTCATCCAGTATCACCTCGGCCGGACTTATGGCATCCAATTCGTCGTGCAACTGTGAAATTGGAAGTTCGCTGGTCGCGAATTCACTGGTAGTTATATCTATATAGGCAACCCCTGCTCGATCGCCATCCACTATGGCAGCAGCAAGGTAGTTGTTTCGACCGTTATCCAACAAACCCGGCTCAAGAACGGTTCCTGGCGTCACCAGCCGAACAACAGCCCTGTCGACTATCCCCTTTGAGGCGGCGGGATCACTGGTTTGCTCACAGATCGCCACTTTGAGGCCTGCTGCAATCAAACGACCAAGGTATGAGTCGAGGGCGTGATATGGAATGCCGGCGAGGGGAGAACGAGCCCCACCACCAACATCACGAGTGGTAAGCGCAATGTCTAGAACGTCCGCCATCACCTCAGCATCCTCATCAAACGCCTCGTAAAAGTCACCCATCCGTACCAATAACAAGGCGTCCGAGTGCTCCGCCTTGATATCCAGGTACTGGCGCCTGCCCGGAGACAGCCGGCGTTTTACCGTGCTTTTTGAACCGTTGCTCTTATCTGCGCGCGGAGCGCTCGAGGGAGTCTGCGCCATAGTAGGGTGATTCTATGCGCGCAAGACCGCCTAGGGGGATCATTCCAGACAATTCTGTGACCTATCCAGAATCAAGATAAGTCTAATCCCGGAAACCGACCTGGATCGTGTCCGATGCTTTCCAGGTTAAACGGTCCGCTTCGAAGTCTGGTGGGACTTCAAAGAGAAGCTTGCCTCCGACCGTCTCAGAACCACGAATCACGATGCTGCGCCAAAGTCCAATAAAATCGGGGTATAAATACCTGGAATCAATCGGTTCCGTCATTCTCTGGCTCCGGGCCACAACGTCAATGGGTGGATGCTCGTCACCATCCACGTCTATTAGAACCGCCGCATTTTCGTCGATCGCCACTGAGACCTGTTGGGACGTCTCGTTCCAAAGAGTGACGTCAATCACAGCAAGCTTCCATCCATTACCAGGCCCTGTGATTTGGAAGTTAGCTGCAACGCCCTCGATATCCATGCCCTGATATTGCACTTGATCCATAATTTCTGGTTGTGAAGCCCGCATATATAGGGTCCGTCCTGCACGATACAGTGGATCTCCCGAAGGGTCAGAACGATCAATAAGGACCGGAACCAAAACAAGCGCTGCTATGACCGAAATAGCTGCCAAAGCTATCAGTACCCAGGGTTTGTTTTCTTTAGGCCGAGAGATAAGTTCCCGTGCACGCACGACACCATCAGGACTTACCAGAATCCACTCTTCTCCGGCGCGCCCGGAGAAACGCTTCGAGGGCCAATACCCTATCCGGACACGTATATCTCCGCCCAGACGTTGTGTCTCAATGACATTGAACGAGAGTTCTCGCCTCGCCATTGGGCCTCCATATGGCGTACGGTCCTCTTCGGCAAATGCGATCGCAACCACGCCCGCAGCCTCGAACGCTAAGCGATCCTCCGCAGTCACTTGTCCTCTGGAGGATTCACTCGAGTCAATGTTCAAATGGGTTTCCATCCGCTCCTCAGCCATAAATTCCTTCTCAACTGGGTGCGACTACCGATTAGTTATGGCCAAATCTGGCTAGGCTCTATCTCCCCAGCCATGCCGTTCTCAGGCCACACAAATGCGATCGCATAACTTACGACGATATGCTCACCGTACGATTGTCATTGTCATAGATAACGTGAAGTTACGTTCCAACGTTACCCGATTCTATGAAGTAGACGCCATCGTTGGCATTTCCCTCAAACGTGAAATGACTCCGGGAAGAACATCAAGGGTTGCTCGGATATCGTCCTCCGTGTTTTCTTTTCCAAGAGTCAACCTGAGGCTGCCTACAGCAAGGTCCGCATCCATGCCGAGTGCCACGAGCACGTGCGACGGTTCGATAGATGCAGAGCTACATGCACTCTGAGTGGAGGCACAAATACCTGCAAAATCAAGGCCCAGTAGCACGGCTTCTCCTTCGACTCCGTCGAAGGAAAAGTTCACATTATTTGGGAGCCTTTTGCTTCGATCACCGTTGAGTCTTACTCCGGGGATGCGCTCTAACGTCCCTTCAATCAACATATCCCGGAGCGGTAAAACCTCGGCATATCTCTTTTCTCGTTCACTTTCTGCGAGTTCAAGGGCCACTGCCGTTCCGACGATACCGGGAACATTTTCAGTTCCCGAGCGACGTTGACGTTCCTGTCCCCCACCAACGATAAGGGGGTTAAAGGGTGTGCCCCTGCGCACATAAAGGATACCCACGCCCTTCGGACCGTAAAACTTGTGTGCGGATAAACTCATCATGTCCACACCAAGTTCATTGACATCCAGATTCAACCAGCCAGCAGCCTGTACAGCGTCCGTATGCACGACGATATTACGGCCCATCGCCTCGGCTTTTCGATGCGTGCGTAGCGCTATTTCAGCAATATCTTGGACTGTCCCAATTTCATTATTCGCATACATGACACTCACGAGGATAGTGTCCTCCCTGATCGCATTTTCCACTACGTCAGGGGTTACCAGCCCATTCTCATCTACCGGGAGATACGTTACCTCGTATCCAGACTCGACAAGCTCCTCACACGAGTGAATCACTGCGTGGTGTTCCGTTGCGACCGTTATTACGTGCTTACCACTTGGTTTCAATGCAGAAGCAACGCCCTTGATAGCGGAATTATCTGACTCCGTACCTCCACTTGTGAACACCACCTCTCTCGGCCTGCTGCCAAGTACGGCCGCTACTTTTTCACGCGACTCATCAACAGCATTCCTAGCCTCCTGCGCAAAAGCGTACGGGCTGTTTGGGTTTCCGAACACATCCGAGAAGAACGGCATCATTGCGGCTAGAGCTTCTTCACGCAAAGATGTCGTAGCGGCGTGGTCCAGATAAATCAATTTTTCGTTAATCACGTGTAGCCATGCAACTCTCCTGGAATCTGACAGCTGCCAGGGAGATATCTAGAGGCGTTTTCGCGTTATATATGCTTTCGACCACCATCATCCTTTGATCCTACTGTCACAATTCTACATGTAGCAGACATACTCTTAACGAACACACTGCTCGTCTTTCCCTGAAGTAACTTCATAACGTCCTAAACCGAAAATCCACCGTTTGTTGACCCTGTTTTCGGTTGGCCGAAGGTAGTGGCCTGAGCTAAGATACTCCGGTTGTGACGGCATCCGCTGTTAGGTCTCATGGGTCCTGCTTCAAGGATCGTAGTTCTTTTGAACGAATGCGACAGACTGCTGGATGACCCATCGTCCCGATCAGAACCTCGATGAATTCAGGAAGTAGGATCCAAACACAGATGATCCGGCTCGAACATATGTCGAAGTCTTACGGTGATTATCCAGCCGTTATCGACGTGTCCGCGCAAATTAACCAGGGCGAGGTTGTTGGCTTCCTCGGACCAAACGGTGCGGGCAAGACAACCACCATGCGAGTGCTTACTGGATTCACACCGCCAACGGAGGGGACAGCTGCAATAGCAGGGTACGATGTCGTTACCCATTCTCTTGACGCCCGGCGCCACATCGGGTACCTACCAGAATCTGTCCCCCTGTATCTGGACATGACAGTAACTGACTACCTCAGGTATATGGGTCAGATACGGGGAATGAACCGTAAATGGATTGATGAGCGGCTTCCCGTAATCATCGACACTGTCCAACTGGGCGAATATCGTAATGCCCTTGTCGGCAAATTATCCAAGGGATACCGTCAAAGAGTCGGCATAGCACAAGCGATAACCCACGAACCCGATGTGCTGATCATGGACGAACCTACAATCGGAATTGATCCAATCCAAGTGGTCGAGACCCGTTCTTTGATCAGTGAACTTGGCGGGGACCACACGCTGATCCTCAGTTCGCACATCCTTCCCGAGGTCAGTGCCATTTGCAGGCGAGTGCTGGTTATCCACGAGGGACGAATCGTCGCCGACGATGATCCTGACAATCTTTCAGACCGCTTACAACATGCCGAGCGAATTGAAGTAAGTCTCAGGGGTACAGAGTCCAGTGACGCCATAACGGCTCTCCGTAATTTGCAGCACGTCATCGACGTTCGGCGTGATACGAGACCAACACAGGAAAGACTCGGCGAACAGGGCGTCATAGCCCTGGTTGTTGACGCCCGACCCGATGAAGGTGCCCCTGAAGATGTCGCGCGTACCATCGTAGATTCTGGATGGGGTCTAGTGAATCTTCATCCGCTGCCCATGACCCTGGAAGAGATATTCCTGGAATTGACTACAGAAGAAGAGACGCCTTCCTAACATTCCGGAGTCACCGAAATTTGGTGACCAACGAAAATACGACCGACTGGTCAACAGATCGGAAACTGAGAGTACTTTTGCGTAATATCTGGACAATCGCTTGGAAAGAGGTAAAGACCTACTTCGCCTCGCCAATGGCGTACGTGGTTGCTGCTTCATTTTTAGCTATAACCGGGTTCTTTTTTGTAGCCTCAGTCTCTGACCCATTCTCAGAAGCCAGTATCCGAGGCTACGTTGCTGGGGCCATTTTCTTCATGGTCTTTCTCTCACCTGCCTTAACTATGAGATTGCTAGCCGAGGAACAAAAACTAGGCACTTTGGAATTACTCATGACCTCCCCCGTTCGAGAGTGGGAGATCGTCATCGGTAAGTTCATAGCTTCATTCATAATGCTTGCGTTGATGGTGGCCGGGACTCTGTTCTTTGTCGTCGTACTCTTCTGGTATGGAGACCCTGATGTCGGCCCAATATTCACAGGTTATCTGGGTGTGCTCCTATACGGTGCAGCCACACTGGCCATCGGATTAATGGCCTCGGCGTTATCTGGCAATCAACTTGTTAGCCTCGTCGTCGGGGCAGGCCTACTCACAGCCCTGACAGTAAGTAATTTCGTGGCCGACCGGCTTACCGGGACGGCCAGAGAGATCGTTTCGAACTTCCAGTTAGGCAGTTCGTTCTCAGTATTCGACACATCAAGTTTCGGAGTGGTTGAAGGCGGACATTTCGCCGACTTCGCACGCGGGATCCTTTCAGTGACAGACATCGCCTACTACGTCTCAATTACGGCGGTGTTCCTGTTCATTACCGTGGTACTCCTTGAATCGAGAAGGTGGCGCTAGAGCACTATGGCTAATCTGGATCCAGAAGCCGAGCGCGCGCGGCGCATTTCATCCCGACCGGATGAGTCTCGCCCCCGTACTTCGCTGATCGACACCTTGCGAGAGAATCTCGGCTCGGTCAAATACATGCTCGCCGTAGCGGGAATCCTTGCGTTCTTCATAGGCGCGCTAATATTCATATTCATAAGAGACTTAGATTCCACAGGGCTCATGACGATGGCGATCGGCCTCGCCATCCTGGGTCTTGCTGTCATTATCTCGTGGCGTCAGGTCGCAAGAGCAATTTTTGGTCGACGTGGTCGCTACGGTCTAAACACACTGATCGTTGTGGTGTCCTTTATCGTTCTTCTCGTTATGGGCAACTTCGTACTCTGGTGGTTTAGTGATCAACAGGATCCACCGGGGTGGCTACGAACTGATGTCACAACCAATAACCAGTTTGGCCTAACTGAACAGACGGTCCAGTTACTTGCCGATCTTGGTGAACCTATCCAAGCTACAGTATTCCTACAGACAGATTCGGCTGAGGGAGCTGCTGCATGGCGTGACACCCAGGACTTGCTCTCTGAGTTTTCTCGTCGTGCAGCGGACGACTTTGATTTCCGATTAATCGACCCTGTACTGCAACCGAACATCGCCGATGACTACGGCGTCACCCAGACTCCAGCCATCGCGATCGAGGCAACTGATTCACGACGCACGGACATAGTTGTGGGAGGAAATCCAAAAACCAGTCCTGACATTTTCGACGAACAAGGCATTACAACGGCGATGCTAGTTGTTAACCAAGTGCGTCAGAAGCAAGTTTTCTTCGTATCCGGACATGGAGAAAGAGACATTACAGCGGCAGACGACGATGCCGAAAGTTACGTCCAGGCAGCTATGGCCCTAATTCGAGACAATTACCGTGTCTCGTCTGCAACATTAATCGACCTTCTACCGCAAATTTTCTCCTCGAATTCCGATGACTTCCCGGCTGCTCTGATATTCGCTGGACCTCAGACCGAACTCGTGAGCGCATCGGGCGAATTACGAGACGAAACGGACATCCTGAGGCAGTACATGCTGAAGGGTGGAAGCGTCATATTTCTGTTTGAACCCAACCCCCATTCCTCCTACGGAGACTTACTAGGTGAGTATGGAGTGGCCATTGGAACCGGACATCTCGTGGACGCTACCAGTTTTGTGGCTCCGGAACCCGACTTCCTTCAAATCACCAGGTCGAATAGGCAATTTGATCCGCCACACCCGATCACTGAACCGATTGACGTTGTCTACATGCCTGGAGCGACCTTCATCGGTCGAACCATAACGGACGATGCGATACCTCGTACTGCGACTGGAGAGCCTCATCTGCATCTAACCGGTCTAGCCAGCACAACATTGAACAGTTGGGAAGAATTAGGTGACACAGATGCCTTCGACCTTGACGAAGACCGCCCGGGACCATTCCCTGTGGCCGTCGCAATCGAAGCACTAGCGCCAATCGGCTTCGCACCACAAGTTGTTGACGGAGAAGTTATCCGCACCAACATTGTTGTCATTGGAGACACAGACTTCGCGAGTGACCGATATTTCTCATCGGCTAAAAACGGTGATCTATTGGCGAATGCTGTGAACTGGGCAGCAAGAGATTTCGAATTGATTTCAATTCGTTCCAAGACCAAAGTATTCCGCGAGCTGGTCCTGACCAAATCTGAGCGTGACTTCGTTCGTTGGTCCGGGTGGCTTTTGATGCCATCCCTAATAGGCGCCGTAGGCGTCTGGTCTTGGTGGCGGAGGCGCTAATCGTTTGAACCTGCGTTTACTGTTGGTACTCATAATCCTGGTATCTCTTTCGTCTATAGTCGTCACGTTTATAGTGACCGATCAAACGATCGACAGAGTTTCAGGCGGGCCTCCCTTCTTCTACACACTGCCAGGAGATTCCATAGCGCGCGTCGATATAGAATCCCCGGCAGGTACCATGGCATTCGAACTGGATGAGGTCGAAAATTACTGGATATTTGCTGGAGATCCGACCATGCCAGTCGACCGTGCGCGTTGGAATGGTGTCACCACTCTTTTGGGCGGACCCCGTTCACAGCGAGAGTTGGAGGCCTCATTCGGTAATCCTTCTTTGTATGGGCTTGAAACACCCGACACCATCGTAACTATCGGGCTCAAGGACGGATCTTCCGTGCGACTATTTCTCGGGGATGAGACTCCTGACAGAGCCGGCAATTATGCTCAACTAGAGGGTTTCCCACAGCTGGTTCTGGTCAGCTCGGCATGGGGGGAAGTACTTAACGGACTAATCGCCAACCCGCCCACTCCAAAGTGGCAGTACACACTGAATGTTTCGGAGGTTACTGAAGTCGTCTTCTTGATTGAAAACGAAGTTGTTGGCGGCCTCGCCTTGGATATAGATACAGATATCTGGCATATATGTGACATGCCGCTCCAGGGGGACAAAGTATGCGAAGGCGACCAATCGATCGACAAGTCTGTCGTTATGGATCCACTACGAACATTTGCCGATCCTCAGTTCATCGGTGTCGAGGAAGTCGGTGACACTTCTGACGATGTCCAGGCACAGTACGGATTAACGCAAAATTCTCCTTATGCCACGGTGAGATTTGAAGTAGAAATTCAGCCTGGTTTGCGACAAGCAAACCAAATATCCATCACACTCGGGAATGTGACCCCAGATGGCACCGGCATGTACGCGCTAGCTAATGAACAGCCAGATGTGATCGTGATAGACGCCGCCTGGGGCAGGCTAATCAGAGATTTCTTTGACATCCCCGCCGAGTTATCTGCAAACGAACCGATAACAGCCAAACCGGCCGGGTAGTGCTATAAAGCAGCCTTGAAATGGACTTATATGTCGATTTCAAGCGGACACTCAAAACCGCGAGTCTCATATCTTGTGGCATCGATCTAAATCAGTGTTATTGCTTACCGAGTTGACATGACAGCCCTCAAGGCAATAGCAACGTTATACGCCCGGAGGAATACCTAATGAACGCCGAGATCATAGCCGTTGGTCATGAGTTACTTATGGGCGAAATTGTTGATACGAACTCGTCCTATATCGCCCAACAGTTATCGGGTACCGGGATTACTGTCCGGTGGATGTCCCATATCGGGGACGACATTCACCATCTTTCAGAGGCATTCAAACGCGGTATAGATCGGTCCGATATCGTTATCTCAACGGGTGGACTTGGCCCTACTTCAGATGACCTAACCCGTGAGGCTGTTGCCAATGCCGTAGGCGAAAGCATGACCGTGGACCCAGAGATACTCTCTTGGCTCGAGGGTGTTTTCGCCCGTCGGGGTATGGAAATGCCCCCGACTAATATCAAACAGGCGACTCTCATCCCATCTTCCATCAGCATTCCAAATCCCAATGGTACGGCGCCGGGATGGTGGGTGGAAAAAGACAACAAACACATAGTAATAATGCCTGGTCCACCCCGCGAGCTTAAACAGATATGGGATGAAACTGTCGGACCCAAGTTTTCGGAAATTTCGGGCTCAGGAGTCACTGCCACCCGAACACTGAAGACGCTCGGATTATCCGAGGGGGGTATCGACGAAATACTGTCTGACTTGTTCGGTAAGGAGAACCCCTATCTCGGGATTTACGCCCATACAGATGGTATTCACCTCCGGATGATTGGGCGCGGGCCTGATCAAAAAGCCGCTGAGAAGATAATCGAACCTGTCGAAGCTGAAATAAGAAGACTAATCGGCCAGTCTGTATGGGGCACAGACGATGACACCCCGGCACAACGCGCTGGGGCAATATTGATGGACCGTAACCAAATGCTAGGTATAGTCGAAGGTGCTAGCGCCGGTGTTCTTGCATCGATGCTTCATGCTCGTCCGGAAAGCGAAGCATTCTTCCGTGGAGCAATTGTGCCAGGATCAGGGCCAGTGCACGTCAACCATAAAATGGCGCCACCAAACCCTGAAGGAGCCATCACACTGGCCCAACTCGCACGAGAAAGTCTGTCAGCTGACGTCGGTGTGTCTGTTACGCCCATCAATATGGACGACGGCAACGTATACATTGGTATGGTTTCAGATAACGGCTCGCACGTAGAAACTGGCCGGTTTCCTCGCCGGAATCCCGAATGGGTGATGCAACGATCTGCCACGACGGCAATCGTCCATTTAATGTCATCACTCAACTCAAATCGTATTTAAACAGCTCCCGATTAAGGTAATTACCACGTACAAATGGCAGTAAGTACCGATATCGGAGCTATTATGCAGCCTGAAGGTGCGGGAAGTTCGGTGCCTGTAGCTCACAGGTTTTGAACGGGGCTTCCCGGAGTACGGAGGCTTTAGATGACCAGCAGCACTTCTCAGTCAAAGCAGTACGGGAGCCGGTCTGATTCCAGTATTCTCGTAGATCAGGGTGCTGACCTGTTCGTTGAAGCAATGCTAGCCAACGATGTCGAATATCTCTTCATTAATTCCGGCACCGACACTTTTCCAATCCAAGAAAGTCTCGCCAAATATATGGATCGTGGGCAAAGAGTGCCTGAAGCGGTTTTATGCCTAGATGAAAAAATGGGAATGGCGGCAGCCCACGGAAAACTACTTTACGAACAGTCCCGGGTCTCATCCAAATACGGTCACAGCAAAGTCACATCGCTCCCAGCCGGGGCTTTTTCCTTAAGCTTGAGTTAGTTCTCTGTAGAGTTGTGGCAAGCGTGTCGGAAGCATAGTTATGTCCGACAACACCTCATAACTCATCCCCTGCATCATTGTCTTAAGGTAATCGTGACCATTTTTGTCTACTGTCAGACAGAACGGAGTCACACCTTCTTTACGAGCTTCGTCGAATGCCACTCGAGTATCGTGCACTGCGTACTCCTTCTCGACCCCCTCACGACTGTAACCACGGTCCTGCGGTCGGCCATCGGAGATCATGAACAAAACACGTGACTTAGCATCCACTTTCATTAATTTACTAGTGACATGCCGTATAGCTGGACCCATTCGTGTGGCATGTAACGGCGCTATCCGGTCTATGCGACGAGGTATCTGTGGGCCCCACCGTTCATCCATTTCCTTCATAACGTAGAACTCGACGTTCTCACGCCCATACCCAGAGAAACCGTAGATTCCATACATGTCGCCTGTTTGTTCAAGCGCACTTGTGAGGAGGATTATGCCCTCCTTTTCGATATCGACGATCCGCTTGTAAGACCTGCGTAAACCCTCGGCCCGCCGTGAACGTAGCCATACCATGTACTCCACCGGGTCGTCAGGCGCACCCCAGTCGTCAGTGGGAGTTTTGTTCTCGTCTATAGCTTCAGCCGTAGAAGCACTCAGGTCGAGCAGAAAGGCCACAGCGACATCTCGTTCGACCTTGTTTCTGCGCCAGAACACTTTATCGCTGGGGGTTGTGCCCGTACGACGGTCAATCACCGCCTCGATAACGGCATCCAGGTCGAATTCTTCACCGTCTTCAAGACGTTTGACTTTACGGTACATTTCCGGCATCACCAGTTCAAACTGACGATGGATCTCTCGCACAAGTGCGGAGTGATCGTTAAGCGTGTCCTGGTAAAACTGCGCCTCGCCTTCCGCCATTTCCTTTTCGTGAACCACACACCATTTCGGTTTATAGTCGTTTGCCCGGAAGTCCCACTCGTCGTATACAAAAGTCCCCGGTTCCGTTGCTTCTAGGGGTCCTCCTTCTTCAGGCACATGCACTAACGGACCGTCACCGAACTGCTGGTTATCTGGGTCGCGTTGTTGCATCTCCTTCATCAGGTTTTGCAACATCTCATCCATCTGCTGCTGCTGGCCTTCTTCACCTTCTTCCATCTCACCCTGCTCGAGTTCGGTAGAGTTTTGCAGTAATTCTTCGAGTTGTTCTTGCGTGATCGGCTCAGGTTCTCCATCAAAATCCGCCGCGTCCATGGAGATTTGTGACAGCAATTGAGCCATCTCGGGTTTGAATTCACCGCGATAGTCGACGTCCTCGGGGGAGTCGTACGACTCTTCTTCTGTGAACTCTTGTTCATCCATTTGTTCTCCGGAATCTGCAGACTCATCCCCGCCACTTTCGCCTTCCCCTCCGAACATCTGAAGAATTTCCTCTGTATTTTCCTCTTCCTGCTCCTCCGGAATCTCATCATCCAGATTCACGTCCTCGAACTCTTCTTCGGGAATCGTGTTGTTGGGCACATCCGAAATCAGGGCAAAGATGCGAGCTGAAGCCTCGGCCGAATCCTCCACTTTGGCAGATATGTCCGTGAGGATGTTTACGATCCGCCGTATCTGCTGGGCTATTTCGGTATAAGCCTTAGGCACCTTAATGGTGCCTGTCTGCCGGAGACTGAGTCTGACTATGAACTCAACCATCGCCTCCCGCATCGGAAGTTCTTCTATTCGTGGTCTGCCAACAAGTGAAAACGCCTGCGTCTGTAGGTAACTAGCGACCAATCCTCTGTACTCGTGCAAGATACGGGCATCTAGACGTGTGTCCTCGACCACAGTGAAAATGTCTAATGCAAGCGTGCGGTCAGTGAACATGTCAAAGAACCGCCCCATATCGGTCAAATAAGCCGTTTCAATCCCACCCTCATCGTCATCGGATGACCGGTCTTCCCCGATATCTGATACTGCAGCGGATGCCAGGTCAGCCACAACTGACATTGCATCGGGGCTCGACTTAGCAGCAGGTTTCATATTCGGACGCAAGTCCTCGAATAACGTCGAAGGCGTATCGAAATCAAAATCAAAACTTCCGAATTCAATGTGACAACTTTGATGTGTGGCAATCACTTTGTACCAACCAAAGTTCTCGTCCTTACGCGTGAACCGGTCAGCAACGGGGGGCAGGTAGATAGTTGTTCCTTCTGTGGTAGCGCTCTGCTCGTCCACCCAGCCGATCTTCTTATCAACAATCTGAGCCGTTGCATTAACCTCAATGTCTCGATCAGAAATAGCACTGCAGTATGTTCGAAGAAGATCTTTTACCCTGCTCAACTCAACACCAGACGACAACTGGTCCAATGTTTCACGCGATCGTGCCGACTCCACCCGATAGTAAGCCGGTCCTGACTCGGGGGCCTCCGCAATAGCCCGCATCCCTTCGCGATGCCATTCTTCGAACTGGGACGGGCTAAGTCTTTCTAAAACATTCGGGGCCTGAGTAATAAGCAGGGTGACCGAAGCAGGTGACGAAGCAAGTGGTTCTTCTGCGAGTTCCAACAGCCGTTGGCGGAATTCCGTGGGCACGTGATTAATGGCATTACTTGCTCCAGCAAAGAATGCCCCGATTGCGTTTTGCTCAGCTGAAATTAACCTCCGAGCAATCACGAGTAACCGAGTTCGATGTACAGGATCAAGAGCAGTTAACGATGTAGATGCAGAGTCGTATAGGCTACTCACCTCCCGCCAAGAATGCTCTGCAAGTTCATGCGAAACCGTTATGAACGCATCGCGTTCATCGCCAAGTCTTGGAAACAGTCGCGCTGCCTTAACTAGACACTCATCTGTGAGATCGTATGAACGACGTGACAGTACTTGCAGTGACTCTCCGAAACGCGTGAACTCCGCAAACGTGAGCGATTCTAGAAGTTGTGGACTGATCTCGTAAAAGTGGCAGGCGAGGTTACTGGACTTCCAAGTACCCCGGTATAGGGAGCGCCCCAGATTCGCCCAGTCGTCCACATATCTCGGACGTAGCCTGGTCAGTGCATCAGGACTCGCCTTGAAAAACGCCACGGCCAGACTCGGAGAGTCATCGCATAGGCGACCGCCGATAGATGCCCAGCGAATAAACTGTCCTGATGGAAGTTGCCGCTGAACCGCAGTACTGGCCTCAATATACTCTGCTGCTGCCTCCCATGACCGCACAGCCTTACCAGCGATAGCTAGCGCGTGGTTTGCCCAGTCCAACAAGTCCTGCGGCCGCAAACGACTCTCAAGTTCTGAAAGAGCGACTTCATACTTCTCGAGTACGGCACTGGGGAAGCGTTCCAATTCTTTTTTGATGCGCGTCATTTCCGGGCTGAAGTCACCTGCCTGATTCGGATCTTTAGTACTCAAGTTTTCTCATTCCCGGCCAAAAAGGCCATTAATTCAGGCTTGCCGGAGGCAATCTATTAACTGTGAAACGATTTGGCCAGTTGATCCCCAGATAACTCGGCCATTGTACGCGTAGGTAGGCCGGCTCACGAAGCCGGATTCGGTACTCCGGGTCTCGTCTCTGTCACATGACCGGTCGAGTAGTGCACAGACAGGAACCGTTACTACTTCGCTGACCTCTCGTTCACTGATCCTCAGATCACTTACCTGTGATAACCAGCCGGTGAACGGACTTAGGGCGAAGTTAGATATCGTTAACAGCGGGTCCAGTGTCCCCCATATCTCTACCTCAGACTCCTGCACCCCTATTTCTTCAACAGTCTCTCTTACCGCCGTGGCCGAAAGATTACGGTCGTCCGGATCTACCGCTCCACCAGGAAACGCCATCTGGCCCGGGTGATGCGTCAAAGTCATAGACCGTCGGATGAAAAGAATCGACAGCTCTCCATCCACATTGCAGAAGGGGACAAGGACTGCGGCGGGACGACCATCGATACTGTTCGTACCGTCGCCACCTCGACTTCGCAATGCACCCTTGATACGACTCTGGGAGGGCATCCGGGATGACACCGACACCACCCCGATAGCATCCGTTTCACCGTTCATCAGGCGAAAATCGTCGTGACGACCTCATCGACGCTACGCTGCATCTGGGCATCGTCAGTAATCCCCCATGTGACTGCGACCTGACAAGCTCTTCTTGGGGCTACACCGGCTTTAATCAATCGAGCTGCGTAAATTAGTACGCGTGTGCTGGAGCCCTCAGCAAGACCATGGTCACGCAGGTTGCGAATCTTGTCGCCCAATTTTGCGAGCTGTTCCGCTATCTCCGTTTCCACCTCTGCTTCGTGCTTGATAATCTCTGTCTCGACTTCCGGCGTAGGAAAGTCAAATTCAAGAGCAACAAATCGTTGCCGAGTGCTGTGTTTCAAGTCTTTCAGGGCATTCTGATAACCCGGATTGTAAGAAACAACCATCAGGAAGCCGTCTGCGGCTTCTACAACCTGTCCAAGTTTGTCAATTGTGAGAACGCGTCGGTGATCCGTGAGAGGATGAATTATCACGGTGGTGTCCTTACGAGCCTCGACAACTTCGTCGAGGTAGCAAATGCCACCGACTTTAACTGCCCGTGTCAGAGGCCCGTCGACCCAACGAGTTCCATCAGCATCCAGTAAGTATCGACCGATCAGGTCACTAGCGGTCATGTCTTCGTGGCACGCTACGGTAACTAGAGGTATTCCCCCATCAGCCGTGTCACTCGGTCCAGGTTTCTTCGTACCGTCTGTGACCACGTTAAGAGGCTGGCTAAGCCGCCATGCCATATATTCCACGAACCGAGTTTTACCTACACCGGTTGGACCCTTAAGCAATATCGGAATTCGTTGCTCATAAGCAGCCGTGAATATTTCTATTTCATCAGAGGTAGGAGCGTAAAACGGCTCCTCCTGCACGCTGTACTCTTCAACTCGATATTCTTTGAATTCGGTTGTCGTCATTACCAGTTGTGCCTTCCCTGAGAACTATTTAGACAAACCCTTTCGGGTCCTATCGGTCCACAATCTTGTGACCCTGGCGGCAAGCACCGCCCGGTCCTCGTCGTTTCGGACCATTACATCGGCCCGTCGTTCACGTTCATCGTTCGTCATCTGCGCCCGCACCCGTGCGCGCGTCTGCTCCGGTTTCTGGTTTCTCTGGATCTCCAGTCGTTTCAACACTTCATCTTCCGGCGCAGTTATAACCCAGACTTCATCAAAAAGGTTCTCCCAGCCAGCCTCAAAAAGGACAGCTGCCTCAACGACTATTGCATGGGTTTCGCGTTGTGCGCCCGTCCGTTCAATTATTTTTTCAAGGCGTTCTCGGATTTTTGGCCATACAATTCCAGTCAATCGCGCGAGATTATCCCGGTTTGCAAATACAATGCTTCCTAATTGCCTTCTGTCGATTTCACCGTCCGAACCAACGATTCCATCTCCAAAGGCTTCCACCACCCCACGGAACGCCGGTTCCCCACTTCGATATGTTTCATGCCCCACAATGTCTGCATCTATCACCAGCGCACCAAGTTCACTCAGTATTCGGGATGCTTCACTTTTCCCCGAACCGATGCCGCCGGTCAGGCCGATTTTCAACACGGTAGCGTAATATTTACGATTGAGAGTACTCTCCGCAAGTTAACAGCCGCCTATTATAGTCTCGATAGAGGATTCAAAGTAGTTCGGACGAACGTTACAGCATTGTTACTTGAACCTCTCGGTGAGCGTATATGACAAACGACCATGTAAATACCCGGTTCCGATCTCTTCCAAGTGTTGAGCAGCTGCTCGGCGAACCGAGTTTAAGTGGACTAGCGGGAGCATATTCACATGCGGCAGTAGTGAGTCTGGCAAGGTACCAACTTGATGCTGCCCGTCAGTTAATCCGTGACGGTCTTGATGCTCCGAATCTAGAGCAGATTACGCACGCAATTATGGAGCGTGCCGAACGTGAGTGGATGCCGTGGCCAAGGCCACTCGTGAACGCCACTGGTGTCGTCATACACACAAACCTAGGGCGCGCACCGTTAAGCACAGCAGCCATAGAAGCGGCCAACGCAGCCGCAACCGGCTACAGCGATCTAGAATTTAACGTGGAATCAGGCGGTCGCGGGTCAAGACAGGACCACATCGGTCGGATCATTTCCAAAGTATCAGGTTCAGAGACTGGGCTGGCGGTGAATAACAACGCATCAGCCATAATGCTTGGACTCAGTGCAGTAACTCCCTCTGGTGGACCTACCGAAGTTATCGTATCCAGGGGTGAAGGGGTAGAGATTGGTGGAGGATTCCGTATACCCGACGTACTCCGACAGTCGGGTGCAACTCTGGTCGAAGTCGGAACCACAAACCGCACTTACGTCCGTGATTATGCGTCTGCCATAAACGAGAATACAGCCGCCATACTCAAGGTTCATCCGTCTAATTTCCGCGTGATGGGCTTCACCCATGAAGCGGCATTAAAGGAACTTGTAACGCTTGGCCGTGAGCGGGGAATTCCCGTTCTGAACGATCTTGGAAGCGGCTGTCTGCTGGACACAACACAGTACGGCCTCGCGCCAGAACCAACCGTTCAACAGAGTGTAGATGCGGGGGTCGAATTATCATTTTTCTCCGGTGACAAGTTAATCGGGGGGCCTCAGGCAGGAATTGTCGCCGGCCATGCTGAATGGGTGGAACGACTCTCAAGACACCCGTTAGCCCGTGCAGTACGCATCGATAAGATGGGGTTGGCGGCACTCTCAGCGACCCTGACATCATTTCTTAAAGAAAAGGCGCACGAAGAGATCCCTGTCTGGAAGATGATCTCCATGCCATTAGACAAAATATCGGAAACGGCAGAAACATGGAGCAGGGAAATCAACTCCCCCGTGATCCAGTTGCGTACAGGAAATTCAACCGTTGGAGGTGGAAGCCTACCCGGAGAGGTTATCCCCACTACCTTGCTTGCTATAACGAAATCTGGCTCTCCTGACGCTCTGGCACGGCGACTCCGATCACATAACACTCCTGTAGTGGCTCGCATCGAAGACAACGAGGTTGTTCTCGATCCCCGTACTGTCTTGGAAAACCAATCGAGTATTGTGATCGAGGCGGTTAGATCCGCACTTGAGGGTTAAATAACCGGGAGAGAGATCGTCGTGTCGACCGTGAAGGATCCTACGAATTTTTCGAGAGACCGCACCTATGTGATCTCCCCTGTCGTAAACAAAGACAGGTCCGTAACGTTCCGGTTTGCATCTCCGAAGGCTCGTGATGTTCAATTACATGGCCTCAGTTCAAGCGCAAGAGGAGTCTTCATCGATCCCCCTAAACCCATGTTTCAGGACAAACATGGTGTCTGGGAGATAACCGTGGGCCCTGTCGAACCAAATATCTACCGCTATAACTTTTTAGTTGATGGTGCCGCGGTTAATGATCCCAACAACTCAGAGGTCTCACAGAACGAGCGCACACTGGGTAACTTTGTAGAGGTGCCAGGGAACGAAACCGCCTTTTACGAAATCGCGGACGTGCCACACGGTACCATCTCCATGCATTGGTACCCTTCAGAAACTCTAGGCGTCACACGGCGTATGCTCGTATACACGCCACCCGGCTATGACGTCCGGAGCGATCTTCAATACCCGGTTCTGTACCTACTCCACGGAACCGGTGGCTCCGAGACTAACTGGATTAATGAAGGCCGAGCTAATTTCATTTTAGACAACCTGATCGCAGATGACGCGGCCGTACCTATGCTGATTGTCATGCCATATGGACGAGCCTATCCACATATCAGCCGCGAGTCTGGAAGTATAGGTTTCAGGAAAAACATCGAGCTCTTTGAGAAAGATCTACTTTTTGATCTAATCCCCGAAATAGAGTCCAGATATCCGGTCTTAAAAGATCGTAGAAATCGAGCTATCGCCGGACTCTCTGGTGGTGGAGGGCAATCACTTGCCATTGGCCTAGGCAACCCAGACAAATTCGGATGGGTAGCCGGGTTCAGCTCCGCAATTCGCGAGTCAGATTTTGACGACGTATACGGCGCTGGCATAGATGGCTCATCTCCACTTGAATTCCTGTGGGTAGGCTGCGGCAATCTCGATCACCTATACGACGTAAACCGCTCGTTCCTAAGCTGGTTGGAAAAACAAAATGTCCCACACATCGCCCATCTCACCGATGGAGGACACGACTTTCAAAACTGGCGGCCGTACTTACACCTGATAGCCCAAAGTTTGTTCAAGGCTTCTTCCTCCTGATCATGTCACCAGCACGTAAACGTAAAAAGGTCCGTAATCCACCAACTCCTACTCCCGGATTCGCAGCAGCATATGTCGACTTTAAAATCGATCTACATGGTCTTTTTGTACGAGATGCACTAGTCGCTTTGGAAAAACACATACAGGTTTGCTTTGCGGCTAACTCACCCGTAGTTCATGCCGTACACGGACATGGATCAGGTGCCTTGAAGAATGCAGTGCGAGATCATTTAAAGAACCATGATTTAGTTGATAAGAGCTATCCAGCCAACTACGGCATGGGCGGAGATGGCGTAACAATAGCGGAACTACTGACCGGCGACCGTTATGCTACCCGTAAGAACTCTCACAACTCTGCGCCTCTACCGCCGCCCGATAGCAAGCACTAGTTTATTTCAGGAAAGGGTCCATGACCCTCTTCGACCACAGACGTAATGAGATCACTCGCCGATCGGCGCCCCTATCGGCACGTATGCGTCCGAATTCACTCGATCAGATCATCGGCCAGTCCCATATCCTCGGTGAGGGGAAAGTCCTAAGGCGAGCGATCGAAACTGATCAAGTCCCTTCCTTGATCCTGTGGGGCCCCCCAGGGACTGGAAAGACGACGCTGGCACGTGTGATCGCATCCGCAACACAGTCCTACTTCGAGATCATCAGTGCCGTCAACTCAGGCGTTAAGGACATCCGGTCTGCAGTACAGTCGGCAAGTGACCGACTTGGAATGGATGGTAGGTCCACGATTGTATTTATCGACGAGATCCACCGTTTCAACAAATCTCAGCAAGATGCCCTGCTACCGGACGTTGAGGAGGGTACCGTAACACTCATTGGCGCAACCACCGAGAACCCCTCATTCGAGGTAATCGGCCCTCTCCTTTCCAGGGCCCGTGTCTTCAGATTGGAATCCCTCTCCGACGAGGACATTTCAGAACTTTTAGACCGTGCGCTGGGAGAGTCGGAGTTAACGGGAGGTGGACCGGAAGCTACTCTAACTGACGAGGCGCGAGCTCTCTTGGTACGGGTGGCAAACGGAGATGCACGCCATGGACTGGACTCCCTTGAGCTTGCGGTTAAATCAACAGAACGTGGCGAAGATGGCTCATGCACCGTGGCCATCGAAACCGTCGAGAACGCCGTTCAACAACAGTCCCGTTATGACAAGACAGGAGACCTGCATTACGACACAATATCAGCCTTCATAAAAACTATAAGAGGGTCCGATCCCGATGCTGCTCTGTACTGGTTAGCCAGGATGCTCGACGCCGGGGAGGATCTCATGTTCATCAGCAGGAGACTCGTGATCTCCGCAGCAGAAGACGTCGGGCTAGCCGATCCACAGGCACTCGGAGTCGCTATAGCGGCGCAACAGGCAGTGCATTTCGTTGGTATGCCAGAGGCTCGAATCATTCTATCTGAAGCGACCGTGTACCTGGCCAGCGCTCCAAAAAGCAATTCAGCGTACATTGCCATTAATAAGGCTCTAGAAGATGTACGCAAAACACGTAATGACCCTGTCCCTATGCATCTTCGCAACGCCCCGACTAAGTTAATGCAAGAGATGGGCCATGGTAAGGGTTACAAGTACTCTCACGATTACGAAGACAACTTCGCAGAGATGTCTAATCGCCCCGATAACGTACAAGCCAATCATTACTACGAACCCGGCAGTCAGGGCTTTGAACCGCGGATCGGTGATCGATTACGACGACTCTGGAAAGATGGCCGTTATGGAAATGCGAGTCGGGACAACGACTCTTAATCCACGTCGACGCGTGGGGGTGGATTCAAAACCGGATGAATCGCGAAGACTCGAGCATTGTCCGAAGACCTGTTCCAGTTCCCATGTCTTACGCCTGGAGGCGGCACAAGAATATCGCCAGCGGTTAAGACCAAGTCTTGATTGCCAAAGGCGGCCGAAATTTCACCCGATAAGCAATAAATACCCTCTTCGTGGGCCGGATGATAGTGCGTCGTCGTCCTTGCGTTAGGAGAAAATACGAGTTCGCTGAAATAGGTTGACTCAGCACCATTAAAATCTCCTACCATTTCGTACCGTAAAACCCCTGCCCGGAACTCGACCGGAGCTGACTCAGACCTGAAAATAGCTGAAGATATCCGTTCATTTACGACCGAGATGGGATTATTGAGCAGTTCGATGCGGGGATCAGGAACAGGGAATATAGAGATAAACTTGAGTGGGCCGGTTCCGACGTTCCGAACCGAATGCCCAACGCCGCGTTGGGCAAGTAACGCATCGTCAGCGCCCAGAGTGAACCTGTGACCATTCACCAGCATTTCGGCGTTACCTTCCAGCACAAAAAAGGTTTCATCGGAGTTTGAGTGTTGGTGGTAGTCGATAGTTGTGCCGAGTTCCATGCTCACCTCAGTGATGGTGAGCATCTCCGATCCAGTTGATTGATTAGCAAGAATTCGAGCCTTGACACCAATCTGGAGGTCAACAATTTCCTGGTCTGCACGCCTGTTCACACCCATGATCGGACGGCTTAGGACAGAAACAGAGGATTGCCACCGAAAGTTTCGTAATTCGGTCTCAATCGTTGCGTGTTGTAGTACTTCGGGACGTCAACTACTTTGTGAGGGCCATGGACCACGTCCAGAGGGACACTGTCATACACGCCGTTCCGAGTGCCTACCAACCTTCCTGATGTACCTGCAAGAACGAGATCCAACGCAAGATTCCCAAAAGCCATCGGGGCCACAGAATCCAGTGAGTCTGGTACGCCTGAACGCACCATATAGCCCAAACTTTGGCTGGTCACATTGACCGAAACACCACCGTTGAAGCTTGGAGATAACTCGGCAATCCTAGCCGCAACTTGGTCGCCTATTCCACCGAGTTTTCGGTGGCCATACTGATCAGTGCCTTCACTCTCGAAGACCACTTCCCCCGACATTTTGGCGCCTTCTGATACGAGCACCACGGAGTAACGACTGGGGTTTTTGTTGCGATCTTCGACAAGAAGTTCAGTCAAATGCTCAATATCGAATTCGCTCTCGGGAATGACACATCGGTCCGCCGCTCCAGCCATAGTAGGTAGCAAAGCTGTAAAACCTGCGTAGCGACCAAAGACCTCGATAACGAGAATCCTTTCGTGAGAACCTGCCGTACTCCTCAGCGCGTTAGCCATTTCAATGGTTCGGGTTACACAGGTACCAAAGCCAATGCAATAATCGGTTCCCGGCACATCGTTGTCCATGGTCTTAGGGATGGCTACTACCCTCACACCCTCGGTATGCAAGCGATAGGCATAACTGAGGGTATCGTCCCCACCAATGGGTATTAGGTAATCGACTCCGAGGTAATCAAGATTGTCTAATACCATGGGCGTCAGGTCGTTAATATCTTCGTTGTACTTTTCGCTTAGGTGTGATGGCACCGCCTGTCTAGGGAGATGACTCGGACGTGTGCGGGAGGAATGGAGAAAAGTGCCCCCAGTGCGGCCGGATCGATTAACGTCTTCCTCTGCCAATATCTGAAAGTTGACACCGTTATCAACTCCAGCATCAGGAATCATGTCCACGATCCCAGCCCAGCCTCGTCGCAAACCCACAACTCGGTAGCCCTCACCGATCGCCCGCATGGTCACGGCCCGTATCGCCGGATTCAGACCTGGGACGTCTCCCCCACCTGTAAGAATCCCAATAGTGCCCTTATTTTTCGCCAATTTTAGATTCCTCTGGGCTCACTCAAACCCGTGGAGCCTGATGGTTTCAGGAGAGTAACCATGAGTACTATCGAATTACACAGTCCACCAGTGTTAACGGCTGATCTCCGCCATCACTTTATCCATGGCATTAATGGCTATGTCAATATCTTCGCTGTCGATACCGTAATGCGGCACAAATCGAAGGTCCGAATCACCACCGTTGATTAAAACCCCGTGATCCTTGAGTCGGCTCTGTATTTCCATGCCCTTATGAACGGGCACACCGAAACGAACAATATTGGTCTGTACGGTTGCCAGATCAATGTCGACGCCCGGCATTTCCGCGATGGTTAGGGCCAACTTACGCGCATTTGCATGATCATCCGCCATACGGTCAATCATAGAGTCCAGAGCAACGATTCCCGCAGCGGCGATAACCCCCACCTGCCGCATAGCTCCACCGAGCATCTTGCGCCAGCGCCGCGCTTCTTCTATGAAATCTGCATCTCCACAAAGTACCGAGCCTATCGGACACGCGAGTCCTTTGGAGAGACAGAAACCCACCGAATCAACATCCCTAGCCAAATCTGAAGCTGGTGTTTCGAGTGCAACGGCAGCGTTAAACAAACGTGCCCCGTCCATATGAACCCGCAAGCCATGCCGTCGCCCGGCATCTGCCATTAACTTGGTTTCGTCTGTTGAAAGAGCTGTCCCACCCGCTGCGTTCTGGGTGTTTTCAACACAGAGCAAAGTCACTGGAGCCTTGTGGTGATCCCTTGGAGTTGCCGCAGCACTAATTGAAAGTGGATCCATTGTGCCGCGCTCATCGTTACGGATGGGCATAAGAACAATGCCACCAAGTGCGGATGCCCCTCCCGCCTCGGCATTGAGAATATGACTTTTGTCACCGAGCAGTGCCGTATCCCCGCGACCTGCTTGCGACAAAAGTGCGACGAGGTTACTTTGCGTCCCAGAACTAACTACTACAGCCGCTTCTTTTCCCAGTAATTGTGCGGCTTTCTCTTCCAGCGCATTCGTCGTCGGATCGTCACTGTACACGTCATCGCCCAATTCGGCTTCGTACATAGCCTTCCGCATATCAGGGCTAGGGTGGCTCACAGTATCACTGCGGAGATCGACCCGAATCATTCTCTATCCTCAATTTACCTAAGCCGGAACCATGCCTATTAGCAAAACCGGTGTTTATAAAAAATAACTGGTTCAGAAACGATACTCGGGTTTGATTTGCAAACAACTCGATATTCTGAAGAAAACCGTCCGAACCAGCCGGTATTCTAGCAGCGGCAGTTATCCTTGTTTTCTAATCAGCTCCTGAATCGGATCAATCCGTCAATTCAAGCCACAATGCGACAAAGGACCCAAGCACTTTGCCGATGAACCAAGCCGCCGTCAGCTATGAGGTAGATCAGGACCAGGTGAATGGCGTTATCGTTCAACCATCACCCGGGGAGGCACCCTACCCGGCAGTACTTGTGTGCCATCCTCATCCATTGTTCGGCGGAGACATGAATTCGTCAGTAGTAGTCGCTATATGCGCAGCTCTCGCTGAGCATGGGATCGCATCACTCAGGTTCAATTTCCGGAATACCGGAGATGGGGAGACATTGGATGAATCTTCAGCTCGAGACGTGGAGAGCGGACTTCAACTTCTGGACGAATGGGAAATGGTTAACAGTGTGCGACTAGGTGTTGTTGGTTACTCTTTCGGAGCGGCCGCTATGGCTAGGGCCTCAGATAATCTGGGCACAGCAAAAGCATTCGCTTTCGTGGCACCTCCAGTGTCCGTGATTAAGAAGTCTTCTCTGGGCACAGATCCCCGGCCTCGTTATTTTCTCGTTGGCGGGCGCGACCGATTGGTAAATCCCGAAGCCCTGTCTGAGTTAGTTTCCGGCATGAACTCACCTACCACTTTTGAGACGCTTGATGGAGCGGATCATATGCTGGCCGGTTATGAGAAAAAGGTCGCCAAGCAAGTAGCCGATTTTATGGCAAGCAAACTCCTCTACTAGGTTAAGGACATGCGGTAGCATCCTCGTTGCACTGAACCAGCATACCTATACTTTGAATCCCAGATCACCGAAATTCTACGAGCGTCGATGCCTTTAATATGAACGAAAACAATTCGCAGAACGGAGCAAGCTGTAAAGATGTTCCAGAGCTTGACGAGGTCAGATCAACATCGAAACAGTCGTCTTACAGATCTTCTTGGCGCGCATTTAGGGACCCCTTACTCCTTGGCGTTTTGTTCGTCGCCATAGTCGCAGACCAACTAACCAAGCAGTTAGTTCTGGAAAGCTTGGGCCTCGGGGCATCTTGGCCGAATGATGGATTCTTTCGATTCACCTTCGTGCGCAATGACGGCACAGCATTCGGCTTGTTCCAGGACAACGGAACTTTACTGACCTTTATCTCGCTTGCTGCTGTGGCACTGATCGTTTTCTTCTACCGCGAGATCGCAATGGCTTCATGGTTCACCCGAGTTGCGCTTGGCCTACAACTCGGAGGTGCCTGTGGAAACATAATAGACAGATTCCGCCACGGTTACGTTGTGGACTTCATAGATGTCGGAGCATGGCCTATTTTTAACATTGCTGATTCCGCAATTATGACTGGAATCGTAGCTTTAATAACTTACTTCTTAATCTTCGATAAAAAGAGAGAGAAATCTCACGCCGCTACTGATATCAAGACCGAAGATCAAACGACATTAGAGAACTACAGATCCGATTCCGACATCCGTAGTTCCAGCACTAAAATCAGGGACTAAATATGGTTCCAATCACCTGCTTCCGTTTGGGTGGGCCAGAAAAGAAACTCCGTCTGGATATGTGCGTGGCAAATAGCATGACCCAGATAAGTCGAAGTGCAGCGCAACGTCTCATCCGAGATGGTTCAGTGAGCGTGGACGGAGTGGTCGAAATCCGCCCGTCCCACTCAGTCCTAGCTGGATCCGAAATTAAGGTCGATCTGCGTGACGAAGATTCAAATGTAGATCTGATTGCATCACGTCAAAGATTTACTATCGTGCACGAAGACCAACACCTTTTAATATTGGACAAACCGGATGGCCTATCAGTCCATCCGGGGCCTGGTCACCAGTCCGACACACTCGTAAATGGACTACTGGTTGATTACCCAGAAATCCGTGATATCGGTGAATCAGGACGTCCAGGAATTGTTCATCGAATTGATCGTAATACCTCTGGGCTGATGGTGGTGTCTCGATCGAAAGAAGCTCACACGAAATTGTCTGAGATGGTACGGGAACACAAGATACGTCGAACCTATATTGCCTTGGTGCGCGGTGGCCCGGAAACAACTGTGGGGGTGATAGACGCTCCTTTGGGGCGTGACCCACGTCATCGGCAACGTCAGGCAGTCGTAGAAGATGGGCGCCCAGCACGAACACACTTCAGGGTCAAGGAACGCCTGACACGTACCACATTGATGGAATTGGAACTTGAGACAGGTCGAACCCATCAAATAAGAGTCCATCTGTCCTCCATCGGCAACCCTGTGGTTGGGGACCCACTGTACGGTAGATCACCCAGAGGACCGGCGGGTCTCTCTCGCCAATTTTTGCACGCTTCCGGATTAGCCTTCACGCACCCGATAACAGACAAACGGTTAGAGTTAATATCCGCACTTCCCGAAGATCTTCAACTATCCCTAAACGCTGCCCGGCAGGAATAACTCGAAATCCCACGATGAGGATTCCATGAATAACGTCAGGTTAAGTAATCTCTCGGGCCAAGATAAGACAATTTGTAGTTTCCGAATGATACGATTTCAAGCGTAATGACTGACACAATAGATCTCGACACCGTCCGCGTTCGGTACGCACCCAGCCCCACCGGAGACCCGCATGTAGGAAATCTTCGTACCGCTCTTCTGAACTGGGTCTTCGCCAAACAGGCCGGCGGTAAATTCATTGTGAGAATCGAAGATACCGACCGTGAACGCATGGTAGATGGCGCGGAGGATCGAATACTCGAGGCGCTTCAGTGGCTCGGTTTGGATTGGGACGAGGGGCCGGGCAAGGGCGGTCCATTTGCTCCCTATGTGCAGTCAGAACGTAAGGCTCTCAACAAGTACGAAGATGCCGCACGCCAGTTAATCGACAATGACCACGCCTACGAGTGCACGTGCACCGCCGAACGCCTGGAGCAACTCCGACAACGGCAACGCGCCGAAAAGAAGCCAACTGGATACGATGGCTATTGTCGTAACAAGTCTTCACAAGAGCTAGCCACAGACATAGAAAGCGGCCTAACTCCGGTCGTAAGGTTCAAAGTCCCACTTGAAGGCGAGATCGTATTTAATGATCTCTTAAGGGGTCCCTTGACCTTCGACCCTTCACTTCTTCAGGACTTCGTCATCCTGAAATCCGATCGGTACCCCACATACCATCTAGCTCACATTGTGGACGACCATGAAATGCGAATTACACACGTACTCAGGTCTGAAGAGTGGATTTCCTCTACCCCTCGACACATGATGATGTATCAGGCATTTGGATGGGAACCACCCGTATTTGTCCATCTATCTATTCTGTTAGGGCCTGACCGTTCCAAGTTATCAAAGCGGCACGGTGATACTGCCTTGCTAGAGTTCCGGGACAACGGTTTTCTTTCAGAAACGATGTTTAACTTCCTGTCGTTACTCGGTTGGTCCGCAGGGGACGACGAAGAGGTGATGACCCGACAGCAGATCATAGAAAAGTTCAGCCTGGACGGTCTCAATGCAGCTCCATCCATTTTCGACAGCACGAAGCTAGAGTGGATGAATGGTGTCTACCTGCGCCAACTTAGCGTAGATGCTCTTACTGACATTTTGATCCCCGAACTGGAAGCGCCAGATGGACTCCCTCCTTCCATAGCTCGACCACTCGACAGGGAATTTGTGACCGAGCTCGTCCCCTTGATTCATGAACGTCTCAAGATCATTGACCGCCCGCAACTTGCAGAAATGCTGTCCTACTTCTTCGAGGACGAGATCTGGCTGGACACGGCCGAGGTCATGCAAAAGGGAATGACGGAGATCTCCACCGCTTCCGCCCTGGAATCTGCCGCTGCAGCCCTTGAGTCGGCCGAACCTTTCGAGGCGGAGTCACTGGAACAACGGTTTCGATCTCTATGTGAAGAGTTGGAACTCAAGCCTCGACAGTTGTTTGGGGCCCTCCGAGTTTCGCTCACCGGAAGGCGAATAGCACCGCCTTTGTTCGACACTATAGTGGCCATCGGACGGGATAAGTCTATTAAAAGGATTCGGCGCGCCGCTGCTCTTTTATCTGACCCGAGTGCAAGGACATCGTAGCTAGTACTTGACCGGCGCGCCTATTCCTGCCTAAGCTATAACTTTAAGACAGCTGTAAAAGGGCTGTTGTATCTTCACTTAGACAGTACAAGAGGTCGAGTTTGCCGGAGACACGAATATCTGAAGGCGAGAGCTTTGAGAGCATGCTGCGTCGCTTTACCAAGCGTGTACAGCAAGAAGGGATTCTATCTGAGTCCCGTCGCCGGCAGCACTTCGAACCGCCGACCAACCTTCGCAAGAAGAAGGCCGCTGCAAAACGCCGCAAAAGCCTGAAGGCCCAGCGTAAGAATATGTAGCAGGACCACTGTGCTGGCGAAGGTGAATAAAGGACCGGTTAATAACCGGTTCTTTTTGTTTTAAGTGCAATCCTTGGTTACGTAGTTTGCAGGGGTCGGGTACGATTGAACTATGAACTTTGGAATCTTGGTCTTCCCAGGCACATGGAGCGACCGCGACTGCGGCTACGCTTTGCAGTCGCTTGGCCAAAACGTCGAGTACGTATGGCACGCAGATAGGGACGTAGACCGGTTCGACGCACTCGTAGTTCCCGGTGGATTTTCCTACGGCGACTACCTGAGAGCTGGCGCTATCGCTCGCTTCGCACCCGTGATGGAATCGGTATCTAAATTCGCTGAAGATGGACGCGGTGTGATCGGTATATGCAACGGATTTCAGATTCTCTGCGAGGCCGGATTACTGCCCGGAGCACTCATCCGTAATGATCACCTTGAGTTCCGCTGCGCCTGGACTGATCTTTATGTGCAGAATGATCAAACTATGTTCAGTCACATAGCTAATAAAGGGGACCTGTTAAACGTTCCTATATCTCACGGGGAAGGCAGTTACCAGGCAGACGAGGATACTCTTTCCGAATTAGAGTCTAATGATCGCGTCGTATTCCGATATTCAGGACCAAATGGTGAGATCACACCAGACTGGAACCCGAATGGTTCCGTCAACAACATCGCCGGGATTATCAATGAAACCGGCAATGTACTGGGTATGATGCCCCATCCCGAACGGGCATGTGACGCGTTGATAGGTGGCACAGACGGAATAACGATATTCAGCTCAATGTTTACCAAACTTCTAGCGCACCAATGATTGTAAATTTGCAACTTAAATCGTGGAATTAGCTCCAGCATGGGGTTAGTTAACAGACCGATTGCACCTGTTGGATTATTAAAGGCCTAAGAAATACCCAACGATGACGACTCAAATACCGTTACGCGTACTGAGCACTGACTGGTGTGGATACTGCCGCCTCCTTAAGTCGTTTCTGGACGCACATGAGATTCCGTACGAGCTGTTCAACATCGAAGAGGATGACGACGCACTCGCGGAGATTAAAAACCTCCAGAAAGGTGGACGAACTGTGCCGACCGTCGTATATCCAGACGGCACGCACGACGTGAACCCGAACAGCACACGCCTTATGGAGAAATTGACACACTCCGTTTGACTCATTCTGATGTCTAGACAAGACCGTATATAGGCAAATTTGCTCGACCAATAACCGCCGAACTATCTGTACAAATCTCGTTTCACCTAACTAACAAACTTTCAATACGGCCAGGTTCTCGATACGTGATTGGAATCTGACTGTGAAGACGCCCAAGTCGGACTAACCCTTTCTGTCCTTCATTCATTTTGAAAGAAATAAAAATGACACTATCTCCAGGCAGATTGGCTAGTACCAGCGGCCGGCACCCTTGGTGGACATTGCTCGGATGGTTTTTTGTGTTAGCCGGAGCTTCTGTGCTGACTATCACATTGGTGCCAGATGCTTTGGACGGCAAAGACGGTCCCACTCAAGAGCTTGAGTACGAAACAGCTCAAATCCTCATCGACGAACGATTCGGTCCATTAGAAAAGGTCGAATCTGCCAATAAAGACGATCAACCTGAACAGTCCAGTCCAGATTCAAATGGCCGCCCCACCCTAACCGAATTTGTCTTAATTTCGTCCGATTCCCAAAACCCCGGCGACCCTGGATTCGACGCGCTTGTAGATAGGTTCAACCTGGATCTCCAAACCGCTCAAGAAAGAAAGGGAGTACAGGTCTTAGTCGGAGATTTCGATCAGTATCCGAATCAGGTATCTGAAGATGGGACTACGCTTCTCACAATCGTTCAGGTGTTCGAATCGGAGGAAGCAGAAGTAACCCTCCTCACGGATGTAGCTCATCAACTCACACGCACTGATGATGGATTCGAAATTTTGATGTTCGGTGACGCCAGTATCAATACCACCTTCTCCAGGCTTGCCGAAGATGATCTCTTTGTAGGAGAGATGATCGGAATTGGTGTTGCGATAATCATTTTGGCTCTAGTTTTTGGTGCCGTGGTAGCTGCATTCATACCGATCATTCTGGCTATCGCAGCGGTGTTCACAGCAATCGGACTAACGGGGATAATCGGCCAGTTTGTCGAATTAAACGAGTTCGTACCTAACATAATCACTATGATGGGACTCGCTGTCGGTATCGACTACTCTCTGTTTGTCCTGTCCCGATACCGTGAAGAGCGTTCCAAGGGACTTGACAAGGAAGCAGCTATAGACCTATCCGGACACACCGCAGGTCGGGCTGTAGCATTCAGTGGGATGACCGTTGTTCTAGCATTACTTGGGATGCTGATAATCCCTGAGCGAACGTTCATCGCCTTCGGAATCGGGTCGATTACCGTAGTTTTCGTCGCTGTGCTAACGAGCATGACATTGCTCCCTGCGTTGATCGGAATATTAGGAGACAGGGTCAATAGCGTTCGTGCTCCGCTTCCTTTGACGCTGGGACTATTCATCGTCGGTCTTGTTGTCGTTTCGCTAACGATCGGACTTGGCCCAATAGTGATACTGGTGTCATTTGGCGTGATGGGAATACTCGCTGTATTGAATGGTTTACGTCGAGTAATGAATAGGAATTTGTCTAGCCACACACAAAATGATGGCAATGGCACCGCCGCTGGCAATCAAGGTGTATGGAACACCATCACCCTTGCAGTAATGAAACGACCCCTTATTAGCATGATTGCAGCCACCATGTTCTTGGCAGTACTAAGTTACTTCTTCTTCCAACTTGAAAAAGGTTCGAGTGGAATCTCCGTTCTGCCCGATGAGGAGCCCACCAAAAAGGCATTTCAGAAGTTGGATGATAAGTTCGGGTTTGGAAGTGACGCCCCGGCCCGTGTAGTGATCGATGGAGACGTCACAGATGATGGGGTCTTAGAAGCCATTTCCACCTTGGAGCGGCTCATGATTGAGGATAAGGGGTTACAAGCGCCGGAGGTTCGCATAGAGGAGACGGTTGATCTTGCTTCCCTCACAGCAAAAATCCCAGGAGACCCCACAAACCAGAGCGCACTGAATACCATCAGACGGATTAGAACTGAACATGTCCCAGAAGCTTTCGGCAGCGTTCCCTATTCATCTTATGAAATCTTTGTAGGAGGTGAATCAGCAGCGATAGTGGATGCGGTCAAGATCACTGACGAATATATGCCGATCGTATTTGCCACTGTACTTAGTCTTAGCTTCGTCCTGTTGCTCTTCGCCTTTCGGTCCATCACCGTGTCAATCGCATCAATCCTCATGAATCTACTCTCTGTCGGAGCAGCCTACGGGCTGGTGGTTCTGGTCTTCCAAAAGGGATTTCTGATCGACCTATTCGGATTCAAGCAAGTGGACCAGGTCGAGTTCTGGTTACCGCTTTTCATGTTCAGTATTCTTTTTGGACTGTCGATGGACTACCACGTCTTCATGCTGAGCAGAATCAAGGAAAGATTCGACGAGACTCAAAACGCGGCTGATTCCGTCGCTTTTGGACTAAGAACCACCGCCAGCATAATTACAGGAGCGGCGCTCATAATGGTGGCTGTCTTTGGAGGCTTTGCACTTGGTAAAATTGCGTTCTTTCAGTCGATGGGATTCGGACTCGGAGCTGCAGTCCTATTAGACGCTACTATCGTCAGATCGCTACTGGTACCAAGCGTGATGAGGATGCTGGGCAACCATGCATGGTACTTCCCGAGCTGGCTCGAATGGATGCCAAACATATCCATCGAGGGATCTCCTAAACCACCGATTTCCGATCCGAGAGTCCCAAGTAGAATCGATTAAGTACCAAAACAAAAATAGCTTATCCGGCCGATAGACGGTTCCCAACATTCCGTTCAGTTACCTGCCACGACTCCTAAAGTAATCCCAAACGCTCACACATTTCCCTCACTTCACGGAATGCTATTTCGTCAGGTTTGTGCGCGGGCAAGCGTGGATACGCGTATTTGAACACTCCACGCAATCTTAGGATTTCCTTAGCCATCCAGTAGTTCATACCCTGGCCATAGCGATACATTTCAACCAAATGCGTGTACCGATCCCAGCGTTCAGCTGCCGATGCACTATCCCCGGTCCTGTACTGCTCGAACACTTCGCAAAGAACGTCAACTATGGCGATGCTGGCCATCGCTCCCTCGGATCCGCGATTCAATTCCTCAATCAGGAATGCTCCATTCACGCCACCGAGCAATACAAGGGAATCGCCAGCAATGCGTTTCGTTTCCGCAAAGCGTGGCGGCGTAGGTAATGTCTCTACCTTCGCGTGGCCGAACGACTCATGATCATCAGCTAATTTGGCCATCAGTGCAGGAGTAATCGACGCACCTGTTCGATCTTGTAACATAATCGGGATATCGACTGAGTCGGCCACAGTTAGGTAATGACGACGCACGTCCTCCATTGGGAAGCCGGCAAATCCGTCTGGCGATATCATCGCCATATCCGCTCCCAACTCTAGGGCCCTCCGAGTTCGTGAAATCGTCAGAGTTGTTGAAGAACCACTAGTTCCAACGACGGTTGGCTTCCGGCCATCAACATATCGAATCACCGATCTGACGACCTCATCACGTTCAACATCATTCAATTTGTTCAGTTCGCTGGCCACGCCAAGGGCTATACCATTTACTCCGGACTGGATAGCAAAATCTACCTCTGCCTCCAAGTCTTCATAAAGCACCTCCCCAAGCTCATCAAATGGAAGTTGCAGGATCGGGACGATCCCTGAAACCTGTTTGTTTACCAATCGAATACTCCCTTATCGGGTGAAAACACCAACTGATACATAACTGATCTGGTAATCCGGTCTTATCTAAAGTGAGGGGCAAATTAGATTCAAACAGCCGAAATCCTGATTCGAACACATGATGCGGTCAGTCCCACTTGATCTGTAGCAACAATGAAATGCGAGCCGAGACGAAGACTTCTCGCACTCCCATCATTACTTCATTTGACAGTGCGTTTGCGACCGACAAACAAACTGTAACCCTTCCACTATGCCTTCATACCCCAGTCCCGCGAGATGTTGTGGACACCGGTGTTTGATTTTGACTACGACTGTTCGACCTAATCAAAATTAACGCCACAATCACCATCCCCAAACCGACCAAGGTTACAAAGCCTTTATATCCGTCATATCCGGACGCAGCGATAATCGCGACGCCACCCAAAACAGCCCCCAGCATACTGCCAGCCGGACCCATAGCACTATTTACAAATACTGCCGCCCCCAACCGATCACCTGAGTGCTGGTAGATCAGTGCGGTCATACCCGTCTGGGCTACACCCATCAAAAGACCGTATTGGAAAAAGAGTATTGCCGAAAGGTACGGCGACGGTGCGAACCAGACGAACACGAAGACCGTTACTCCAGTCAACATTATCGCCAGTGCTGTCGTACGCATCACTCCTAACCTGGCGAGCAGAGGACCTCCAACAAACGCGGCCTGCATAAACCCGAATGGCCCTACGAAGAACATAGGCGCAAGCCACCCCTCTTTGCCGGGGTGAAGGTCTACAAAGAACGCCGCAAGGAAACTGAAGACCAAACCAAACATTATCTGGGATATAAAACGCATGCCCAGTACGGTACGAACCACTGGCATCCCAACCACGCGACCCGCCTCCACCAGCCGGTGTTTGTACGATATTTCAGACACTGAACCGGGAAAAGAGGGGAGAGCAAACGCGACAAAAAGTCCAACTAAAGTCGTCACCAACCCATACACGACTAACCCTACTTGCCAATCGACAAACTCTGCCAGCACGCGCAGACCAGGTGCGAATATGCCAGGCCCAGAAGACATTGCTCCGATCACCAAACCTGTCCGAACAACACGAGTTTTGGGGTCGGACCATGCCCTTGGAATAGCAGCCAACGTAGCCGCAAGTACGATTCCAGCAGCAGCTCCTGTGAACAATCTAATTAGCAAGAGCAAGGCAAAATTGTTCACCAATCCCGAGAGAATAGAGGTGACAGCGACAATGAACAATGCCGCCACCAGTACTCGTCTGATCGCCATTTGACCTATCAATGGCGCCAATGACAAGGCTGCCGTAACGCCACCCAAATATGTGGCTGTGCCAAGTTGACCGGCGACTCCAGCAGACATGTTTAGGTCTGCAACGATCTCGTTCAGGAAAGGAGCCATACTGGCCTCGTGTGGAAACGAGAACGGAATCGAGGCCATCAGTGCTGGAAGGGTCAGATGCTTGTCCCTGACACCTTTGCGTATATTCATCGGCGGTAGATCATACGCTCACCATCGGCCAGAAAAGTCACCTTGACATGGCCATTAAGGGTGTATTAAACGAAAATACCGATCAATCAGAGAGACATATCCAGGTTGCGAGTTTTCACAAAATACTTGCAGCCCATAAAGGACCATTGACTCTAACGTCTGTCACATTTTGAATGTGTTGGACCGCGACGTAACCGCAGCAACGGGAGTCCACATGAAGATCAAGTCAATCCACGCAGTCAACCTGGACATGCCGGCCATTAGCCCTCTTGCCCGCCCCTCTGATGCCCAGTACAACACAGAACGCAGGCCATCATGGCTAGAAAGCGGTCCGGTGGCCAACCCCATGACACGGTACCCACGATATGCCTCATACAGGCCGTCATGGACTCCGTCCTGGGATAATTTCGGTTGCGTGATCGAGGCCGAAGACGGGACATGGGGATTCGCGATCGCACAACACGGCAAGCCCGTGGCATCAATCATAGATGAATACTTAGGCCCTCGACTTGTGGGCGAAGACTGTATGGCTGTCGAAAAGATATATGACATGGCGGTTCGTATGTGCGCACCTTTTGGAGCAGCTGGAATTGCATCATACGCGGTGAGCGCTATTGACCTCGCTATGTGGGATCTCAAAGGAAAAATCCTTGACAG
This sequence comes from Dehalococcoidia bacterium, assembly GCA_046583495.1. Taxonomy (GTDB): domain Bacteria; phylum Chloroflexota; class Dehalococcoidia; order Lucifugimonadales; family Lucifugimonadaceae. Next base: position 53,083 of record JAYGCF010000018.1, read on the forward strand.
GCCAGTATACGAACTACTCGGTGGGCCTTGCCGAGACGATCTTTTCTGTTACTCCACCGGCGCAGATACTGACTGGTATATGGAACTGGGATTTAAGGCCACAAAACTGCCATGTCCATTTGGACCGGCAGACGGGTTAGATGGTCTAAAAAAGAACGTGGAATTTATCGCTGAGACAAGAGATATGGTCGGCGACGATGTTGAGTTAATGTTGGACTGCTGGATGGCTTTCGACCTGGAGTACGCAGTTCGACTCGCCGAAGCCCTTCGTCCTTACAACATGAAGTGGCTAGAGGAATGCCTCCGATCAGAGGACATAGATTCCCATGCAGCGTTGCGAGCGCGGGTCCCATGGCAGACCCTGGCAACAGGCGAACATTGGTATACGACAGCTCCTTTCCAGTACGCTGCGGCACACCATCTGGTAGACATCCTTCAACCAGACATCAACTGGGTCGGCGGGATGACGCCCATTGTGAAAATCTGCGCCATCGCTGAATCTGCCGGGATTTCCGTGATTCCGCACGCCGGTGGAAACACTGCATACGGCCAACACGCTTGTTACGCCATGCCCGCGATTCCCTGGACCGAGACCTTCGTAGCATCACCACCTGGCGTTGCCCCGGAGGACGCAGCCAAGATCCCTGGTCTTTCAACACCGACCAACGGCACCATGAAACCTTCGGATGCCCCGGGTTTCGGCCTTGAGATCGAACAACATCACCTAAGCGCGTTCAAGTATTAGATGGTAGACCCAATGCACTGATGGAGCGTAAATCAACACACTCCACTAGGGTGTACCCAGAATCCACCCCTCCTCCCTTATGGCAATGTCTTGGTCGGGCGGTGATAAATCGTCTGGCGCCTGAAAATACGCGCCCAGATCTCCTAGAGAATCCAGTTTACGTGCCCATTCAACTACAGAGATTACCTGGGCCTTATCTTTAATCCGAATCCTGGGATTCATTAAAGACTGGGAAACCCGCGGCCATATCTCCGCGTGAACAATGGAAGGTCCGATCAATTGAGTGGGAGAAGAGGTAAAACCTGTCTCGAACGGCCAAACTATAGAGTTATCACGCAATTCCGAGTCGTCACGTAGACGGGCAATGTATGGAATTCCGGATAATCCCTGACCTCCAACACTGCCTGTACCAAGAAGATGCCAACAGGTATGGATATTTAGACCAACAGCACGGAATCGCGCATCACAAATCCGAAGATCCTCAAGAGTACTCTGATCCGGCATTCCGTACGGAAATTCAAGAAACCCTTTTAACCTAGGTGACAGTGTGCTCGTGATCTGAGCCACCGGTGCGCACCAGAACGGACCATAGTTGTCATCACCACATAGCGCATTCAACTTGGAAGCGACCACGAATCGATTGTTCACATTGCGCTCGTTATCCTCGTAGCGAGATGCTATTGCCTCCCATGTCTTACGCCAAGGTGGCAAATCTTCGGAGCCATCCACCCAGCGCGCAAATCCGTGCGGGTACCCGTAGGGAAGGTCAAACCCAACAAGCACCCGTTTTTCCTGGTGATACCAGCGTTTGAGAAGACGTCGCACATAGGCGATTCCTGTCATCCGAGATCGGAAATAACGAGCTCGAGGGAAGCCAGAACTGGCTTCAATAGATGCAACCCAGACCGCATCAGGGGATGGACGGCGCGGAGAAAGGCCGTTTTTCGCGCTCCAATCAACCATGAGATAAGCGTCGAAGAAACGCTCAGGTCGGATCGATATCACTCCTCGTTCACGGTCATCACCGCAAATGTCGCACCCTGTGGATCGGACAGGACAGCAAAGCGCCCCCGAACAATATCCGTCGGCGGTATAACAATCTTTCCAGCATTCGCCACGGCGACAATCACCGCTGCATCGCAATCAGCGACAGCAAAATAAACCATCCAGTGGGGCCGGACGCCAATGTAGGAATCATCCATCTCCACCATACCGCCGAACGGGTAATGATCATCAAGATGGAAAAGGATGTAATCGCCTCTCTCAAAATCCACTGAGTGCGATCGCCATCCCAAAAGGTCTGCATAGAAATTAGAGGCGGTGTCACTGTCACGCGTCATCAGTTCATACCACGTGACTGCACCGGGTTCATTGACCACGCGTGGGGGAGTCTTGCCCCTGGACGACTGCCAAAGTGCAACAACCGCCCCCATAGGATCAAAAAACAGAGCCATACGACCAGCATCAGTCGTATCGAATGGGTCCATAATCAGGGTACCCCCAGCAGACACAACCTTTGAGGCCGTCACATCAATATCGTCCACATTGAGGTATATATTCCAGCGCGCCGGGATACCCTGTTCGATCTCAGCATCGCCTTGCCCAAAAATCGCGGCTGAGTCTACCCCGTTGAGTTGAGCCCGTGAGTAAAACCGCCCGTTGCCCATTATCTTGTCAACGTAAGTCCAGCCGAACAACGTCGTATAGAACGTCTTAGCACGTGCTGGTTCACTGGTCGATAAATCGACCCAAGAAGGAACCCCGTTTTGGTAAGAGGTCATCGATGGTATGTCAGGTCTCCCGCCGTACAACCTAGCTCAAAACATCTCATATTCATGATAATCATCTTAGTTCGACAGGATTAACCCTGTTCTCTGCTAATCAACACGAACGACATAACACACGGCTTATTAGACCGATTTTCCCAAGCGTGACAAGTTGCCCTTTGAACGACAGCATCGCCTGCAACCAGGTGATGAATACCATCATCTAATTCAAGGTCTATCTGCCCTGAGACGACCAGCCCGAAATCTAATGTGTCTGTCGTAAGCCATCCCGGATTACCCTTCTCCATAGCAACACCGTCGTCAAACCTATCCCCAGTTGAGATACATTCCGAGCCGGACACCAACTGGGCTTCGACTTCCGACCATGGACGAAACGTTACACAACGCCAGGCGATGCCGTTGAGTCCGGGGTTTAGGACAGCAATGTCGGCGTCAGCAGGATCATCATTCCCCGTAATCGATGGAGGGAACTCAAATGTCCTCCAAAGTTCATCGAAAACACCACGTCTAACATCGATACTCCCGGGGCTGGGACCATCGATTTCAGCGCGAGATTTGCCGTCGGGACCGTTGCCGGTGACCAGCCTTCTTACTACCAAGAAAGAACCTACGACTACTCAAGGTTGTTCCACGATCTTGTCTTGAGCCGAAGAATCTTAAAGATAGAAATCCGTCAGAGTATGATCAAAAACCTAGCTGCCACCCAACGCCTTTCGGATTCCCTCTCCTTCCTGCTTCCAAAAATCATGAAGAATTGTGATATCCGTGCCCACAGAGAAATGACGGACACCCATATCTAGATACTCTTTTGTTTCATCGGCTGAACCGATCTCAGCACGAGGCGGCACTCCCATTTTGATCGATGTCTCGAAAGTCTTCTTCTTTGCCGCGACCACATCGGGGTGGCTCATGTTCCGGGGCTGTCCAATGTTCATGGAGAAGTCCGCTCCACCCCACTGGACCATCTCGACCTTTTTGAGTGAGAGAATTTCCTCAAGGTTGTCGACGGCACCTTTTTTTTCGATCATGAATGCCAACACCGTGTCACCAACCGATTCCACGTATTCTTGCGAACCGCCGTATCCCATGTACGAGTTACGACGAGTAGCGACTCCGTAAAGTCCTCCATAATCGGGGTGGTCTGGCTGTGCTGCCCGTATACAGTCGTTAACTTCGTCCAGGCTGCGAACGTCGGTGAACAGAACGCTACCGTATCCGGCTCCGATTCCACGTTGTGCGAGGAATGGCATAAGGCTCTGGTCGATCTTTATCATGGAGCCCATGCCGTGTAATTCGGCCGCCCGGCACATGTTGTCAAGATCATGAAGGTCTGATGGACCGTATTCGGCGACAAATTCAACGTAGTCGTACAACCCTGTATGGCCTAGAGCCTCTATTTCCGAAGGCCAAACACCGTGAACATGTGTACTAAGGGTGGGCTCGCCAGCGTCCAGTTTTTCTCTGATGGGGTTTGATCGCATGCTGTCCTTCTCTCCTAGTCCCTGACCTTAGTTTGAAGATATGCGTCACTACTCACCTTGTATGACACTCATTATCATGACTTGAATATACCCGTTTCAGAAGAACCCGTCGCTATGAGGACGAGATCAGATCTCAATTAAGGACCCGAGACAAATGCAGATCTCCCGAAAACCTACTGACAGGAATCCACTCACATGACAAACAGCAGTGCAACCCAAAACAGGTTGATCGGGATGATAGGTGGAAGCGGTCTTTACGATATGGACGGTTTGTCTAATACACAGTGGATACGATTAGAGTCTTCGTTCGGAGAAGCTTCAGATGAATTACTTTTTGGGGATATAAATGGTCAACAGATAGTGTTCCTCCCACGCCATGGCAGAGGCCACAGTACTCCACCCCACAAGATAAATTACCGGGCCAATATTGACGTTATGAAGCGCGCCGGTGTTACTGACATCCTGTCATTTTCCGCGGTCGGTTCTTTACGTGAGGACCTTCCACCCGGGTCATTTCTGGTAGTCGACCAGTTCATAGATAGAACCTTGGGCCGGGAGAAAACCTTTTTCGGTGAGGGTCTTGCGGCACACGTCGGAATATCACACCCGACATGTTCGCGCCTTGGAGACGCCATGATGGCCGCCTCCAAAACCGAGACCATTGATGTCAGACGCGGTGGCACTTATGTGGCTATCGATGGGCCACAGTTCTCCACCCTCGCTGAATCCAAACTTTACCAAAAGTGGGAATGCGATGTGATCGGTATGACAAATATGCCGGAGGCAAAGTTGGCGAGAGAAGCTGAAATGTGCTACTCCACCTTAGCTATGGTCACGGACTACGACACCTGGCACCCAGACCATGATTCGGTCAGCGTTGACATGGTAATAAAAGTTCTCTCGGCAAACGCCAGGAAGGCGAGTTCACTTGCACAAGCAACGTTTCCAAATCTTCAAAATTCACCACAAGTTTGCCCAAACGGTTGTAATCGTGCGCTTGATAACGCAATCATGACAGCCCCAGAAGCCAGGGATCCATTAATGATTACAAAATTAAGTGCTATAGCTGGTCGTGTGTTGTAAACATTGGACCTGTGACAGTTAAGGAACTTTGTAACCACGAATAATAATTGGTGCACAGATTTCTATGGCCAATTGTTTCGAGTCAGATTTCCAAAGTCGAACTCGCTCTTAGAAACAATTTCCTTCCCCACCAGAGCGATAAGTACACCAATCCAACTAGGACCGGGACTTCTATTAGAGGCCCAACTACCGCGGCAAACGCTTCTCCTGAAGAAACGCCGAACACTCCAATAGCTACAGCAATGGCCAACTCAAAGTTGTTACCTGCGGCGGTAAACGACACCGCCGTCGTATCTTCATAAGAAAACCCTAGACGTTTAGTAACAATAAACGCCACGCTGAACATCAGGGCGAAATAGATAGCGAGTGGAATGGCGATACGCCCGACGTCAACCGGTGAATCTACAATTCGGTCTCCCTGGTTAATGAACATTACGACGATGGTGTACAGCAACCCAATCAAAGCTATCGGTCCAAGTCGTGGTTCGATCTTCGCTTCGAACCAGTGAGTGCCTTTACGTTTAATTAAGAAATATCGTGTCAATGCCCCTGCGACAAGCGGAAGACCTAAGAACAAAAGGACATTTCGCGCGATTAACCACATGGAAATGTCTACTGCAGTTTGTTCACTGCCGAACCACGTGGGAATCACCTGAAGGAACATGAAACCAAGGACGGAATAGAAGAAGATTTGAAACAACGAATTAAGGGCGACTAACAGGGCAGCCAACTCTTCACTGCCACGGGCCAGCATGTTCCATAGCAACACCATTGCGATGCAGCGGGCAAGACCAACCAATATCAGGCCATTTCGATATTCTGGTTCATCTGGAAGGAACGCCCAAGCCAGTCCAAACATAAGCAACGGCCCGACCACCCAATTCAGGATTAGAGACGTTCCAATTAAGCGAGGCCGAGCAGCAAATCCTGCCATCGACCCGTAGCGAACCTTTGCCAGGATGGGGTACATCATCCAGATCAACCCGAGCCCCACTGGGAGTGAGACGTCCGCCAACCGGATACTTTCAAGATCTTCTTTAAGGGCAGGTTCTAATTTGCCGATCGACACCCCGATGGCCATGGCTGCCAGGATCCACACAGGAAGCAATCGATCGATAAGCCCCATCCCTTTGACAGGCGACATCGGGACCGGGATGTCACCTAGGGTATTTACCGCCAAGTTCCCGCCTGACTATTAGAATACAAGTTGTTTTCGTGGGGTGAGACAGATTCAGATCCAGACGGTCATCTTAATTTAATTGGATATCTTATTGTCTAAGTTAAGTCGTTGTGAACGAGAGTGTTGAGCTTAATAAAGTCACCCGATTTTTCATAAACTAAAACGTTTGAATATTGCGTCAGACCTGTAATTATCGAAGTAGCTGCTGGTACGCTTCGCGACACTGACGTGCGAGAAATAGCGATAAGCGCTAAAATAGCCAGTTGGATCGTGCAGATTGGACATGATCGGCGTGTACATAGGCTATTGGCCACCGCGCCTCATCGAAGAACTCACGCCAAAATTGCCATCATCTAAACCCCGGGGAATAGCGCCACGTTGGCCCGTTAGTCTGCATTCCCATAAAACTCAACAACGGCATAAAGTGTCCGACAGAACCACTGGTTGCCGCTGACGACGAAATCAGGAGCCCTCTACGGGTTAACCGCACCCTGAAATCTGGGTCCAGTACATCTGATTCCAATCCGGCAAGGGTTGGATTCAGTCGCTATCGGTTGACGTACCACACACATGACCACAATTAGAAGATCGAAAGACCGACCTGAAGAGTCTGAAGATGCACAGTCCTGGCGCATTGACCCCAATCAAGGGGCTCAAGCCTGGGAAGACTCTGAAGAATCCACATCAGCCATTCTCGAAAGTCGCGGCTTCACCGAAATTTCCCGCCAAGATGACTGGGACCAGAGCACCGATGTTGGCCGTCGCGAGATACAACCAGATGTCCCTGTGGCAGATGCAGACGTATTGAACGATTCAGTTCGTATGTACTTGCGGGAGATCGGAACGGTTGACCTCCTGAATGCTCAGCAGGAACGCACGCTAGCCCGTGCGATCGAACTCGGAGACGGGTTGATCGTCCTGGACACAGACGAAGAGGAACGTAAAAACAAACCAGCCAATGAAATCGCTGCATCTGCTCTGGCAAAACTTGCCGGCTTAAAGGATGTTGCGAACGCTATTGCGCGATTCATCGGAGCGCCGACTCCCGTCACTCTGTCTGTCATAACTGCAGACCCGGACCTTCGGGACCTGATCGACGGAATCCATAACGAAGACCTGATCAACTACTTGTCGGACACGCTGACTATCGAACCCGATGAGGCAAAGGCCAGTGTCGCAGAACTGTCCACGATATCTGCTCTAGTTCCACAGGGGGTCGAGGTGCTATGGGACATAGACCCTCGCCTAGATGATATGGAAGACCTGCTCGAAGATCATCCCGCAGCTGATGCCCTAAAGTCACACTCCTCTTACATCGCACGTTTCTATCGCCATATAGAAGACGATGCAGATGCATCGCGTCTGCATCTGGGTGAAGCCAACCTTCGTCTTGTCGTCAGCGTGGCCAAAAAGTATTCAGGACGCGGTCTGTCTCTCTTAGACCTGATACAGGAAGGAAACTTGGGCTTAATCCGAGGCATCCAGAAATTCGACTACCGCAAAGGCTTCAAATTTTCTACGTATGCAACATGGTGGATTAGGCAGGCGATCACCCGATCAATTGCTGATCAGGCAAGGACTATACGAATCCCCGTGCACATGGTCGAGACAATCAACAAACTAGCCCGGACTCGTCGGCAACTTGCACAAGAGCTAAACCGTGAACCTACTGCCGAAGAGATCGCTGAGCGATTAGAAATCACCCCGGAACGAGTAGGACAAATCCAAAAGATGTCACAGGACCCTGTGTCTCTGGAGACACCGGTCGGCGCCGGTGAAGAGAGCCAGCTTGGCGATTTTATCCAAGACCGTACTATTCCGGATCCAAGCGAAGTGGCAACAACACATTCCCTTAGGGACCAGATACACGACGTGCTTACAACTCTTACTGACCGTGAGCGCCGGGTTCTTGAACTACGCTTCGGCATAGCGGACGGAAGAGTCTGGACGCTAGAGGAGATCGGTAACGAACTCCATGTAACAAGAGAACGCATTCGTCAAATCGAGCGAAAGGCATTGACCACCCTTAGAAGAGCAGAATTCAACTCTGAACTACGGGCGTACCTGTCTTAGCAGAACTTTGATTAAATTACTCCCCTGACCGACTCACATTGTTATGCGTGCAAGGAAATCTCACTTAGATATCCATTGATATCGCTGTTGACGACCTGTGAGGTGGGTATTACCGTAAACTGTTCAATGTAGCGGTATCTTAAACGCCGCAGCGTGGCCCCGTGGTGTAGCGGTCCAACACGCCGCCCTGTCAAGGCGGAGATCGGCAGTTCGAATCTGCTCGGGGTCGCCAATAGAATAAAAAAGAGAGCCCCGGGATTCCGGGGCTCTCTGCGCGTAACGCATGTAATTCGTCTAGTAAAACGAATGTACAAGAACGGGTATCTGAACCTAACCCTCAAGATTAGCCTTAAGAATTCTGTCCTCGCTTGGACCAGTCTTCTTTCTCAAACATTTGCAAGCCAGGATCTTGAACAACTCCGTTTACGACAGATGGGGGATGTGCATTTATGTATTCCTCATCAAGTTCAATCCCCCAGCCAGGTTCAGTCGGAGCCGTAAACACACCATCGACTACCTCAGGGTAATTAGTACCCGCCAATTTGACACCAGGATCGGCAAAATCATTGAAATGCTCAAGGATTTTGCCGTTTCTTAAGGTCAACGTAAGTTGCAATGCAGCCATGGTAGATACAATTCCACCCACATTGTGTGGTGCAACCATCATCGAATAGGTTTCTGCTGTTGCTGAAATCTTTTTAGTCTCGAGGATCCCACCGCACTGGGTAATGTCCGGCTGAACTACGTCTGCTGCCCCACTTTGCCAGAGCGGCACAAACTCTTGAGCCCCGTAAAGGCGTTCTCCTGTAGCTATTGGCAAGGACGTATGTTGCCTTACGGATGTAAGAGCGGGAATATCTCCAGGCCGCGTCGGCTCTTCAATCCATGCAGGACTGTACTTCTCGACGTGACGGGCTATCTCTCTCGCTTGCGCAGGTGTAAACCGCCCATGCATTTCCAGCATAATCTGAGCCCGCGTTCCAGCCACCGAAGCAACGGCCTCGATAAGGTCCATTGATGTGTGGAATTGTTCACGGCTCAGCTCAAGATCGCCATTACCGAACGGATCAAATTTCATCCCACGGTAGCCACGATCAAGTACGCGTGTTGCTGCCGAAGCAAAATCCGATGGCGAACGTTCAACTGTGTACCATCCGTTCGCGTACGCTGGGACCGTCTCTCGCACTTTGCCACCTAAGAGGTTATACACAGGTTGCCCGCAAGCCTTACCAATTAGATCCCAGCAAGCCAGTTCGACCAAAGCAATTCCGGTATGAACAACCTCTCCAGCCTTGCCGAAGTCCAGCAATGTCATCCGCCTAAAAAGCATCTCAACGTCAAAAGGACTGTGCCCGACAAAGTGTCGTTGGGCGTCTTTAAGGTACTCCGTCACAGTATGCGTCTTACCAAGAACTCGAGCCTCTCCCACACCCGTCAAACCTTCGTCAGTCTCTAACACGAGGTACGTCAGGTTCCTCCATGGAGTACCAAGTACAAGTGTCCGGAATCCGGTAATCTTCATATGTATCTCTCCTTCTTGACTACCTATGGAGTGATCTCAAATGGCTCGTATCCGAAAATCGAGTAACATTTTGATCGTGCGATTGATATTCTAGGCGTCTCTAAAGAGAATCTCTGCGCTTCCAGACTTGGCCAACCCGACTCAGTTAATACAAATAATAACGAGGTCAATTACCATGAATCTCCTCCTGATCAGTGGCGGAAGTCACCCTTACAGCGAAACCACTCCGATCCTTTCCGGATTTCTTGAGGGCGCCGGTCACTCCGTTGATATTAGTGACTACGCCTTCGAACTGAACGTACCCTCCACAGAAGGTTATGACGCGATCGTGCTTAACACGCGTAGAAGGGAAGACACTGGAAATGACATGTCGGTGGTGCAACGTAATAATCTTCAGAAGTACGTAAGTGCGGGTGGGCCACTACTGTCCATACACATCGCGCCTGACTCCTGCCCTGACTGGCCTGAGATGAAAAAAATAACCGGCGGGGGTTGGGTTTCAGGAACCTCTAACCACGGCCCATTTGGTCGCTTCACCGTCAACATAAAAAACCCTGACCACCCATGCGCTGTGGGCATGAGCGATTTTGTGACAGACGATGAATGTTACTGCGACCTAGACATTCAACCGGGAATTGAAGTTTTTATGACTTCGATGGTAGACGGTGTCGAACGACCGATGGCTTGGACGCACCAGTACGGTAAGGGACGCGTATTCAACACATCCCTTGGACATGCAGCAGTAAGTATGCGCAACCCATCCTTCCAGAAACACGTATTGATAGGATTGGACTGGGCGACTTCCGGATCCTAAGTAGGTCCGGATCAAGTGCCCGGAATAAAACACTGAAGATTACCTACCAAAACTTAACTCTATTAATTTCATCAATAGTGTCGTCTAACGCACTGGATGAACTTTCATTCCACTCGACAGGGATCAATGCATCCGCCGACGTTCAAGTGTTTTTGTAGGCTGTGCCATTGCTGGAAATGGGAATAGCTATACTTCGATGATCATAATTTGTAACTTTTACCTTTTGCGGCGCCATTCTGATGATGCAATTCACATCAAATGATCTAGGAAAATGGGAGGAGGTTTTCCTCACATTAACCAATGGAGAACGCCATTCCCTTACTCCAGACGGTATTTGGATGATCGCTGAAAAGCCAGGTCTGATAGCGATTTTTGATGACGACGACATTGTGTACATCACCTCCACAAAGAACCTTTCGAAATCACTTCAGTCGTTTTCCCGTGATGGCGCAGAGTGCGAACTAAGGACCATGGCAGCCATCGTTGATCTGGGTGTCCCCGGAAAAACAGCAGGGAAAAGAGCGGCAAAAGGACCGACGGCACAACGGGTTAATAGGTTGATAGGCCGTATGACCTACTCTGTGGCTCAGTCCACGCCTACCCAAATGGAATTACTAAGTGATGCGTTCGTTGCAATAGCGGACCCTAGATATAACGGCCATACGTCGCTTGCCAATCAGGCTCTGGACAGACTCCCCAAGTGAATCCTGAATTCCATTCTGCGAAGGCCTAGCTACCCGCCTCGGGCAGGCCTCGCTCATGATCCGACACTATTCGCGGAATCAACGACATAACAGCGTCCGCTAGTTTGTGAGGATCATGACGGACGAAAATACCCTCTGCAACGAGATCACGCTCTATCACCATCGGCACGAGTGATTTCATCGATTCTATGTCGTAATCCACCGGTCTGGCACCGAGTTGCTCGTACCTTTGTTTGACCCTGTCACTAAATGCCAATGAATGCACGATCGCTACATCAATTCGTGATTCGTGACCTATGTAACCATTAACCTCCGCCACAAACCGTTCGGCCGTAAAGCCGTCAGTCTCTCCAGGTTTTGTCATCAGATTAGTCACATATACAACCCGAGCCCGTGTGGACCTAAGCGCCTCACAAACACCCTCGGCCAGGAGGTTCGGGATAAGGCTAGTGTATAAATCACCCGGTGCGAGAACAACGACGTCGGCCTCGGTAATCGCATCTAAAACCGGAGGAAACGCATATGCTGATGGTGAGAGGAATACGTGGTCAATTTCAACTCCGTCCTCATTGCCACGGCCGTCGATAAGAGCCTCTTCCTTTAACTCGCGACCATCGGAAAGTATCGCGTGGAGATGCGAATCGGTGAGCGTAACCGGCATAACCCTGCCGCGAATATTAAGAAGCCTGGACGCAGCCTCTATAGCTCTATCATGCGCTCCGGTAATCTCTGTCAACGCGGCAAGTAATAGATTCCCGACACTGTGACCCTCAAGCCTCTCCCCCATAGAAAATCGATGGGTAAAGAGTCGGCGCAGCATTACGCCCTGTTCCGCATCGCTCGCGAGGGCCACGAGGCACTGCCGGATATCTCCGGGGGGTAACTGCCCCAACTCGTCACGCAGGCGCCCTGAACTACCACCGCTATCACTCATGGCGACCACAGCTGTCAATTCAAGATCACGATCTTTGAGACCGGAAAGAACACTGAAGTTTCCGGTCCCCCCCCCGATCACGACGACCGAAGGTTGCATATCCACCCACCAATACTAGTTAGCCGTACAAGTCCGTCGGTATTAAATGGAGTATCTGGCCGCCGAACTAATCTCCATACTCTCGCATGGTCATACCTATGACTGTCAACGTATCTGGACCTGCTTACCTTTAGATCCAAAACGGTACAAACATTAAAGCTTTCAGAGCCATACCCGTGGCACCAGATAGAGGTGTCACGGGTATGGCATGACAAGCCGGACTATAAGCCGGGTTCTGTCCAAGACCAGCGGTAGGTTTACGATCTAGTCTTCCTCCCTACCATCAATCTCTGTACGGTCATCCATCTAGCTCCTCCATTGCTGAAGGAGTCAAGCAGCCAACCCGAGGACTGTCCAAGCGAATATGTCCCCCTATTTGGCCTTGCACCGGATGGGGTTTGCCTTGCCTCAATCGTTACCGATTGAGCGGTGAGCTCTTACCCCGCCATTTCACCCTTACCCCAATCAGGCGTTTCCGACCGATCAAGGAGGTATGTTTCTGTGGCACTATCCGTCGGGTTTCCCCGCCCCGCCGTTAGCGGGCATCCTGCCTGGTGGTGCCCGGACTTTCCTCCATCCCGACCCATGTAAATGAAACGGGACGGCAACCGTCCGTCCAACTTGTCATTATGGATACTACAGTAGTAAAGCAGAGCGGTATTGGATCAAACCACGCAATACAAAGTTATCTTTTGAAGTTAGGGTCGCGCTGAGTGGTACACAACTTCGATGTGATCCCTTTTTACAATCACGCGCTCGACAAAGGATGAGATCGCTTTCTGTATCCGGCTGGGTGCTGTGCTTCCAAGGGACTCCATAGCGTCCTCAAATGTAAATCCCTTATGCGACGACTGAGGTGCAGATCTACTCACATTCAGGTTACTGAGAGGCTTAACCAAGTCAGAGATCCCACCTCTCCCAGAGGCAACAAGACGAAAAGATTCTAGGAACTTTTGCTCTGCCACCTGTATTTCGTTATCCGATTCCCGATTTTGAATGGAGGTGAAAGACGACCTCAACAGATTTGTCGATTCAGCGCGCAGGAACTCAAGTGTAAATCGATCCAAATCCTTCTCACGCCAACTTGGATGAAGTTCCCCGTTCACTGTATCCCCGGTGCGAGAAGAACAGACGTAGTAACGATATGAACGCGATGCCGTGCTGCCGTCCATTCTCACCCAGCGTCTCTGGCGCTCAACCCCGTGCATGCCACGCCCACAAGACCAACAACGGGCCATATTCCCCAAGAGATATGGTTTGAGTCTGCGAGGTCTACGTACAGGCCTCCGCGACTCTATGACGTCCTGAACGTGGTTAAAAACCTCGCGCTGGACAATACGAGGGTGATTCCCTGCAATCCGCATCCCATAGCGAAGGTAGCTCCCTACGTAAACACGGTTCCGTAACATCCCCGACAATGTCACTGGTGACCATGGTCTATTAGTTCTCGTTCGCAAACCTTCCGAGTTGAAAATTCCAGCAATCCGCCTCAAACCCAATCCTCCTGTGGGAGTCACGTCGCTGGAGTCTCTTGAGACTAATGCTCCAGCGTAAAGGTCGAATAACCTCCGAACCAGTACGGCCTCGGATTCCTCGACTTTAAAGGTGCCATCGATACCTGAAATATACCCATATGGCGTACGCCCCAATACTTCGCCTCGGGCTGCCTTGGAGAGCAGAGATTCCCGGACCTGGCGATTCTGGGTCGCCGGGCGGCCTGCAAACGAAAGCAACGCCAACCCATTCTGAAGCGGATCAGGTAAACCAAGATCAGTACAACGAACCTCACCACCAACTCGTTCGAGCTCTGTAAGACGGTTTACAAGACCATCGAGTGTGGTGGCCAGATGCAGGGTATTTGGAACCACTACAAGCGCTTCGCCACGATCCAGTCCTTTGAGGTACGAGATCAGTGCACCATACTGATCGGAATCATGAAGGGGTGGATCGCCAGGATCTAAGATACGTTCTAAGTGATGTAACCCTTCGCTACAGTATCGGTTTATGGCCGAAACTGCAGTTCTACTATTGGACGCGCCGGTATTTTGAGGTCGGTAATACCCGACAGCTCTCAATTCCTAGCTCGGGATAAGGATTCGGCCACAGTTACCGCAAGTAACAAGGGCGTCACCACGTCGAAGTCGAGATGCCTCTTTCAGCGGCAGCGTGATATGACACGCTTGGCAAACACCTCTCTCTACCCGAGCTATCGCGATACCGTGTCGCCTGAACAGAAGCTGGTCGTAGAGTGTCAACTCGTCCTTTGGCACATTTTCCGAGGCCTCTGCGCGTTCAACCTCAAGTACTTCCACTTCGGCCGTCACATTCCTGAATTGCTTACGCAACTTGGGAGCGGATTCTTTCCAAGTTTTTTCACGATCAGCAAGCCTTGTGGTCAATTCTTCGCGCGCTCGTTCAGAATCCTCTGCCGCAAGGCGGGCCGGACCCAGAGCTTCTTCAGCCTGCATCAATTCGCGGCGAGCATTCGCCTGCTCTTCCTCGACAGCTGTGAGTTCTCTGAGGTTTGTGACAGTACCACCGTAGATTCGTTCTTCTAACTCTTCCACGCGCTCCCTTAGAGCGTCAGCGTCGACTTCGAGCCTAGCCAGATGTGCGCGCCTCTCTATCCCGGCCTCACGTTCCTCTTCAAGTTGTTCCGATATGGCCGGAACTTCAGCCTGAGCTTCTAGCTCACCATTTACCTGGTCAAGCTCCTGTTTCTTCGCCGTTAGCCGTTTATCTACTTCTTGAAGTCCTAGAAGTAGATCACCTGAGAGTTGCATCAAAACCGATACGCAATCCATGGTTTAGGGTGGAATAATTACTATTTTGACGCTCGAATTAGCGCGTCATATACACACTATCGTATGAACCGTTATTGGAACGTGTCAACAAAAATAGCATTCACACGTTCAGACTGGTGATTGAACGCACAAAGGTTCGCGGCGTATCGTCTACGTAATTGGACCCGTTACCGGGTCTTGGAAACTTCGCTGTGCCCCTTGAGATTACTGATGCCTTCTTATGCGACTCCTGACTACGTGCTCAACCGACCCCGCACACGGATCGTTTGCACACTTGGACCGGCGACAGCATCGTCCGAACGGATAAATGAACTTATCCATGCGGGAATGTCCGTGGCGAGACTAAATCTCTCGCATGGAGAACCTGAGGAACATTCCAACTCGATCGCTCTTGTTAGAGCGGCCGCTGAGACTACCGGTGTGGCTGTGGCGATCCTCGCTGATCTCCCAGGCCCGAAACACCGACTTGGACCCGCTCCAGAATCAAATCTTGAAGATACTCCAGGGATCGTCATACGGGTCGGCCAAACTTTCATCCTCAGGGATGGAGACGGGGAATCCACCTCTGAGGTCGGATACGTCCATCCGCCCGGATTCGTTTCAAGTACCCCCACAGGCGCAAGTGTGCTTATAGCCGACGGTGCCGTTCAATTGAAGGTTATTGAGGCGCGTGATAATGAACTTGAATGTGAGGTGACCGTTGAAGGTGCCATCCTCTCAGATAAGGCAGTATCGGCACCGGGGCATGCTTCGCGTATTAGTTACCTGACAAAAGAAACGGCTGCTGCATTAGAGGAGGCCGCAGAAGAACGCGTTGACTTCGTGGGCATATCCTACATACGGTCCGCAGCAGACGTGAATTTAGTGCGCGACTTTTTCGCAAGTCGTAATTTTCATCCACAACTGATCGCGAAGATCGAACTGGCTGAATCTATGGAAGATTTAGATGCGATCATTGACGCATCAGATGGAGTAATGGTGGCGCGCGGTGACCTTGGAGTCGAGCTTCCGATCGCTCTTGTCCCAGGTAGCCAGAAAAAGATAATTAATCGTGCGAACCACGTAGGTAAGGTTGTCATAACAGCAACCCAAATGCTGGAATCTATGATCCATTCGCCAATGCCGACCAGGGCGGAAGTTACGGATGTCGCCAACGCAATTCTGGACGGTACAGACGCGATCATGTTGTCCGGAGAGACATCCATGGGTGAGTTCCCAGTGGTGGCGACTTCTACCATGGCTGAAGTCGCTTTGGAGGCGGAAAAAACACTGGATCGTGAAGAGATAGCCGACCGGCGGCGGCGGGGTGTACAAGGTCTAGACAGTGCCATCGCAGACGCCGCCGTTTCCACTGCGGATCGTGTCGGTGCCAAGGTGATACTCGCTTTTACAGAGTCGGGAAGCACAGCAGCACGCGTCGCAGGATTTCGGCCTGGTGTTCCAATTATCGTGATCACTCCAGACACCGCTGTGGGCCGAGGGCTTGCCCTGCGTTGGGGAGTGATTGTGATAACAGCACCCCGTCCCAACAGTATCGATGAAATGTTCAGCCAAGGTTCACAAGTAGCACTTGACTCGGGCCTAGCCAATCTCCAAGACCGCGCCGTAGCTGTCATAGGTGTACCTATCGGGGTTCACGGCAGCACAAACCTCCTCAGGGTGATTGACCTTCCGGAGCCAACTCCAGGCAATTAATCCTTCCCCACGTCAATCCCGAAGAGCCATTTGCAACTTTCTCACAACGTCCGGTGACGAGGGCTCACGTCCGTAACAGGCAGCATTAAATCGTTCGGTCATCAAATCCACTGGCATACCCGGTAGCGCTGCCGCCAATTGCACCCTTAATTCGTTAGGTGTTTGTCCAGGAGCAATCGACATTCCTCGACTTGTAGCTACCTTCAGGTATCGGAAATAGAGTTGGAATACTTCTGAAATACCTGGTTCGTTTGCCGGAAACGAACGTAGATACTCATCTGCGCTGGTTCTTTTCATCCAGTCCGGGAGCAAACGTCCCAGAAGTTTCGCCATATCCCTACCAGCATCTGCATCTGCGCGTATTGACTCACGGTAAGCGCGCGATTGCCGTCTCCGGCCCCCTAAATATCTTCGGAAAGTAAGGTAGAGCACCAGTAAAACAGCTAAAACTATGATTACCGCCACTGGGACTCGGAGAAGTTCGACAGCCAGATTGAAGACTGACTCCCCCTCCGCCTGGACGATAGGCGTGGTCTCATCGGGATCAATAAACAGCCCTGAATCTGTACGGAACTGCAATCCGGAGGGGCCATCACCTCTAAATTTCTGTATCGCCCATACCGCCGCTGTGGCCAAGAGCGCAAACGGAACCGCAATGATCATCAATATCCAGGAGATCAAGACCGCTAACCAGCGCCCAAGTGCGTGCGTGGCGTCGTCAAATACTACGGCCAGCGTCGTAAGCATTACGGCCGACAGTAATATCCCACCAACGGCAATTGTCGTGAATCTACTCCAGAACGCCGAACCGCTATTTACATCTCCAACGGTGGCCAAATGATTGATCGCCATCCCGGCCAACGCACTCGCAAAGAACGGAATGGTCAGATATCCAGCGTTCACGTCGTGTCCAGTAATTTGCTCTATTAACAGTAAAATTCCAAGCCCAGCCGCGCCGGTATAGAAGATCATTCGCTGACCAGTTTCAGGTTCAGGTGAATTCAGTAATGCGGCTCCACGAATCCACAGAATCAGCGACAGGATCAAGGCAACAACGACACCGAAAACAGCTTCGGAGTTCAGGTTCCCAGCACCTAGCGCAAAAGGCCAATTAAAGTCTAGGCCCGGGTCTCCACCAATCAAGCGTGCCGCAGACGCAAGATAGATGACAGGTAAACCTACGAGCGCCTGAATAATCGCCAATGTCACCACATCACCTCGAGCACCACCGATAACCCAGGTAGTGATCATGGAAATGCCCATAACCGACGCCATTGCAAACCAACCCAATGGCGGGGAATCAAACCCAAAAAGAATTAGAGTGATCGCTGCAAAAGCAAAGATACGTACTCCCTCAGAAATCCAAAGGGAGAACAGGATCAACCACCCGCGCGTATCACTCACCTGAATCCATCTTCATCTTCCAACGAATACCGGTTAAAACGATTCATTGAGCCCTCCAACGCTCCACGCTGGGTTCTCCAAGGTCCCACCTGTGACCTTCTTCCTTGTCATCAGTGAAGTCATCGTCCACGAACACCTCACCTACCGTCGGCTCAGGTGCCGGAGATATCGGCAAGTCGAATCGCATGCCCATATCATCCACAGGCACCCGTCTAGTTCCTTTAGGCGCTTTGTCCCGGCCCACGTAAATCGCCTGCACCGGGTGTCCAGTAAGCGCGAGCTGCTCGGCGACTTCCAAAAGATCAGGATTCATAACGGCTGAAATAATGACGACGGTCGCCCCGTATGGGACAGCCCAACTAGCTTCACGTTCTAGTAGCCGATCAATCCGCTCTGGCGCCACAGGTCTAACCATGGCCAGTGCTTCCATGATCGCCCCCAGTTGTCTAGGGTTAGCCGAAGGAGGGATAACCATGCGAGTGCCACGCCTGAGTGCAACACCATTGGTCACCAACCCAACTCTGTGTCCGAGTTCCATGCTCCGGGTGGCGATAGATCCCGCACCAACGATGGCCCGTTCCAGCAATCTTGGGGAGTAACCGGTAAATAGATAATCTGTCGTCGAAACGTCCATCACCACAACCGAATACTGAGTGACGGATGGATCAAAAGTCCGCACCAGAACTTGACGAAGACGTGCTGTCGACTTCCAATCAATAGTCTTGATAGGGTCCCCGGGCACATACTCTCTAAGTCCACGGGGCCGGTTAGGATCGTCCCAAAGAGCAGTTGAAGCCCGGTTATCGCCAATCGGACGCCCCGCAGGAATCTCAAAATCCGGCAACTCCACCGTCTGTGGATACACCAGTACACCATCGCGTGGGGCAGCTGTTTGGCCGTGCCTTGGAAACATGCCGAAAAGATCGCCCGAATCAAGAATAGCTGGACCCGGTTGATGATAGCCGCGTCGAAGTGCCTTAACCCGATAGCGCATTCGCACACGCTCGTACCAGGTGAGATTGATGGTCTCTCGCAGTTCAAGCGCGGCCCGGCTGTTAGAGCGCCCGGTCCTAGCCCCCATGACCTCAAGCCCAATCGGTATCGTGTCGGCTATACGCATCCATGGCACTGGAATAGGTTTTGCATTCGTGACGCGAATCTCCATATCAAATTCATCGCCCACGAATATGGAATGTTCAGGGAGTTCGCGTTCATACACGAGGTCTTCAAGCGATAGTCGACTCCATATCCGGGCCCCAACGACGATTATGAACCCTAGGAAACCGACGATCAGGATGAATGGCGAAACCAGTGCGATGCCAACCACGGTGAAAACAAAGAAGAAAGATTCCCAAAGCCCGGATAGGATTTCTTTTCGGGTCACCGTCGCTCATCCTGGCGAGTGCCTTTACCGCACGACATATTGGTCCCTCGGGGACCCTGTGCCACAGTTATCGCTCGATGGGAACATCGATATCCCCAAGTATCTCTCGAATGATGTTGTCACCCCCTCGTCCGCGCAGTCCAGCCTGTGGTGACACCATCACCCTATGCCCAAGGACTGATACTGCGACATGCTTTATATCATCGGGAAGCACATAGGAACGGCCTTCAATTGCTGCCCATGCTTGGGCAGCGTTGTACATCGCGATAGATGCACGTGGACTTGCACCAAGGTGGAGTGACTCGTGCTCACGGGTTGCTGCCACTAGGTCGAGAATATAATCTCGCAAACTTGGCTCTACGATCACATCTTTAATCGCATCTTGTGCACCAATTAGTTCGTCGTTGGCGACTACGGCCGGAGTTACAGGGCCGCTACCACCAGCCGTAAATCTTTCGACAATATTTACCTCTTCATCTCTACTCGGATAGCCCAAGGAAATACGGAGCATAAACCGGTCTAACTGCGCTTCAGGGAGCGGGAATGTCCCTTCGAGCTCGACCGGATTCAACGTCGCCATCACAAGAAATGGATCAGGCAGGCCCCTAGTTTCACCGTCCATGGTCACCTGCCGCTCCTGCATCGCTTCAAGCAATGCCGTCTGCGTTCGTGGCGTAGCCCGATTAATCTCATCGGCAAGTAGAATTTGGGTAAAGACCGGCCCTTTCCGAAACTCGAACTCATTGCTCTGCATGTTGAAAATAGACACACCCAGTACGTCTGCAGGCATGAGATCAGGCGTGAACTGGATACGCCCAAAATCGCACCGTAAAGACGCCGCAAGTGACTTTGCCAGGGTTGTCTTGCCAAGCCCTGGGACATCCTCAATCAACAGGTGCCCGCGGCATAACAAGGCCACAATCGCCAAGTTGACCGATTCTTCCTTACCTACCATCACTGCCCCGACAGCCGAACGAACTTTCGTCGCCAGTAGCTGAACCCGAGAGGGATCTCTACCTGAAGTTTTATCCTCAACCAGTGAACTTACATCACTTTGTGACTTGGCTACCTCGCTCACGCCAGTATCCCGGACATACACAGCTTCCGAACAGGTCCCATCGCTAGGTGCTTCAATCGTTTCCTCAAATCCTTGATTTCACGTGTTTCTTATATCTGGCTATGTTCACACAAACACAGAGTCCACTTCCCATCTCGGGTCCGAACAGGCCGCCCCAGACGATCATCAGAAACGTGAGTGCGATGCTTCATGTATGCAGAGTTCTGAACTGACTAACATCCCTTGAAGACAATGATTTAAGAGGGAGGGTACAAACAACCATATTACGAAGAAATTAGCATTGACCTCGATCCACGAGGAACGTACTACAGGTTACCTACCGGAGTTCGGGCAAGCCCTCGCCAATTTTCGCCACGCTCACGCTTATACGACAACTACCGTATTGGTTAGACGCCCTATTGCCTCGATCTCTACATGCACCACGTCTCCCTCGGCAAGTGTGAAGTCCATCGGAGGTATAACACCTGTACCGGTAACGACGGTTGTGCCATCTGGCAATGCATTATGTCGCTGTATCCAGTCAGCGATGTACTCACAATCACGAAACATTTCGCCCGTCGAGGTAGTCCCATTGAAGGCCTCTTTGCCATCACGTTCTATCCTCAGGCGAACATTGAGCTTCTGAGGATCTCCCACGGCATCCAGCGTTGCGAAACAGGGCCCAATGGAACAAGACTGGTCATACACCTTGGCCTGAGGAATATAGAGTGGGTTATCGCCCTCTATAGAACGACTACTCATATCGTTCCCACAGGTGTATCCGGCGACCTTTCCATCAAAAAGAACAAATCCCAGTTCTGGTTCGGGCACATCCCATGTAGAGTCAGCTCGAATTCCGACCTCTCCATATGGGCTCACAAGCCGACTAGGTGTGGCCTTGAAAAATACTTCGGGTCGATCTGCCGTATAGACCTTGCCATATACGTCTGGTGTGTCGCTCTCGGCCTGTCTCTCAAACATACTGCTCTGGTACGTCACGCCGGCCGCCCATACTTCAGGCGGCCGGAACGGCATCTCAAATTTCGGACCTTGAGCCTGTTCCGCCGTATTTTCGTGCAGCTCCTCAATAGAAAGCGTACTGGCAACACCTCTATCAATGATCTGTCGCGCAACATGGTCTAGTGACACGCCCAACAACGATGCGGCCTTCAACAGCGAGAAAAGGTCGGTCGCATGAGGGTTAGCCGAAGTGAGGTCAAAAAGCGTGTCTTCGGAGGTTTCAACCCCAAGATGAGATTCCCCACGGACGGAGAACTGGTAATACCGCATGTAAGTCCCGCTTTCAGATTTGGTCGTATCTTTGAGGTTTGACAGTGTATTGAGTATTGACGCAGGAACCTTGCGGCCTGCCAATATTAGAAACATCGTCTTCTGGGCACGGCAGGGTACCCGGAATTCTGAAATCTCTCACTCAGGATTCGGGTTCTCACATGCCTTAAATCGGCCAGAGTTACTGGCCTGTAAGTGGAGGCGATGCTACGATTCGGATCATTCGTTGTCAAAGGTCATGAAAACCGATAACAAAACGGTTTCTGACCCTGCTAATTCCGTCTTGGGTTGTGGCGCTAGGAGATTTTTTCACTTGACCATTTCTACCCCTTCGACCATTGGATTCATAGGTGGCACCGGTCCTGAGGGGCAGGGATTAGCAGTCAGGTTCGCAACGGCGGGCCATGAGGTCGTGATCGGATCTCGAGATGAGGCGAGGGCATCCAAGGCTTCGGACGATGTCAGCAATATTCTTTCCGAGGTCGCTGGAACAGCAAAAGTAAGCGGGATGTTGAACAACGCTGTCGCCCTAGAGGCAGACATCGTTTTCCTCGCAGTCCCATACGCCGGTATGACAAAATCTCTCGAACAACTTGGACACATTCTCACCGATAAGATCTGTGTGAACGTAATCGCACCGCTGTCTTTTTCCGGTGGAATTCCCGCAGCAACTCCTCCTGATATTGGATCAGCTGCAGAAGAAGCGGCGGAGTTAGCACCGAATGTGCGGTGGGTAGCTGGACTGCACACACTTTCAGCCCGGGACCTAATGAATCCAAAGACCTCACTTGATACTGACGCGATAGTCTGCGGTGACGATCAGGATGCCAAGACGACCGTAAGCGCACTGCTTGCAGAGGTTCCGGGACTTAGGACAGTCGACGCTGGACCATTGCAAAGTGCTCGATACCTTGAGGGGGCAACCGCCCTGCTCCTGAACATCAACAAGCGGTACAAGGCACACGCCTCTATAACCGTTGCCGGTCTGCACATGGAGTAGACCTAGTGCCGTTCTCTGTTTATCCACCAAGAGTCGCTGTCGTTTACTCAGACGACGTGTCGCGTTACGAGATGAGCGAAACGCATCCACTCAAACCACTACGATGGAAGCGAACCTTTGACCTGATGAAGGCTGCCGGGCTAACGCATGTGAACAACATTTCGTTTCTACCGCCACGCCGTGCCACCGAAGAAGAAATCACTCTCGCCCATACCGGGGATTATCTGAGCGCAGTGAAAGCCCTGTCGGCTGGGCTTGAGTTGCCGTCTGGACCCTCTTACGGTTTTGGGCCAGGTGATAACCCGGTGTTTGATCAAATGTACGAGGCCAATGCCCTTACATCAGGTGGGACGATGGTCGCTGCCCGAGCTCTCGCGCACGGTAGTGCGGATGTAGCTTTCAACTTCGCAGGTGGGCATCAACATCACGCCATGGCTAACAAAGCATCGGGCTTCGGTGTGTTCAACGACACTGTAATGGCTGCAAAATGGCTCTCAGCGCAGGGCATGCGCGTGGCCTATATAGACATCGATTGCCATCATGGGGACGGCGTACAGGCCGGTTTCTACGAAACACCTGACGTGCTTACGTTATCACTCCATGAAAGTGGGCAGTTCCTATTCCCCGGAACTGGAGATGTCAGAGAAAGGGGTCGAGGCTCAGGAGAAAACTATTCTGTCAACGTCCCACTGGCTCCACACACATCAGATGAGTCATATCTCAGGTCATTTGACTCCGTTGTACCGCCATTAATTGAGGCGTTTAACCCAGATGTGCTGTTCACGCAGCTCGGTATAGACACACACGTACTGGATCCAATCACACATCTCCGTATGACCGTTCAGGGTCACGCCTCCGTTGTAGAGAGATTACGTGACCTGGCTTCAACCTGTGGCCGTTGGCTAGCGGTAGGTGGAGGTGGATATGACTTGGGCGCGGTCGCAAGGGCCTGGACGATCGATCTGGCCATCATGGCTGAAGTTAATCTACCAAATGATCTGCCTGCCATAGTCCCGGAAGCGCCAAACACCTACAACTACGCGGACCCCCTAGAGCAAACAGACAACCTGATAGAAATGCAGGTCAACGCCTTTAATGACAGGTCCGTCAGCCAGGTAGAAGAAATGATTTTCCCTCACTTTGGCCTGTAGCGTCCGTGAACACTGTGGGATTATTAAACAGGGTCCGGGAATTCCCGGACCCTGTTTAATAATCTCTGCTTGGCCAGTTACCGGTCCCTAAACCTCTCGGAACTCGCCTTCTACCGTTTCCTCATCATCATCGTTGTTCTCATCGGCGCCCATATCACCCTCCGACCCTGTTGCACCCGCAGCGGCGTATGCCGCCTGTCCAATAGCCTGGAGTGCCGTCTGAAGCTCATTCGTCTTCGCCGCAAGATCCTCACTGGACGAATCCTCGTCAGCAAGCAGTTCTTTCAACTGAACGATAATCGCTTCTGCTTCAGACTTCGACTCGGGCGATACGTTCTCAGCTTGTTCCTCAAGGAGTTTTTCCGCTGCAAAAACGGAACTATCGGCAGCATTACGAGTCTCCACGGCCTCACGTCGCTTCTGATCTTCTTCAGCATGCTCTTCAGCGTCTCGGACTGCCCGTTCAATTTCTTCTTCCGAAAGGCCGGATCGGCCAGTAATAGTTATGTGCTGCTCTCGGTTAGTCGCCTTATCCGTCGCAGACACGTTAAGGATGCCGTCTGCGTCAATATCAAAAGTAACCTCAACTTGAGGTACCCCACGTGGCGCGGGTAGGATCCCATCTAACATGAAACGGCCTATCGATGTGTTCTCGTTCGCCATGCCACGTTCACCCTGCAGCACGTGGATCTCCACGGACGCCTGGTTGTCTGCCGCCGTACTGAACACTTCAGACTTGGAAGTCGGTATGGTCGTATTCCGTTGGATCAGGACTGTCATCACGCCACCCAGGGTCTCTATCCCCATTGTGAGTGGTGTAACGTCCAGTAATAGAACGTCCTTGACATCGCCTTCCAACACTCCAGCCTGAATTGCCGCACCAACGGCAACAACCTCATCCGGGTTCACCCCTTGGTGCGGCTCTTTTCCGAAAAGTTCGGTCACTTTTGTCACGACTGCAGGCATGCGTGTTGTGCCACCGACAAGTATCACTTCATCGATATCTGTAGCGTTGACGCCCGCGTCTTTTAAGGCGGCCTGTGTTGGAGCAACCGTCCGCTCCACCAGACCCCCCACAAGTTGTTCAAGTTTGGCCCTTGTGAGTGACATCGTCAGGTGTTTGGGTCCTGTCGCATCAGCGGTTATGAACGGCAAGTTCAACTCTGTTTGCGCAACAGTAGACAACTCAATCTTGGCACGTTCACCTTCTACGCGAAGTCGCTGAAGAGCCGCGGGATCTTTGCGAAGGTCTATTCCATTCTCTGCTTCGAACTCATTAGCTGCCCAATCGACGATAGACAGGTCTAGATCGTCTCCACCAAGGTGAGTGTCACCGTTAGTGGACTTGACCTCGAAAACCCCGTCACCGATTTGTAGGATCGTCACGTCAAAAGTGCCACCGCCGAAGTCATACACGGCGATCGTCTGTTCGCCTTTGCCTTCTAGCCCGTAAGCCAGTGAAGCAGCAGTAGGTTCGTTGATAATCCGCAAAACTTCGAGCCCGGCGATCTCCCCTGCTACCTTCGTCGCCTCTCGCTGACTATCGTCAAAATATGCTGGAACCGTAATAACGGCCCGGTCAACTGGTTCCCCCAGCTTGGTCTCCGCGTCCTCTTTCAACTTGCGTAGTACCATGGCTGAGATTTCGGGTGGTGACTGTGGTTTGTCGTTGAACACGACAGCCGTATCTCCCGATTCACCCGCAGCCAGTTTGAACGAGATTCGGCGAACATCTTCCTGTACAGACGGGTCGTCAAAACGACGTCCAATGAAACGCTTCACTGAATACACCGTATTTTCCGGGTTTGTTATCGCCTGACGGCGTGCCAACTCACCTACGAAACGTTCAGCGGTCTTTGGGTTAACCGCAATCACTGACGGCGTCGTACGCCGACCTTCCTTGTTTTCAATGATCTCTGGTTCCCCGGCCTGCATAACTGCCATTGCCGAGTTGGTAGTACCGAGGTCAATTCCGATCGCCTTACCCATTTTTCAATTAAATCCTCTGTGGTTATCAAATATCTGTTGATTATCGTTATGGCCCTGTAACAGGACGCCGAGTGCGGGTCAGTCCCGAAACCGATTACTCCTCCGACTCTTCTCCGAGATCCGACTCCTCAATAGGGGAGGTTGAAATTTGCACCTGAGCCGCACGCATCACTTCGTCATTCATCATGTAACCCTTACGCAAAACGGTCAGTATCGTGCTTGCGGGTACATCAGCTGACTCCGCTGTCAACAAAGCTTCGTGCTTCCTCGGATCAAACAGTTCCCCGACGGTCTCGAATGGTTCTATGCCTTCTGACGAAAGAACCCGTAGAAGAGATCGGTGTATCCCCACAAACCCATCGAACCACGATTCATCTATACCCACGGGGCGTTCGGATCCCAGGGCTGTATCAAACTGGTCAACCGCTTCCAAAACCTTCAAAGACAGCCGTTCTGTCGAGTTGCGTCGAATCTCGTCACGCTCAATCGCAACTCGATTCCTATAGTTAACGAAATCCGCCTGTACACGTTGTACAAGAGCCTTGAGCTCATCCCTTTCCCGAATCGCCGCATCAAGCGGTTCTTCAAATACGAGGGGTTCTTCAACCTCGGCCTCGATCTCGGAATCAATCGGCTCCTCCTCCTGAGACTCCTCGCCATTCTTCTCATTCACCACTAATTACTTTTCCTCCGTATTCAGTTATGTCTAACTAAGCATCCAGGTCATCTGGATCCGCTCCGACATACTTCAAGAATGATCTAAGTTCCGCTGTTGCCCTGATGGCAGCAGCATTCAGTGTCTCGGTATTTAGCTCAGCACTGTCGAC
Source organism: Dehalococcoidia bacterium (assembly GCA_046583495.1). Classification (GTDB taxonomy): domain Bacteria; phylum Chloroflexota; class Dehalococcoidia; order Lucifugimonadales; family Lucifugimonadaceae. Next base: position 80,106 of record JAYGCF010000018.1, read on the forward strand.
AAGCCGTCGTAACGGACCGACCAGATCCAGCACAAGTCGAACCCCGGCAAGATTCAGGCCGAGTTCCTCGACCAACCGACGTATCACTCGTAGCCTAAGCAAGTCTTCGTTTGAATATAGGCGTAGATGTCCCCCCGTTCGCGAGGGATGAACCAACCCGACACGTTCATATTTCCGAAGTGTTTGGGGGTGCATCTCCAACAGCCGAGCGGCGACGCTGATTATGTAAACACCCCTGAACTCGACATCGTTCGTGCCAGAATGGAGTGCTCCCCTGTCAGCAACCAACTACATGCTTCCTTGAATATTCAACGTTTGTGGTGTGCGAGACGGACTTCGTCGTCTTAGAATCACACTCTACGTATTGTATGACTTGATACGGTCCGTGTAAAGGTTATGCATACTCACCAGAATATATCGCGTTATCCGCAATCATTTTTCGGGAATTTCACCAACATTTAACGAAATCCCCCCATTTATCCGTGCATTACTGATTTTCTCGTAGTACACTAACCGCCAATGGACTTTGTGATGTTAATCACTAATAGGTCCTAAATGCACTAACCGACCTAAACACAACGAATTCGGTCACAGGAACGACGATGGCCGACGAAACAGGAAACTAGAAGATGACTCTGTACTTGAAAGCATGCCCCCGTTGCGAAGGCGACATTGCTCTAGATGATGACCAGTATGGGCGATACATGGAGTGTCTCCAGTGCGGATACACGATCCGACCTAAGGCTGAGGACAAACCAACTCCAGCAGCTCCCAGGAGCACACGAGCTGCCTAAAACCCACAACTTTACCTTGATGATTTAATGAAGAGGCCCCGGTTCACGAAACCGGGGCCTCTTTTTATTTTCATCAGCATAAAGATCTACCCTCACTTGTCCATTCTCACGTATCGGATACGTGATATCTGTCAATCCCAGGCTCTGCCATATTACAAAGTGCCGTGCGTTACGTGGGCACAGTGCCTTGTATGGTGTCGCCTCTCCAATCGATTCTCAATCGGACATATGAATTCCACGTATTGAACTGGACTCGTAGACCTGTTGACATGGGGTATACGAATATTTCTCTTCGCCCATACACTTTTTCATATCAGGTACATGCATATACATGAGGTTTAAGGGAATTCACCCTACAAAAGAAACTCTCTTGCGTCTCTAACAAGGTCGTGGAATAGATCTGTTCCAACCCTCGTCAAATGTTACGAAACAGAAAACCATGACAGTAAATATACCCACGCCAACAATAGTGCGATACGAACGATAGTTGATCGCGTGCCAGATATTGTGATAGAACCCACTTACTCTGGGGATGGTGGTCACTGCCACTAACCTGTGGGTAGCCCGTACAAACTAAGGTGCGTCGAATGACTAATAACTACATGACAGATGTTTCCGTTAACGGAATCCGATTAGCCTCCGATGCACCGGAGGTGGTCGTAGAACGTCTACCACTTTACGTAAGAGTCCTGGCCCAGTTTGCCGCCACCGGGGCGGAAATGGTTTCATCCGAACAACTGGGAAGTCAACTACAAATGACGCCCGCCCAAATAAGAAAAGACCTGAGCTACTTCGGTCGTTTTGGAAAACAGGGACGTGGATATAACGTAAAACGACTGGCGTTCGAATTGCGTTCGATTCTGGGACTTGACCGGCAGTGGAACGCAGGACTCGTCGGTGTAGGCCGACTCGGAAGGGCCATAATCGCCTATCCGGGATTTCGACCAGAAGGCTTCAGGATCGTAGCTGCATTCGACGCTGATTCATCCGTAGTCGGATCGTCCGTCGGCGACATCCACGTTCGACCGATCAATCTTATTAAACAAACGGTCAACGAATTTGATATACAAATCGGCATTGTTGCAGTACCGGCCGACAACGCCCAAGTGGTCTTCGACGCGTTAGTAAATGCTGGGATAAAGGCCGTCCTGAACTATGCACCTGTGGCCCCTCAGGTCCCCACAGACGTGAAGGTCCGTGGTGTGGACCCGGTGTTGGCGCTCCAATCCATGACTTACTTCCTCAACCCAGACGTATCTAGGTAGTTGACCAACCCGCAAACCGTGGTGTCTGAGAGGATTCTCGCATCCGAACTCTAAAAGTTTAACGACATACCCCGTAAGCAGGGCTTATCTAATGTCAGGTTTATGCAGGACATTTTCGCCCTAGCCAACATCAGAAGGTGCAGTCGATGACCTGTTACGTCGCCGCCTGCGGGCCAAACCGACACGCACTTGAGCCCGTTGGAATGCTCTCAATGACCGAGTAAGGTCAGCGTCGGCAGGTTGATTTTCGACACGCTCTTGCGCTCTTTGAAGTGCTGCCTCGGCCCGCTCTAAGTCAATTTCTCGATCCATCTCTGCCGTATCAGCAAGGATCGTTACCTTGTTGTTGAGCACTTCAAGAAACCCTCCCGTAACGGCCAAAACATGAGCGTCACTGCCCGTCCGAACCGTCATTTCACCCGGCTTAAGTTGCGTCATCAGAGGCGCGTGATTCGGCAAAATGCCAAGCTGACCGTCAATTCCCGGCGCTACCAGAGAGTCCACTTCTTCCGAAAATACCTGTCTCTCGGCGGTGACTATTGTGAGTGTGAACGTGGCCATTTACTCGGGCTCCTGCCCTTGATCCTCTTCTACACTTATATCGTATTAGGCGTTAGATTCGGCAAGCATCTGCTCACCCTTCTCACGGGCCTCATCTATACCGCCAACCATGCGGAACGCCTGCTCAGGAAGATCGTCGTGCTTCCCGTCAAGCACCTCTCGGAACCCTCGGACCGTGTCAGCAAGCGGCACGTAACGTCCGGGAATACCCGTGAAGACCTCTCCCACAAAGAATGGCTGTGTCAAGAACTGTTGGATACGACGAGCGCGACCGACCGCAACACGATCATCGTCCGACAGTTCTTCAACACCCAAGATCGCGATCACATCCTGGAGGTCTCGGTATCGTTGCAAAACCTGCTGCACTTCACGTGCAACTGCGTAGTGATCTTCCCCAACGATCCCAGGTTGAAGAATTCGTGAGTTAGAGACAAGCGGGTCAACGGCCGGATACAGACCCTGCTCAGTCATACTACGTTCCAAGGAAATATTGGCATCCAGGTGACCGAACGTTGTCACGATACCCGGGTCGGTGTAGTCGTCTGCAGGCACGTAAACAGCCTGGAAAGACGTAATCGAACCATCCACCGTGGTCGTTATCCGTTCTTCAAGGTCTCCGATCTCGGTGGATAGCGTCGGCTGGTAACCAACGGCAGATGGCATTCGACCGAGAAGACCGGACACTTCCATTCCAGCCAGGATGTACCTGTACACGTTGTCCACAAACAGGAGAACATCCTGCTTTTCAACATCGCGGAAATACTCGGCCATAGTCAGACCAGTTAGCGCGATACGGGCACGGGTCCCCGGCGGTTCATTCATCTGACCAAACACCAGTACCGTGCTGTCCATCACACCGTACTCCTGCATTTCATGCCACAGATCATTTCCTTCGCGTGACCGTTCCCCAACACCCGCAAAAACGGACACACCGGAGTGTTCCTGAGCAATGTTTCGAATTAGCTCCGTGATAATTACGGTCTTTCCGACGCCGGCTCCACCGTAGGCTCCGACCTTCCCGCCCCTCTGGAACGGAGTTATAAGATCGAATACCTTGATCCCGGTCTCAAGTATTTCAGTAGTACCAGTTTGTCGGTCGAATGAAGGAGCGGGACGGTGAATCGGCCATTTTTCCGACGCGTCCACCGCACCTAGTGTGTCAAGTGCTTCACCTGTCACGTTGAAGAGGCGACCGAGTGTCGCGGGGCCGACCGGGACGGCGATGGGAGTCCCCGTGTCCGTCACCTCAGAGCCGCGTTTCAATCCTTCAGTCGGACCTAGAGCCAGACACCTGACCCAGTTGTTTCCAACGTGTTGCTCAACCTCAAGGGAGAGGGTCCCACCGTCCAGTTGCAGTTCCAGGCCGTTATAGATCTCCGGAAGATCTTCAGCTGCAAACTCGACGTCTACAACAGTTCCG
>JAYGCF010000031.1:0-28757 GCA_046583495.1 Dehalococcoidia bacterium
CGCGCAATGGGAAGCTCTGCATGAAATGCTGGTCTCATCAGACGTCCTTGAGGGTGCAGTAGAGGTCTCAGATGCATTCGATGGGTCGATCGTAGATAGGCTATATAACAGTGGTGAAATCAAATAGAGAACGTACAGCTAATAGAAGGCCTGGTGACAAGGAAGGCCCGGGGCCTTGAGGATCTCATCTCCGCCTGAAGTACGGGGAGCAGAACGCGTTCTCACAGTGAGCTACCTTGAGATCCCCATTAGTGGAATCGTGATAACTGATCAAGCCAAGGCCATCTGCACCTATGGTGACCGAAGAGTACGAAGCCGTGGTACCGGTTTTATCGATAGTGGTTACCGTGGCACTCGTACAGTTGGTGTTCAAACAGTGAGCTACCTTGAGATTCTCATTGGTGTCGTCGGAGTAGCTAATGAGTCCTAGACCATCTGCACCGATGGTGATCGATGGTTGTGAACCTACCTCGTCTGGCGAATCTAGTGTGCTCACAGTTGCAGCTGTGCAATCAATGTTTGAACAATGAGCTACCTTGAGAGCAGTGTTGCCGAAGTCGTAGTGGCTAATGAGCCCTAGACCATCGGAACCGATGGTGATCGATGTATCGAGACCAACATCGCCTGATGAATCCAGGGTGCTTATAGTTGCACTCGTGCAGGCAGTATTTGAGCAGTGCGCTACCTTGAGAGCAGAGTTACCGGCGTCGTAGTGGCTAATGAGCCCTAGACCATCGGAACCGATGGTGATCGAGGTGTAGAAACCCACATCGGTTGGCGAATCATCTAGTCTGGTGACAGTTGCAACCGTGCAATCAATGTTTGAGCAGTGAGCTACCTTGAGATAAAAATTTAAAGAATGGTACTCCTGATAGCTGATGAGTCCTAGACCGTCGGCTCCGACTGTGATCGATGTGAACATACCACCGGTACCTGTCTCATCGAGCGTACTGATTGTTGCGGCCGTGCAATCAGTGTTTGAACAGTGAGCTACCTTGAGATCCTCATTGGTACTGTCGTAGTAGCTAATGAGTCCTAGACCATCTGCCCCGATGGTGATCGATGTATAGAGACCCACGTCTCCAATTGAATCTAGAACTGTCTTAGTGGCGTCTGTACATAGTGTGTCAGAGCAGTGAGCTACCCAAAGATCACCATTATTTTGATCGTAATAACTGATGAGACCGAAACCATCTGAACCGACGGTGATCGACGGATGCAGACCCATGTTGTCGCCAACCCCTGCCCCTGCTAAAACGGTGATTACGTTATCCGTGGGCTTATTCCGTTCGATGGATGCGCCAGTTGCCCCGGTGGCACCCGTCGCGCCGGTGGCACCCGTCGCGCCTCGCAAACCAACAGGTCCGGGTGTGCCGACGTCTCCCTTGGGTCCTACCACTCCATCTTCACCCGACGGACCTGCAGGACCGATTGCGCCGGTGGCTCCGGTGGCTCCGGTGGCTCCGGTGGCTCCGGTGGCTCCGGTTTCACCGGCTGGACCTTGAAGTCCATTAAGTCCATCTTCACCGTCTACTCCATCTTCACCTGCCAAACCCCGAGGTCCGGCCGGGCCAGCTACTCCTTCTACACCATCGGCCCCATCTTTCCCTGCCGGACCTTGGGGGCCATCTTGACCGGTCGGACCTTCCAGGCCTTGAAAGCCTCTAGCACCTTGAGACCCTTCATTTGATGAACAGGAGACCGAGAGCCCAATGACCAAACATGTCATCAATAGCCCTAAAACACGAAGAGGAACAGGACAGCTAGAAAAATTAATCATTTGCAAGGCATCAACCAACGTGTCTTTAGTCTTAAAACCATTTACGCCTCATCGAGGCGAGATTACCAGACGGATGGGGAACTCTTGCAAGGTGAAGATGAGCGAGTTCACACAGGAATCAGCTTTGCGCAGTCCCAATCTGCCAGTACAACCATCCGGGGTGATACTGCATCAATCCAGGCTCTTCCTTCATCGTCGTCCATTGCAAGATTACGAATTGATACAACATAGTTTTCCAAGTTACGCAGCATTCCGAGAGCACCGTCTTGGAGGACTTCCTCTTGGGTATAGTTCTGAACACCGTTTTCTTCCAGAGTCGCGACATAAAGTTCAATCAAAGCAGCCTGGTGGGTATCGCGTTGATCATTCGTGAGGCTCCATACTAGGAAATCAGCAAGATCGAGCGCAGGTGGCCCCTGATTGACGAATTGCCAGTCGAAAGTGACGACTTGGTCACCATCAAAGAACAGGTTGGCAAGTCGATAATCACCGTGGTTCAGGGTCAGGGCACCAGTCGAGGCGTTGGACCAAACTTGTGCAAGTTTTGGGCCCAGGCGTGCTCCGATCTCGTGAACATCCGGGTGCAGAAATGTCTCCAACTGTCCGGACACTGCTGACCATGCCTCCAGGTAGACCTGCTGGCGCGATTGTGCAGCCACTGGATCCAGTGGCCGGTGGAGCCATTGGGGTTCTGCAAGTTCTTGCCTATCCCACCAGTGCGCGTGTAAGCAGGCAATGTTGCGCACAGCAGCATATGCATCTGCGATCGATCCTGGACGTGTCTCGTCGCCAACACGAAGATGTGACAAATCTTCCAACAAGAGAACAAAGTATCCCGAATCAGCGTCACCGAAGTAGAACTGCGGAACCCGGATACCGGGGTTCTTACCAAGTTCTTTATAGAAACGGATTTCTGCTTCATACAGTCCTGCGCGATCAGCAAACTGTCGTACCTCATGGTTTGGCACGGCTAGCTTCGCGACAAGTGTCCGTGGACCCTTGTTCGGATCCTTCGAATACCCGACAACCAACTTGGCGATCTCCCCAATGAACCCCAGTCCTTCACCGGTGGGTTCAAACCGAATCGTTTCCACCCTATCCGAAGTGAGAAATCCAGCGCCCCCTAACGCATCGGTCAGCCATTCGGGTGTGATGTCCTCAATCGATCGTGGGATCACCCTGTCTATAGAGACCGGCGTCTCGGGAGATTACCCGGTCCGGGCCCAGGCGTGTTGGGTAGGATATTGTCCAGTTCCACCATCTCTGATGCACTCAATTCCCAATCAGATGCAGAGGCGTTCTGTACCAGTTGCTCGACCCGGGTTGCACCGGCTATCACAGATGAGACTTCTGGGTGAGCCAACAACCATGCAAAGGCTAGCTCGACCATGCTGTGGCCACGCTCAGCAGCAAACTTCTCCAGGGCCTCCAAAAGATCAAAACTGGCGTCATTGACGTGCTGATCTGCCGTCCATTTGAGACGCGAGAGTCGACTACCCTCGGGTAAATCCATTCCGCGTTTGTATTTGCCGGTAAGGAACCCTGAGGCTAGTGGATAGTAAGGAAGGATGCCTGTTCCATACTTTGCAGCAGCATGCACAAGTTCTTTTTCCACCTCTCTCTCCAACATAGAGAACTCAGGTTGAACAGTGGCGAACTCTGGCCATCCGTTACTTCGAGCAATCTGAATTCCTTCTACAACTTCCCATGCTAGAAAGTTGGAGCACCCTACATAGCGAACCTTTCCGGCCGAGACAATGTCTTCAAGCGCTCGCAATGTCTCCTCTATAGTCGTCAAGGGATCCTGTATGTGCATCTGATACAGGTCGATGTAGTCGGTCTGCAGGCGCCGCAGGCTATCGTCAACAGATCGCTTCAGATGTCCCGCTGTCAGGCCTTCAGTGTTTACTCCTCCCGACCACTTCATCCCTGCTTTGGAAGCGATAACCAATTCAGTTCGATAACCCTTCACCGCTTCCCCGATAAACTCCTCTGACTGGCCTTCCGAATACAGATCGGACGTGTCAATGAAGTTGATACCGGTATCGCGACAGGCAGAAAGTATGTCCGTCGCCGTTTCTAGGCTTAAATTGCCGCCAGCGACCTGACTGGCACTCATCTGCCCGAAGTTGTTTGCACCAAGGCCAATGGCGGAGACGAGGAGTCCCGTGCTGCCGAGTCGTCGGTATTTCAACGGTGAATGGTTTCCTTGCTTGAGATCGAATTATGTGTGGATTACAGAGGCCTGATATAAGAAAATCCATAGTACCAAGCAACCATTGATGGGGAAGATGCTACGTCATACAACTCGTTTAAGAATTAACGTATTCCCCCGGATATCCAAATCATGATGGTCGCAACCTTGTCACTGTACGCTGATCGGAATCGATAGCCAGTGCCGAGGCTCAATAATCTTGACCGAAGCACCGAACCGGAAATCAGGCACCCGCCACTGATCCCTCGTATCATCTATGTCTCTGAGAAAGGGGTGGAGTTCGATGCAACTTAAGGTGAACGACGAATCGCATGAAATCGCTGTCGATGCCGAACGAACACTGTTAAGCGTCTTGCGGCATGAGCTGAAACTCACCGGGACCAAATACGGATGTGGTGAGGGCAATTGTGGCGCATGTACCGTCCTCATCGACGGCGAAGCGTCTCGCTCATGTATCACCCCGGTTACCTCTGCAAGTGGACGCGATATCACTACGGTAGAGGGATTGGCAGACGGCGATCATCTTCACCCACTACAAGAAGCGTTTATAGAGCATACGGCTTTCCAGTGCGCATACTGTACTTCCGGTTTCGTTATGAGTAGTGCCGCCCTGTTAAACCGCAACCCGAACCCTGATGAAGAACAAATCAAAGCTGCACTAAGCGGTCACATATGTCGATGTGGTGCCTACCTCCGAATACTGAAAGCCGTTAAGTCGATGAGCGACCAAGGCAGTACAGAATGAGTAGACATGTTGTTGAACCAACTATCGCAGTCAAAGTAATCGGGCCCCCTCGCTGGACGCCAGAACCTGATCCCAGAGTCCCCCATGGAGACCCGACAACACTCCTGACTATGGATGATCGTGGTCTTGTGACTGCATTTTCTGGCAAAGTCGAATATGGACAGGGCATCCGTAGTGGATTCACCATCTCGATCGCTGATGAACTCGATGTATCCGTCAATTCAGTAAAGATGATTCTCGGCGACACTGCCCAGGTTCCACCCGATCGCGGCACAACTGGAAGCGCATCGACCCGTACCGTGGGTATCCAGTTGCGTCGGGCTGCGGCTACTGCCAGGCAGGGCTTGATAGATCTGGCGTCATCCCACCTCGAAATCGATGCAGGTTCGTTAAGTACAAAGGATGGGGCCGTCGTTTCGGAGGATGGCTCGGCCTCAATAAGCTTCCCAGATTTGCTACGTGATCAGTCCTTGACACTAGAAATTCCCGATGAAGTTACGTTGAAAGACATAGATGAGTTCCGGTTGATAGGAAGACCGTCCCTACGAATCGATGCTATTGCCCGCGTGACAGGCGAGGCCAAATACGCCCAGGACATCGTGGTCCCGGGGATGTTGCACGGCAAAATACTTCGACCCCCATCATATGGAGCGACCCTGCAACAGATCGACACTGCACGCGCCGAGAGGATCGCAGGAGTCGTTTCTATCGTTCAGGAGGGAGATTTTATTGGCGTCATAGCGGAGCGTGAGGATATTGCAGAGTACGCCATTGAAACAATACGAGCGCGCTGGGAAGAAAGTCGAGACACTGCCTCGGATTGGAACATCCCCGCGCTCCTGAAGGAGAGATCCGGGGACACCGTTACGCTTCGCGAAGCGGGATCAACGCGGTTAGCGTTGGAATCAGCACTCCATGTATTTGAGAATACTTACTATGTCCCTTACGTATCCAATGCCCAGATGGAGCCAAGCGCTTCGGTAGCCCGCTGGGACGACGATCAGCTAACGGTGTGGTGTGCCAACCGAGGTCCATTTAGGGAGCGCGACAGCCTTGCCGAGAGATTCGGGATGGCCCGAGAGAATGTGAGAGTGATCGCCGCTGAAATTGGTGGTTCTTTCGGGACGAAAACGCCAACGGTTTCATACGAGGCAGCACGGCTGGCTAAGATAGTTGATGTGCCTGTTCGAGTTGCTTACAACCGTGCCGAGGAATTCGGATGGAGTACCGTCCGGCCGGCAGCTACGTTCGAGCTGAGTAGTGGCGTCGATAATAACGGAAAGTTAGTAGCGTGGGATTATGCCGCGTTCCATGCCGGAGAGAACCCGTTACGCGGGCAGCGTGGCGCTGATACTCCATACGATGTAGTCAATGTTCGGATAAACGTCGCTGCTTCAGAGTCGCCCTTGCAAGCCGGATCGTATAGGTCTCTAGGAGGAGCTACAAACCACTTCGCCCGTGAGGTCCATATGGACGAGATCGCGGTCGGAATGGGGCTAGACCCCCTGGAATTCCGATTGAACAACCTGTCTCATGAGAGGTTACGCGGATGTCTGATTGCCGCAACAGACACGTTTGGTTGGAACTCAAGGGAGAAACAGGCAGGCACCGGATACGGCATGGCGATCGGGTACGATGCCGGAAGCTTTACGGCGCAGGTAGTCGAGGTTTCGGTAAAAAATCAAGAGGCGCGTGTTATCAGAGTCGTAGTCGGGTTTGATTGTGGACTCGTGATAAATCCAGATGGAGCACGAAACCAGATTGAGGGCGCCATCGTTATGGGCATGGGAACTGCACTCTGGGAGACAGTCGAGTTCGACGGAGGCCGTGTACTGAATGACGGTTTTGCTCGTTACCGAGTGCCCCGAATTACCGACACTCCTGATATAGAAGTGGTATTCACCGGGAGCCACGAGGTCCCATCATCCGGGGCGGGCGAGCCAGGAATCGTCCCTATTGCGGCCGCTATTGCGAACGCAGTCCGTGATGCCACAGGGACGCCCATCGACCAACTTCCGATCGCACCCAGATTATAGAGCAGGCAACGAAGCCTACTTTTTATTGCAGGCGGCTGACTCAGAATACGGGCCTGGACAATTGTCCAACAGTAGCCAGCAACCGAACCGGTCCATACCCGAAACTGCACGCGTGAATAATGAGCATGATGAATTACGCGAAGGTCCCACATCCCCCTTCGAGTTTATAAGGGAACCCCACAAGCTTACCTATACGTTACTAGCGCCCTTCGCGTATGAAGTCTGCGATACGCTCTCCCATTGCGATTACAGTGGCATTGATATTGGCTCGAACGCAGTCAGGCATGATCGACGCATCCGCTACACGTAGACCATCGGCGCCGTGCACCTTGCCAAACTGATCCACCACCGCCATCGGATCCGATTCCGGGCCCATTTTGGCTGTGCAAGAAATGTGGTGACCGGTCATTACCTCGCGCATCATCCAGTCATCGAGTGACTGGTCCGACTCCAGATCCACGGGTAGTGGAGTCACACGATCCTCTATCAATTCGCTCATGTCTGATTGCTCACCGAGTTCTACCAGCATACGAATACCGTCGCGAAATCGGCGGCGGTCCTCTTCTTCTTCAAGATAGTTGTAATCTAGCAACACTGCATCCGAAGGCTCAGATGAGGCGAGTTTGATTTCGCCTGAACCTTTCGCCAGATTAATGCACAGGTTCATCTGTATTCGATCTACATCCGTGCGCAGTCCGCCGCGGTCCGAACGCTCTCCTGCCCTTGTCACCATGTAAACGATCATGTCGTTCTCAAGTGGAGACCCTTCAGCCGTGTAACGAAGCGTCAACTGTATTCCAGGGCCCATCGCATCGAGATCAACCTCGGGCTTAGTCTTCCAGCTCACAAACAACATGGGGTGGTCACGTAAGTTCTGGCCTACACCAGGTAAATCAATTACGGGCTCAATTCCATGCTCTTCAAGATGAGAAGCAGGACCTAAACCAGACAACATTAGGATTTGCGGCGACCCTATGGCACCCGCACTTACCACGACCTCATTAGCCTCAACTATGTAAGTCTCCCCACCGGACTCAACCATCACGCCTGTCGCGCGTGGTCGTTCCGCGGTGGTGTCAAATATGACTCTATGAACGAGTATGTCAGGCCGGATCGTCAAGTTAAGGCGATGGCGAGAAAGCCCGAGATAACCGAGAGCGGTGGACCATCGAATACCATTCGGATTATTAAGCGCCAGGGGGCCTACTCCGGTGCTTCCCGGGGCATTAGCGTCTTCACAAGCCGGAAAGCCTGCGGCCAGACATGCCTTCTCAAAGGCAACACTAGGAGCAAGCCACTGATCCCTAGGAAATCGGTGACAGATGATAGGACCATCTGAACCATGGAAGTCGCCCGGATCATCCTGATATGTGGTGTCTGTCTCGATCTTCCGGAAATATGGCAACATTTTCTGGAAGGACCATTCGTCGTTACCCCAAGAAGCCCAGTCATCGTAATCTTCTGGCATCCCGCGCAGAAAAATTTGCCCGTTGATAGCGCTTGACCCGCCCGTCACGCGACCGCGAGGCACCTGTATCTCTGCCTGTTCGGTAGCCCGTGCCGTGAACTTCCAATTGTGATCGCTAGTCGTGATCTCAGTGCCAGTGGCGTACCCGTATTTAACCTCGTCTGGAAGAGACTCCAGATCTGGGTAATCTGGTCCAGCCTCAAGTAGCAACACTGAGTGGTCGGGGTTTTCAGACAGCCGGGTCGCTATTGTGGCTCCAGCCGAACCTGCACCAATGACTATAGTGTCGTATCTCAAGTTACATGTCCCGTCGTGACCCCACCGCCTGACATGGACGGTACGGGTTTTGTTTTTTTCTGTCTTAGGGATTTAGTTATGCGTCACTGACCATATTTTTAAGGTTGGGGCGCAAACGGTGCTGCGTTCATCATCTGGGTCGATTGTTTGAGAATTAATCCTTTGGTCATCGGCTGATATTCATTTATCCATCTGGGATCACTCCGAAACGCAGTGCGTGCTTTTTCATAGTGCGCGTAGTCCTCATAGGCCCAGATATGGACAACGCGGTTAAGTGTTCCGATGTCCGTGTAGTACCAACCCGCCAGTTTTATGCCATGGTCTTGACGGACTTTAAGACCAACTTTTTGTACTGCCTCCAGGTATTTTGGTACCTGTCCGACTGCAATGTCATATGTGCGCATGTCGTAAATCATGGTGGACTTCTCCATAGATGATCATTGTTTGTGACGCCTGTTCGGCGCATAAAGCCACGTGAAGAGCCTCGAGTCAAGGACTCCTCACCATAAATGTTCCGTTCACACATCGACAATTTACGTCGGGGGAGTCAGATTTAAGTGCAACTTCTTATGGAGTGACATTTCTTGTTTGTTTAGTAATGATCCGCTCGAATTGATACTCGGTGTCGCCCCATGTCACTCCTCTGTAACTTGACCCTTCATCCTGGTGCGATATACATTTGAATGGCTTGACTGCCATGGGTTTTCGAGCGGAAGTGGCTCAGTGGTAGAGCATCACCTTGCCAAGGTGAGGGTCGCGAGTTCGAATCTCGTCTTCCGCTCCACTTGAAACAGACGGACAAAAGCCCCCGGTTTAAACCGGGGGCTTTTGTATTTTTCTTTCCCTTTTACAGTCAGGCTAGTCCCTAAACACAATGTGACTGTGCGTGTTGCTTACAGATACGTTGTGGTGACCCCAACTTATTCAATATACGTTCTACATACCCGTGACTCTTACCGGGAAAAGGATCGTCATATTTATTCAACAACACATCGGATTCGGTAAACATCTCAATATCCTGACTTTGGCACATGCAATAAAAAAGGGGTGGCCTTTCTAAAGGCCACCCCTTTTTCAAATGCTTCTTGAGAATCTAGTGGGCGTGTCCCCCACCACCACATCCGCAACCGCCGCCGCCACCGCCGCAACCGCCGCCACCACCGCCGCCACAGGCGCAGCCACCGGCCTGTCCGTGTGGATCCTGTTGTGGCTCACCTCCCCCACATCCACATGCACCACCACCACCGCAGCCACCTGCACTAGCAAAATTCGGGTTGTTGATCACAAAACCACTTCGCTGTAGGCCATCGACATAGTCGATGCTAGACCCTTGCAGCAGCGGAGTACTTTCGGCATCTACAACTATCTTCACACCAAAATATTCAACTAGCGTGTCATTCTCTTCGGGAGCCTCTTCTAGGCCCAGAATGTACTCAACGCCACCCATCTGGCCAGGCGCTAGTGAGATTCGGATCAGGCCATCATCGGCATCCTGCTCAGCGAGTACTTCTTTAAATTTAGAGGAAGCTGCCTCAGATACCGTCAGAAGGGTCGAGTTCTCGATCACCATATGGTTCTCCGTCTCTCCGTATGAACTGCTTCTAGGGTCTGCGTACTATCATTGTACTTTGTAGTGTCAAATAGTAAGGCTTAAGCGCGGATAGTCGAATCCGTTCCACACATCCTATACCAATAGTTCCAACAGGCACCCCTGTGTCGTATCATGTCATTTGTGACTTAATTAACGAACGGTTCCGTAGGAATTTATCGGGTTTTCAGTTGGATTCGACGCATGATGCCCAAATTCAACTAAATGTAACCCTGTCGTCACTGGCACGTAACATTTACGAAACATAACCAACATAAAGTGATATTCAGTCGTTTACGAGGTGGGCATCATCACGATAACGACACAAACTAGTCTATTACGTTTCAATGGGGAATGCTCCGCGCATGGATGAGTTAGACCGACAAATCATCACGATCCTCGAACAAGATGGCAGGGCCGCTAACGCCACAATCGCCCGCAACGTGGGTGTAAGTGAGGGAACCGTTCGAAGGCGCCTGAAACGTCTCATCGGTGACGAGATAATCAGTGTAAGGGCCTTCCCTGATCCTAAAGCATTAGGGTATGACTCCGAGGCATTGATTGGAGTTCAGGTAGATCCGGACAAAATGGACCAGGTAGCTGCCGAGTTATCAAATCTTGAAAATACTCGCTGGGTGGCTCTGGCGACTGGAACATTCGACATATTCGCCTGGGCAACGTTGCCGGACGCTGAAAAACTTGGAAGATTCCTTAGAGAAAACGTTGGCGTGATCCCCGGTGTGCGACGCACAGAGACATTTGTGACCCTTGCCATACGAAAACGAGATTACGGGATTCCCACCGCCTAGTCGCTCACGGTATAGTTCCCCGACTATATTGATATTGATCTGACCAATGTCCAAAGAGGAGAATCGATGACCACCGCGGTCTCCAGACAAAATCGCACACTGTCCGACACTCTCATCCCCTACTCCGGCCTATGGGTGGATATTGGCACCATAATTGTCGGAAGCCTGATCATTGCGGCATTTGCACAGTTGAAATTCTCGTTGCCCTGGACTCCTGTGCCGATAACTGGACAAACTTTCGCCGTCCTTCTGGTTGCAGCAACAGTAGGTTCCAAACGTGGCGGTCTCGCCGCAGTCCTATATCTCTTCGAAGGATCGGCCGGACTTCCTTTCTGGGCTGGAGGTGCATCTGGCACCGTGTGGAGCATCACCTCAGGTGGCTACATCGTTGGTTTTATACCGGCAGCTTTCCTTGTCGGATACCTGGCCGAACGCGGGTGGGACCGTGGGCCCTGGTTACTAGCGGCACTAATAACAGCGAACGCAATTGTCTACATCCCGGGAATTTGGTGGCTTCACCACGAACTGCAAGTTTTGATTGAGGGTGGCAGTACATTCGATAACACTCTCGAACTCGGTCTCTGGCCCTTTGTAGTGGGGGACCTGGCCAAGGTAATTCTTGTTTCATTGGCTCTCCCTGCGGGATGGGCGCTTTACGACCGATACGACCCTCGTTCCAGAGACAAATCAAAAACCGAATCGAATCTGTGAGTCTATAAGGGATAGGTCCCACTCTAGGGCCACTAGACCCACTAGTAGATAATTGGTTCATGACAAACCGCATCCCGGTTTGACGCACACTGTTGCGACCTCAAAACAGAAGCCAAGCACGGGGAACACAACCAGATGTATAGAGACATGACCTGCGGCGAGCCGCGTCAGTCGGACGCCGGAAAAGTCATAACCCTTTCCGGGTGGGTACACCGACGCAGAGACCATGGCGGCCTTACCTTCATAGACTTACGCGACTTCTCGGGCTTGATGCAAGTGGTGTTCAATGAAGACACTGCACCACAAGCTCATGCGATTGCGGGTGACCTTCGCAGTGAATGGGTCATCAAGGTAAAGGGCGCTGTACAGGAGAGGAGAGCCGGTGCGGACAATCCCGACCTGCCAACAGGGACTGTGGAGTTGATTGCGGACGAGCTCACGATACTCAACCGATCTGAGACGCCCCCTTTCGAGATCGAAGATGAACTGAACGTGGCCGACGAGACACGCCTTCGTTACCGTTTTGTGGACCTTAGGCGACCTCGAATGTACAAGAATCTTAAGTTACGGCATGACGTTGTCCAGGCCGCCCGTGCATACATGACCAGCCAGAACTTTCTCGAGATCGAAACACCGATACTTCTCAAGTCAACCCCGGAAGGTGCTCGTGACTACGTAGTACCAAGTCGCGTCCACCCGGGCGAGTTTTACGCGTTGCCTCAATCACCCCAGCAGCTAAAACAGCTCCTGATGGTGTCGGGTGTAGACCGTTATTTCCAGTTCGCTCACTGTTTCCGCGACGAAGACCTTCGAGCGGACCGTCAGCCGGAGCACACTCAAATCGACCTGGAAATGTCGTTCGTGGAACAAGAGGATGTCCTGAAAATTCTCGAGGGTCTATATACGGCGATCGTACACGAGACAAGACCTGACCTAGAGGTCCCGACACCGTTCCCGCGGATGACCTACCGAGAGGCCATAGAACGTTACGCCAGTGACAAACCAGATGTCCGGTTTGGGATGGAAGTGTGCCGTCTTACAGAAGTGGTAACCAAATCTGGTTTCGGCGTGTTTGAAAGTGTTGTGAAATCTGGCGGTGCAGTCAGGGCTATCGTCGCAACCGGCTGCGCTGACTACACGCGTCGCCAGACTGACGAGCTGATTGAGTTCGTTAAGAGCAGTGGCGCACAAGGTCTCATTCCAATTCACATCTCAGGAGACGTAACGAGCCTGGACGAGATAACACTTGAAGATGTTCGTTCACCCATTCGCAACCACGTCTCTCTGGAGACCCTTAGACAAATCGCCATTACCGCGGGGGCCGGTCCCGGCGATCTAATCTTGATCATCGCAGGAACGGAAACTGTGGTGAACACCGCCATCAGCAACCTCCGTGTAGAGATGGGTCAACGGCTCGATCTTGTCGATCCAAATACGTTCAGCTTCCTGTTCGTGGTCGACTTTCCTTTATTCGAATGGGATGACGACCGACATGGCTGGTCGGCGATGCACCACGTGTTCAGCTCGCCCAGGCAGGAAGATGTCGGACTCCTCGACACTGATCCGGGATCAGTACTGGGTCAACTTTATGACCTTGTTCTAAACGGTGTAGAACTAGGCAGTGGGAGTATTCGTATCATCGACCGCGAAATCCAGGAGAAGGTTTTTGAGTTGATCGGTCACTCACCGGATCAGGTCGAAGAACGATTCGGCCAATTACTCAGGGCATTTCAGTATGGAGCCCCCCCACACGGAGGGATGGGCCTCGGACTAGACAGGATTGTGATGTTGTTAGCCGGTGAAGACAACATCCGTGAGGTAATCGCATTCCCGAAAACGCAGGCTGCTGTCGATCCACTGTTTGAGGCGCCTGGAGTAATCACAGATGAACAACTTAAAGAGCTGTCCATACGCGTAGTAGATTAGGGTGGATAACCGCTATTTATAACCAGTAGTTGAACAACGGTCGATTACCGGGTATCCACCAGTGATATAATTTCTGGCACCCTCCAATCGTAAGCTGAGGGTTTTCGCGCCACGGGAGAAATCGAATTTTGAAGGTTACTCAGGATGAGGTCGTGGACCGGCAAGCGCTACTCCATGTTGAGGTTGAAGACGAACGGCTTGAAACGCACCTCCAACGTGCGTATCAAAAGCTCGTCCAGAGAACCACAATTCCAGGATTCCGGAAGGGTAAAGCACCACGCAGACTCTTCGAACAGATGATCGGTAGATCTGTGCTGGTTGAGGAAGCGCTCGAGACCCTTGTTCCGGACGCAGTGGCTGCAGCAATCGCACAGGAAGAAATCGATGCGTACGGCACCCCTCGGGTGAACGTAACGGAGTCTGAACCACTACCAAAACTTGATGTCACTGTTCCTTTGCGGCCATCAGTCACGGTTGGAGACTACTCGAATTTAGAGCTTGAAGAAAAACCTGAACAGGTGACGGACGAACAGGTAGATCAGGCCTTAGAACAGGCCCAGTTGGGTCTTGCTACATGGGATCCCGTAGAGCGTCCTCTTGAAATTGGTGACCAGGCAGTGCTCACCGTTGACGGTAAGTCTGAAGATGAAGAGGTCCTTAACGGTGACAACGTCGAATTCGTTCTGAGCGAAGATGCCCAGACACCCATCCCCGGGTTTACCGGGGCGATTGTCGGCATGGAGGCAGGTGAGACTAGGGAGTTCTCGCTAGACATTCCAGAGGACTTCCCGGGTGATCAGGTGGCGGGCAAGACGGTTGATTGCAAGGTCGAACTTTTTGAGGTCAAGTTCCATAACCTTCCTGAAATTGACGACGACCTCGCCCGCAGCGTGGGTAAAGGCTACGAGTCTCTCGATGAGATGAGAGCAGGGTTACGAACAGAATTTGAGGAAGCAGCGAATACCGCTGCACAACGTCAACTGGAAGAACAAATCGTCGACGCATTACTTGAGTCGAGCGAGTTCGAAATCCCTCCCCTGATCATCGAGCACGAGGCAGAGCACGTACTTCGGGACCAGCAACAGGCCCTCGCCCGTTATCAGGTGTCCATGCAGGACTACATGGAAAACGCCGGTAAAAGTGGTGAGGAGCTGCTTGAAGAAGCGAAAGAGTCTGCGGCGACTCGTCTTAAGCGAACAATCCTTATAGAAGAGATCGCAAAAGCCGAAGAAATCGATGTCTCTGAAGAAGATCTAGAAACCGAGATTGAGACACTGCTCGCCAACGCAGGGCCTCAAGCAGACCGTTCTCAGGTCGAATCTGAGGAAGCTCAAGCATCGATAAAGTCGATGTTGTTGAGACGAAAAGCCGTCGAAAAACTGGCAGAGATAGTAAAGTCCAAAGGAAAGACGCTAGGCAAAGTGTCTGCAGGAGCCGCAGAAGCCACTGCAGACGAAGTCGAATCTCAGTCAGACAATGGAGAAACCACGTAACAAGAGCGGAAAAATGAGATGCCCGGACCCCTGGATCGGGTCTGATAAGAACGAACACGATGCTCATGCAGTCTTTGTCGCCAACCTGTAAATGGTACAGGCTGGTTTAACCAGCTACCCGGATAAAGGAATTCTGAATGCTGATGAGGCCCGAACACTCAATGCAACGCCCCGAAGACATTGTTCCAATGGTGATAGAAACCGGTGCACGGGGTGAGCGCGCATTCGACATATATTCTCTTCTTCTGAAGGAACGAATTATCTTCCTTGGGACACCGATTAATGACCAGGTAGCTAACCTGATTGTCGCCCAGTTACTGTATCTGGATCGCGAAGATCCAGATCGTGACATAAATATGTACATCAACTCGCCAGGCGGCGTGATATATGCAGGCCTCGCAATCTTCGACACGATGCAAATGCTCAGGGCAGATGTTTCAACTATCTGCGTAGGCGCAGCGGCCAGCATGGGAACAATCCTCCTGGCGGCCGGTCAGAAAGGCAAACGCTACGCCCTGCCTAACTCCACGATCCACATGCACCAGCCTTTGGGGGGCGCATCCGGACAGGCCAGTGACATTGAGATTCACGCCCGTGAAATTCTGCGACTGCAGGACACGCTTCGAGGAATTTTGGTCGATGCCACAGGACAACCTTACGACACGATAGCGCGCGACACGGACCGGGACCGATTCATGACAGCTGAGCAAGCCGTTGAATATGGTCTAATCGATGAGGTCCTTCGTAAGCCGGAAAATGCAGAAGAAGGCGAACAAGCAGCTGACTAGAGTAAATAACCTCGTATAAAAGCTCATCATGAGTTCTATACCTAGGCTAGACATATTTCCTGAAGACCATAATCGGCATGAGATCTGCGAAGACTCGGTAAATAAATGACAACAACAACTCCACAAGGCCCACAGGGACCCGAAGGACAGCCGCCAGAAACTTACGTCTGTTCGTTTTGCGGTAAGTCTCAGCAGTCTGTAAGACGGCTCATAGCCGGTCCGTCCAAGATTTTCATATGTGATGAATGTGTAGACCGATGCCACCAGATCATCGCCGAAGATCAGGCTCCATCCGTGGCTATCCCGCAAGATCTACCTCGTACTCCCCGTGAGGTTTTTGAACGGCTTAACGAGTACGTAATAGGTCAAGAACGAGCTAAACGGGTTGTGAGTGTCGGGGTTTACAATCACTACAAACGTGTGTGGCGGCCCACACCAGACTCCGACGTCGAACTGGCTAAAACCAACATTATGTTGGTTGGGCCCACCGGCTCTGGAAAGACGCACCTTGCACAGACCCTCGCTCGCATCCTGGACGTTCCATTCGCGATCACAGACGCCACCCCTCTTACGGAAGCGGGCTACGTTGGTGAAGACGTAGAGAACATACTCTTGCGACTCATACAGGCCGCTGATTTCGATATCGGTAGGGCGGAACAGGGAATCATTTACATAGACGAAATCGACAAGATAGCCCGAAAAACAGCGAACCCTTCGATCACACGTGACGTGTCAGGTGAGGGCGTACAACAGGCTCTTCTAAAGATTCTTGAAGGTTCGGTGGCCAGCGTTCCGCCGCAGGGCGGTCGCAAGCACCCACATCAGGAGTTTATCCACATAGATACTTCAAATATTTTGTTCATCCTCGGTGGTGCGTTTGAAGATTTGAACAAAGTCATTGAGCGTCGGCTCACGTCTGGGGCCGCTATGGGCTTTGGTAACGGGAGTTCGGCTAGACGTGTCACAGAGGAAGATCAGGACCAGATCTTCACCCATGTAACGCCAGAAGATCTACTCGAGTATGGTTTCATACCGGAGTTTATTGGCCGCGTACCACTCAGCGTCGGGCTATCGGACCTTAGCGAACCACAACTCGTCGAAGTATTAACTGAACCACGTAACGCCCTGGTTAAGCAGTATCAAGCATTATTCGAGATGGATGACGTTGAACTTGAGTTCAAGCCGGAAGCTCTTGTGGCAATAGCAGCGGACGCCAAGAAGCGTAGAGCAGGGGCACGTGGTTTGAGGGCTATCCTCGAAGAGACTTTGCTCGACATTATGTACGAACTGCCTTCTATCGACGCCATCGAAAAATGCGTGATCGACTCACCGACCGTGACAGATGGAGCTCCACCCTTATTGCTGGACAGGAACGGGGAAGAGGTTGATTTCAATATGCCGGAACGTCCCGCCGCCTAATTTTCCAGTCTGGTGTTCGGGATTAATCGGCCATTGGGAACTGGATGGAGACTCCGACAGTTGTGATCTTCTGTTCCTATGCCGCCTGATTACCCGTGCACCAATCCAGGTTCTACCTCATCACTGAGGTCGAGTGCTTCTAACCTGTCAGTAGCATTGAGGTCGATCTTCCCCTCTTCAATCGCAGCGAGTGTGGCTACGAGCAAGGGTCGTTCACGAGTTACACCAGCATTTCGGATGAGTTGGAACAGGGTGAGATCTTCACGTTGAGAAGCCTTCAACTCTTCTATCGAGTGATCCTCAGCCTCTGACCATGCGCTTGAGTATGCAGATCCGGACAACGGAAACCTACAGTAGGTCAGAACGGGCCCAAGGTCCAGTTCTTCGGTAGCAACATGGATCATCACACCGGACTCACTTGCGTGAGCCTCGATCAACTCCCAGATAACCTGGTCTACCGTTCCAACCGGACCACAGGGAAGTGCAGGGTGAAGGTTCACCATTATGAAGTGGCGACATAGAACCGGGGCGATAAGCATGTATCCTGCGGTCACCGATACATCGACCGAGTAAGGTTCCAACAACTCCAAAACAGCCTCGTCGAAGCTAGCGCGTAGCTCTGGCCAGGGTGCACGGCCGTTATCGGTTCTGAATTTTTGTGAAGACAGAGTAACCAGTGGGATTCCTCGTTCTTTCACGAGATCCATGTAATTATCGGTCCCTCTGTACTGCCCACGCTCACGATTAACGAACACAAATTCGATCTGGGCGTTAAGACGTCCTGAATCAATCGCATCCAGTGCTGCGGTCAGGAGTCCACGGGACCCCTCCCCACGTCCGGTCGAGAACCAACCCAGTTTGAGTGGTGCACTGTCGATAGACGTATCAGAACTAGCTTTCAAGATCTTCGTCGTCAGGTTCGGGGGTTTCCGGAGGAAAACGCATTTGTTCGGCAAACGCAGACTGTAGCCGAGTAATCTTCAGCTCGGTAACGGATAGAAGTTCGTTGCAACGCTTTGCCAGAAGCATCCCTTTTTCAAAGAGAAGCGTTGAGTCTTCCAGAGAAAGTGGTCCATTCTCTAGTTTGCGAACCGTTTCCTCTAGAAGTGAGAATGTCTCTTCAAAATCCGCAGGGTGATCTACTTCTGCAGTTTCGTTATCCATTTGTGCGTTTTTAGGAGTCATCCGATGTGGCTACCTGTTCCTGGAAGTTGGTTCACTGGTGGTGGAATATTCCAAGGATCAGGTTACCAGCACGTGTGTTAACCGTCATCGATTTCGGATTTCAGATCTGTAATTTCTACCTCGACTTCGCCATCCCTAACCGCTAACTCCAGTGTGTCTCCCACGGTCAAATTTGCGACAGAACTGACAATTGAACCATCATTTGCTCTGACCACGGCGTAACCACGAGAGAGGATTGACGAAGGGTCCAGGGCCGAAAGCTGCAGTTCCAAGGATCGCAAACGCTCTCGATTAATTTGGAGTGACTGGTCAAGTGATTGATATGCAGCCCGAAGTAACTGATCTACGCGTTGACGATACGTTTGTGTCTCAGGAGACATGAAAGCAAGGCGATCGACAGCCTGATCAAGTCTGAGACGACGATCCGATATCGCTTGAGCTGCACGTTCCTTGAGCCTCGAAGTAAATGCAACGACACTAGCGGATAAATCATGCCAGTCCGGAGCCACAAGTTCGGCGGCAGAAGAAGGCGTGGGAGCACGCACATCGGCTACAAGATCAGCGATAGTTACGTCTGTTTCATGCCCGACTCCACTCAGAACCGGTACGTGTGACGCAAATATAGCTCGCGCAACTATCTCTTCGTTAAAAGCCCATAGATCTTCAAGAGAACCTCCACCGCGCGCCACTATGATCACGTCTATCCCAGGCTCTACGTTCAATCCGGCAATGGCATCTACGATACCTGGTGCTGCAGCGTTACCCTGCACTTGAGTTGGCGCCAACACTAGTTCCGCCAGCGGGTAGCGACGCGCAAGTACGTTGGTAATGTCCTGGATAACTGCTCCCGTAGGAGAAGTCACCACCCCGATCCGTCGCGGAAAACCGGGGAGTTCCCGCTTTCTCGCTGTACCAAATAAACCTTCTGCTTCAAGTCGTTGCCTCAGCTCATCGAACGCTTGTTGAAGAGCTCCAATGCCCTCGGGTTGGACCATATCTACATAAAATTGTAGATCCCCGCGCACCGTGTATATCGAAACCCGGCCATGAGCTAAGACTTCACTCCCATCCTGCAAAAACTCCGCACCGCGCGCCGGTCGGAATTGGACACAACGCAGCGCACCTTCGGAATCACGCAGGGTGAAATAGTGGTGCCCGGAACTTGCCTGTACGTGGTTTGAGACCTCGCCTCTTATCCAAACATCTGACAGGCTTGGATCGGCCTCAATAAGGTCCTTTAGGTAACTAGCGACCTGAGATACCGTATAGGCATTCGGCATCGTCATTTCCTCAACGACCTGATCGACATGTCATCCGGATCACGTAGTATTCCTGCGACCGATAACTGTTTTGAAATCATCAGTCTCTCTCTATTTTATCCCGCTAGTCCCGTACTCTCTCCAGGTAATCACCCGTACGGGTATCGACCTTCAGGATCTCTCCCTCACTGACGAATAATGGCACCGTAACATTGATGCCTGTTTCCAGTGTGGCCTGTTTGGTTGCGCCCGTGGCCGTGTTACCGGCGACTGCTGCTTCGGTGGAGACGACGGCGAGATTTACCGTTATCGGGGGCTCTACCTGGATGACACTACCTTCATAAAAGAGCAGATCGAGTGACTCGCCCTCCTTGATGTAATTCAGGGCATCTCCAAGGACTTCGTCTCCGACCGGGAACTGATCGTACGTCTCGTTGTCCATGAAGGTGTGAAGGTCACCCTCTGAGTAGAGGAACTGTGACGATCGACGTTCCATCGGTGCGACGGTGAGCTTGTGGTTTCCGTGGACCTTACGTTCAAACACATTACCGGTTTTCACATTGCGTAATTTCATAGTGAGCGTAGGTGGTGCCTTAGGCGCTTGACGGTGCTGCCATTCCATAATGGTGTAAACCTCACCCTCAAAGAGGATGCTCATGTTGCGCTTGATCTCGCTAGAGCTGATCGTCATTCTTCAGTCCTTGAAACTCACTCAAAACTACCGGATGTCCGGACAATGGCTCAGTCACGGCAGAGGTGGATATCGATATCGCCATAAATTAGGTTTCAATTTTAGGGGCATGGCTTAAAACACGCGCCCGTCCATTTTCAAGGACCACCACATCCTCGATACGAACTCCCCCCCAGCCGGATATGTATATTCCCGGTTCGATCGTAAACGTCATGCCATCTTCAAGTTTTGACTCGACCCGGGAGGCGACCCATGGGGCTTCGTGGACTTCAAGTCCAACACCATGTCCAAGACTGTGGCCGAACTCTTCTCCATATCCAGCTTCCACGATAACGGCACGCGCTAAATTATCGGCCTCGGAACCAGTCATACCTGCCTCGACACTCTCAATGGCGGTCAATTGTGCGGCCAAAACAGTGTCATAAACTTTCTTGAACTGATCATCCGGCTCCCCTACAACCACCGTACGCGTCAGGTCGCTACAGTAGCCCTGGTAGCGAGCTCCCATATCAATGACTATCGACTCACCGGTCTGGATCTTGCGATCACCGGCTCGGTGATGTGGAAGTGCCGCGTTCGGTCCTGATCCAACAATCGTTGGAAAAGAAAGGGACTCCGCCCCTTGTTCCCTAACGGCAAGTTCTATTCGCCAGGCGATTTCATCTTCCGTGTCGCCTGCAGCGATGGTTTCCGCAACTTTGACAAACGCCTGGTCTGCAATATCGATAGAGCGTTGTAGCAGTGCAAGTTCGTCTCGGTCTTTAAAGGATCTGAGTCCCAAAGGGATACCAGATGTGGGAATCATTTCCAAATCACTCGAGCCGTTTTCAGATTCACTGACTGCTAATTTGAGCCTGCCCAGGAGTTGAACGGTGACGTTATCCGACTCGAATCCCAGACGCTTGATACCAAATTCACTTATCAGGCCCGGGAGCCAGTCGAAACGCCCCGTAATCTTATCTATTCGATAATCCGGGGCCTGGTTACCTGCCTGCTCGGTATAACGAGAATCGGTCGCAAGGACTGCGCGATCCTGAGTGATAAACAGATACCCTGCCGTACCAACAAATCCAGATAAGTAACGTCTATTTTCATCATCGGTCACTAGAACCGCATCGACACCCAACTCTTCAAATTTAGACCGGAAATTATCTATTCGGCCAGTAATAGCGCTCAAGAAGCGTGGCCTTCCTGTAGGTGATTTGTCATATGCTCCAACCCGTATATATATCCACGCCAGCCAAGGCCAGAGATCTGTCCAACGGCGATAGGGGCTACCACCGAATGACGCCGAAATTCCTCCCGAGCGTGAATGTTTGAAAGATGGATCTCGATTAATGGCAGCCCCGTGTCCCTCAACGCGTCACCTAGGGAGTATCCGACACCGGTTAAAGCAGCCGGGTTGATCACGATGCCGCCAGCATCCTTCGAGTTTTCCTGAAGGAAGTCGACAATAGCCCCTTCATAGTTGGACTGAAAGAACGCGACTTCGACACCCAGTTCAACGGCGCGTTCAGCAATCACCGTCTCTATCTCTGGAAGCGTCATGCTGCCATATTGACGAGAATCTCGGTGGCCCAGGTTATTCAAATTGGGTCCATTTATAACGAGGATCTTAGTCACGGAATATTGGTTCTCCAGGCTGACTCAATTCTAGTATGCAACGGAACAACGCATAGTTTGGTGGCTCGTCGATAGATAGGGTACAACGGCAGAGGCATTGCCGACGTCAAAGAAGTCATAGACCGATGCTCAGACAACTTCAAAACTGTTACTTAACCACCTTATTCAGGGGTTCTCGGGACACTCCTTTGCGAAGTGATGCTCTCGGATGAGACTCCATGTACACACGGCGAGCCTGTTCCGTGGAAACGTAAGTGTAGATCTGAGTAGTAGCCGGGCTCGAATGTCCCATGAGATCCTGCACTACTCGGAGGTCAGCCCCACCATCTAGAAGATGGGTAGCGAAACTGTGGCGCAGCGTATGGGCGTGCAAATTCGGGTCCAGTCCCGCTTTCAGCGCATGGGCTTTGACCAGGCGTTCCACGCTTCGAGTGCTTAACCGGCCACCATATCGGTTCAGGAACAAGGCGAGTTGTGATGGACGATCTAACAGCTCCGTTCGCGCCCCATTGGTGTACTCAGTCAGGACTTTGAGAGCGGGCTTTCCAAGTAGTGCGATCCGTTGTTTGTTGCCTTTACCAACCACCCTGAGTTCTCGATCCTGAAAGTTAATATCGCCAATATCTAGCGAACAGACCTCGGACACACGTAGCCCGGCGGAATACAAGACCTCGAGGATAGCTCGATCACGTTTACCTATATCTGTAGTAGTGTCTGGAGTGGCTAGAAGGATCTCAATTTCTCTGTGCGTAGCAGCCGAGGGAAGTCTGCGATCAAGCCGAGGCGATCTAACCAAATCCGTCTCGTCACGCTTGATGTCACCTCTCTCCCCGAGAAATCGATACAGGGCCCTGAGCGCAGTCAGTTTACGGTTTACGCTGGCCTTCACATACCCGAGTTCAAGTAGCCACGCCAGGTATTCACGCAGGAACCGGCGGTTGGCGTCGTTCGGTGTTGAGACACCTCTGCATCTCAAGAATTCACCATACGTCGTGATATCCGATGCGTAGTTGCGGACTGTATAACCGGAGAGTTGTCGTGTTATCTGCAGGTATTCAATAAAATCGCCCACCATGCTGTCCCACAATGCGTCGCTCGATCCACCTGTATTTACAGGTCTTACCTGCCGACTTCGGCTTGAACGAGTAGTCATCACCAGACTCCTGATAAGGAGCAGTTACCCCGAGGATCTAGCTGGTCTAAGTTAGTTAGACTCGACCATGACCGGCTCTTCTTCTGCTGGCCCTGGGGCTGGCCCATCGTAGTCTTCCTTTGTGACACACTTTGCGCCATTCCGACCACGGGCAACAAGCAAGCCACCGCACTCAGGACAGGGCTCTTTAAGCGGTCGATCGCTAGTGCTAAATTCGCAATCAGGATAATGCTCGCAACCGTAGAAGGGACGTCCGCGTCCACGCCGTTTACGCTCGAGTAACTCTCCCCCGGTTTCCGGACATTTGACGCCGGTCTCAACGCGAATATTGGCAGTGTATCTGCACTCAGGAAAGGTTGAACAGCCAATAAATTCGCCGTTCCTTCCGATCCGTATGACCAGACCGTTTTCTTTGCCTTCCTTGGCGCAGTCAGGGCACATATCACCAGTCGGCTTTTCAAGTTTAGAACGAGGAACCCGTTCTGAATTCTCTTTCGCCTCACTACACATTTCATCGAAAGGACCATAAAACTCGTGGAGCATTGGAATCCACTCGATGTCTCCCCTGGAAACTTCATCAAGCTTCTCCTCCATCGAAGCGGTAAAACCCGTATCCATGATGTTCGGAAACCACTGAACCAGATAATCACTCACGGCAATACCCAGCAATGTCGGCTTAAAGCGAGTTCCATCGCGCTCAACGTAGACCCGCTGTTCAATTGTGGAAACAATGCCAGCAAACGTGCTAGGCCTTCCGATACCGTTTTCTTCCAGGGTTCGGATCAGCATGGCTTCCGAATACCGGGCGGGTGGCCGGGTGAACTTCTGTTCAGACTTAAGTTCGTCCAACTGAACCATCTCGCCTTCATCCAACGGGACAAGCGACCTAGAGGTATCCGATGCGTTCTCATCTTCGTCATCAGATTCGTTATTCGAGTCTTTTGCCTCTACGTACACGGCTCGGAAACCCTGAAATTTCAGTACCGAACCTGTTGCCCGGAGCGTGTAAGAGGTCCCCGATGGACCTCCACTGGCCTCAATATCGACCGTAGTCGCGTCAGAGATCGAATCAGTCATTTGACTAGCGACCATCCGCTTCCATATCAAATCGTACAGGGAACGCTGATCCGCGCTCAGATGCGCCGCAATGCTCTCCGGTGTTCGCATTACTGAAGTCGCCCTGATGGCTTCATGAGCCTCTTGGGCGTTCTTACTGCGCGTCCGATACACTCGCGCCTTGCCGAAATAATCGGCACCGTACCTGTCCTTAATAAAATTACCGATCTCCGCTACCGCAGTGGTCGAGAGATTCGTGGAGTCGGTACGCATGTAAGTGATCAACCCGACCGGATCACCCGATCCCAGTTGAATCCCTTCATATAAGGCCTGAGCGGTCCGCATAGTTCGTTCAGCCCCGAAGCGCAAACGACGGGCAGCCTCTTGCTGAAGATTACTTGTGGTGAACGGAGCAGCAGGGCGAGATTTTGTCTCGCGCTTGACGACTTTTGTGACCTGATACTTGGACGCCTCAAGGTCACCGACCAGTTTCGCTGATTCTTCCTGATTATTAACGAGATATCGGTCCGATTTGGCATCACCTCTCTTACCGTCAATGGCATGCAAAGTAGCCCGAAACTTCATACTGGAATCAACCGTCTTTGCCAGACGAGTAAGAACCGACCAGTACTCGACTGGGTTGAACGCCTCAATCTCCCGCTCACGATCCACAGTCAAGCGAAGTGCAACTGATTGAACCCGTCCCGCGGAAAGGCCCCGTCGAACCCTGCTCCATAACACGGGAGACACTTTGTACCCTACTAGGCGATCTAAGATCCGACGAGCTTGCTGAGCATTTACCAGGTCCATGTCAAGAACACCGTAATCGGCGAAAGCCTCGTCGACCGCAGAACGGGTGATCTCATGAAAAACAACCCGTCGCACATCCTTCCCAGACAGCACCTTTTCACCAAGCTCTTCTAATAGATGCCATGCGATTGCCTCACCCTCCCTGTCCGGGTCGGTCGCCAGGTAAACAGTGCCAGCGCTGCGTACTTTTTTCTTTATCTCGGTGAGAACCACCCCAGACCCACGCTCTAATGAGTATGTGGGCTCGAAATCATTATCAATATCAACATTCAGGCCCTTCGAAGCTAATCCCCGCATGTGACCTTTGGTCGCTATGACATCGTAATCAGATCCTAGGAATCGACCGATAGTACGAGCCTTCGCTGGCGACTCAACGATGACAACGTCTGTACCCGGCATCGGTTTTCCCTTAGCAATGGTTTGTGATTTCGTATTGGCCAATTTCTACCTAACCGTACTTCCTTGTTTCGGCCCTTTTGGCGCCCACACATTTTGAGAAAACGCAATATACATGATGGGTCCGGAGCATTTTATTCCAGCCGGGATCGCGCTATAAGGGTCGTCAACCATAACCGAAGATCGTTGAAAATCGGTAAAGCAACCGTGTCAACGAGACCTGATCCTGCGCCCGGGAGAGCTTCGCTCTGCGTGGCTGCGCCTGTCTCGTAGCGCGGGTATGCGGGCGATTGGCTCCTTGCTTAAATTAACTAGATTTCGATATGGCGGAGAGGGCGGGATTCGAACCCGCGGTACCGTTGCCGGCACACACGCTTTCCAGGCGTGCCGATTAAGCCACTCTCGCACCTCTCCGCAGAAATACCGAATACCACTCATTACCGTCTGTACGGAAAATCCCCATGTAGGAACAAACGGCAGTGGGTGGCGGAGAGGGCGGGATTCGAACCCGCGGTACGTTGCCGTACACCGCTTTTCGAGAGCGGCGCCTTAAGCCACTCAGCCACCTCTCCAACGAGAGAGTATAGCAACGCATTTAGTCGATTGATCGCGTTTATGCCACCAAAAACATCTCTATTGCCGGGCAGCACCTACCTTGACCTTCGACAAACCATCCTCATACCATGACCGTGATTGCACCAGTCATTAATGCCCGACAAGATATTAATTTGTTCACACGAGTCATCGTTCACGTCGAATATCGACGCTGGGGTGGCTCGTCTGC
The DNA here is from genome assembly GCA_046583495.1 of Dehalococcoidia bacterium. Classification (GTDB taxonomy): domain Bacteria; phylum Chloroflexota; class Dehalococcoidia; order Lucifugimonadales; family Lucifugimonadaceae. The sequence continues at coordinate 26,233 of JAYGCF010000031.1, forward strand.
TTTTTAAACAATCTTTTATATCTCCGGATGTCCAATCTTAATATGACCCGCGATAACGAAACTCCATGGGTAGGCGTAATCCTGGCTGCCGGAATTGGCTCGCGTATGAAATCGGCCATTCCAAAACCACTGCACCTTTTATGTGGTCGAACTATGCTTGGACAAACAATGAACGTGCTCCGAAAGGCTGGAGTCGAACGAATAGTAATCGTGTCTTCACCCGCGATCGCATCCGACCCGAAGTTCCTTGAGCTACTGGATGACGAAACTGAAGTAGCAACCCAATTAGAGCCTCTGGGAACGGGTGATGCCTTGCTTGCCGCCTCAAATGCTGTCGACAAGACGTCTCGTATCCTTGTAGCCAACGTCGATATGCCTCTCATCAGACCCGAAACCGTCCGTTCCATGCTTTCAACCCACTCCAGTTCGGGAGCGGCGATAACATTGCTAACAGGTAAAGGTACCGTTCCTGCAGGCTTCGGCCGCATTCGTCGCAATCCAGAAGGTCAAATAATTGAGATCATCGAGGCGTCCAAAACCAATCAATCTACTAACTCGTTGAACGAGTTCAATGCTGGCTACTACTGCATGGAACGCAGTGACGTGTGGAGCCTGCTCAGAAACCTCACACCGGCAGATGGCGGAGAGATTTACATCACCGACCTAGTTGCGGCTGTGGTCGATTCGGGTGCAACCGTCGGCGCGCTCACGGCTAACGATACCTCCGAGATATTAGGTGTGAACGACCGGGTGGAGCTTGCCTCTGCAGAGGCTCTTCTAAGGGACAGGATTAGGCATGAATGGATGCTCGCAGGCGTCTCAATGACCGACCCCCTAACGACCTATATAGACAGCGACGCAACAATTGGGCGGGACACCGTCATCCAACCTAATACCTATGTACTAGGTTCAACGGAAGTCGGACCACACACAGAAATCGGACCCGATACTGTCATCAAGGACGGTCTCGTTGGTAACGATTCACGCGTAATTTCATCGCGCGTAGAGTCGGCCATAATTGGTCCAAGAGTCACGATCGGGCCATTTAGTCATCTAAGGCCAGGAACTGTAATTGGTCAGGACACACACATTGGTAATTATGTCGAGGTAAAAAACGCCGTCATTGGCGAGAAGACGAAGATCGGTCACTTTAGCTACATCGGAGACGCGAAAATTGGCCCCTGTGCAAACATCGGTGCAGGAACCGTGACATGTAATTACGATGGTGATGCGAAACATCAAACTGTCATAGGAGCTAACGCATTCATTGGCTCCGGTTCAATGCTGGTGGCTCCCCTGTCTATTGGTGACAGGGCAAGTACAGGAGCGGGAGCCGTCGTGACACACGACGTCCCAGCGGATGGACGAGTAGCAGGCGTGCCAGCACGACCTATGGCGCGTCCAAATTCGGATGGGTGCTGACCGCCTTGACCCCCTAATGCGAATAATCGTGGTTGGGCAGAATAAACTCAGGAGATCAGAGTGAAAGAAATAAGCAAAAGCGACGAACCCGGCTATAGACGGTACCTTAGAAATACCGTTACGCCGGTTCACATAACTGGCACGTCTGATTGCGGGCCAACCGAGAACATAAATCGCATCATCAGATTCGCAAACAATGATGCAAGTTTGACAAAACTTCAGACGGTTTCTTCACAATGATCGGAGATACGTTGATTGCCTGGATAGTGTTAGGCCTCGGTATCGCTGTCTATCTGATTGCATCGCTTGTCACAAGCCTCGCGTCGAGGCGTTCCCCCGGGATGCGGCTTTTATCGTCCTCAACTGAAATTGATAACGGATCAAATGGTGGAAATGGCCGCCTGTCCAACTATGATGCGGCAGTTCCAGTAGCCTCCAGGGCGCTTGCCTACGTATCCATCGTGGTGATCGCCGTGACATTGTTTATAACACTCGGAGATATCGTTTCCGATCGGTCACAACTGGGTTTGTTTGTGACTTTAGGTCTTATCAGCAGCCTGGGATTAGTACACATAATCGCAGGGGTGATTCACCTTGCCGAACGACGCGTTGTGCAGAAACTTGTAACGCCGTTCGAGAAATTTTTTGAAGCGATCGTGTGGATACCCGGACTTCGTTCTCTCTTATTAAAAGTGTCTGGAACACCAGCCACTTTAGAGAATTCTGACGATCTCGTTACAGCAGCGTTTGAGCAAAACCTCGACCTACTCGAAGCCGCAGGAGTTGCGACAGACGTTGAAGAACTTCGGATGATTCGTGGAGTCCTAGACCTGGATACGACACGCGTCCGAGAAATAATGCGCCCCCGGGTCGACATGGTGGTTGGCGAAGCAGATGCAACTCGTCGTGAGATCGCAAATTTAATGATTAGCGAGGGCTACTCGAAAATACCCGTGTTCCGTGGGCAAATCGATAATATTCTTGGGATCGTACATGCACGGGACCTGCTGAAGGTTAAGCTGAGTGACGAAAATGCGGATGACGGAGTGTTGGATCTCACTCGGCCTGCGATCTTCGTACCAGAGTCACAATTTCTAGAACAT
>JAYGCF010000032.1:0-11357 GCA_046583495.1 Dehalococcoidia bacterium
CGTGTATTAACCGTGATCACCACTTTGGCTGTCGAAGACCGACGCGTACCATCTGGGTAAGAGTCCTCGGTAGATAGATAGACATCGTTTCTCAAATTAACCGGCTGCAAATGTAAGTTGGCGGATAAACCTTTCGGGCCAACCTGTCCAGTCACTAGTTGTCACGTTACGAATGTGAGCCGCGCGCGAGGCTGTCTATGATACAGAGGAACACTTCGAAATCAGGTTCCAATGGGACTGTTTCATACGGTAATACGGATCCCGCTGATTACGCTTCTTCGCCGGGCAAATCTAATCGACGACCGTTCACCCTTGACTGGAACTCATTTCGAAATGACAAGTGACCTCATGGAACTGTGATCGATCCATATATTGTCTGGCCAGCGTCACTCGTGTACACCGAGGAAATACTCACCTATATCTGGATCGCTCAGAATGGTCTCAGCGCTACCCGTGTGAACCACCTTCCCACCAGAAAAAATGTACCCTCGATCGGATCGCGCTAGGGACAATCGCGCATTCTGCTCCACCAGAAGCACAGTCAATCCCTGGTTCCTGAGTGAATCTATACAACCCATAATCTGTTGCTGATATTTAGGTGAGAGGGCGGCTGTCGGCTCGTCCAGAAGCAAAAACGACGGGTTTGAGATCAATGCACGTGAAATTGCCAACATCTGCCTCTCCCCGCCAGAAAGAGACGCCGCCAGATCATTAATCCTTGGTTCTAAATCCGGGAAGGTCCAACAAACACGCCCGATGCCATCTGCAAGTTTATTACTCGACAGACGAATACCACCCATCTGCATATTTTCTCTAACCGTGAGAGACGGGAAAACATTGTCGACCTGTGGAACGTAGGCAACCCCACGTTCCACAAGACGGTCAGTACGCCAACCTGAGACGTCCACCCCATTGTGCTGAACCGTGCCGCTGTAGTACGTCGCAAGTCCAAATATCGCTTTCAGAAAAGTCGACTTGCCGCACCCGTTGGGTCCGATGATGGTTACGAACTCACCTTGACTCACATGCAGATCAATCCCATTCAGAATTTGGACCGATCCATATCCGGCTTCAAAACCGTTCACATCAAGCATCGAGATTACATCTCTACTATCACAAGAACTCGTCATCACTCTCCCAGATAGGCCTCAATCACATTCTGGTTTTTCCGCACCTCATCGGGAGTACCCTCCATTAGCACTCGCCCAGCGTCTACTACGATGATCCGGTCAACTCCCGCCCGCAGGATGAAGTCCATATTGTGCTCAATCACCAGCATCCCTACATTTCTCTCGGATGTCATAGTGCGTAGAAACTGAAAAATTCTTTCTGCAAGTGGGCCAGCGACGCCGGCAACAGGTTCATCAAGTAGCAGCACACTCGGTGTGCCCATCAACGTCCGACCGATATCTACGAGCTTGCTCTGACCACCTGATAGCTCACTGGCCAGATTGTGTGCCATGTGGGTTATTTCAAGCGTTTCCAGCAAAGAGTACGCGTCTTCCACACGCCGTTTTTCCGCATCCCGTGAAGCGGGTCGCAACAATGAAAGTAAAAGGTTTGGCGCGAACTGATTACGAGCTGGAACGAGCAGGTTTTCGATAACTGTCATCTCTCGCCATAATCGGGTGTGTTGGAAGGTCCTTGTGAGGCCGAGCCTCTGAATTTGATCCGGCCGCATGCCCGTTGCGTCCTGTCCCAACACCTCAACCGTTCCAGAAGTGGATTCCAGCATCCCGGAAATACAGTTGAAGGTAGTCGATTTCCCACACCCGTTCGGACCGATGAGACCGACGAATTCGCCCTCATTGACATAGAAAGAGACCGCATCTACCGCCCGAAGTCCCCCGAAGTCCTTTGTTAAACCCGTGACACGAAGTACCGGTGATGCCATCACTTTGCCGACTCCTTGTCATCATTAACCTGTGGGCGGACAGGCCTAACAGGGACCTCCGGTAGCAGACCTTTTGGAGAAACAAGAAGTGCAACCACGATCACCACACCGACCAATGCCAACTTGAGATGGGTTAAGGCGAGCGTAATTTCTTTTTTCGGGAAGGCTTCCAAAATCGACCGATCGGACCAGATCATTCCACCAAAATCGGTAATGAACCAGGAGAACGCGCTGTCTAGATAAGAAGTCAGCCCATGAAAAGCCAGATCAGGGTTACCTCGTGCCACGATCATTACATTAAAAACGAATTCGACTATCACGATCAGGAAGGCACCAACCACCATCCCTCTCATGTTGCCGCGCCCTCCAACGATAAAAGCAGCCCACACAAGAAACGTGGATCGTACCGGACTCATGAAATCAGGGAATATGCTGACATTAAGCCATGCCCACAACGCACCAGCTAGCGCGGCTATAGCTGCTCCGACCGCCAGGCTGGCCGCCTTGTGGGTCATGATGTCATGCCCATGGTGTTGGCTTACGTCCTCATCTTCTCTGATGGATCTGAGTATGCGACCCCAGGGTGATGAGAGAAGAGTGTTGAGAACGTACCAGACGGCTAAGAAAGCAACCACGGTGACAATAGCGAGGAGGAAGACATAGGGAGCACCTCCTTCCAGACCAAGGACATTACCCACGGATTCAGATGGCCCAGATTCCCACCACCCCTGCATCGGACGAGAATACTGCGAAATACCTATCGCAGATGTCACGGTTCCGGCCCTTAATAATGGTTCCGCCTGAAGTCCAATTTGGACCATTTCGCCAAGCGATATGGTGAGAATAGCGAAGTAATCAGTGCGCAACCGGGCAGTCGGATAAGCCAGTAGCCAACCTGCTACCGCAGCCAATCCTACTGCCACTAAAGTTGCAGCCCAAGGAGACCAACCGTAGCCATTAGTCTCTACAGGTGCCGCAAGTAGCCCTACGGTGATAGCCCCAATACCAACGAAGAAGATGACACCAAAATTTGTCATCCCCGTTATGCCGGTATGCAGGTTCAAGGAGAACGTCATCAGGGCAAAAATCCCGACGAGTGTGACGATTCGAGCCACCTGCAGAATTTTCGTCAAATTGCTGACACTAGGCAAAAGCCAAACTACCGCGATGAGTATCAGGAAGAAGATCGCAAATGCTATCCACGATCCACGTTCGGTTTCACGGTCGATATTCAACAATCTACCGGGCAGCCGAATCCGGTCCGACATAAATTTCCGCCCGATGTCTATTACACCCACAACGGGATTCCATAACCGACCAATAATTTCACCACCGATCAAAAATATGATCGATATTGCAGCTCCCAGACTTCCTAATAATTGGTGCTTTTGCTCGGAAAGCCTATCCAGAAATCGGGGTTCATAATGAGCTGGTTCTGGCAAGTCACGAATCAGAGAAGTTTCAGACCCTTCCGTATCGAGACGGTCTTTTCTTCCTCGTTCGATATTCCAGTTTTGAATGGCGTGGCCAATGCCACGCGGTGCTATAAGTAACAACCCCACCATGAAGATAAAGGGCGTTATTTCTGCAAACCCGTTGGCGGTCGGTCGATCAAGTGCATTTCCAGCACCAATTAATATCGGTTCTGAAACAGATCGAAGCAATCCAACTATTAATGCTCCGATAATCACTCCAGGGATGGAGCCCACTGAACCCAGGACAACAATCGCAAATGCTGGAAGCAGAAGGGTTATGCCAAGCTCAGGATTGATTGGCAATATCGTCGCTATGAGGGCTCCTCCAAACCCAGAGAACCCGGCAGCAAGAAAAGCGCTCGTACCATGAACGCGTTCTACATGGATCCCACTTGATGCTGCGAGGTCAGGATTATCAGCCACCGCACGCATCTGACGACCTAGCCGGGTTCGGTGCAACAGGATGAGGAGGAGAATTACAGCTGTGAAAACACCGACTATCAACGTCAATTTCGTGTACGTGAAACTATACGGAGTTACCTTCTCTGCCAACTCCATTAAAGGGCCACTAATACGATCGCCGAGATGGAGTTGAAGTCGCTCTGTAGGTATCTCAAATCTGGATGTAGAAAGTCTCCAGTCGCGGTCCGGGACGAACCGGTGTATTCCGGCTCCAAAGCGAAGGTACAGGATGCCACGGAGTATCAGCGCGACTCCTAAAGATGTGATCATCATCACCTGTGGAGTAGCTAGTTTTCTCCGCAGCCGTTTGTAGATGATCCGATCAATAAACCAGCCGACAAATCCTGTGACGATAAATGCCGAGATACTGGCCCAGACCAATAGATCCCATTGGAGTGACCCATCTTTAGGTCCGTCAGACATCGGGAAGAACCGGTCAGACCACATCAACAGAAGTGCGACATATGCTCCAATGAGCAATAGTTCCACTTGAGCAAAGTTGGCGTAGCGCTGCACCTTGTAAGTGAGAGTGAGCCCGATTGCAACGCTTAGATAAGCGGCAGACCAGTAAAGTCCACTGATACCAATTGACGCTAAATTGAAATTAATTGTCGCTGATCTATGAAGCCCTGACAGCAAAAATTCTAAAACTACAAAGGCAAAAAGGGCGATCAGAAAGGGAGTAGCAATTAGGGATATGGTTCGAAATTTCTGGCGGGTGACGATGAGGAACGCATTAATGGATACGAGCCCAGATGCCATCATCTCCATGGCAAGAATCATCCACTTCAGGTCTCCAGAGATCAGGCCGGACCAGGCCACCATACCCCCGTTGTGTATGACCCCGAGATACGAGTCGATAAAGAGCACACCACTCAACAGCAGACGACGCTGCCAGAGCGGGAAATCTGACCATCGATCCTTGATTACAGTCAAAAGCTCTCTCGTGTAAGCCGATTAGAAGGGTTCATCGTGGAGCAATGCCGTCTTCTAAACAAGTAGGCCTGCAGTGGGAGTGAACCCACTGCAGGCCTGATTTTCCTGTCTTTACACTTCCGTTGTTACGGAGTGCCGATACCACCATCTGCTGTCCAGATTTGTGGACAATCGAATGACACATCGGAGCCCGTCACCCCAAACTCACAAACGGAGTATCCAGTCCCAAGTACGTCACCGTTCGAGTCGAACGTGTGTGTACCACTGGCACCAACGTAGCCCTGACCTGTGCTGTTCAATGCAGCAAGGATGTCTCCACCCTGGCTGGCAACGATCGCCGCAGCCACTACCTTGATGGTGTCGTAGGTCTCGTGTGTATAAATGGCTCCTTCAGAACCACCTGCCGCTGCATACGCGCTCTCAAAGTCAACTTTGGCGCTGGAGTCTTCACCCTGACGAGGTCGTGTCCCCACGATATTGTCGAGCGCAGAAACATCCGTAAAGTCGTTCTGGAACGCAGAGTCTGCTATACCGTCAGCTCCGAAGATGCTGCCTTCAAATCCTTGTCCGATTAAGGCCTCTATGATCGCTGCGCCATCGGTGCTGTAGGACATCAAAACAGCAGAATCACAACCGCCGTCTATAACCGCCTGTGCCAGCGTCGAAGCATCGTATGAACCTTCAGCCGGGTCATACGCGACCTGCGAACAAATGGTTCCTGACCAGTTCTCAGCAAAGTTATCGCCAAGTCCTGCTCCGTAATCATTGGTCATAGCTAACACCGCAGGGTTGCTCATGCCTGCACCGGACACTACGTCCGTCAGTGCAACCGCCTGCTGTGCATCACTTGGGACAATACGGAATAGGTGACCGTCATCGTCAGCACCGGTGATTGCCGGTGAAGTGCTGGCGTAGGAAACCATGGGAACACCGGCGGGAGCAGCTACTGCGATAGCGCCGGTTGTTGCACCTGAACAAGCTGCACCAACAATGGCCGACACGCCCGCATCAACCAGCGATTGAGCAGCGGTGGCCGCCTGTGTTCCATCACAACCTGAGTCAACCGTAATCAGCTCAAATTCGAACCCCGGATACTCAGCATTGATCTCGTCCATTGCAATCGCCGCAGCACCAGCAAAACCTGGTGCAAACTGCGCAATCGGACCCGTCTCGGGACTCAGCATCCCGATCTTGATAGTCGTGGTCTCATCCACAACAGGCTCAGGAGTAGATGTCGCAGCGGGTGTCACAGCAGCATCGGACTGCTCATCACCGTCACTGCCACAGGCAACGATTGCCATAGAGAACGCCGCAACGACGATCAACAGCAAAAAAGACAATTTAGATAATTTCATTCTATTAACGAGTCCTTGCAACCCATTTAGAAGCTATTTTGGTTATTTTCAACGGAAAACCACGTCGTATCGAAAATTTTAGCAGAATCCGCAAACCGGCGTGTCAAATCTGATTGATCGCACGATCAACGACAATGGGTCACAAGCGTATATCACCCAAGCTCGAATGAACGGGGAAATTATCTCAGATATCGAACCTCTGTATGGAAGAGAACTACAGCAGAAAACCTTTAGACAACATTGAATATAGATCGTCTTCAGATTCGATACTTACTTTGTTTATTAGACTGACCAGGAGCGTGGATTCGGGAAAACTAGCGCTCGGCATCCAAAATAAACTTAGATCGTAGGTGGTAGCTTTACTCCCAACATTACTCGTAGATAGTTCACGTTGTGGGCCAGGTAATCGTCAATTGCAAGGTCGAGATTCCCCCCGATAGCCTCAAATCCATCGTCTCCCTCCCGGGGCCCATCCATATCGAACACAACCCAACCCTTGTAGTGTCGATCACGCAGGACCTGCATCACAGCCGGGAAGTCGACACCACCACCACCCATGTTGTGATAAACGCTAGCCTCGGTATGCTGATCTCGACTGGGCGTCGCTTGATTCCCTCGATATTTCGCATATGTGTCCTTGAGGTGAACCTCTGCAATACGGGGCAGGTAGTCGGTCATGATCTCGACTGCATCCATACCCCCTAGTGTCAGATGCCCGGTATCAGGAGTCATCCACACGTAGTTTGGGTCTGTCAGATCGAGCATTGTCCGGACTTCATGTTCTCGTTCTACCGGACCCCAAATGTGAGGATGCGGTGCAAGCCGAATACCCATTTCGATCGTCTGTCGGCCTATTTCATTGAGGGTATCCGCAAGTCGTTTAAGCTGGTCTTCCGTCGTACCTTCAGCAGGGCGAGCACCCATATTGCACTTCCAGAGGTCGCAGCCGACTGGCTGAAGGAAGTCACGAGCGAAGGCCACGTGGTCTGCAATGGTCCTGGCAATCTCTTCCGGATCTATGAAATTCGTAGATTGCCCCTCCGCCCCGTTCGATACATCAATGAGAGTCACACCTGAATCGTCAAATTTTTCCTTTAATGCGAGCGGTGCAGCACGGTGTTCCTCGATCTGCTTAGCATAGGGTTCAATACCCTGTAGACCAAGAGCTGCGATCCGTTTGATGCCCCACTCTATAGGGTGGCGTGCATCCCACAAGGAACTCGTTGAACCGTAAAGAATATTCGGGTTTTCAGGGTCCAGGGAGCGATGAGATACGGTAGACATGAAGCTTTTTCTCCCGCTTGCCATTGAGTGAATTTAGAGGATAGATCTATTGGCCAACTACAACCAGTATTAATGTCGGTGAAAGATGCCAACGTGCCAACCCTATTTCTAGTCACAATGCCTTGTCCAATGACCGACAAATTTCTGGGTCGTGTTTGCTTCAACAGGTCAGGCTGGATATATTCGTCAGGTTACGCAGGCTAAGACATTTCCGAAGTCCCCCAAAACAACGTTCCGACGGTGCACGAGGAGCAGACATGACGACCCACGACCACAACGGCCATGATCACGACAATCACGAACACAACCATCGTTCTGTCGCTGTGCAAGAGATGGCTGATGCGTGTGTCAATTTCATTGACAGCCTTTCGACGGAACAAAAATCAAAGACTATCTACCATTTCAATGATGGGGAACGCATTTTCTGGTATTACCCACCGATGAATCGGCACGGCCTGCCACTACGCGACATGGAGGATAACCAGCGCAAACTGGCATATGCGCTCATGGCCTCAGGGCTCAGCGAAACCGCGACCACAAGAGCGCACCAGATCATGGAACATGAATTGATTTTGGGCCCAATAGAGAAAGCTGCGGGGATCAGGTCTTTTGTTCGCGATCCCGACCTCTACTACTGGACCGTTTTCGGTGACCCACTCAGCAGCGATCCCTGGGGTTGGCGTATCGAGGGCCACCATATTTCGATCCATATGCACATCTACGGTGATGAGGTAATCTCGACCACCCCGTTTTTCTTCGGCTCCAATCCCGCTATCGTGCCGGACGGCTTCCCACATGCAGGTCGTAACATTCTGGGTCTACGAGAAGCCATGGGCCTTGAACTTGCCAACTCCCTGGATTCGAACCAGCGAGCAAAGGCTGTAATTGCCGATGATGCGCCCTTCGACATTTTGACGTACAACAGTTCCAAGGTAATAATTCCGAAAGAAGAAGGGATTCGCGGCGGGCAGATGAACGGAACGCAAAAAGAGATGCTGCTATCACTGATCACTGAGTACACGAGCCAGGTCCGTGATGACATTGCTGACAAAGGGGTCGGGAAGGTTCTCGAACAAATTCGAGAAGACGGTGCGGAGAACTTCTATCTCGCCTGGTCAGGCGGCATGGAACATGGCAATAACCACTACTACAGAATCCATAGCGGTGACTTCGTGATCGAGTACGACAACCGTCAAAACGATGCTAACCATATTCACTCAGTGCTTCGAGACGTGGAAAATGACTTCGGTATAGACGTCTTGAGAGAGCACCTTCTACTCTTCCATGTGATCTAACTAAATGTGCGGAACCTGGACGCTATCTCAGGCAATGTTGCCAGCTCACGGGAGTACCATCCTTCGTCTACACTCCCGTACTGACTTATTGCTTGAGCGACCCTAGTGGCAGAGTCAGTTGCTGCTTCGACGTTCAAAACCAATGCTCTAGTGCGACGAGCCATGACATCATCAAGAGTCAAGGCCATTTCTTTTCGGACGGCATGGACCGCGTGTGAGAGTCGGTAAGGTAAGCCACCGGACCACGGTGTTTTCAGTTCAGGAATTTCGTCCTCAAGTTCATGAATCTCAGCCAGTTCCGAGCCATATAAAGAGTCCGGACCAGTAATTCCTCCTGCGCCTTCAACACCCTCATTGAGCACATCCGTGGTTCCAAATAATCGCAGACCCATAGATGTAGTTGGAGAGTCTGGAAGTCCACCAACCTTGGCTGCTCTCGATACCGTTTGTTCTGCCATGAGACGCGCTGTCGTCCACTTTCCGCCGGTGACGGATACAAGACCTGAATCTGAAACAAATATTCTGTGCGAACGCGCGATTTTTGACGTTGCCGCAATCTGTCCATTGGAAACGAGTGGCCGTATCCCGGTGAACGTGGAGTGTATCTTCTCGGTTCCTGCTTCCGGGAGATATTTTTGTAGTTGCTCCACGAGAAATTGGACATCCTTTTCAGGCGCCATCGGATCAGCATCTGGTGACGCTACTCCGATATCGGTTGTGCCAACCAGAGTTCCATTGAGCCACGGGAGGGCGAACACGACTCTCCCGTCACTTGTATCTGGAATAAGCAGGCCGTGAAGACCATCAAGTAACGTCCCCGTCATTACGAGGTGTGTGCCTCGGCTCCAACGCATCAAACCAGTAGGAGTATCCGGTCCAAGCCCAATCGTGCTATCGGTATGCACGCCCGTGGCATTAATCGTGACCTTGGCATTGATCGTGAAGGAACTACCGTCGATGTTGTTTTCGACTTCAACACCAGTCACACGTCCCGATTCAGTACGGATAGCCCCCACCGTAGCGTAGTTGAGGACCGCGGCACCATAAGCAACAGCTGTTTTCGCTATCGCCAATGCCAACCTCGAGTCATCCGTTTGTCCATCCGTAAAAACTATGCCGCCGTGCAGACCATCAGTTTTGATTCCGGGAACAGCATCTGTGAACGACTCTCGGTTTAAGGACCGTGCCCTTTGAAAGCCTGCCCCGCGCGACAGTGCGCTATAGCCCATTATTCCAATCGAATTTTTTACTTTTTGCCACCGAGAGTACGATGGAATACCAATTTGCAATGGCCGCACTAGGTGCGGAGCGTTCTGCCTGAGAAACAGGCGCTCCCGGAGAGACTCTCTCACCATCCCTAGGCGGCCCTGCCGCAAATACCGCACTCCCCCGTGTATCAACTTGGTACTTTGGCTTGAGGTTCCGGAAGCGAAATCACCTTTTTCAAGTAAAACCGTCGAGTAGCCCCTGGATACCGATTCAAGAGCTGTATAAAGGCCCGTGGCGCCACCACCGACAATTAACACGTCAACGGAACGCCCTTCCGACCTTAGGAAGTCGATTATCGATATTCGCTGGAATGGTAATCGTTCGATTGGAAAGGTCCTGAGTATCTAGTCCAAAATAAAAATATGTGTGAAGACAGGCAAGCAAGTCGTCTAGCTCATAAAGGCGGGTTAATCCCGACTTGTCACACCGGTCACTGGTGATTTTTTACGGTCCTAGACACTTATTTTGCCTCGTCTGAACTTGATTTCCTCTGCGCAAGCAAGGACCCTCCCATCACCAGTAAACCGCCTACCCATAACAACTCAGACGGGTCTTCATTAAGTATCACCCAAGCCAGGAGTATCCCGGTCACTGGCTGGGTCAGGGAGATCGCTCCGATCCGTGAAGGAAAATAGTATTTACTCATTAACAGTAGCGCGAGAAAACCAAACCCCGCAATCACGAAACCCTGATACGAGATGGATGCCGCAAGCTGCCATGTCCACAACCACGGCTCTGACTCAAATAGCGTACTTAACACCAGCAGAATTGAGGTTCCGGCAGCCGCCTGAAACACCAGGGTCTTGGCCGCGTCAATTCTCGATATAACTCTTGCGTTGTAGACGATACGTAGGCCAAGTAAAAAGCCGGATATAGCAACCAGTATGTCGCCCAAAATCAGATTTTTTACATTCGTGCCACCCAGGCTGTCAGCCGAGATAACGATTATGCCAAGATACGCGACAAGTACTCCGATGAGTCTACCCGAGCTAAGGCGATCTCCAGGTATAAAAAAATGCGAAAGAACAGTGACCCATATCGCAGACGTGACAATCAACACACTGGCGTGACCCGCAGTGGTGTATGTAATCCCAAGATTTAAGAGAATGATCTGGGCTACGAGCAGTGCAGCCAACCATATCAATGGTTTCCACTCACCCGGGTGAATTCGTAAATCCGCCCTTGTGTAAATGGCCCAACAAAGCACGAAGATACCACCGGCCAGGAACCGCATCCAACCTAACCTGAGCGCGGGTGCATAGTCCAGCCCAGCTTTTATAGCAATCCAATTCCCACTCCACAGGGTGGACACAAAGAATACGAACAGTCCAGCCTTCAGATCCAAGGGGCGACGGACTTCGGATGAAGGGGTAACTGCCTCATCTGT
>JAYGCF010000073.1:0-2260 GCA_046583495.1 Dehalococcoidia bacterium
AGCGAACATTGTTCGCTTTAGAATCTTGCTGACAAGTCCAAATAACGTCACCTGGGAATCAATGACCATTCAGATAAATTGAGGAGGATAGTATTGCCAGATAAATATCAGGGTCCTGACTACGAAAATCTGTTGATCGATCGTGTCGGCACAGACGCGCGAGTTGCACGGATCACGCTCAACCGACCAGAAAAGCTCAACGCCTTGTCACAGGAGTTGCTGTACGAGTTTTGGGATGCTCTCCATATCTTGGAAGCCGACGATGAGATAAGGGCGATAATCGTTAAAGGTTCTGGACGGACGTTTTGTGCCGGTTACGACATTACTACTCCGCGTGGGGCGGATGGACAGGTTCGAGCTTACAAACAGGTTGATAGAAATAACCGTCGCATGCTGATGGGTATACGGACCTCGATGCAGCAAATCACAGACATTCATATGTACTTCTGGAATATGGCTAAGGTGACGATTGCTCAGATTCACGGATTTGCGATTGCGGGTGGCTGTGAACTGGCAATGATGGCTGACCTGGTTGTCGCTACTCCGGACGCGCAACTAGGACACCCGGGTCTCAGGGGGATGGGCACGAGCCGTACGGGGGTGATTTGGCCCCTGGTTATCGGAATGCGCAAAGCCAAGGAGCTGTATCTCACTGGCGATCCGGTCACTGGTGTCGAAGCTGAAGATATGGGCATGATCAACTACGCCTGGCCCGAAAACGAACTGGAAGACCGAACTATCGCATTGGCGGATAGGATCGCGAACATGACGGCAGATAACCTGGCGATTCTAAAGTTAAACATGAATCGCTTTTACGAAAACATGGGTATCTACTCATCCGTCCGGTCGAGCACGGACATGGATGCGGCAGGACAGTTCACGGAGCATTCATACATATGGCAGGACACTATGAAAGAAGGAGGCTTCCGCGAGGCTGTGGCGTGGCGAGATACCCCATATGGCGATTACAGTGCGCGCTCAAAGGAGTAAAGGAATCAGTTTCTAGAACATATGGGTTGGCGACTTGCGTCACCCTTGCGACACGCTGTTGTTAGGGTTAGAGAGGGCGCTTTTTATACTTCCCTAAAGTATGGTTTTCGGGTCGCGATAAGAATAATCCTTTACGGGAACGTCCTATCAGTCGTGTTTTAGTGACTTGGCAACCCGTTCTTCTGCTATCGCGCAATATTCGGGAGACGTGTCGTAACCAACGTACCTGCGGCCTGAACCAGCGGCTGCTATAGCGGTTGCCCCGGTGCCTATAAACGGGTCCAATATTACGTCACCGGTATACGTGTATAGCTCTATCAGTCTGCGGGGTAGCTCAGTTGGGAACGGAGCCGGATGCCTGGCTCGTTTTGCAGATTGAGGGCTGAAGTGCCAGACGGACTTCGTGGCATCAAGAAAGTCATCCCTCCCGATGGTATTTTTCTGGCCTTCCGAAGCCTTTCGCCCGAATCCTGTTTTTGGGTGGGGTTTCTGAAAAACGAGGATGTATTCGTGAGTGTCCCTCAGTGTGGGGTTAGATGCGGATCTCCAACTTCCCCACGCGGTTGAGGTCCCGGCAGCGGGACCTTTGTCCCATATGATTTCACCACGCATTTGGAATCCAAGCCCAGCGGCGTCTGCAATCACGTACGCGTGTAGTGGTATGTAAGGTTTGCGACCCAAATTAGCGACATTCACGCACGCGCGACCCCCGGGTGCGGTTACACGCCAAGTCTCGGCCAGAACACGGTGAAGAAGTCCCCGATAGTCTTCCATGGTCAGGTTTTCGTCGTACTCCTTCCCGACGTTATAGGGTGGGGAGGTGACCATCAAATGAACGCTACCGTTCGGCAATTCGTGCATTTCTTCGCTGGAATGAGGGTAAATACGGTCGAGGGAATCCTCCGGCGCGGCGTGCTCTTCACCAACATTGGATGTATCTATATCCGGTTGTAATGCCCTGGAGTAGAAGGCGGACGAGTCGTGGGAAATCCGTCCGTTCACACCAAATGAACTGGTTTTCGTAGTGCGACGCTTTATCGGTGGATTACGTCTTTTCCCATCTGAATTAATCTGTGGCCTCCACGGGTTCAGAGGTGGAAGCAGTTGAGATTGTGGCTCCTTCAAACGAAGCGTCCATGATCTCTAGGAGATCTTTAGCCGTCTTAGTGTCCTCTACACCTTTCGATCCCAGCCCCTCTTCCATCATCTGGAGGCAGAACGGGCAAGACAGAGATATAGATTCACCCTCTGTTTCAAGGAATTGATCTGT
>JAYGCF010000064.1:0-111239 GCA_046583495.1 Dehalococcoidia bacterium
ATCCCGCGTTCGAGTTCTTTTGCGAGCGACCACTTACAAACAGTGACCGTTGACTCATTCCGTTCCCCAACACCGAATATCAATTCAGTCGGCGCATACATGGAACTTAATTTTGGAGGGTCACTGGGCTTGCAGTCGTAACTCTCAAATCCCGAGTCAGACAGTTCTGCCAGTGGATCAAGGGTTATCTGTTTCGGCCGTGTTACGGAAAGGGGCTCCCCCGTTGAAGGATCAGTTGTTACCACGACATACCAGTAAGTTCCGTGAACGGCATCTTTATCTAGGTACTCGATACCACCTGTCATGTTTATCGGGATATCGGGTGTGGCGTAATAAGAGTGCCCTGAATTGGCTGGGTTGGATCCGATCGCCCCACCGATCACGGGGGCTATTTGCACGTATCCTGAATCTTCCGACCTTGATCGGAACACTAAATGAGCTCCCCAGTCGCGCTCAGTTCCTTGTCGGCAGGTAGGCGCTATGGCGGCCTGCTTGGATTCCAAATCCGATGGCGCAACTACGCCGGTTACAGGTTCAGGGTCCCAGTTAATTCTGACGCCTAAATTCCCCTGGCCTTGTTGCGCTGCGATGTGGTCTGAACACCACATCGCAGCTTTTACATTCCGTAGTGCGTGAGTAAGGTAATCGCCTGCGTCACCTGGAGGAGCAAGGTATGGCTCCGACATTTTCTCGGCTGCCGGTCCCAGGTTTCCGCCAGCAAATCTCTCTGCAGATACGACATAGTAGAAATCTGAGTTTAAAGTGGCGTTAACGGGAAGGCCGGAATCTTTGTATTTCCCAGAAGAATAGCCATTACCCACCGGTTGGGCCTGGTCTACAGGAACGGTCGCAATGGGTGAAGAATTGCCTTCCAAGATTAAAGTTTCGACATCCTGGTCGTTGTTGAAGCGGTAAACATTGAAAACGTCAAAATCTGGATACATATCTGCATTCCAGTTGATGGTGTTCGTGACGATTCCAGGCTGTGTTTCTGCAGATTGGATGCTTGTAATGGCAGGAGCGTCAAAAGGGGCTTCACTACCGACTATTACCTCTTCTGATGCCGACCACGAATAGTTCCCGTCAGAATCATGTGCCTGGGCGATGTATGTGACGGGTACTGAGCCGGGCATATCACTGATTGAGTCACACCATTGAACCCAATTTTCGCCAACCTCTACGGGTATGGTCGCAACAAGTTGCATCGATCCATCATCAAGAGCGCGGTAAATCTGTACGTAGTCTGTGTCACCGTCTATTGCAACTCGAATACATGGCCCTGAAGGTTCAATTTGATCGTACTGTGATGTTTTGGAATCTTCGTCGCCGCGCTCAGCGACGGTGATTTCCATGGTTGGGGCCCCTGGTGGAAATCCGTCCCGCATTAACACATAAACCGGCTGGCTTAGAGGGCTGGGATTGCTACCCGCATCCCAAGCTCTAACTCTGTACCAGTAATCTTTCTCCTCCTGCTCAGTTGCGGGGATATCAGATATCGAAGCATCATTGAAAGATGTGTAACCACCGGCGTTTACGAATCCGGGATCAACATCTAATGTCAGCCAATCGTTCGTGTTACTTGGATAAGGAGCGCCTGCATCAACTTCTGCCCGATAAACCGAATAATTCGTGGCATCAGAAACAGTGAGCCACGCCAGACGCACCTGGTCGGTCACAAGTTCGGCTTCGAATCCAACGGGGGCGTTCGGTGGTTCGAAATCCTGGAAAGCAGCGCAGTTCTCCGGTCCGTTATTAGCTGGAGATCTGGCGCTTTCCACGCCGAGGAGGTCAATCGCTGTAATTTCGTAACAATAGATTTGCGATTGTTGAACCTCTGGCTCAGGCCCTGAATCGTCCACATAGAAATACCCATCAGAAGTGTTCGGGTTTTCGTCATCTGATTGAGTGGGGCTATTCAGGTCGTAATTCCCGACTGCGGAATTTACGATTCCTTGAGCCCATTGACCTGGGCTAAACCCACCTTGAAGACTTCCGCCAGGCGATATTGGCTTGGAATTTATGGGCGAATCTTCCATCGCCACGCCGTTATCTGGGTCTAAGTTCTGGTCCACGGGATAGCGGTATAGGTTGTATGTAGATGTGTGACTTGGCGTCGGGGAAAGGTCCCAGCCAATGTAGATACTCTGATCTACTTGGCGGCGATAGTTTTGTCCGGTCGTCCACTGTTCATCACTGGGGATGTCAGGGACAGGATTAGCATCGTCACCCATTATTGCGACGGGATTAGAAGTTGCGGTGACGGTGTCTGGCGGAAGAACAGATATCTCGCCTATCGTGATTGGGCATGTAACTCCCAGGGACTCAAGGCTATTCCCAATCTCAAGACTTACTCGGTATTCGACTTGTTGCTGATTTGCCAGGCCACTGTCCAGATAGCCCATTCCCAGCAGGAGCGCTATTTCATGGTGCTGATCGGCCCAGAGTGATGCAGCCATGACATTTCCGTCAAAAACTTCATACACATCTGTAAGACTGATTTCGTTGGGAGCGAAATTCGCTTCCGGGGATTGGTTATTTTTTTCGTCTGCTACGTATGAAGAAAGATCATTCCACCATTCAGTTGTTTTCAATGCCTGAATGGTATCTTCGGTTCGACTTATGCCAGATGCGATAGTTGCGAACTGGCCGAATTGTCCGTTGACTCCGAACCGTCTCTCGACTGTCAGATTGGGAGCTGTTTCCGAACCTGGAAGGATTGATACTGCCGGCGGCTCCTCTTCGTTTGGGCTCTTTGGATCTTGTCCTGCAGCTGCGCGACCCGACCACCGAATCAATACCTTGTCGTCGTTCGATGCCCACGCGATATCTGATTCGCAGGCGACTGCTGAGATTGGCAGGACGGGCGTCGGAAACACTTCGGGGTTCACAAACTGTCCAGCCGGTACGGTTGGCAGCGGATTCATTTCCCCTAAATCGACTGGCGCTGGTGTGTTGCTGGTGCCTCCTCCAGAAGGTGAGCAAGCCCAAAGAAGCACGGCTCCGATAGCAATGGCATAAGTTTTTAAGCGCAATTAGTAGACCTATGGGCAATAGTTGGGTTACGAGTGGTGACCATTTTGACGCGGCCACTTTGTTTGAAGTGTTACGTAGGCCAGCGTAGTTTCGTACTACGAATTTAGTCGGGCAGTTGTCGGCAACGTAACGGGATTTTTATGGGGCTTTCTGAATCGACTCTTAATTCCTGCAAACTTTTCGATCGGCGTCAACCATCTATTTGGCCCAGAATGAACGCATACAGGTGGTGATCATAAGACTGTCACTGTCTAGCTCGTTTTTTCACGTGTCTGACAGCAAGAACATAGAAGATCTCAGGTTATTAGTTGCGATGAATTGTCACCACGCCGGAAGTTCCGTCAACGGAGATCATGTCACCGTCTTGAATTTCTGTTGTGGCTGAATTTACTCCCACGACCGCCGGGATACCGTACTCGCGAGCGACAATCGCGCAATGGGCCAAAGGACCGCCAACATCAGTGACAACAGCTGAAGCGATTGAAAAAAGTGGTGTCCAGGGCGGAGCCGAAGCGTAAGTCACGAGAACGTCGCCCGCATCCAGACGGTGTGCGTCATCAAGTGAAAGGATGACACGGGCTGTTCCATGCGCCGAGCCAGCACTGGCGGGTGAGCCTGTGAGTGTTCTGCGAATAGTCCGGGTCTCGTTAGGAGTAGTGACATTCGCAAGCGGGGCATCTCCACCGATGTATGGCGGAGGAAGTACATGCATCCAAGACATGCGCTCAGAGCGACGTTTTTTAATCAGTGACTGATATGTTTGAGATGGACTACCGGTATGAGCCTTGATTTCATCTGCATGTAGAAAAAACACGTCATTTTTATGGTCGAGTGCCCCGGCTTCTACCATCAGTGTGCCGATAGCCTGATGGGGTATGCGCAGTGAAGTGTAGGCTCTCTGGTCTATGAAGTAGTTATGATCCTCCATAAGGATGGTGTGCTGCTGGGCCCGACTCTGCATGGAGAGGAACTTTTTTAGGTCTCCAGAGCCATTCAAAATATTCCGCACAATTTCGGTGCGTGCACCGCGTACCCTCTTGGCCCGATCATGTAGTGCTGCCGGGCTTTGACACTCCGGGGTCTCAATGAATCGTCGAAGGGTGACCAATACGAACTCAGGATCTTCGATCCAGGTTTCGTATTCGATCTCGTAATAAGATTCGTTGCGGTGTCCCCATTTGGTGAGAAACTCATCAAACTCTGAATGGAATTCACGGCCGTCTCGGACGGATTCAAGTCGATTCAAGAATCCTGAACCTGTTTCGGTCCGAAGTAAGCAGGCTACGGATGGTTTCTCTAGAACCCGACGTGACAACTCCCAAAGTGCCTTTCCGGACTCCACTGACATGTTGGGCATCCCGGATACAGATTCCACGGCAACCCGGGTACCTTCATCTCCAAATCGATCACGGCAAAATGTTTCAAATTGGCGCATCGCCACGGCGGCGAGTCCAGTTGCAATAGTGTGGAGTTCTCCACATCTACGCCATGCTGATTCGAGATGGCTATACCCACTTATTAACTCATCAAGTGAATCTGCAGATGACGCCCAGTTACGGATTGAAAGAGACAGAGCTTCGGTTTCTGGCTTGTAACTGGATTCCCACAACTCCACAAGGTGATCAATGCGTTTTCGTGAGTCATTAGTTGCTCGCGTTAGGGCCAACTTAGCTTCCCCAGATGTGGCTTTAACAGTACGCGAAAACCCGTAGCCGTTGGCGTAGATTCTCTCTTCGTGGAACGGCCGTCCGGTGATTTCTCCGCCTTTGTACATACCCTGTCGTTTGATTGCGATAAGATCTTGTGCCAGCGGAGTGAGGGGCGTCGGATTGTGGACCTGGTCCCAGTACCAGCGATCTTTCGATGTTTTGGCACTTGACCATTTAACTGGGAATCGAGATCCGTTAGGGGAGCGGTAATTAACTACCTGTGTCATAGAACTTGTTTCGACAATGCGAGATCCTGGTTAGTCAGGATGTCATCTTTACATGAATACCACTCGCTATGCCGTATGGTTATGTCATTACGACTCCAGGAGATGAGTGAAGGCGAGGCAGTGTTGAGACAGATATCTGTCGGCCAAACTATCCACCACCCATTCCTTCGTACAGAGAACTCGAACAAGGACGCCGATGCTGTTCGGGTTCGAGCATTGGACGAAGGGGCTAGCCGTAGAAATTGATTGAGACGGGTTTGCTCGCAAAGCGGGTGTTCTGACTCAGTACGTTCTATCATTTACCTAATGGATCTTACTCACATACGCAATTTCTGCATTATTGCTCACATCGATCATGGCAAGTCCACGCTCGCTGATCGACTAATGCAGACGACCGGTGCCGTCTCGGACCGGGAATTGACCGCGCAACACCTAGATTCGATGGATCTTGAGCGTGAACGCGGGATCACGATCAAAGCTCAGGCTGTCAGGCTGGCGCACATGGCAACCGATGGGATTGAGTACCAACTCAATTTGATTGACACGCCTGGACACGTCGACTTTACCTACGAAGTATCCCGGAGCCTCGCTGCATCTGACGGGGCATTGCTGGTCGTAGACTCCACCCAGGGCATACAGGCCCAGACACTGGCGAACATTTATCTTGCGATGGAATACGACCTTCCGATCATACCGGTGGTGAATAAGATCGACCTTCCAGCAGCAGAGCCGGAGCGAGTGGCCAGTGAGATGGCATCTGCGTTTGGTTTCACCGACGATGAATTTGTTTTCGTTTCTGCGAAAACTGGTGAAGGGATTGTCGAGATACTTGAGGCGATTGTCGAAAAAATTCCGTCTCCAAGCGGCACCGGCACAGCACCATTCAGAGCTCTAATTTTCGATAGTAAGTACGACTCGTATAAGGGCGTGGTCGCATATGTGCGGGCCATAGACGGGCGTCTCGATCGTGCTGACGATATTCGTTTAATCGCAACCGGGGCTACCGCGGAAGCACTGGAAATAGGGTTCTTTGGGCCAACACTGACAAGTACAAAATCTCTCGAGACAGGTGAGGTTGGGTATGTTGCGACCGGTTTAAAAGATGTTGCCGCTTGCCGCGTCGGAGACACTATGACGACCGGAGTTGCTGCAGACACCAAGCCACTCCCCGGGTATGAACCGATGAAACCGATGGTGTACACGGGTCTTTATCCAGCTGATGGGGAGTCATTCCCAGAGCTTCGAGAGGCTTTGGAAAAGCTTAGATTGAATGATCCGGCATTGTCATTCGAACCCGAATCTTCCGCTGCATTAGGGTTTGGATTTCGGTGCGGTTTTCTTGGGTTGCTCCATATGGACGTCACCCAGGAACGATTGGAGCGGGAATACGGACTGACGCTTATAGCTACCGCTCCCAGCGTCGGTTATAGCATTTATATGACCAGTGGCGATGAGATCGAAGTCGACAACCCGTCCGCAATGCCCTCGGTCCAGGAGATAGACAAAATATACGAACCTTGGGTAGATCTGAACATCGTCGCCCCATCTCGCTTTATAGGCGCGGTGATGGATTTAGTGACGACCAGGCGTGGGGAGTACACGCGTATGGAGTATTTGCAGTCGGTCGACTCGAAACGAGAAGAGGCCGACCTCTCTGCATCTGCTGACGCTCGTGTCCTTCTGGAGTACAAGATGCCGCTGGCGGAGCTGCTTGTGGATTTCCACAGTCAGCTTAAATCACGTTCTCAGGGTTATGCCTCAATGGATTACTCCATAGCCGACTCTCGTCCAGGGGATATGGTGAAACTGGACGTCCTTGTGAATCACATGCCTGTGGATGCACTTTCCATGATGATCCACCGTGACAATGCCCAATCACAAGGTCGGGACCTCGTGACGAAGTTAAAGAAGCTGATCCCAAGACAAATGTTTGAAGTGCCAATTCAATCTGCTGTCGGCAGTCGTGTGATTGCACGAGAGACTGTTAAGGCGATGCGTAAGAATGTTCTCGCCAAGTGTTACGGTGGCGATGTCACCCGAAAACGCAAGTTGCTTGAAAAGCAGGCCAAAGGCAAGAAGCGTATGAAGAAGATCGGGAGCGTGGACGTTCCGCAAGAGGCCTTTATGGCAGTGTTATCCCTGGAACGGGACTAGGCTCTAACAGCCGTTATGGAACAGTCTCAGCGGGGTTGGGGCTGCGCCATATCGTCAGATGACGTTCTCCCAATGGCATAAACAGAGCGAACTATAGGGACAGTGGAACCTTTTCCATTAATTCCAATCCGGGTAAATACATTCGCCTGCTCGTATTGATGAAGAAATTCGGTTTTCGGGAGGTGGAATAGGGCAACTCCAATTGTCGTTGTACGCGCAAAATGGGTTGTAGGCATAGTTAAAGTCCACCAATAGTTTGTTCTCTTCAGCATTTTGTACCTCTAGGTACCGGCCCATGCCGTACGTCTCTTTTCCAGATGTTCCATCTCGGAACGGTAGAAAAAGCGGCCCGCCTTCTTCTTCACGGAAGACCGTCAGTATTTCTCGGGTTCCGTTTAGCTCAAATGACACGATTGCCCATCTATGGGTGGACGTTGATCCACCTGTGGATAGAGGTATCTCTACTTCGATGTCATCAGTCAGAAGGGTAGGAGTCAACTTGAAAGTAAGTTCCGTCGACTCACCGTAGTAATTAAGGCCGTTGAACATCTCACGCTGGCGGTCCGTTAGTGGAGAGTTGTGGTCCTCTCCAAAGTACTTATCTTTCTGGGATCGGAAGTTTGCCAGATCTGACATTGATTTTTTAATTCCTCGGCAGAGTGGTGCGCGTTAAGTAAATACCCCAAATTAGAATTTGTAACTCGATGGACTGCAGATGGATTGAATGGTCTAAGTTAATGATCCAGGGCATTTCCTCCCGCTCCCACATTTAGTGTGAAACGGCACCCGGTCCGGTTATCAGATCCTTCAAATCAGGGCGTCTTTGGGCTTCGTAAAGATTTGCCTCTAACATTCCGCGCGGGGTTCCGGCATCGATATGATGGCCGGTGAATTCACAGGCATGAAGTGGCGTTGTGCCGATAGTAGTCGCAATTGCATCTGTGAGTTGGATTTCACCAAGCGCACCGACTAAACCATTTTTTACCCGGTCAAAAACTTCTGGCATGAGGATATATCTGCCGATAATAGCAAGGTCACTCGGTGCCTCCTCAAGTAGCGGTTTTTCGATCAGGCCGTGAACCCTGTGTACACCGGGTGTGAGCGGATCGGACGCAATAATCCCGAGGCTTGATATTGATTCCGTTGGAACGCGTTTTGCTGCCAAAACATTGCCCTTTAGCTCTTCGAACACTCGAGTTAGTTGAGCTATCACCGGAACCTGTGACCAGATCAGGTCATCGGGTAGAAGAACTGCAAAAGGTTCATCCCCAATAAAGTCCTGTGCCATCAGTACTGCGTGGCCGAGCCCCCGGGGCTCCTTCTGTTCGATTAGGGTGATATCCGCCAGTTCGGTGATCTTGCGCAACCGGGTCAGTCGCTCTGAATCCTCACGTTTAGTAAGCTCTTCAATTAGCGATTCGCTGGGGCGAAAGTAATCTGCGACCGCCTCAAGGCCTGGGGAAAGTACGATGGCAATTTCGTGGATTCCTGAGGAGGCCAACTCTGCGACGCCGTACTCAATCAGAGGTTTGTCTATGACCGGTAGAAGTGGCTTTGGTACCGCGCTTGTAACAGGCAGGAAACGAGTGCCGAGACCGGCTGCCGGGATGACGGCTTTTCGTACAGCTTGGACCATGCGAATAGTGTATCTAATGAAACAGCGGTATGTTCCTAAAGTTACGGGCCTGGTGGAAAAGCTCAGAAATGGGCCGAAATTTGGATTAAGGGGTCGTATACTGGAAGATGGTCGTGCTAGGCGGGGAGCTAGCGGTGTCCTGTACCTGCAATCCGCTTCAGCAGGGCTTAATTCCTCCAGGAGGCCGGACATGTTGGTCACTACGTCTTAGTTGCGATGTTGAGAGCTGGGTCCTGCGCGGCGAGGCCTCGTGAATCCCGTCAGATCCGGAAGGAAGCAGCGGTAAGCGAGTCACTTCGGGTGACGCAGGTAGGCCTGGCTCGAGTCGTTTTCTAAGCGGATACCGACCTTGTCTGATCGAATGAAGGTGCACGACCACTCAAAGACTACTCATCGGGGATCCGTATCGTCTGGCGTTAACCGCCGACCGAACGGATCCCCGAAGAAGTCTTTAGGCCAACATTTCCTGAAGGATTCTGATGTAGCAACGCGCATCGTTGAGGCGGCGCGTATTCAACCCGGAGAAACAGTACTGGAGGTTGGACCGGGGCGGGGTGCGATTACCGGGATGCTCGCCGACAAAGCAGATTCCATGGTGTTGATCGAGTTGGATACTGCACTGGCTGCACTACTAAACGAGCGTTACCAATCATCTCAATCGGTTCGTGTGATCGAGGCAGACGCTAGGGACCTTGATCTTAACGAAGGTGGAGATGTACCCGAAGTTGTCGGCAGGAGTTACAAGGTTGTAGCGAACCTGCCTTACTACGCAGCAGCTAATATCATCAGACGATTTTTAGAGTCGGATAATCCACCTAGTGAGATCGTTGTGATGATTCAACGAGAAGTGGCGCTCGAGATGGCGGCTCCAGAAGGCAAAATGGGCCTGCTTTCGATAGCTACCCGATTTTATGCTGACGCTGAGGTTATGTTCGACGTACCTGGAACTGCGTTCATCCCGCCACCAAAAGTAACCTCATCCGTTATCCGTCTTGTTCGACGAATTGAAAAGCCTCTTGATTTGAGTGATGAGGCAGATTTTTTTGAGTTCGTACGTGCAGGTTTCAAGGCACCGCGCAAACAACTGCATAACTCGCTCTCACGAGGGCTTACCGTGGATGTTCATGAGGCTACGAAAATTATTGAAGCAGCTGACCTGGACTCAATGCGTCGTCCGCGTACCCTGACTATCGCTGAGTGGGGAAGACTTTACGAGGCGATGCTCGCATTTAATTCGCTTGAGACAACCGATTGACGACGGGTACGGCTAGTATGGATATTGAGGCGCATGCGAAGGTAAATCTAACGCTTGAAGTCATTGGCAAGCGTGCTGACGGATACCATGACATTGTCTCGATAATGCAGACGATCGACCTGCACGATACCGTTTCTCTCAGGAAATCGGACGATGTCACATTGATATGTGATGACCCTGGAATTGGTAGCGATGACAATCTGGCTCTCGTGGCGGCCCGAACGCTCCGATCCGCAGCAGGAATAGATGCCGGGGTAGAGATAACCCTCGAGAAACGGATACCGGTTTCAGCAGGGCTAGGTGGAGGGTCAAGTGACGCCGCAACTGTCCTGAAGGGCCTCAACCAGTTGTGGGACCTCAGTTTTACGCTGTCAGAACTCGAGGGCATAGCTGCAAAAATCGGCTCAGACGTTCCATATTTCCTACATGGTGGGACGGCGCTGGTTCATGGGCGTGGAGAGCATGTGGTCCCACTTGCACACGCAAATCTTCAGTGGATGGTCCTGGTTTCACCGGAGACCGACTTGAATGACAAGACTGCTCGTCTTTACGGACAACTTAGTCCGTCTGATTACACCCGGGGAGTCCTGACTCATAAACTCGCCGGCCGCATTCGTGGTGGCGGTGACGTTCCGGCCCAATTTTTCTTTAATGTTTTCTCGCCCTACGCAGAAGTTGTGTTCTCAGACTATGGGCACATCAGGAACACGTTTCATAATCTTGGCGCCATGGGCATCTCTATGTCTGGAGCAGGGCCTAGCATGTTTGCTCTCGCCCCAAGTCGAGAAATTGGGGTAGCGTGGCAGTTGATGCTCGAGATGCAGCATGGCCTCCATGCTTATTTGGTAAAGCGATGGGATCCACCAGTCGAAGCCAGTAAATCTACGAGAAGCGACCACGTGAACTGTGATGAGCACCGATGATAATTATTGCTGGGTTTTTGGCCGGATCCGTTATGGCTCTGATCTTTGTGGCCCATCTTTCAATCATGTTCGTGTACAACCCGCCAGGTTTTGTTCGTAACTCTGATCAAGAACACAATAACGTGTTGCGTGTGGTGCTGGTGATGCACGGTTTGGCCTTGTTGGTATGGCCTGTGGTTGGGATTGTCGCAGCTGTATTGAACTGGGTGGTACGCGAAGAGGTGAGTAATGTCGTGTTTGGGCTTGGCATTCTGCTAGTGGAGCTTTTGATGGCCCCGGTGTTGGTTCTTCTGACGAAGGGGCGATGGCTTCACCTTACTGCGCAGTTCGTAGTGTTTTTTATTATCTTTGCTGTGGTAATTCCCGCACTGGTCAATCAGGTTTCTTAAAGTATTTATAGTTAATCAAACGCAAAAAGGCCCCGGCAGGTGCCGAGGCCTTTTCGTATGATCGAGTTCTAACTAGTTGAGGCTATTCACTGCCGCTTTTACAGCGTCGTAGTCTGGCTCAATACCTGGGTTTTCACCACGCCATACGAACTGAATCGTGCCTGACCCATCCACTACGTATACGGTTCGGTTAGCTGCTGTGTAACCGTCCATACCGGCGAAATTTTCGATAGCTGAGTCGTAGGCCTTCGCCGTTGCGGCGGTGTGGTCGACGAGAATCGGGTAGTTGAGGTTGTGCTTTGTCTTGAACTCTTTGGCGACAAAGAAGTTGTCCACAGCAATGCCGACCACATCTGCATTGGCAGAGTTCAACTCAGACAATGAGTCCCTGAATGTGCAGGCTTCTGTGTCGCAAACCCCAGAGAATGCGGCCGGGTAAAAGGACAGTACAACTGTCTTGCCCGAGTAGTCGCTAAGGCTAACGTCATTTCGGTCGCTGTCTTTTAATGCAAATGCAGGCGCTTGTGTCCCGACTTCGAGCGGCATATCTGACTCCCAAGTTGTGTTTCTAGGTTTCGTGTTTATATCCGCGTCACGGCAGAGGCGGCGATTATCGCATGTTCATCCGGGGAGGGTGAACTACTCACCACCATTTACCGCCATGACTGCCTTGATGATCCCATCCTGCTGCTTTGAGTACATCTCGTAAGCTTTAGGGACATCATCAAAAGTTAGATCGTGTGTGATCAATTGGGAAGGATCGATCCATCCCTTGTCCATAAGTGCGATGACCTCGTTTATATCACCGGTCGGGTCTGGAGAACTAATTGACGAGCAGGGGATTAACGTGGCGACCTTACCCATCCAGGCCATGTGTTTAAACGGAATGACCGAGTCCATGCTAATCAGGCTAAACCCGAGAACCTTACCGTACTGATTGACGTACGAGATTGCATGGTTCAGCCCTTCGGGGTCCCCAGAGGCATCGACGACGACGTCGAGTCCTTTCCCCCCTGTAATTTCGGCGATCGCTTCCAACGGATCAACGTTGTCAGGGTTGATGGTCGCGGTAGCACCCATCTGCAGAGATTTTTCTAGACGGTAGTCCAGAGGGTCAATTCCAATTACCTGAGCTGCACCCTGTGCAGCCGCCAAATTGGTGAACGATAGGCCAATTGCACCTTGTCCGACTATTCCTATTCGTAGACCTGGTGTGGCCCCCCACAGTTTCGTGGCAAACAGCACCGTACCCATAGGTTGGCACATAAGCCATTCACCAATTCCTCGGTCATCCGGTACTGGCATCACCATGTTTTCCGGAATATTGATGTATTCGACAAGTCCGCCTAATGCATCTGGGTTTCGGAAACTGGAAAGTACTACCGCCCTCTGACCGACTTTGAACTTATCCGTACGAGACTCGACGATCGTCCCAGCTATCTCATGGCACGGTGCCCCAGGTCTACTTGGGTACATCTCTTCAGGTAGTACCTGATCGTAGAACATATGGGTGTCACTGCCACAAATAGACACAGCCTGAACCTTCAAAAGGATCTCACCTTCTGAAGGTTTGGGAGCGTCCATTTCAAAAAACTCGAGGGTCTGTGGCGCACTCAGGCGCGCTGCTTTCATGGGGGCTATTGCCTCGATTCGTAAGGTGCGTTCATTTCCGAACTAAGACCCTTTTATGACTTGACCGATATAACAGTCTTTATGATGCCGTCCGACCGATCTGCGTACATGTCGTAGGCTTCCGGGATCTGGCTCCAGTCGTGACTGTGTGTGGTCAATCGTGACGGGTCCATCCACCCACGGTCTCTCAAGGCAACCATGTCCGCTATGCAGGATGTAGCGTCATCGGAACCTGCCGAACCGGTCGGTATGACTCGGACTTCTTTCCGCATCCACTCCTGATGTCGGAAGACCGTGGGGTTAGTTCCAGTCTCCACAAGGCTAAAGCCGATAACAAGTCCACGAGGGTTGACCAGGTTAACGGCCTGATTTATTCCATCGGCATCTCCGGAGGCATCAACCACAACATCCACTCCTTCTCCGCCAGTCGCCTCGGCTATGGCATCGACTACATCGTCCCTATCCGCATTTATCGTAGCGGTTGCACCAAATTCGGTGGACTTGGCGAGCCTGTAGTCCTCGAGGTCGATCGCAATCACTTCCTGCGCACCCTGGTTGGCAGCGATCATTGTGAACGAGAGTCCGATAGCACCCTGTCCTAGTACAGCGATACGCTTGTCGTCGGTGGTGCCCCAGCGTCTCGCTGAGTAAAGGACGGTACCGGAGGGCTGGCACATGATCCATTCATCTGTGCCTCCGTAGTCTGGGAGTGGAATCACACGGCTTGTCGAGATGTATTCGGCCAGTCCACCAGAAGATATCTCACCACCGGGGCCACGGTCTGTCAGTACGATAGCCCTCTGTCCTACGGCGTATTCTGGGTTCTTCGACTCAACTATTGTTCCTGCAATTTCGTGGCAAGGCATGCCGGGCGTGAACGGGTACTCTTCTTCGGCAAAGGTCGGTTCATAGCGCAAATGTGTGTCGCTACCACAGATCGAAACATGCTCGATCTCAAGTAGAACTTGCCCGTCTGCAACCGTCGGATCCGGGGCTTCGGTTGCTTCAAGCTTGCGTGGGCCTGTTAGTTGGTAGGTCTTCATCTGGAGTTGTTCCCTTCTGAAACGAGTGCGTGTCCTGGGTCTGAATTGGGCGTCCGAGATGGTCTAGCCGTTGATGTCCATGACGACCTTGATCACCTGATCGGAACGGTTTGCGTACATCTCGTAGGCATCGGGGATGCCATCCCAGCCGACCCTGTGGGTGATGAGTTTGGCCGGGTCTGCCCAACCACGCTCACGTAGAGCGACCATTTTCTGGATTGCTTCTGTCGGGGTAGGGGAAGCTCCTGAAACCGTAGGCGCTAGGTTGGCTGCTTTGCGCATCCACGCCTGGTGGTTGAAGACAACCGGCTCCGTGGCAGATACAAGACTGAAACCGACTATGGTCCCAAAACGGTTTACGAGAGACACGGCCTGATTCAGACCTTCCGGATCACCGGAGGCGTCTGCGACAACGTCGACGCCCTCACCCTTGGTCATTTCTTGAATGGCCTCAGCGACGTTTTCTTTATCGGCATTGATGGTGTCAGTTGCGCCGAGTTCTCGGGCCTTATCCAGTCTGTAATCTTCGAGGTCTATGGATATTACCTGGCGTGCTCCCTGCGCTGCAGCGATCATTGTGAACGAGAGTCCGATAGCACCCTGCCCGAGGATAGCGATGCGTTTGTCTGAAGCGTTGCCCCATTGACGAGCAGAGTAAAGAACTGTTCCAGAGGGCTGGCACATTACCCATTCGTCCAGACCGCCGTGGTCCGGTAAGGCGATGATCTTGCTACTGGCAATGTACTCGGCCAGTCCGCCCCCAGATGGGCCGGTTTCCGGGCTGTAGTCGGGGAGTACGATTGCTCGTTGACCGACCTTATAGTCCGGGTTCCGAGACTCTACTATTGTGCCGGCAATTTCGTGACATGGTGCCCCCGGGACGCTTGGGTAACGTTCCTCAGGCAATGTCGGCTCGTACTGGAGGTGAGTATCACTCCCGCAAACTGACGCCTGCTCGATCTTGAGTAAGACTTGACCCTCGGCTGGAGTTGGGTCCGGGGCGTCAATATACTCGAGCTTTCTAGGTCCCGTTAACTGTACCGCTTTCATTGGATTTTTAAGTTCCTTTCACGCCTGACGTGGCGTATGGTCGCTGTTCCATCAGTATGTTTTGCGCTATTCCTGTTGCATAACGACCTTAATCACCCCGTCACTTTGATCCGAGTACATGTCGTAGGCGTGCTGTATATCATCAACACCGAACCCGATCTTGTGAGATACCAGTTTTCCAGGGTCTACGAAACCGACTTCTTTCATGCGAATCATCTGTCTGATCGTATCGGTTGGTCGGTCTGTTCCTGCTACTTGCGTTGGGATGATAGTGGCTGCCTTACGCATCCACGCGGTGTGATTGAATTGAGTTGAACGACCACCAAGCAGGCTGAAATTGATGATAGTGCCATGCCGTTTGACTATCGACACAACTGTGTCTAGACCTTCGGCTGCTCCACTTGCGTCCACAACGTAGTCGAGGCCCTGACCGTCTGTAAGGTCTTCCACGGCTTCGATGAGGTTCACGTCGTCTGGGTTCAGAGTTGTGGTGGCGCCCATTTCAGTGGACTTATTCCGTCGGGCTTCAACCAGGTCAATACCGATAACCTGCTCAGCTCCCTGCGCTGCTGCAAGCATGGTGAAGGAGAGTCCGATGCCGCCCTGTCCCAGAACTCCGATGGTTTTTCCAGCAGGGTTATTCCATTTTGTGGCGGAGTAAAGGACGGTCCCTGAGTGTTGGCACATTACCCACTCTTCGATAGGGCCCCAGTCAGGAACAACCATAGCTTTATCCGGCGTCTGGGTGATGTACTCCTGGAGACCACCACTCGTCATTCCGGGGAGCACCACTACTCTTTGACCGACGTTGATGTCATCAGTCTTGCTCTCGACGACCACACCTGCGATTTCGTGGCAAGGTCGTCCGGGTGGTAGGGGATAGTCTTCTTCACTCACAAGCCCGTGGTACGTACTATGAATGTCGCTGCCACAAACGGACGATGCCTGGACCTTTATGAGCACTTCCCCGTCCGAGGGCGTAGGAGTCTCCACGTCTACCATTTCGAAAGTTTGCGGCGAAGTAAGTCGTGCGGCTTTCATGAGTTCTCCAACTTTGAATGGGCGCACACACACTTTGCGCGTGGCCTGAACTACTAACTATCCACTACATGGATCGAGCGGGATGATACACCCGACGCTGCTTTGGTGCGCTCCCCTGCGGGGTTGATCCTGAAAATTGATTGACCAAACTTTACAGGCAAGTTCATACATGAGGATTATTCGGATAGACCGGCTGTATACTCGCCAGCAGGTTTCAGAAGCCGATGCGACCGTTCTTGTTTAGACGCTGTGTTGTTAACCGTGAAGCCTTTTTAAATCCCGTCATAAGGAGGCATCGTTGGTAGTAGATCGGAAGAAGATCGGCTTTATCGGATCAGGCGCCATCGCCTGTTATATCGGAGCTTTCTTGGCCAGAGATGGCCATGATGTGACGCTTATAGACGGTTGGCCTGAACAGATAGAGAAGATTAAATCCGATGGAATATTTGCGGAAGGCCCACATGAGCCGTTCACGCAGAATCTCCGAGCGTTGCATATTAGTGAGGCACATGCACTCACGCCGGGGCAAGAATTCGATATCGGGTTCGTTGCTATGAAGGCGTATGACACCAAGTGGGCCGGCGCATTTATCGACCGATTCGTCAAACCGGAAGGATATTTGGTCGCTTCCCAAAACTGCTGGACCGATGGCGCGCTTGCGGAGACCGTAGGTAAAGACAGAGCGGTAGGACTAATTATGTCCGGCATATCCGTCGCCGTCTGGGAACCCGGTAAAGTCGAGCGTGGCGCTGAAAAACTTGGTAGGGAACTGGGTCACGATGTGTTCAGGGCAGGAGAGCACGACGGATCGATCACGCCACGCACAGAGGAACTAGCGGGGATTATGTCGGTCGTTGATGGTTCGTTTGCAACGAACAATCTCTTCGGTGAACGGTGGACTAAGCTCTGCCAGAACGCTTCGGGCAATCCTATTCAGGCGATGACGCTACAGGGAGGCGTCGACGTAGTATCAACTCCTCGAGGGCGCCAGATAACGATCATGCTTTTGCACGAATGTGCCCGCGTCGGGTTAGCTGCAGGATTTGAACTTGCGAACATACGCGGTGTTTCCGCCGACAAGTGGGCGAGTGCCAACCAGGGTGACGTTTATGAGGAAATGGACGCCATGCTGACGCCTGAAGGAAAGGGCGGCGTCAACTGGAAATCGTCAATGGCGCAAGATATCACCAAGGGTCGCCGGTCTGAGACGGAATTTATGAACGGTTTCGTAGCTGAGACCGGTAGAAAGGCGGGTGTAGATACTCCCGTCACCGACGCTGTTATCGAGGTGATGGCCGCTATCGATTCCAAACAGTTGGACCCATCTCCAGACAACATTGAATTAACTCTCCGGAAGGCGGGGCTGTAACCAGCTCTTGCTGTTAGACCTTCACGTACATACGACGCGCGGCAGTGGGGACAGCAGCCTCAGGCCGGAAGAGCTCATCGAAGAGGCAATTCGTCTTGGTCTGGACGGTGTGTGTCTGACAGAACACACCGACTCATGGACGGACGAGGAGATCAAAAGACTGTCCGGAGACACTGGAATTCACCTATTCCGTGCACTCGAAGTGGAGACCAACGCCGGTCACGTACTAGTAATCGGTGAAAGTGGGTACCACTCAGATATGCGCAAGTTGCCGCTGCTCGGTGAACGCTCCAGAAAATCTGGATCAGCCATTGTCATGGCCCACCCATTTCGACACTTGCATGCTCCCGGTCCGCAGCGCTGTATTTTGACGCGCGAAGCAGGTGTAGAGCCTGGGGATGTGGAAGGAGCAGCAGGGATTGGGCTGTTGGAGCACGCGCACGCCATAGAGGTAGTGAACGGTGCAACTCCTGAAGCCGATAACCAGTTTGCTTATGATGTCGCTGCGCTTCGTGGAATGCCCTCCACCGGTGGGTCAGATGCGCATTCCAAACACGGTCTGGCTTCCGGAGTCACAGAGGTAGACGGTGACCCGAGGAATGCAGCCGAGCTTGCTGAGGCCATACGTTCCGGGCGAATAAAGGCAGGTGTCGATCTTCATATTGGCCTACTGCGCTTCATGGATCCGCTGGGTGAAAGATCTCCGTCCAGGCTAGATGAAGGGACTTTGTCCTGATGCAGTCCGCTGGCTGGCAACCGAGTCTTAACGAGCCGCTTAACCAAACAGTGATGGTGGCACTCGATATAGAGTCCACGGGTCTGGATCAACGCACGGACAAGATCATTGAGATCGGCGCCGTTAAGTTCCGTGGAACGGAAGAACTGGAACGGTTTAGTGAATTAATTGACCCCGGGCGGGAAATACCGCGCTTTATCACGGATCTCACGGGCATAACTAATGCTGACGTTGCAGGTGCTCCCACGATCGAAGACATTCTGCCACGCCTCAAGGAGTTTCTCGGCGACCATCCTATGATTGGGCACAACGTGGGATTTGATGCTGGATTCCTTGTGCGTAACGGTGTATCTCCCCGTACGCAGACTTTCGATACCTATGATTTGACTTATGCCCTTTTGCCTGGAGCAGCCGAGTATGCCCTTGGAGGCCTCGGGGCCGCATTTGGGTTAGCGCACGACAACCCCCATCGAGCACTTTCAGACGCGCTCGTGACGCGTGATTTGTTTCTAATCATGTTGGATAAGCTGGCAGAACTTCCACCAGCTCTTTTGTCTGAGTTCAGCCGACTTACCGCAGCGTCCGGTTGGACCACTGGAATCCTGGCGGGGCGTCTTCTCGATCATATGGATTCCAAATCCGTTTTAATGGCGTCGACTGATACTTGTCCAGACCCGAGAGAGTTAAGTGCACGACTTAGGACGAATTCTCTTTCATCCACAGATTCGGAGAACGTACAGAACGTTCGTGACGGGGTGGGATCGATCTCGGACGTGTTTGGTGCGGATGGCCACCTGTCTCGTGAGCTAAAGGATTTCGAATACCGATCTCAACAGGAGCAGATGGCTGAATCGGTTGCGGAGGCGATTCAGGACGGGAATCATTTGATTGTTGAGGCCGGTACTGGTGTAGGTAAGTCACTTGCCTATCTGGTGCCGTCTGCATTGCACACCCTCTCCGGCGGAGGCACGGTCGTGGTCAGTACAAACACGATCAATCTGCAGGAGCAATTGGTAGGTAAAGATATACCGGCGGCAAAATCAGTACTGCGTTCTATTGGGTATCCTGATGACGCGTTGTCATTTGCTCAGTTGAAAGGCCGTTCTAACTACCTTTGTTACCGGCGATGGGCACACTCAAAAACATCCGGAGAAATCACTGTTCCGGAAGCAAGACTACTAGCTAAGACAATGGTGTGGCTCGAGTCTACGATGACGGGTGATCGCGCGGAGCTAAGGCTGAACAGAGAGGATCAGGCTGCATTTACGCGGATGTCTTCTCAAGGTGCTCGAGGATGCCCGGCACCTGATGGGCCATGTTTCTTACGTGCAGCCCGTGGAAAGGCTTACAAAGCCGATATCGTTGTGATCAACCACTCTCTATTGCTTGCGGACTTGGTGATGGGTGGTGGATTGATTCCCGAACATGATGCACTGGTCATTGACGAGGCGCACCACCTTGAGTCTGTCGCCACCAACAATTTTGGTTTTCGGGTCGATCAGCGCCAGGTTGAAGCAGACCTGGCTGGATTATCCGGAGACCGAGGGACGGTCGGCGATGCGATCAGGGCCTTACGGGCTGCCGGGCAGATCGATCAGAGTGTTGAGACCTTGGCGGCAGGCCTCCAAGAGGCTGTTGAAAGAGCCAGGACCGCCGCTTCAGAGTTGTTCCGTTCTTTGCGAGACACGATGAATGCTCTATCGCCTGGCCGTGGTTCACGTGGATCCCAGGGTAATGATATGCGTATCACGGAGGCGACACGTCAGCAACCAGCCTGGTCCGATCTAGAGGTGATATGGGACAACTTTGATCTATCCGTATCAACGGTATCACTTGGATTACGCGACATAGGTGTTGTCATTGAACGTGCACCTTCGTCACTCGAGACATCGAATCTCCAGGCTGTTGGCCTGAATCTGACGGCTGCGTTGGAATCACTTGAGGAGTCCCGCCGTTGGTTACGTGCTGGAATTCCTGAACCCCGTGAAGGGATGGTGTGCTGGCTTTCTGCTCGCCAACCGAATGGTTCAATTGCCGTAAATGGGGCTCCGTTGATTATCGGCCCGACACTACGAGAGACGCTGTTCGAGCGTGAAAGATGTGTTGTGCTCACAAGTGGGACACTGGCTGACGATGGGCAATTCGACAGGATCCGCCACACTCTCGGCGTCGATACTGGTACTGATATAGCTCTCGGGTCACCATTCGACTATAAAAAGGCCGCTCTGGTACTGATTCCCGGTGACATCCCAGAACCCAACCGCCCGGGTTTCAATGAGGCGGTCTCCCAAGCTATCAAAGATGTTGCGATGGAGCTTCGAGATCGCACGCTAGTTCTTTTCACATCGAACTCCGCTCTTAACACGGCACGGAGTGCTATTAAACCTTCGTTACAGGCAGCGAACATTAAGGTGGTGGCTCAGGGTATTGATGGCCCACCGCATCGTGTTATGAAGTCACTTGACGCCGAACAATCTACCGTTGCCCTTGGCTCAGCAAGCCTATGGGAAGGAGTCGATCTTGAAGAATCCTCGATCGCCGCTTTAATCATTGCAAGATTGCCCTTCCCGGTGCCCAGCGATCCTGTTTTTTCAGCCCGTTCCGAGTTGTATGACGATGGATTTAGTGATTACGCGGTACCTTCCGCTGTGCTCCGATTCCGGCAAGGGTTTGGGCGGCTGATCCGAAGCCGTTCAGACCGCGGTGTTTTCGTGGTCTTGGATTCGCGCATGGCTACTAGAGGATACGGTCATGCGTTTCGTGACGCATTACCGGAATGCGATGTTGAGATCGTCAAAGCATCCGAGCTGGGCGCTCGCATTAATCGCTGGCATAAGGGCTTATAAACATGGCCGAGCGAGTTTCAAGACAGGGTACGTTCTTCCCGGTCCCGGAATTCGATCTCATGGGAACGATCGATGGCGGACAGGCTTTTCGATGGAATCCAGTTCGTGATACGGGTATCTACCGCGGGGTTATTGGACGCTCTGTTTTAGAAGTGGGGTCGGTAGATGGAGGGTTGGAGGTAGCACTTGTATCGGGAGAACCAGTGGACCAATCAATCGTGCGTTCTTATTTTGGTCTGGACGACGATCTAGAGGGTTTGAGGGAAAAATACGCCGGCGACCGAGGGCTTGGTCCGGCGCTATCTGGATATCTTGGGCTTCGCTTGTTGGATCAGGATCCGTGGGAATGTCTCTCCGGATTCATATGTTCTGCAACGTCAAATATTCCGCGTATAAAGTTGAACATGGGGTCTCTTGCCTCGTACTGCGGTGACCGTATTGGCCCCCAGGAGACAGATTTCGCATTTCCCGGACCTGAAACCGTGGCCGCAGTTGGAGAACAGGCTGTACGCGATATGGCCTGGGGTTTCAGAGCTAAATACCTTCAGGGTGCTGCCTTGGCTGTTTCTTCAGGAGATTTGAAACTTGATTATCTACTTGACGTGTCGTACGAAGAGGCACGGGACGCGCTCGTACGCTTAAATGGCGTCGGCCCGAAGATTGCAGATTGCGTCCTTGCGTTTTCTTTGCGCAAAGGTGAGGCGTTCCCAGTAGACAGATGGGTTCGACGGGCTATGGAACAGTGGTATGGGGCCCCAGAGAAGATGTCGAATGATGCCGTGGGTGAAATGGCCCGAGATCGGTTTGGTAAAGATGCAGCGTACGCACAACAATACCTTTTTCATAGGCAACGTCTGGCATCTAAGACTTCTGAAAATTAATCTGCCGAAAAATTAGCGAAATCAGTGGGTGCGGTAGTTAGACGATCCACCTTTAGTCATCGGCCTTATAGTTCAGGAGAAGGGGCAGTCGTCGCTTAACGAGGGTCAGTTCGTCCTCACGCGTTTGTGTGTTCCGATCAAGTCGTGCCCGTCGCAATTCATTAAGCAATGTTCCTATCAGTGGGCCTTTAGGGACACCTGCTTCTATCAGGTCGTCACCTGATAGAAGCGGCTCCTTGAAACGTAACTCCTGTAACCAGGAGCGTAACGCTGCTTTCTGTCTCGTGGCAGGAGCGAGCTCAAGTTGTGCTTCGAGAGCCAGAACGGGGAATCCATCCAAAAGTTCTGCGATCTCACTTGGACGCAAGTCGGAACGCTCTAGCACCGAGGCAATTTCTTGATATGTCGAACCATTGTCCAAGGCTGCTCGCCAATCGGATGGGGGATCGAGTCTCTGGATAAGCGTGGTAGATTCGGCTTTGGTCAGACGTGCCGCGATTAACGCGACATGGAACACCGGCTCGCGTTCGGGAGTTGCCGCAATCGCTTGCAGAGCACGACCTGCGATTCGGAATGCCGGGGAGATGCAACTAAGGATGCCAAGTTCCTCTGCCCTTTCAAGCGTCGCGGTACGTTGCGGTTCTTGGAAAATATGCTGAAGGTCTGCCAGAACACGTGCCGGTGAAACGGCGTCGAAGTGGGCACCATCACGTTGGATGTCGGCCACTGTACCCGGTTCAATTTTGAATCCGATACGCGATTCGTAACGCACAGCCCTTAGTGCGCGCGTTGGGTCGTCAGCGAAACTGTCAGGATGCAGTGTCCTTATCCGCTTCATCATCAGGTCTGACATACCGCCGTGAGGATCTATTAAATCGCCCCAGTTGGCACTGGAAAGATTCACGGCCATTGCATTAATCGTGAAATCCCTGCGGCCCAAGTCTTCTTTTATCCCGGCGGGCGTAACGGTTGGCAGGGCGCCTGGTCGCTCGTAAGTCTCGGAACGTGCGGTTGCGACATCGATCGAAAGAGTACCGGTTGCTACCGTCGCAGTCCTGAACTTTGACACTTTTGTCACATGCCCGTCTAACTCTGCGGCGAGCGTCGATGCAAAAGATGGGCCATCGCCTACCACTGACAAATCGACGTCTTCTGATGGCTCACCCCGCAGCATGTCACGGACCATTCCACCGACCAGGTAGAGACCGTCGACAGCTTCAGATTCGCGAGATGCGATGATCGCGGCCGTATGCAAGGCCTCCAAGACCGACTTGGGTAACGAGCGCTCCATCATGGCGGAAATGTTGGGCATAGGAATCTTTGGCTGTCAAAATTTTAGATTGGAACGAAGTCTATCGAAGGGGGGCAAATTTTCCTTCCAGTATTTGTCACAGGTAATGTCTTTTTGACCCAGCTTCTAAGCGAAATTAAACTATCGGACGTGCTGACGTCCTGACTTGTTGAAGTTCAGGCGATCGGTAAAGACAGTCCGGAGGGACCCATTTGACTTCGAATGCACCGATAAAAACAGAGATATTCATCGATTTCACCTGACCGTGGGTCAGACAGGCGGGCAGTTGGCTTGCCGACGTGAAGGAAGCATTAGGTGACGAATTGGAGATCACCTGGCGAAGTTTTGCTTTGGAGCAGGCTAACAGTAAGGAAGGCGATGACTGGAAGGCGTGGGAGCAGGGACCTGATTATGAGAGCCGAGGGCTACTGGCACTGCGTGCCGGTGAAGCGTCCAAGTCCCAGGGAAACGATCTTCATAACAAGTTCTTCATGAATCTTCTGGAGGCACGGCACGTAGATCGTAAAGATGTTCGCGAACGGGAAGTAATTCTAGAAATTGCCCGTGACAGTGGGCTGGATATGGGCAGTTTTGAGAAAGAACTGGACGATCCGGATACTCTGAAGAAGGTTGCTGCAGACCACGAACGCGCTGTTGAAATGGGTATTTTTGGAACACCGACATTCGTGTTCGAGGACTCTCCACCATCGTTCGTTAAAACTTACACTCCACCTAAAGAAGAAGCGGTGGATGCTTTCCGTCACTTCATTGCCCTCTCCAAGAACAGCAAGCTGTTCGGCGAGATCAAACGCCCGCAGCCACCGTGGCCGCGTGGCATTTTCGACGACGACTAGGGAGCCTCAGTGCCGGGTCATTTTGCAACTGACGCGCAACTGGGTGAACTGGAGAAGCGACTCGGAGTCCATTTCCAGGACAGGTCGCTTCTCCAGCTCGCGCTTACGCATAGTTCATACCTGAACGAAAATCCGTCTAATTCCATCTTTTCCAATGAGAGACTAGAGTTCCTTGGAGATGCGATTCTGGGCGCGGCCATAGGCCACCTGTTGTTTCATGATTCTCCTGATGCCCCGGAAGGGGACCTGACGACCGCTCGATCTCTAGTGGTTCGAGAGAGAGCTCTGGCGAAAGTCGCTGAACGACTTAGCCTGGGTTCCTATATCACTCTTGGTCGCGGACAAGCGGCCAGTGGAGGCGGTGAGACACCGTCAATTTTGGCTGATGCTTTTGAGGCTCTGGTCGGGGCGATCATGGAGGATCAAGGTTACGAAGAGGCTTCGAACTTCGCAGTACGATGCCTGAAGCCCGAAATAATGGAGGCATTGAGCTCTACCTCGCTGAAAGATCCGAAATCACTTCTGCAGGAGCGCGTACAGGCTGACGGGTCTGTTCCGCCTTCTTATCGTGTCCGGAGAGAGGATGAGCAGAATATGGAGCAGCGTTTCACTGTAGAGGTCTTGATAGCAGGAGTGGCTGTTGCGTCTGGAGTTGGACGTCGAAAGTTGGATGCCGAGCGCATGGCTGCTGCCACTGCGTTAGAACTGCCTGATTTCGACCGGGCAATTGAAATCTCAGACCAGGATAATTAGAGGTCGTTATGCCATGACTTTCAGTATTCTGATCTCTGGTTGCCATTCCAAGAACACCCCATGCCCGAGGAGATTGAACTGCTAAGGCTTTTTCATCGCAAAGGTAAGACAGAGTCCAGTTCCAATAAAACGGGGGCGTTGTGGTCTCGTTCAATTGGCGCCCTGTTTCGGCGAACTATCCTCGATGACGACTTTTGGGACGAACTCGAAGAGTCTCTCATTCTTGCCGACGTCGGGGCGCTGATAACTATGGATTTGCTCGATACTCTGCGAGATCGCGTCTCCGATGAAGGGGTCAAAGAACCGACGCTGGTTCGAACAATGTTGCGAGACGAGATAATCCTGACTCTCAACCGATCAGGCAATGGTACTCTGCTAGTGGATGACACTGACACGGCTATATTGATCGTGGGTGTAAATGGAGCAGGCAAGACAACTACCATCGCAAAACTGGCCCACACTTCCAAGATGAATGGACAGAAGGTTATTCTCGCTGCCGCAGACACTTTCCGGGCCGGTGCTATTGAACAGATTCAAGTTTGGGGCAAGCGGGTGGGGGTAGACGTCATAGCTCACCAGGCAGGTGGAGACCCTGGAGCCGTCACTTTCGATGCGATGGAAGCGGCAAAAGCTCGTCAGGCAAACGTTGTAATCATAGATACTGCTGGCAGGCTCCACACGCAGTCCAACCTGATGGACGAGTTGAAGAAGATTCGTGGGATCCTAGAGCGTCAGGCGGATGGCTTTGATCAACGGGTTTTCTTAGTAATCGACGGAACAACTGGGCAAAATGGTCTGGCCCAAGCGCGTGCATTTACCGAAGCGGTCGATTGCGATGGAGTGATTCTCACAAAATTGGACGGTACAGCTAGAGGTGGAATTGTACTGGCGATCGCAGGAGAACTTGGTCTTCCGGTTGTCTTTATCGGCACAGGTGAAACGCTAGATGATCTCGCCGTGTTTGACTCAAACGAATTTGTTCAGGCTCTTTTACCGGAAATGTCGGCAGAAATCACTAATTGAACTTGGCGATGATGATTTCGACCGCTTCTAAATCTCGGAAGGGTAGGTCTGTACTGTGTATACACAAAGTCACGTTCGTTTCAGGCGATGATGAGCACTATGAGACGGAAATACGACTCCAGTTCTAGGCGCTGAGATTCGATGGTTGAAATACTGCGCTGGCTGATAACTGTAGAAGTGATCGGCCTCGTTTCGATGCCGATCTGCTGGCTTGCTTTCCCATACCTGCGCGATCGTGGTGTCGGATTGGTCAAGCCGCTCGGACTTCTTCTGGTGGGAACTGTTGTCTGGTTATTCAGTGACTTCGGGTTACTGTCAAATAAGCCTGAGTCTTACTGGATCGTCGTAGTTGGCTTCTTATTTGTTTCGATCTGGATTCTATCCAGTCGAAAACGCCGTTTCAGCAGATTTCTCCTAAAAGAGTGGCCAGCTCTCCTTGTTGGTGAAGCCTTGTTCCTTGTGTTCTTTGCGGTGTGGGTACTAATCAGGTCACATCAACCTGATATCTCCGGTACTGAAAAACCGATGGAACTGTTAATGCTCAACGCAGTTACCATTTCGGCAAATGCATCTCCAGTTGACCCATGGCTCGCTGGTGAGCCGGTGGCTTACTACTACTTTGGTTACTGGATCTTGGGGGGCGTCGGACTCATGTCCGGCGTCACAACGGCA
This sequence comes from Dehalococcoidia bacterium, assembly GCA_046583495.1. Classification (GTDB taxonomy): domain Bacteria; phylum Chloroflexota; class Dehalococcoidia; order Lucifugimonadales; family Lucifugimonadaceae. Next base: position 26,518 of record JAYGCF010000064.1, read on the forward strand.
ATCGGATTCAATCTGTCATTGGCCCTTATCGCTGGGATGTCGGCATCTGCCGTGTTCTCGGTAGCTTATGGAATGATCCTGCCTGGAAGGTTGCGTGACCGAATGGCAGTCCCCATCGCAGCGTTCGCCGCATTGTTGTTACTGGGCGTGTCGAATTACGCTGGATTGTGGGAATTCGGCGCCGCTAAGTCCCTTGGGTCACAAGGCTTTTATGACTGGCTCGCTATTGATGGCGTTGAACTCGGAACTGCCGCCACAGATTGGAGACCCGACACCCACTGGTGGTGGTGGCACTCGTCCAGGGTAATCAACACTTTTTACGGGACCACAGGGTTGGACTTCACAATCCAGGAATTCCCATTTTTCAGTTTTTTGTTAGGGGATCTACATCCTCACTTAATCTCTATCCCATTCGTGCTTCTGTTGATCGGATTAGTCTTTAATTTATTTCTGACGCCATCTGTGGCCAGGCCACAATTGTTGGCCGGACAACCATTACGGTGGCTACTACTGTCAGTCGTACTTGGTGCAGTCGGTTTTATTAATGCGTGGGATCTTGGGTTTGCCGTGGCCCTGATATTAATAGTCGCCACTATCAAACTTTACCGAAACCAGGATATTTCGTTGCCATTTGCCGTGTTTAAAGGCTTGGTCGGAACATTCCTATTGACTGCGCCGGGAATTCTATTGTTCTCGAATTTCTATTTTGGTTCATTCAATAGTCAGGTTGATTGGAGTGCTCCATTGGGTGCTGCGGAGTTTGCGACACGTCCGATCCACATGCTGACTGTATGGGGCCTGTTTATCGTGTTGCTTGCACCGCTATGGTTGAGTGTGTCTGGAAGGGCACTACAGGGCTACATCACCGGTCGGCCTGTGATCCGTGTGAATCCTGAGACTATCTCTTCTTTGCCGAAGGCAAAGGCACAGGCAAACTGGAGTGCTGTCGCCACTACTCTTGTAGCGATGGTGCTTCCTTACGGGTTGTGGGTGATAGTCCATTTGGTAAGCAACGACGCTGCGAGTGTGGGAGACCTTCCGAGACGTGTCTGGGACGTGCTTCCAATCGCCACAATATCTGGGCTTGCGATCCTCTCGGTTCTCCATTTCGCACGACGTCCCGTGTCTAACGTACTTGTCTTCACAACTACGCTGATGGCCCTGTGTCTTTACATGATCTATGGCGTAGAACTTCTGTACATTAACGACCTGTTTGGTGGGCGTATGAACACAGTGTTCAAACTTTACTATCAAGTTTGGATCGTACTGGCATTAGTCGGGTCGTTTGGTCTTCACTTCTGGATTCGGAATCATCAAAACTGGAGTGGCTTTCGCAGGTCTGTCAGCGAAGCCGGCGGGGTGGTCGTTGTTGTGATGGCGATATCCGCTATCTACTACCCAGTGGCTTCAATAGACTCCAGGACGGATAGTTTCTCAGGTGATCAGACTCTCGATGGGATTGCATTTATAGGCAAGTCGCAAATGGCCGAAAGAGAAGCGATCAACTGGCTCTTGCACAATGCCCGGGGGAACGCAGTACTGGTTGAGGCCATAGGTGAAAGTTACTCAGATTTCGGCCGTTTATCCTCATCCACAGGTATTCCAACGGTACTCGGTTGGCCATTCCATGAAGAACAGTGGAGAGGATCCCGGTCAGCTTTTGAAAACAGGATTGTAGATGTTGAGAGAATCTACTCCTCGGACGATATCGAGGAGATAACCACTATCCTTGATCTCTATAAAATCGATTATGTGATAGTCGGTCCTAGGGAACGATCAACCTATCCAGATTTGGATATTGATCTTCTTGCAGGGATTGGTAAACGTGTCTTTCCCCAGAACTCTTTTGAATTCGGGCTTCGTGATTACGTGATATTTGACGTTGGCAGGAGTTAACAGATTGACCGGTAGGGATTTGCAAATTCGATCCGGAAATCCTCAAAAAGGTTATCCACACAGCGAGACTTTGACGCGTGGGAAGTGGGTTGAGGGTGAGTGGATTGAATCTGTATCAGACTTTGAGATAGAAGGTCCACCGAAGATGGGTATGGGGTGGCGTCGTGATTTTCCACACCAGTGGGAAATTGGCACCTACCTGACTGTTTTTATCATTGCACTGATGATGCGCCTCTGGGATCTGGGAGGCAGGGCGGTCCACCACGATGAGAGCCTGCACGGATATTTTTCCTGGCGACTGTTTACGGGTTCGGGGTTCACCCACGATCCATTAATGCACGGCCCGTTCCTGTTCCATATTTCTGCAGGGTCCTTTTTCCTTTTCGGTGATAACGAATTCACACTGAGGCTTCCAGCAGCCCTGTTTGGCGCGGCCCTAGTGATGACACCGCTACTTCTTAGAAATCGACTTGGGAACATTTCGTCCTTATTAATAGCCGTAATGCTGGCGTTTTCGCCATCCCTTCTCTACTTCAGTAGATTCGCCCGTAATGACATATTCGTAGCTGTTTGGACTATTGCACTCGTGGCTATGGTGTGGCGTTATCTTGACGAAAGGAAACCCAAGTACATATACCTAGCAGCCGCGTTTATTTCACTCGGTTTTGCCACGAAAGAGACGCAGTACATCATCGTGGCAATCGTGGCGATTCCCCTGGTGGTAATGGCTCGTAAGGATGTGTTTGGCTGGTTCTGGGGGCATAGAAGACTGTCCGAGTGGAGTCCCGCTGGTGGAATGTTGGTGCTTGTGGTGACCCTGACGTTGCCGATGATCGGAGCTGCGTCTGGGTTGATTCAGGGTGTGTTCGGATTGGTACTGGCTAACAATGACAGCTCCATAGGTCAACCTCTGGGCACAGCAGATGGGGCTGGAGAAATTGTTGCCGTCGCTATTACGGCGCTTCTACTGGCAACTGCCGTATTGGTGGGGGTGCTGTGGAATAGACGTGTCTGGCTGATCGCTTTCGGGATCGCGATAAGTATCTTCGTAGTGTTTTACAGCAGCATTTTTACCCATTGGGCTGGACTCGCGTCTGGGGTCTGGCAAGGACTCGGTTACTGGGTCGCGCAACAGGATGTCGCAAGAGGAGGTCAGCCCGATTACTACTACGTGATGCTGACCAGTGTTTATGAGTTTCTACCTGCGACTATAGGACTGGTGGGCGCCGTATATTACGCATTCAAGGGAGATTCTTTTACCCGTTTTCTAGCTTATTGGCCGATCGCGACCTTCGCCGCATACTCTGTTGCGGGAGAGAAAATGCCTTGGCTGGAAGTGCAGGTGGTGCTCCCGTTCATATTCCTGGGTGGAAAGGCCCTAGGAGATATGATCTCCTCGCTCAATTGGCAACCATCTCTTTCCGGTGGAGGCGCGTGGATTTTTGCCGGAGTTCCCGTTGCGGTGATGGTTGTGTGGCGTATGATCTTTTTGAAGGATAACCAATCAGGGCTTGGCGGGCTTGACGAAGCTTCAGGCGCAGTGGTCTTGTTTGGGATTCTGACCTTACTTGGCGTCGGATTGTTCTGGCTCATCAGGCACAGTGGATCGAAGCAAACGATGAGTCTTGTCGGTGTTGCAGTGGTTGCGCTGATGGCTATTCTCACGATCAGAACCGCATGGGTTGTCACTTATCAGGAACCGGACGTTCCTAATGAACTTCTGGTTTATACCCAGACGTCTCCTGACCTGGCCGGACTGTCACAGGAAATCGAGGCTGCAGCGCGTCTTACTGGAGAGGGTAAAAATTTAAAGGTAACAGTGGACGGTTCCAGCGGGTTCACATGGCCTTGGACCTGGTACCTGAGAGATTATGCGCAGGTTTCATATCCGAACTTAGGATTTTCGAGGCCTGACGGTCCCTCAAATTCTTCGGTGGTAATTGTTCATACTCGAAATGAGAATATTGCCAGGGTTGCGACGGAGACTGGGTTTACGGAAGGACGGAGATTCCCACATCGGCAGTGGTTTCCAGAGACTTACAAAAATACGACATGGGGTGAGTTCTTTGGCACTTTGTTTAATCCCACTGAATGGCAAAATGCTCTGAATTTTTTCGTGTACAGAAAAATGTCTCAGCCAATTGGTTCGGAAGATGCTTTCTTCTACTTCGATGCTGATATCCCACTCAGGGCGTTGGAATGACAATTTCAAGATGCATGCGACGGACAAATGGTGTTCAAATTCGAGCGGTAGGATAAGCCAGTGATATCCCAGCGAAGTTTCTGGGCCGGGATAGTTGTTAGCGCTGCATTCCTCACGGTGTTCGCTCTTCTTTTTCTTCCGGTTGATGAGGTCAAAGAAGTCATTCGTGAGGCTAACTTTTGGTACGTGGCGCCATCGCTTATCTTCTACTTCCTTGCTGTATATTTCCGCAGCCTAAGGTGGCGATACTTGCTAAAACCGCTAGTTGGGCGGCCGCAGAGGGCGTTATTCCCAGTAGTGGTTGTTGGCTACATGGCTAACAATATTCTCCCCGTTCGGCTTGGCGAAGTAGTGCGATCCTACTATGTCGCGCTACGTGAACGGGTTAATCCCGCAGCTGCTTTCGGAACTGTTGCTGTGGAACGCGTGTTTGACGTCCTTGTCCTGCTTTTTGTAATTGCGGCAGTTTGGATATTGCCTGTTGGCGATCTTCTCCAGCGTGTGGCGGACGATCTGCCGGGCGGTACTCCAGCACTGTTAGCGCTTTCCGTCCTGCCTTTTGCCGTTGTCATAGGGATCATTGCCATGATCGTAATACTTGATACGGCCAAGGCTATTGGACTACTCGAACGATTCATCTTCTTCATGCCTGAAGGAATTAAGACTCGATTATTAAGTTTGGCTACCCGTCTGATTGAAGGGTTGACAGTAATTCGAACGCCGCGCGGACTTGGTATTGTGCTTCTCTTGTCTTTCCCGATCTGGGGGGCTGAAGTCATGATGCTTTATGTCATAGCTCTAGGATTTGATATCGAATCAGCGTTTGGCGGTCATATAGAGATGATCGCCGCAATTGGTCTATTTATGGCGATAGCTAATTTGGCGTTGGTCGTCCCGTCCACAGCTGGAGGGGTTGGGCCATTCAACTTTTTTGGCGCAGCAACACTAGTAGCCCTTGGTGTCGGAGACGCTGAGGCCGGGGCATATGTGCTGACGGCTCATATAGCACTGTTGTTACCGGTGACCCTTCTCGGACTGGTAGTACTTTTAACGGATCACGTATCACTAAAAACTCTTATGGACAGGGCAACACTCGCTGACGGTGGGGGCTTGACCAGCGATGAATCATGTCAGGGTTCCAAGGGGTTAATCAGGTAAAGGAATTGCAATGCGCATAGGAGTGATAGGTGCTGGTGCTGCCGGACTAGCAGCTGCGTACGATTTCGCACGTGCGGGGAATGGCGTCACCGTTTACGAAGCGGCACCATTCGTAGGCGGACAGGCTTCGACGATAGAGGTCGGGGGTGGGCGATTAGAGCGTGGGTATCATCATCTGTTCACCAATGACGAAGCCATTCTTGACCTGATGGATGAGCTGGGCATCGCTGAGTCAATGCGATGGATCCCATCAAGCGTTGGTATATATACCGACCATAAGGTTTACAAGTGGAGTACTCCACTAGACCTTCTACGGTTCGGGGCGCTTTCACTACGCGATCGGATCCGTATGGGAATGGTGGCCAAGAAACTTGAGCGACTGAAAGATTGGCGGGAATTAGAGGGCATTACGGCAGCCGCTTGGATACGGAAAAATGCCGGCTTAGACATCTACGAGAAGGTCTGGGAACCACTTCTTCGGGGAAAATTTGGAGATCGTTTTGAAAGTGTTGGGATGCCGTGGTTCTGGAGCAAAATCCAAACGCGTTTCGCATCCAGGGACAGGTTAGGCCGAGAGAAGCTTGGTTACCCTGTCAATAGTTTCGACGAGGTGTTCGAGACGCTGGCTGAACAGATAAATTCGTTAGGTGGAGAGGTGCATCTTGCTTCCCCTGTTACACGCGTGCTGGTGGAAAGTGGCACGGCGACGGGGCTTCGTGTCAAACATCCTGACGGATCAGAAACCGATGAGCAGTTTGATCTAGTTCTATCTACGGTTCCGTCCTTTGCCTTTCCCGGGTTGGTTGATCTTCCGGACTCATATACGGCCAACCTCAATGCGGTGCAGTACATGGGCGCCGTGGTGATGATTTTGGAGATGACTCAGCCGCTCACATCTGTCTACTGGATGAATATTGCTGATCGTGAAGTTCCGTTCTTGGGACTTATAGAACATACAAATCTGATGCCGAAAGAGATGTATGGGGGTAATCACGTCCTATATCTGACCAATTACCTTGAACGAAATGATCCTCTTTTCCTGATGTCATCAGAGGAACTATTTGAGGTTTATATTCCGCACCTGTCTCGCTTCAATTCGGTTTTCGATCGCTCTTGGGTCACGCGTATACACCACAACAAGGTGAGCGCGGCCCAACCGGTAATTGGGACCAACTACTCGACACATATTCCGCAACACAAGACCCCGGTCACAAATCTTTGGTTGGCTAATACGACCCAGATCTATCCCGAAGACCGCGGAACTAACTACAGCATTCGAATGGGACGTGAGGTAGCTGCGACTATGCTCAAAGGTGGATAGTGCTTAGGCGATTAATTCGATCTTCGGAGTGCTGGGCAGGAGTAATCATCATGAAAAGACTCCCTTTATAGCGATCACGCTGTGCTAGACTCCATCGGATTTTCCAAGCTTTTCAGAGGTGCTTCGGGTCTCTGTCATTGAACTTAATACAACATCTCACCGGGGGTACGTTCCATGGGTAAGTTGGACGGCAAGGTAGCCCTTATCACGGGTGCCGGAACAGGCATCGGCGAAAAGGCAGCTGAAATGTTTGCAGCGGAGGGGGCCGAACTGGTCATAGCGGCGCGCCGACAGGCTCCGTTGGATGAGGTAGTTGCAAGGATTACGGCAGCAGGTGGAAAAATCAGCGCCAAGACGGCCGATATGGAAGTCCAGGAAGATATCGAGGCACTTGCAGAGTACGCTCTTGGAAAGCATGGGCGTATCGATATCCTCGTAAACAATGCCGGGCACAGTTCTAAGGTGCGTAGCGTTCGATGGATCTCACGCGAAGAGTTTGACAGTGTCTACGCCGTAAATGCAGCCGGTCCGGCACAGTTGACCCGTTTACTTCTTCCAGCGATGCTTGAACATGGTGAAGGTACCGTTATCCTCGTTTCGTCCATGGCTGCTTTGCGAGGTGGCCTTTTGGGTGGTGTCGCTTATGGTCCTGCCAAAGCGGCTGCAAAAATGTACATGGATAATTTACGAGGGGAATTAAGACAGTCAGGAATTCGTGCGACCACGATTTATCCAGCAGAGGTTGACACTCCTATTCTCAACAATCGTCCACACGTCCCGGATGCGGAAGCACGATCAACGATGATGTTGCCCGAGGACATTGCGGAGGGGATTCTGCTGGCAGCTACCCTTCCGGCCCGGACGATGATCGATGACATTACATTCACTCCAACTATCCAACGGGATACAACACAGGACGTGGCAGTCGCTAGGATGGCCGGGGCACCAGAGGGTGGCACTTAGGGGTCTGGGCACCTCTAAGGCCCAAGGGAGTACCGATAGGTGAACTCGATGGCAGGAACGGGAAATAATGACCTTAGCTCCCGGCTTGAGTTCGCAGTAGGTACTGCCCGTGCAGCGGGTGAATATGCATTCGGATACTTCCAGTCGGGTGAACTTACCGTGGAAACGAAGGACGACGGTTCGCCAGTAAGCCGAGCTGACAAAGAAGCGGAACATTTAATACGCGCAAGACTCGAAGCATCTTTTCCCCAAGACGCAGTACTTGGTGAAGAGTTCGGTCAGCAGACGGGTAGTACGGGTTATCGTTGGTATCTGGATCCGATAGATGGCACCGAGTCGTTTGTCCGAGGTGTGCCTCTTTGGGGAACGATGATCGGTCTTGAACTGGACGATGAACCTGTTGCAGGTGTGGTCGTTTTTCCTGCTCTTAGAGAGATTATTTGGGCAGCAACTGGCCTGGGTGCGTGGTGGTCGAATAACGTTACCAGACTTAAAGAAGGCGAATCTTTCCCAGCCGAGATACGGTCGGCACATGTGTCAGATGTGTCTGATATCGATGCCGCAATGATGTCTGTGACGTCGGTCAAAGGATTTGACGAAGAGCACACCATGGGAGGATATAACCGTCTGCGTAAAGCTGTATCCAAGGATCGAGGATGGAGCGATTGTTACGGTTATTTGTTGGTCGCAACTGGTCGAGTGGACATACACATTGACCCACAAATGTCCGTATGGGACGTTGCACCTATGCCTGCGATAATAAAAGAGTCGGGTGGTCAGGTAACTGATCGTGCCGGTAATCAGGGCATTAATCTCGATAACTTGGTCGCTACTAATGGACGTCTACACGATAGGGTGCTGAAATTACTGAACGGATGAGTATCTGGTTTGCTACTGCAACCCCTTCCTATAACAGCGATTTAGTCCTTTCACTGATTGCTGCACAGGAACGGCCCTGATATATTTGTGAAGCCTTTAGCAAAGTCTAATTTTTACGAGTCGAGGAGCTACGCTTGAGCGACGGCCAGAAGCCCGCCAGCGACGAGTCCCCCTCCAGCGAGGAGCTTAGAGAACGGTCTCGGAAGGCGCTGCAAGCACAGCAGCAGCCGACGGTGACAGTTTTGTCTTCGCTTATCGCAGTCCAGGATGAACTTCATTACATCCCGGATGAGGCAATAGAAGAGACTGCAACGCACGTTCAATCCACCATCAACGATGTGTGGAGCGTGGCGTCTTTCTACACCAACTTCAGGTTCACTCCCCCTGGAGAGCATACGATTGACGTGTGTTGGGGGCCATCATGCCATCTTGGCGGTGCGCAGAACGTTATGCTCCGAGTTCACGAGGAACTCGGAGTAGATGGTGAAGGGGAGACGGATGACGGTAAGTTAACCCTCAGGTACAGCACATGCCTCGGTGCTTGTGCGTTGGCTCCAGTAATAGCGGTAGACCATCACATGAAGGGTCGACAGACGCCTGATACAGCTGCGGCTGTGGTCAATGAGCTAAAGGGCGCGTAGTGCAAGTATCTCTAACGTTTATCTACCTGGCATCAGGCCGACCAGCTGGGATTGAGGCCCTATGTCGATAGCATTTACAGAACTTCGACAGAAAGCGGATGCGGAATGGCAGGCACTTACAGCAGGTGACAAGCCTTGGATTCGTGTTGGTCTTGGAACCTCTGGAGAAGCGGCCGGGGCTGAAGCGGTGTATGACGCGCTCAAAGAGTCGCTGGGATCTAAGGCAAACGTAAGTTTCGTCGGGTCAATGGGACTCTGCTACGCGGAACCTCTTATAGACGTTCAGTTGCCGGGAGTGGCACGCGTCTTCTACAACAACGTTGGCGCTTCTGAAGCTCCTGATCTGGTTGCGGCTCATTTGAATTCGGGCAGGGCAGATGACGAAATGGCGTTGGCCTGGGATGGTGACGAACGACCGGAAGGCTTGGGAGCGGTTCCGCGATTGACAGAACTGCCTACGGTAGCAGTGCAAACCCGTTTGGCTACCAGACTAGCTGGTGACGTGGACCCAAGAGAGATGTCTCACTACATTGCCAACGGTGGCTACAGTGCTCTGGACAAGGCTCTTGAAGACATGGACCCGGCGTCCGTTCTGGATGAGGTCAAGAACTCAGGTCTTAGGGGCAGAGGTGGTGCAGCCTTTCCGACAGGCGTGAAATGGGGATTCCTGGCGCCGAACCCTGCTCCTGTCAAGTACATCCTGTGCAACTGTGAGGAAGGCGACCCCGGGGCATTTAACGACAAGGGGATACTCGAAAGTTGTCCACACACTCTTCTTGAGGGATTGATCCTTGCAGGCTACGCAACAAACTCGTCCAACGGCGTGATTTTCATCAGGCAGGGACACACCCTTCCGATCGAAAACTCTCGGAAAGCCGTAGAGGATGCTTACGCCGCCGGTCTACTGGGCCAAAACATTCTGGGTAGCGACTTTAGCTACGACGTGGAGGTGGCTCTTACGGGCGATTCTTACGTTGCCGGCGAAGAGACGGCACTAATGGAGGCGATTGAGGGTAAACGTTCTCAACCGCGGTACCGTCCCCCGTTCCCAGCAGCGGCAGGACTGTGGGGAAAGCCAAGCAACATTAACAACGTCAAGACTCTGTCGTACGCGCCAGCTATTATTCGAGACGGCGCTGAGGCTTTCAAGAATGTTGGGATTGAATCCACATCTGGGACGGCAATACTATGCATCACAGGAGCCGTGAACCGTCCCGGGATGTATGAAGTTCCGATGGGTTCTCTCACTATCCGTGAAGCCGTCGAAAACGTGGCCGGCGGAGTTCGTGACGGTAAAGCTATGAAAATGTTCCAGGCCGGAGGGCCGCTCTTTGGTCCAATCGGGGAAGAAGGGTTCGATTCAGCGATCGATTTCGACTCCATCGCACAAACTACGGGTAGCCTAGGATCCGGCGGGATTATTATCGGGGACGACAGTGTATGTGCTGTGAACCTTGTCAGAAATCTGATGTCGTTCAATCAGTTTGAGTCCTGTGGGAAATGCTTCCCATGCCGTTTGGGGATGACTCATATGGTCGAGACACTGGAACGGATTTCACAGAACGAAGGTCTAGAAGACGACCTTGCGCTAATGGAACGTATGGGTGCGAGCATGCGTATGGGTTCACTTTGTGGACATGGTCAACTTGGCTATAACCCTGTCGCTTCAGCGTTGAAATATTTTGAGGATGACTTCAACTCTCATATGCACGAAAAAAAATGTCCCACGGGTGCCTGTGGCGAGGGACAGATGGTTACACCGACCCGAACCAGGCCCTGACCGGCGGTTATCGGCCAAGAGGTCGATAAAGAGACATCCTATGTAGTTTCTAGGAGACTGCCCCGAATGGCGGACGAAACGATCAAATTTACACTTGATGGCCAAGAGATCGAGGCCAAGCCAGGTCAGACGATTATCCAGGCTGCCCAGGACGCAGACACGTATATTCCATACCTTTGTTACTTCCCAGGTATGAAGCCGTACGGTGCATGCCGCATGTGTGTTGTTTCGACAGAGGCTGGTGGGCGTACAGGAATACAAGCCTCCTGCACCACCCCCGTCATGGCAGACATGGTCGTAAAGACCGACACGGATGAGGTTCTGGAACTGCGGCGCGGTATCACGGATTTGCTGATGTCTGAGCACCCACACGGCTGCTTGACGTGTCACAGGGCAGAGCTGTGTGGGCCACAGGACATCTGTCAGCGACACGTGGGCGTGACCGACCGCTGCACGATTTGCCCCAAGAATGAGCGTTGTGAACTTAAAGACACCGTCCGATTCATGAAGTTGGACATGACCTCATCGCTTAACTACCACCGACGTGACCTTCCGATTCATACAGACGATCCGTTCTACGATCGTGATTACAACCTGTGTATTGTCTGTGCACGTTGCGTACGGGCTTGTGATGAGGTGCGTGGCGACACAGCCCTATCCCTTGTGTCTCGATCTGGAGTAGCACTCGTTGGCACATCCCACGGGACATCGCTACTAGAGTCCGGATGCGAGTTTTGTGGTTCATGCATTGACGCCTGTCCCACCGGCGCTCTTACCGAGCGAGAGTACAAATGGGAGAAGGCTTCTACCAAGGTCAGCACCGTCTGCACTAACTGCCCTGTGGGGTGTGAGTTTGTGATGGACATTAACGATATGAACAAAGTCGTTCGTATGACTGGAGACCTGTCGGGAGAGGCGGGCCATGGTCAAGCCTGCTTCAAGGGAAAATTCGGTTACAACTATCCGAACCATATTCGCCGCCTGAAGTATCCAATGGTACGTGTGGACGGTGAGTTGCAACGGACCACATGGGAAGTTGCCTTAGAAGCGGCTTCCAAGGGGTTTTTAGCTCACCTGCCCGAAGAACGGGGAGTGATACTTTCACCGCGTGGGACGAACGAAGACCATTACGTAGGCCAAAAATTTGCTCGTACAGTGCTTGGAACAAACAATGTCGACACGGGTCTAAACCGGTCGAAAGAACTGCTGTCTAGTATGACCGACGTACCTGGTCACGGAGCTGCCACCAATCCTATCTGGGGGATCGAGCAATCTCAGTGTGTGGCCGTTGTTGCTGGCAATCCTACGGAAGAACAGAATGTTCTTGCTGTGCCCGTGAAAAAGGCAGTGCGCGCTGGCGCCAAGTTGATTGTCATTGACGCTAGAGAAACTGAACTGACCCGTTACGCGACCAATTGGCTTCGACCACGTCCGGGAACGGAAATAACCCTGCTAGGTGGTATTGCGCGAGTGATACTTGATGAGGTGCTTGAGCATAAAGATTTCGTCCGGGATCGGCTTGAGGGTGTTGACGAGTTCAAGAAGGCAATCTGGTCCTTTGATCTGATGCGAGTCTCAGAGATAACAGGGGTAGACGAAGCGGAAATTCGTAACGCCGCAAGAGCTTATGCTAACGGCGGTCCTTCGTCGTTCCTCCACGGAACGGATGGGATTTTGGCGGAAGACCATGCTGACCTCGCTGCGGCCGTTATGAATTTAGCTCTGATTACAGGCAACATCGGCGCAGACGGTGGAGGTGTTTATCCACTGTACACAGGAGCCAATACTCAGGGGGGGAATGATGTTGGGGCTGCGCCTAATCTACTGCCAGGACACAGATCCGTCTCTGAGGATGCTGACAGAGATGCTGTGGCCAAGGTCACTGGGGGTACCTACCCAAATAAACAGGGTAAATCGGTGCGCGAGATGGCCAATGGTCAAGGCGTAAAGGTCCTTGCAGTTCTAGCTGATGGTTGGGACCCGAACGGTGCGGGTATCACCACTGAAGGAATTAAGAACCCTGGATTCCTCATAGTCTCCGACGTGTTCATGTCAGACATAGCCGCGCAAGCGGATGTCCTATTCCCTGCGGCCACATATGCGGAAGTTACAGGGACCATCACGAATCTGGAACGCAGGGTACAGAAAATTAACCCAGGGCTTGAACTCAGGCATGAAGAACGTGGAGGCTGGCACACGATTGCAAGCTTGGGGATGGCAATGGGAGGAACCGGATTTGAGTACGAATCTTCCTCAGAGGTATTTGAAGAAATCCGGAAAGTGGTTCCAGACTACGCAGGTATCACTCACACAAGACTTGAACAGAAAAGTTTCCAGACGCCGGTCGATGACGAAAAATCTAACGGTACTGAAATCTTGTTCGCATCTAAACAATCTGAAATGAAACTACTGGTTGTACCGATGACAATCCGAGAAGCCATATCGGAACAGAACAATAATTTCCCGTTGGTCCTCGCTCACGGCAGAGTATTAATGCGCCCGGAAGAGGATGTTCGAGTAGTCCAGGATGAGCAAAATATGAACTACGTGGAACGGGATACATGGATAGAAATACACCCTGAAGACGCTGCAACTCTTGATATCGTAGAAGGTGAGCGTGTGACAATCACAGCGCAGCAGGATGCGTCGGCTTCTCCTCTGCCTGAGACTGGTATTGTCCGTCTATCGTCGCCCCACCAGGGCTTTGTGTCTGTTACAACATTGTTCGCTGACGTTGTAACTGGGATACAGGGTTCTGGAGATATTGACCCATCCCCTTCGGTACGAGGATTGCCGCTCCGCCATGTATCGCTGGCGAAAGCACCGATACTGCGCGAAGCTGGGATGGCAGCAGACTAGATTCAACTCACAGCGTGAATATGAGTCTTTTGTTTGAAAGAGCTTCCCGGGTATTAAGAGTACTTGGCAAGCATGAACCGGGTCCTTTTGCTAGTGCACTGGACCAAACTAGGAGAAATAATGAGCAAGACCACGGCTGTTACAGACAGCAGTTTTGACACCGACGTACTTCAATCCGACTTGCCTGTGCTGGTCGACTTCTGGGCAGATTGGTGTGGCCCTTGCAAGATGGTTGCTCCCGTCGTAGAGGAGCTTGCCGCTGAATACGATGGCACGGTGAAGTTTGCTAAGGTTGATGTAGACACTAACCCGGTGACGGCCGGTAAGTACGGAGTCCGAAGTATCCCGACACTCTTGATTTTCAAGAATGGCGCACCGGTCGGACAGGTTGTAGGTGCAGTGCCAAAGCAGGTGCTCGAAGCGCGCTTGAAAGAATCTATCGCTTAACTATTTTCGTTTACTGCTCACTGACTGAACGAAAGTAATTGCGCCCGAAGCATATCGGCATGTCACCAACCTATAAGCCTATTTATCGAGGGTGCTGGTCACAGAGAGTAAGCTTATTATGGCCTCCTATGGGAGTGTATGAGCTCTGGTGGGCTCCACGGACTTCAAACCCGATGGGGGGCATCCTTCGATGTCCTCGGGGGGTTCGACTCCCTCACGCTCCCGCCAAATAGTTAAGTAGAACGTAGTCTCGTACTGCGATAAAAAGGCCCTGGACGGTTTATACCGCCGGGGCCTTTTCGTGGTCAGGGTGTTTGTTCCTGTACTGTGATGGAATACTCTACCGACCTATAATTTCTGTATGCAGTCATTCGCTGTCATAACCGTTCTGCAAAATCCGGTCTTTCGGCGTCTGTGGTGTCTCACAATGGTCGGAGGCCTTAGTATTGGCGCGACCCTGACGACTCTTGGTTGGGTCGTGGTCGAGGAATCTGGATCTCCGCTCCTAGTTTCACTTGTGCTTGTGTCATTTCTAGGCCCGCAGATTTTTGCGGGTGCTATAGGTGGGGCATTGGCCGACAGGTTTGGGCGGCCTCGGCTTATAAGATTGGGAACAGCTGCGCGTGCTGTTCTGAGCATCGTGATGGCGCTCTTTCTTTTCGTTGTTCCCGGAGAACTGTATCCACTATTTTTGATTAACGTCTTCAGTTCACTGACATCGGGTGCGACCATCCCTGCACGGCGAGCATTCATGGCGGATATCGTTCCAACACGCCAGTTGGCATCTGCGCTGGCTTTGGATGAGTTCGCTGTGACACTCATGTTTATCATAGGGCCAGTGGTGACGGGGACTTTACTTGTGTTCATCGACCCTGGATTCATTTTTCTTACTCTTGCGATGATCTCAATGGTTGCAGTCGTTGTGGTTCCGAACGCGCCGGAATCCGGTGTTGCCAGAAGCGCCACTCTGGGATCGCCCGTTAGGGACTCCTTTATCCATCAGTTGTTTGCGGGGTTTGGGTACATACGACGAAGTCGACTACTTATGGCTGTCATAGCTATCTCACTGACGGCAGAGATGCTCGCGTTTAACTACATGATCCTGGTACCAGTGTTCGCCAAGGAAGTGTTTGAGGGTGGCTCTGTGTTGCTTGGACTACTTAACGGAACAATGCCAGCCGGTGAGCTAATCGGTTCAGCAACCATGGCGTTCCTAGCAGTAAGGGTGAGCCGGCCTGGTCGTGTTCTGGTGATTAGCATTGCTGCGACTTTCGCTATTGGGATACCTTTGGGGGCTTCCTCTTGGCTGCCTCTAACACTTGTCCTTTTGGTTGCTATTGGCGCCTTGGCGCAAGTGTTCTTTGTGACGGCTTCCACAATGCTTTTACGGGAAACCCCCCCAGAGGCGCGAGCAAGGGTTCTGGGATTGCAACAGGTAACCTGGGGTGTAGGTGCTCTTGGAGGTTTGGTGTCGGGTGCTATTGCATCGACCCTAAATCCTCATCTTGGAGTGATGATCCCGTCTGCTTTGGGTTTTGTAGTGATTGTGGCTATTTACGCGCTCTCTCCTGAATTGCGGGAAGGTCGTTACACGTTCTTGAGTGATGATCTGGAACCGGAGCCCCCGGACCGAATTGTTGTTTCTGGACAATCGTCTGACTAAGGTGTGATTGAAAACTAGGTATTTGTGGCAAGTCCGTAAATACCAGGCAACTGTCTGTACTTCTGATCAAGATCAAGGCCGTATCCGACTACGAAATAATCCGAAAAGTTGAAACCTGTGTAATCAGGTTCGATTTCTACAATCCGTCGCTCTGGTCGGTCAAGTAAGGTGCAAATTCGTATCGAAGACGGCGCGAATTGTTTTAGGTATTCCACGACTGCTGTAGTGGTAATTCCTGTGTCTATGATGTCCTCTACCACTATGATATGTCGACCGCCGATTGCATCTCCGGTTGGTCCCCAATCAACTTGTACTTCTCCAGAACTTTCAGTCCCGGACTCGTAACTGGACACTCGCATGAATTCGACCTCGACCGGGGTCTGAATCTTCCGCATCAAATCGGCAAGGAAGATGAACGCGCCTTTTAGCGGTCCAACCAACACTGGGGTGGTGTTTGAGTAGTCTCGATCTATTTCTTCAGCTATCAACGTAACGCGTACTGCGATCTCTTGCGAGGTCCACAATGGTGTGAGCGTCGGTTCATGATCATTTGGCATGTGCGCTGACTCTCCAAATGGCGACAGGTTCTTTTCAGATCTCGTGATATATGCATATCACCTAGGATGTGTTTATTGGTGATGTTTACCGTAGGCCTCTGTTCCTAATAACGCTATACATCGAACTGACCATATACCGGAACTTACATACAGTGACTTTTGCTGTAAATGAGCCCACGGCATGCGGTGGTACTTTGGTAGCGCACTGGCCGAGTATGAGGAATAGGAAAAGGCTCCTGGTTTACCTTTTAAGCCGTCTATAACATGCCCAAATGGCTTCCAAGGTTATTTATATTGACCACTGATGGTGTTATTTCATACGTACTTACGGTACGGCCTCAGTGTTACGATTAGGGGTACAGGATTTGCCGGGTACGGGTGTCTCTAACTGTTGATCGCCTGACCTGAGCAAGTAATACAGGGTCCGAAACGCGGATTCGATCCGCTCAGTCCGGGTCGTGTCGCGTTCTAATCACCCCATAACTCCAGAACGCACCTAAACCACACCGAGGCAAGATGTCCACGCAGACCCGCACCGATCGACGTAACGTCGCGATTATCGCCCATGTCGACCACGGTAAGACCACACTTGTCGACGCTATGCTTCAACAATCAGGGTCTTTCACAGAGCACGAGGAACTAGTGGATCGGGTGATGGACTCCAATGAACTGGAGCGCGAGAAGGGGATCACGATCCTGGCTAAGAATGCGGCTGTGTGGTGGGGTGACACCAAGATCAATATTATTGACACTCCTGGCCATGCCGATTTTGGTGGCGAAGTTGAGCGCGGGTTGACGATGGTAGACGGTGTCCTGTTACTCGTTGACTCTAGTGAAGGGCCACTTCCACAGACGCGTTTCGTCCTGAGGAAGTCTCTTGAGGCTCATCTTCCTGTAATACTTGTTATAAATAAAATTGATCGCTCAGACGCGCGGGTCAAAGACGTTGTGGATGAGGTTTACGAGTTGTTTCTGGATCTCGGGGCCAACGACGACCAGATTGATTTTCCTATCGTCTATACAAATGCTCGTACAGGAACTGCGACGACCGATACCGAAATGCCGGGCATAGACCTTAAACCTTTGTTTGAGACGATGATGTCTCATATTCCAGCGCCTACGTATGACGACGACCTATCACTTCAAGCACTAGTGACTAATCTCGATGCTTCACTGTATGTAGGGCGATTGGCGCTCTGTCGGATTCGACAGGGGACTATCAAGCGTGGACAGCAGGTCGCGCACTGCCGCATCGATGGGAGCATCGAGAGAGTTAAGATCACAGAGCTTTACGTAACTGAATCACTTGAACGTGTTGATGCGGATGAGGCCAGTGCAGGTGAAATTATTGCCATTGCAGGGCTGCCCGATGTCACTATTGGAGAAACGCTGGCCGATAGTGAGGACCCACGTCCTTTACCAGTTATCGCTGTTGATGAGCCAAGTCTTTCTATGACCATTGGTATCAACACGTCCCCGTTGTCAGGGCACGATGGAGACAAGTTGACCGCTCGTCTTCTTGAAAACCGTCTGAACCAGGAGATTATCGGAAACGTTTCGATAAGGGTTCTCCCATCTGAAAGACCAGACACATGGATCGTTCAGGGCAGGGGAGAACTTCAACTTGCGATTTTGATAGAAACCATACGACGTGAAGGATTTGAGCTTACCGTCGGAAAACCGGAAGTCGTCACGAGGACGATTGATGGCAAGTTGAACGAACCTATGGAACGGCTATCTATTGACGTTCCAGACGAGCATATGGGGTCTGTCTCCAAACTCATGGCTGCTCGCAAGGCACGTATGCTCGAGATGGTAAACCACGGTCAAGGGCGGGTCCGAATGGAGTACGTCGTACCTGCCCGTGGTCTTATTGGATTCCATAACGAGTTTTTGATCGAATCTCGCGGTACAGGCATTGCGAATCACGTGTTTGAGGGCTACGAACCCTGGCACGGCGAGCTACGTACTCGTCGTACCGGTAGTCTTGTAGCTGATCGCAAAGGGCAGACTACCGGATACGCTTTGCAAAGTCTTCAAGACCGAGGGCAACTGTTTGTTGCTCCGGGCATTCAGGTTTACGAAGGCATGGTGGTTGGAGAAAATCCACGCGCCCAAGACATGGATATCAATCCGACTAAACCCAAGAAGCAGACCAATATGCGGGCAGCCGCCGCAGACGCCACCGAACACCTTGCTGCGCACAAGACGCTCACACTTGAAGAAGCGCTAGAGTTCATCATGTCCGATGAATGCCTGGAGGTTACGCCGAACACGGTGCGTATTCGAAAAGTCACGCTTTCTCAACTTCAGAGGGGTCGGGAACAGGGTCATAAGAAACATGCGAAGGCCGGCTAGAATCATTGGAGTTCTGCTCGTAAATCTGACGCCGTGATCTCAAGAGATTTAAAAAGAAGCTATTTGTTTGCGATCATAGTGTGAAGCCATCGGTTTTTTCGTCGGACCTGTTGCCCGCATGGATCCACAAAGGTGTTCGCTCTGCTTGATCTGATTCTCCCCGGTGAAGATGCCCTCTCGAGAACTAGAGAAGCATTGGAAACAACGCCTCCTCCGGTGTCGTGGCGTGTCGTGGAGCGGCCCCTAGACCCGGTTGATCGATTTCAAATCCTTCTGGACGACGATCGCAGTATCCAGGTTATGCCAGATCCTGAGCCGCGTATTTACGAACCTGCCGGTGACATAGCTTTGATAGACCTGCTTTTTTACTATCCTCGCAGGCCTGTTGGTGGCGCCGGCGCATTGAACTGGGCTCATCGTTTCGTGGATCGACTTAACTGGAATCTTGTCACCGGCGTTGCACTGGTAGATAACGACAAGGATCTGGGCCCGTACGGATCAATGTGGCTCAAGCACGTTATAGATCTACGCGGGGGAGTGACGGCAGCGCATCTAGCAGCGCAGGTCGACGGGTTCATCTCGTCCATGGCGCTCGTCCGCCGGTTACACGAGGCCGAGGAAGAGAGTCCTCTGGCCGACGGTGCGTGGATGGGTCGGGGTTAAGGTTCGCTCAGCATCGGACCCTATCCAAGCGCAAAGGTCTCCTCCGCCATATCGGCAACTTTGTTACCAATGACTAGAGACGACGTTGCGCCGGGGGATGGAGCATTGAGGACATGTACCGCGCCCTCAGTTTGAGCTATTCGGAAATCGTCCAAGAGGTTGCCCTGGTAATCGACTGCCTGAGCCCGTACTCCGGCCCCACCTTTTCCAAGGTCTGATTTCTGGATCTCGGGGATCATTTTTTGTAGATCCTTGACGAATACGCTCTTCCGCCATGACCGATTCATTTCGTAGAACCCAGTTTTCCAGTCACGAGCTGTCATTTTCCAGAATCCACCAAATGTGAACGTGTCCCAGGTGTCTCCTATGGAGAAGTCTCGCTTTCTGTATCCCTCACGCCGGGTTGCGAGAACAGCATTCGGTCCCGCCTCAACATAACCCTTCATATTGTGGGTGAAGTGAACACCAAGGAATGGAAATGCAGGATCTGGCACTGGGTAGATCAAGTGTTTAACGAGGTACTCACGCTCTTTTTTAATGGTGTAGTACTCGCCCCTGAAGGGGATAATTTTTAAACCAGGGTCGGTTCCCATCATTCGTGCAATACGATCTGAATGTAGTCCGGCACAGTTGACGATGTTCTTCGTTACGAACTCGCCGTTCTCGGTCTCTATGTAAATCAAACCGTCGTGTCGTTCGAAGCTTTCGACCTTGGAGTTCAGATGTATCTCGGCTCCTGCATCCTGAACCTTCTCAGCGTAGACACGAGATACATCCTGGTAGTTGACTATGCCGGTTTTGGGTGCAAATAGAGCTGCGATACCTTTCACATGGGGTTCGAGCTCGCCGAGTTCGTCTTTATCGACAAGTCGAAGGCCCTCGACGTCGTTGGCTGTGCCACGCTCTTGGAGAACTTTCAATCGTTCGACCTGGATTTCGTCAGTCGCAACGATCACTTTACCGATCTCCCGATATGGGATTTCGTTTTCCTGACAGAACTTGACCATAGAAGCTCGTCCTTCAACACAAAACTGCGCTTTGAATGAGCCAGGTCGATAGTAGATGCCGGAGTGGATTACGCCACTGTTGTGGCCGGTCTGCTGCTGGGCAATGTCATTGCCTTTCTCAAGCAGGGCGATTTTTAATGCTGGGTGCCGCTCAAGAAGAGTCAGGGCCGTCGAAAGGCCGATGATGCCCGCACCAACGATAACTATGTCGTACTGGTTCTCTGCCAAGGAATTAGGGATCCAGGATTCGGGTTAGTAGATTGCAAACTTGGTCCGGAGCAGATTATCACGAGACGGGGTAAGAGATACTCCTTGTCTTTGGACCTACTTTCCGCAGCACGTCCCTTCTGCTAGGTTTGACCTGATGATTGATGAACGAGTACCAAACCAAAAACCGCAGCGCATTCAGCTCTTCGTGACCTGCCTAGTAGATCAATTCCGACCGGAGGTCGGTGAGAGCGTAGTTAATGTTTTGGAGAACCTGGGAATTCAGGTCGAATTCCCGGAAGGACAGACGTGTTGCGGCCAACCAGCGTTTAACTCTGGATTCCAAAAAGATGCTGCGCATGTCGCCCGTCATTTCCTTGATGTGTTCGATGCTACTGAAGGACCAATAGTGGTGCCGTCTGGGTCATGCGGGGCTATGGTTCGTAATTTTTATGCGGATATGTTCGAAAATGATCCCACGGAACTGGAGCGGGTGAGACGTGTGGGTAAGCGGATTTTTGAATTTACGGAATTCCTGGTTGACGTTCTAGGTGAGGACATCGCCACTTTGGGTTTGGAACTGGATGACACCATCACATATCACCAATGCTGTCATTTGGAGCGTGAGCTTGGAGTCGAGGTACAACCGAAGGAACTTCTTAGTCAGGTAAAGGGTCTTGGAATTTTGCCTATGTACCGCTCGGAGGTTTGTTGTGGTTTCGGAGGGACCTTTGCGGTGAAATTCGCAGATGTATCTACAGCAATGTTGGATGAAAAGTTGGATAACGCAGCAGATACCGGAGCATCAATGATTGTGGCTGGAGACACTGGCTGCATCATGCATATGGCAGGTGGACTCAGTCGACGTGGTTCTCAACAGCAAGTCAGGCACATAGCCGAAGTATTGGACAAGGCGATTGGGGATGGGGCCTGATGCTGCCAACGACAGATCGCTTTAAGAAAGGTGCTGCCGAAACTCTGGCGGATCCAGTTATTCAGGAATCAATGGAGGCCGTTTATAACGGTTTTCACACTAATCGTCAGAGTGCTGGAGCTGCCACAGAGAACTGGGATGATCAACGTGACAGGGGGAGGGCGATTAAAGAACACACCATATCTAACCTCGACTACTACTTGAACATGCTGGCTGACAAAGTCGATGCCAATGGAGGGAATGTTTTCTTCGCTGCGGACTCTCAATCGGCGTCCGAGTACATTCTGAAACTTGCTCATGAGCGTGATGTGAAGACCGTTATAAAAAGCAAGTCGATGGTGTCCGAAGAGATGAGTCTCGCACACGAAATGGAAGCGGTCGGAATTGAAGCGGTAGAGACCGACCTTGGTGAGTACATAATCCAACTTGCCGGAGAGGCTCCTTATCACATCATCGCTCCGGCAATTCACAAGTCGCAAGATCAGGTCGCTGAAATGTTCGAGGAGGCGACAGGTGTTAATCCTGGAGGCACGCCTGAAGAACTGACCACGACTGCACGAGGCATGCTGCGTGAAACATTCCAAAGGGCTGATATGTCCGTCACGGGTGTTAACTTCGCAGTAGCTGAAAGCGGCAGCATTGTTCTTGTTACGAACGAAGGCAATGGCCGAATGTGTACCTCGATCCCTCGGGTTCACGTTGCGGTTATGGGCATGGAAAAGATTGTGCCTTCGATGCAGGATCTTGGCATGATGCTGCGCATCTTGATCCGATCCGCCACAGGTCAACGGATTAGCAGTTATGTAACTATGGTGAACGGGCCCCGCCGTGACGACGAAGAGGATGGTCCGGAAGAGTTTCATCTTGTGATCGTGGATAACGGTCGCATGCGACTTCTTGCTGATGAAAAGCTGCGAGAGGCGTTATATTGCATCCGTTGCGGGGCGTGTCTGAATGCGTGCCCTGTGTACCGGAAAGTTGGCGGTCACAGTTACGGGTGGGTGTACCCAGGACCAATCGGAGCTGTGGTATCTCCGGTGTTGTCGGGATTAAAACGTGGCAAGGACCTCCCGTTTGCTTCCTCACTCTGCGGAGCATGCAAAGAGGCCTGCCCGGTACGTATCGATATCCCTAATATGCTGCTTCATCTTCGTAATGAGATAGCTGAAGGTCCGATAGAGTCGCGCTCTTCCGGTCGTTTTGAGCGACTTGTTTGGAAAGCGTGGCGTTTTGGAAACATGAAATCAAGTCGGTTCCGCAGGGGTGGCAAGCTAGTTAATCTCTTTGGGCGACTGGTTACACATGGCGGGATGTTCAAAAGACTACCCCCGCCGCTTTCGGGTTGGACACGAAGTCGCGATATACCCATAACGGCATCATCACCATTCAGGGATAGATTTAAGAAGCGTCGTCTACGGGTTGACGATTAATGGCCATCACAGGACGCGAAGCGTTCCTTGCACGAGTTAGTAAGGCGCTTAAAAAATCAGTCGAAGTCCCAGAACCGGACAACGCCACACACCTTGGGTTAACGGACCATGACGTCGGTTCATTGGCGGCGGAGGTGCGTATCCGAATGACTGAAGAAGCAGATTTATTATTGGAATTACTCGCAAAATCTGCCTCTGCGGCAGGTTGGAAGGTATCTAGGGTAGCTTCCCCTGAGGATGCGGCTGATGTCGTTGCAAAGATTTGTTCAGATGCGGGCACTACTAATGTGCTTCGATCAGATCAGGACATTTTCGACTCAACGCCAGTGGATGCAGCTTTGGAGGCAGTAGGGATCACACCGGGCGTAGCAACTGTCGGGCAGGTATCGAAGGACATCGAAGGATTAAAGAGCGCAGCGTTCGCCGCCGAGGTCGGAATCACAGGTGTTGACTATGCAATCGCAGAGACAGGTACTGTGGTCCTACACCCTCGCGAAGGTCTATCTAGACTTGTATCACTAGCACCTGGGCGACACATAGCGATTCTGAACCGAGGAGATGTCCTGCCATCATTGGACGACTTGTTTACGCTTGAACGTCATGACTACAACAGTCACCAAATTGAGGGTTCTATGAACCTCATATCGGGGCCGAGTCGGACAGGGGACATTGGAGCGACTATCGTTGATGGCATTCATGGACCATTTGAGGTGCATCTAGTTATTGTCCAATGAAAAGGGCATGAGTGGTTTCGCTCAGTATGAGGCAGGTCTTCAATGAAACTGAACAGTAAAGATGCCCTCGTAATCGTTGACGTTCAGAACGACTTTTGTCCTGGAGGAACCCTTGCGGTGTCGAGTGGTGACGAAGTCGCCCGTACGATGACGCGTACCGCCGATGCCTTCCACGGGCAAGGGGGTCGCGTATTCGTAACGCAGGACTGGCACCCTGCTGGGCACTCATCGTTTCTAGAATCTGGCGGACCATGGCCTGCGCACTGCGTTCAGGGTAGTTATGGCGCTGAACTACATCCGGATCTTAACCTTCCAGATGGGTACATCACTGTTAAAAAGGGTAGCGATCCAGATATAGATGCCTATTCTGGTTTTTTGGACTCTGATCTTGAGGAACAGCTGATATCTGCGGGAGTGACACGCATCTTTGTTGGCGGACTTGCGACAGACTACTGTGTTCTCAACACGGTTCTAGACGCGCGACAAATTGGATTTGAAACATACCTGTTATCGGACGGAATAGGCTCTGTAGACGTGAATAAAGGTGATGGAGAACGGGCGATCACCCGAATGTTAGCAGCAGGGGCTACATCGATAAGCGTTTCTGAAGTTATCGATTGATCCTATTTTGGGCCGTATTCCAAGCATCGAAAACTTTTGATATAACCTCGACTTAAAAGTTGGTCGGTGATTGTTTATTTGACTACTTGTCAAAATGTTAGGACTAGAGTGAACGGCCCACTGAAATCGTGCGCATTATTTCCTCGGTCACACTGATAAGAAGTTTTTCGGTATTGGCCAGGGCCTCATCCAGCGACATGGGGCCATTCACCAAGCTAAACACGGAGGAAAGACCCTTTTCGTGCGTTTCCTCGTATCCGATTCCGAGACCACCAGCGATAGCGATAACTGGGATGTTGCGCTTACCTGCGCGCTCAGCGATTCCGACTGGGGTCTTATTGAAGATGGTTGAGTGGTCGATCTGGCCCTCTCCTGTTATGACCAGATCGGCACGTTCGAGAGCCTGATCCAGGCCTACTGAGTCAAGGACTATGTCGACCCCCGCAGAAAGTTTGGCGTTCAAGAAAGCCATCAGGCCTGCGCCAAGACCACCTGCTGCGCCAGCTCCTGGCCGATCCCTGACGTCTACACCCAGATCAGTTTCGATGACGTCTGCGAACCGTGATAATGCCGTATCCAACCGTTTTATCATTTCCGGAGTAGCACCCTTTTGAGGCCCGAACACAGCTGAGGCACCATCCTCACCACAAAGTGGATTGTTAACGTCGCACGCCACGGTTACCTCAGCGCTACGCAGGCGTGCGTCAAAATGTGACATGTCGATATGATCGATATCTGCGAGGGCTGCGCCACCACGTGGGAGCTCGTTTCCTTGTATGTCTTTTAGACCAATACCGAGCGATTGTGCCAGTCCTGCCCCTCCATCGTTTGTAGCACTTCCACCAATCCCGACAATGAAGCGTTTGTATCCAGCATCGAGAGCAGCACAGAATAATTCGCCGGTGCCATATGTAGTAGTTCTTAGAGGGTCCAACTCGTCAAGAGCAAGTAAGGTCAAACCAGAAGCGCCAGCCATCTCGATCACAGCGGTCTTGCCGTCACCCATCGCACCCCAGTTACTTTCAATGGGGCGCCCGAGCGGGTCGGACACTGTAGCTGTCTCTACCGTTCCATCAGAGCTGTCCACGAGTGCCTGTAGTGTCCCATCACCGCCGTCGGCTGCGGGAACCAACACAGTTTCGGAGTTGGGTAAGACATTTTTTACCCCAGTTTCAATTGCTCGAGCAATCTGAAGAGCAGTGAGAGAGCCTTTGAAGCCTTGCGGGGCGATGACAATTTTCATGCCGAAAATTATAGGGACCTTGAACCCATTATTCACGGGCAAGCTTGCCGGATGCGCATCACAAGCTTCCCATTCGGAACAAGAGCGACTCACAGAAAAAGTCGCATCTCTTGTTACACTTCAGCCTGTTCCCACCTCACCTTTTGTATTTCGGAGTGGACGTTGGTTAATCCCAGCAACACAGTCGACTTAAAAAATCTTGTATCAGACTATGTGTCCTCGCATGGAAAACCTGCTATCGATCTGGCACTTGCTGCACTCAGCCATCCAGAGACGGGTTATCAAGAGTTTAAAACCGCAGCTGCTACAGCATCAGCTATTCGCACCCTCGGGTTGGAGGTTAGGGAAGGTTTGGCTGTGACGGGCATGACGGCCACATTACAGGGTGGGTCTCCAGGCCCCAATATCGCCATTCTGTCTGAACTGGACGCTTTGCCCGTGCCCGGTCATCCGAACGCTGATCCAGATACAACAGCGGCACACGCCTGCGCCCACCACTGTCAACTTGGGAATATGTTGGCAGCCGCTATTGGTCTTCAAGCTCCCGGAGTGCTTGAATCCCTTTCAGGGAGCATCACTCTTATGGTCGTGCCTGCCGAAGAGTATGTGGAGATCGAATGGCGTAACGAACAGCGTAAATCTGGGCGATTCGAATTCCTTGGAGGCAAACCGGAATTTGTACGGTTAGGCGAGCTGGATGATGTCGATATCTGCATGATGACTCATGTCACTACGGAAGAGCCCCACGATGGATTTGGAGTATTTGCGTCGAATACCGGACTAGTTGCTAAATTCGTCAAGTACCGAGGTGTGAAATCACATGCGGGAGGCGCACCACATCTCGGTGTCAATGCTTTAAATGCAGCACATATGGCGATTGCAGGAATACATGCACAGAGAGAGACGTATAAGGACGACGACACGATCCGAGTTCACCCGATAATTACAAGAGGTGGGTCGGTGGTAAATGCTGTTCCCGATGACGTCCGCATGGAGACATTTGTACGTGGATCTAGCATCAAGGCCATTAAAAGTGCTAACGAAAAGGTTGATAGGGCTTTGCGTGCCGGAGCACTGGCTGTAGGTGCGACTGTAGAGATCACAACGTTACCAGGGTACCTACCGCTAACTCAGGATAAAACTTTGGCGTCTATTCACCGATTGAATGCCGAAACATTAGTTGGTCCTGATCTCGTACATGAATTCGGGATGCGTGGTGGTTCGACGGATATGGGAGACCTCACACAGATCATGCCAGGTATTCATCCATATGTTGGAGGCGCGGTCGGTCGATCCAATCATTCTGAAGACATGATTGTCGATGACTACAATTTAGCGGTCTTGGATGCGGGGAAAGCTATGGCGATGACGGTGGTTGACCTACTGTCCAACAACGCTTCCGAAGCGATACGCGTTGTGACTGAACACAAACCATCGATGACTAAAGATGAATACTTGGAAATGCAGCGCGGATTTCTTAGTGAACGGTCGTTTACGGAATGAGTGTGTCTAAGGGAATGGACAAACTTCAGGTGAAGGCAGCCGTACGTCAGGCAATCGAAATCGCCTCCGAGGACATAATTGAACTAGCTCGTGACGTTTACGAACACCCCGAACCAGGTTTTAAAGAACAGCGAACGGCACATGTCGTGGCGAAGGCTTTATCTGCTGCCGGGATTAATCCCGAGACCGGAATCGCAATAACTGGTATGAAGGGGATAAAGGATTTCGGTGGTGATGGACCGACGGTGGGGATTATCGGTGAATTGGATGCTGTCAAAGCGCCTGGTCACCCCGCGGCTGATCCAGAGTCTGGTGCAGCACATGCTTGCGGTCACCATGCCCAACTCGGGGCGATGGTCGGAGCTGCGATAGGGCTTGGTGCACCGGGTGTTTCTGAAGCTCTCTCCGGGAAGGCTGCTTTCATAGCGACCCCGGCAGAGGAGTTCATAGACGTCGAGATGCGCTGGGGGCTGCGAGAGGCTGAACATCTGGGTTTTCTCTCCGGTAAACAAGAAATGATCCGACTCGGAATTTTCGACGACGTGGATATGGCGATGATGATCCACACTAGTTCAAGCAAAGCCCAACGGCGTTTCATTGTTGGCGGCACCAGTAATGCCCATGTCGTCCATTACGTCAGGTTCCTTGGTAAGGCCGCACATGCCGGTGGGGCACCACATCAAGGAGTTAATGCACTTCAGGCTGCAATGCTCGCACTGTCGGCTATCAACACTCAGCGTGAGACCTTTGAAGCTGATAATCAGACGCGAGTCCATGGAATCATCACGCGTGGCGGCGTCGCAACGAACGCCGTGCCGGCAGAGGTTGTTTACGAGGGTCGTGTCCGTGGAAGAACAATGGACGCGGTTGACAAGATTTCGGCACGTATCTTTGACTGTTATCGTTCTGGTGCTTTAGCCATAGGTACAGGCTTGGAAATTGTCGCGATACCCGGATATCTACCGCTTGAAAATAACGCTGAGCTCGCTCGTGTTTTCTCCGACAATGTCACCACGGAATACGGCAAAGAGAGTCTTATGACGCAGGCCGATACAGCGAATTCGGGAGGTTCGACGGATATGGGAGATCTCTCTCAAATCATGCCGGCTTTGCATCCCTACGTCGCAGCGGCAAGTGGCACCGGTCACGGGATAGATTACGTTATAGACGATTACCGACGTGCAGTTGTGGATTCGGCTATTTCAATGGCATTGACGGTTGTGGATCTATTATCAGACGATTCGGTCAAGGCTCGAGAAATTATCGAGAGTCACAAACCAGCATTTACTCGACAGGGATATATCGCCAGTCAGACGAAGCGACTCCAGAAAATTGATTACCACGGGCGGTAGTTTCAATGAGAGTTGATTTCTGGATGGTCGGGTAAATCTCGGGCAGGGTGACTAGTGGACTACCAGCGGTCGAAGTGCATTACCTCGTGAACTGGGGTTCGACGGGTTGGCCCATAACCATGTCCCTCTTCCGGGAAACCGAATGGAAGAAGGGCCGCGGTCTGAACATTCTCGGGAAGTTGCAAAATCTCAGCAACTTCATTTTCAAATCTAGTGTGGAACGTCGTAAGTACACTGGCGAGACCCAGTCCACGAGCGGCTAGGAGCATGTTCTGAACGGCGGGGAAGACAGATGCTCCTCGGCCCATCGTTTCCGGTGTGCCGTTATGTCGCACGCATATGATGATCCAGAGAGGTGCTTTGGCGATATGTTTGGCGAGGTGTTCGGCGGAGTTGTAAGAGAGCGTCCCTAGGCGGCCTGGGTCACGCGACTTACCGTAACTTTCGTCCCAGGCCTGTTTATAAAAGACTGCGATCCTATCTTTTACATCTTGGTCCTGCACAATCACGAATTCCCAGGGCTGGTTATTACCGCCACTGGGTGCTTTTGAAGCAGACAGTAGAATTCGGTCTAGCATTTCTGCTGGGACCGGATCTGGCTTGATGTATCGAAGGGCTCTCTGGCTGTCTATCGCTTCAAATAGCCCTATGTCTTTGTCCATTACAAGCTCCTGGAGATTCTGCCTTCAGGCCAGATACTTCTTTGCGATATCACCAATGAAATCTAGAGATTGAATATCCTTGGTGGTTGGCGCTCAGACTCTTTTTCGATGACATGGATCACTTCATTCACCGCGTCATCTAGATGATCATCGTAGTTCACTATCGTGTAATCAAACCACTCTGAATTCGCGATCTCTTCTATCGCCTGTGAACGCCTGACAGTGATCGCTTCACGTGCGTCTACGCCACGGTCCTCTAATCTGGACTGAAGACTTTCCAAACTGGGTGGTGCGATGAAGATGAGCAGTGCGTCCTGAACCAGTTCGCGTATCCGCGCTGCTCCTTGAATGTCTACCCTGATCATGACGTGGCGGCCTGCGGTCAATGCATTTCGTACCTGCTCCTTCGGTACGCCATACATGTTCCCGTAGACCTCGGCATGCTCTAGTAATTCATCCTCGTCTATCAAGTACTGGAATCGGGACTGATCGACGAAGTAATGGTTGACGCCATTAGCCTCTCCAGGTCGAGGATCACGTGTCGTCGTAGTGACTACGAAGTGATAAGGAAATTCGAGCTCGGCCATACGTTCGAGGATGGCATCTTTGCCGACACCTGATGGCCCTGATATGACCACAATCATTGGCCTTGGGATGCCATATTTGAGTTCGTCTCGGTTCACACGACGGATCCAGAAAGCATGTCCAAGTCGCGCCAGAAAGTAGGGTACGAGATGTCTACAGACTCGGATCGTTGGATACCAATGGTTCCTTCACTTACGAGCCCTGCAATAGCTAACGACATAGCGATACGATGGTCATCGAAACTATCAGCTACTGCGCTCCCGATTTTTCCTGCGCCGTAGATGATGAGGCCATCTTCAGATTCCTCGTGTTTCACGCCAGCTGCCTTGAGCCATTCGGCGGTGGCGGAAATCCTGTCCGACTCTTTTACTCTCAACTCGGAAGCCTCAGTAATTCGTGTCACGCCATCTGCCATCGCTGCGGCTACAGCGACTACTGGCACTTCGTCGATCATCAGAGGTATGACATCTCCGCCGATATCTATACCTTTTAGTTCGGAAGAACGGATTCGTAGGTCAGCCACGGGTTCTCCTGCAATGGACCGTTTATTCAGGAGGTTGATATCAACACCCATTGCACGGAGGACATCAAAAATACCCGTCCGTGTTGGGTTAACACCTACATTGGAAAGCGTGATATCAGCATCAGGATGCGCTGCAGCCGCAACGATCCAGAACGCTGCTGATGAGATGTCGCCGGGCACTTCCACGTCCGCTGCAGTCAGTTCGGATTCGGAGGTTGTTACGGACAGCCCATTAACTTCTATATTTGCGCCCATGCCGGAAAGCATGCGTTCCGTATGGTCTCGTGAGACATCTGGCTGCCTGATTGTTGTTCTACCGGCGGCCCTTAATCCTGCTAACAGCAGGCATGATTTAAGTTGTGCACTGGCGACCGGCATTTCGTAATCGATCCCATTTAGGTCGCCACCGTGAAACACTATGGGAGCCAAGCGACCGCCGTCTCTTGCAGATATGTTCGCACCCATACTACGGAGAGGGTTAATAACACGCCCCATAGGCCGGGATCTGAGTGATTCATCTCCAGTAATGACGGTCATGATTGACCGACCGGCCAGTAGTCCCGACATAAGTCTCGTAGTGGTGCCACTATTACCAGCGTCCAGTATCTCAACGGGTTCGACAAGCCCGTGCATGCCTACGCCTTTGATCTGAACAGTGTCACCTCGCCCCGAAGAACCCGGAGTTCGAACGATGTCTACACCCATCGCCTGAAAAATACTGATGGTGGACGTGCAATCAGCTCCTCCAGACAGATTTGTGACAGTCGACGATCCGTTCGCTAGCGCGTTGAACATCACTGCTCGGTGCGATATCGATTTGTCCCCGGGTATTTCTATAGCGCCTCGGAGGCGTTGTGGTTTTGAAACCTCTCTTACCATTGCACCAGATTAACCGCGCCGCATCGGCGAAATCATCCCCTTATAGCTCGGTTATCGAAATTCTTTACCTTCCTTTACTCGTTTTTGTGGCCTCGGTTTCCTCGGATTCGGCCCATTACTCCACCACCCAGGAACATTTGGCCGAGGGATTCAGTCACTGTTATGGCCTCTTCTTTGGGCATCTCAGTTTCAGGGCTTACGCCAGCAGACCATCTCAGACGGTGCTCGTGGGCCCTGGTGAGCAGGGGTTTCAAGGTTTCGTCATCATCGCTGTCATTCAGCGAAGTTAGCGCTTCGCGTAGCCCTGTGAGTTCAGACATATAAACGTCTAACCAGTGCAACATCATGTCCCGATTGGTTTTACATATTCCATGAGTAGTTTCGGGATCCATACCGGCCAGGCGTGACAGATCCCCGAACTCAGTCGAGGCGAATTTACTAATCTCAGCCCAGGCTGGACTCTTTGCTGCACTCAGCACAAGTGCAGAAGACATTAGGACAGGTCCGTTTGAAACAGCGGCTACATAACTGTCGTGCTCCGCGACATCCACGAACCTTGGATTTGCGCCAATTAGCTCCACAAATTCGACCACCGCCTTCACGCAATGTTCTGGTGCTCGAGGGGATGGCATTAAAGGGTAGGAAACTCCCATGAACATGTCAGGGTGTGCCGCATCCTGTCCAGTCATTCCCCCGCCTGCTAACGGGTTACCACCGATGAAGCCTATCTCTGGTGGCATTTTCTCGGCTGCCCACGCCATAACCTGGGCTTTCGTGGTAGCCGTATCGGTCACAGTGGTGCCGGGTTTCAACCATTGAACCACATTGTCTAGCAGGGTCGAAATTTCTAGTACCGGTACTGCTAAGACAACTAGGTTGGCATCTTCTACTGCTTTGTCGAGACGCCATTCCACGTCATCGACAGCTCCAATTTTTTTAGCCCGATTTTGAACATTGGAATTGTGGTCAAAACCGACAACCTTGACTTTTTTTCTAGCAGCTCGAATCGCCATTCCTATCGAACTACCGATAAGGCCGAGTCCGATGATGGTTACCTGTGTCATGTTGTCCTCCGGGCTCTACATTTCAGGCCCTTTAACGGTGGCGCGGATAAGGGTTTGAGAGTCGTTTTTCGGGCTATCCGATTTATTCTCGGGAAACTGGTTTCGATTTCTATAGGACGCCTTTGAATCTTTTGGAACCCAGCTAGATTTAGCTTTGAAATTGAGTAGAAGAATAGCATGAGATGCTTGAACGCCATGGCCGTCTCTAACAGGGCAATGGTGCTGCGAAGAAATAAGAAACTAATGTACCTGACGGGTATTCGAAGTGAGTGTTAAAGCGTTATTTGTGCACCACTCAACTTATAACGAGAGAGCGTTGTCATCGTCCCAATCGTCATCATGATCATGTGAATGGCCACTTGGTAATGTACCGGTATGAACTGACGTGGCGTCTTGATGTTCTCCGCCACCCGATCGAGGTTTTCGGGGTGGTAGACCGTCTATAAGGTCCCGATATTGTTTCAGTTCAGCGGCTGATGTTGACGTCAAATCTACCAACAAAGCGTCAATGGGAACGTTGCGTATTATCTCGAGGTCTTGGGACGATGGAGGGCTCTCAACACGTAATACGAAATGCCGTCCCACCAGGCCTACAGTGGCTTCCAAGTCAATCAGGCTGGATAACTTAAGTGGCCACAGTGAATCCGGGGGTGTAAGCAGCAGAAAGTCCACCGGAAGTAATTCGAGCGCTCGGGCTAGCTTTTCTGTGAGATTTGTGTCGACCTCGTAACCACGGGCCATCTCGTCGTCCCGTATGACGGTTGCGGCCTGTTTGTCCGAAGTTGGGATTACGAAGTCACAACCCTTTTCCTTGAGTTCATCAAGTCCTTGAAAGTCGATTTCATCGACAGATACCCCCCAGGTCGTATCAGCGAGCTTTTTCAACGTTTCGTTCGAAAGAGAGTCGGCGGCCCGTAGTAATAGAACATCGACCCCAACAGGCCCGGCACAGGTTGCGTATTTTGAGGCATCACCGGCGGGGACTGATCCGAGAAGCAACATTGTTGCAGGTGGTTTGACTGCTACACGCGGTGTAAACCCCATGGGAGTTGGAGTAACCCGACCAAGAGCATCCAGACGATCGGTTAATTTAGACACTTGGGGAGTTCCCTTCGTCTGGGTGCTGGTCACCTGACTCCACATCATCTTTTTCATCTGAAGGGATTTCAGCCTCACTCCGTAAGAAAGCTTCTAATTCAGCTATTAAAGGAGCGGAGTCTTCGACTGTCCCCGGGGAGTCAGATGGTGAGTTGTCTTTGTCCCAGCGCTCCTCAAGTTCCGAAACGTACTTTAAAACTTCATCCTGATCAGCCAATGCCTTTGTTAACCGTCTCGTGAAATCACCGCCACGTCGTTCCAGGCGTTCGGTGTCCACTGTGATCGGGATGATTTCTGTCACGGCTTCTAAAAGCGCTCGTGTGACGTTAGGGTTCGGCTTGGCCTGTACATAGTGCGGTGAGTGTCCCCAGTACGAAGCACACGGGATGCCGGCAGAAGTCATCTTGTCCAAGACAATGGACATAATGCCTGTGGGACCCTGATAACTAGAGGGTTGAAAATTAAGATGTTCGTAACGAGGTCCAAGGGATTTGGACTGTGAAGACCGCGTTACCTTTACCGGTCGGGTATGAGGAACGGCATCTAGCAAAGCCCCTAAAGTGACGACCATTTCCACATTGCACGCCTCTGCAACTTCGTAAAGCATTGCCGAGTAAGTGCGCCACTTGAAATGCGGTTCTACACCCTTGAACAGGAGTAGGTCGGGGCCATCACCATCAGTATTGTGCCAGGCGTAAAATTGGTTTTCTGGCCAGGTTAAAATGCGCTCGCCGTTGGCACCGTTTCTAACCTTGGGCCTCTGCTCTAAGAAATTGTAGAAATCTTCGGGATCAATTGATGCAAATCGTTTCGCTGATGTCTGATCCACTATGTGTTTGATTGCCCGAGTGGCAGCTTCGGACGCGTCAGACCATCCTGCGAATGCAGTGAGCATAATTGTCCGTCGAAGTTCCGGCCGTTCGGTGAATTCGAGGCTGTCCATAACGGTGGACCTCACTCCTCATTCGCACATTCGTAAGGGGCGGATACCCCTAGTTAACTCAGGTGCCGACGGTCGGAGTGTAGCATCGGGAACGAAAGATTGGCCTATCGAATCTAGTCAATCTAACTACGACAACCCGGGCTTGTTTGTAAGGTAATCCACAAGAACGGGATCATATGGCAAATTTTTGGTGTCATATTCAGGGAATGGTTCCGGGTTAGCAGGCCACATCGGAGTTCCACAAGCCATATGGGCGACCATCATTTCGGTCAATTTGGGGAGGGAAACGACATCCTCAGCGTTGTACCTCACAAGGGTTGAAAGGGCTTCGGGCTCGCCATCATTAGACATGGCCCATAACCTGACCGCGTCGTATCCACTAAGCCCCGATAGCTGACTTGAACGGCCCGTATTTGTGGCCTGCTCAATCTGCTTTAACCCTCCCTTAAAACCCATATTCCTGAGTGGATATCGAAGGTCCAGATGCGCGGCATGTGAGAACAACGAATTCTTCCCGTCTTGCTGGATACGACGTTTGAACTCCCTGTCCAGGAAAGGCATATCAAACGAGGTTCCGTTGTAGCTGACAAATAATGGGTAACTTCCTAGCACATCGGGAAGTTCGTCTAAATTTTCGCCGCGTATATATGCAGTGAACCCTGTGTGGTCGAGAATACCAACCATAGTCACGTAGGAATTCTCAGATGAAACGCCAGTGGTTTCGATATCAAGAAAAGCTGTTTTACCTTGAAAATCTGCGTAAATCCGCCAGGACTCGCGGTTTCCGAGAATGTCTTGAAAGTATTTAGCATCTCCGTTTTGTAGCTGTTTTTCTGCCTGCTCTAGTTCTACTGAATACTGTGGTTTATACGCGGCAAGATCATCCCATGTGGTGACTCCCTTGCCCCATAAATCAGATTCCCTATTTGGGCCAATACCGTCGATGACTTGAAGCGAATTACGCAGCAAACAGTCTTACCGGGCCTGTCGAGGTTAAGAATTGTTGAGATTTTGATGGTTTGTGGATAATGATCGAAGATTATAGGGTTTAAGTTGATAAAAATATGAAGGCTTGACTCCTTTGGGTCGATCCTAGCGAGCTACTGGGGGCTATAATCCGCCTGATCGGGATTCCTATTATTTTCCTGCGCGACGAAATGCTGCTTGATGGAGGAGATTCTTCTTATGGCTCTGCCCCTGGTTGCCGTGATTGGACCGAATGACGACCGTACGCAACGGGTAATGGCACGTTACGAACAATTGGCCCAACAGCATGGGGGCTTGGTTGAAATCCGCTGGATCGACAACGCGTCAGGCGAGACTTCGATTATTGAGCAGGCGCAAAGTGCTATAGCGGTGATCCCTGCAGGCCCACGGGCCGTGACAACCGCACTGGCACTCCAGCTTCCAAATTTACGACTTATCCAAACAACTTCGGCGGGCACGGATTACCTGGACAAGACGGCACTGGGCGAGAGTGGGGTCTTAGTTGCAAACAACGGTGGTGGTAACTCCGTGGCTGTGGCGGAGCACGCTATAGCGCTCATGATCACGGTGTACCGCAAGATGAATCTTCAACTGACTAGTACCCGGGAAGGGACTTGGATGGCAGGTGTCACCGGAGAAGAGGGTGAGTACCACAACCTTGTTAACAAGACTGTTGGAGTGGTTGGACTTGGGCGGATTGGCTCGCGCGTGGCTCGTCGGTTGCGGGGCTGGGAATGTGAAGTCATATATTCAGATGTGGTCTCTATTCCCGAAGACGTTGAAAATGATTCACGGGCTCGCAGGGTGGAATTCGATGAACTATTAAGTACATCTGATTTAATAACTCTCCATGTTCCGCTAGATCGTTCCACGCACCACATGATCAGCACTCGAGAGTTCGAAATGATGAAGTCCACAGCAATTTTGATCAACGCGTGCCGCGGACCGGTTGTCGATGAGGCTGCCTTGACTCTGGCGCTGCAGAAAGGGCAAATTTTTGGAGCTGGTCTGGATGTAACCGAACAAGAACCGACACCGCCCGATAACCCGTTACTGACCATGGACAATGTGGTGGTGACTCCTCATCTGGCGAGCCTTGCAGAAGAGTCAGGAATACGTTCTACGGACTTTGCTATTGCCAATGTCTCACGCCTGGCACGCGGCGAAGATCCAGAGTCAATAGTCCACCCGGTTTAAATATGGCCCCCTTTGATTCAAGAGAATCCGGCGACAAACTTAAGGCCGTATGTTTCGACTTAGATGGTGTGATTGTCGATTCAGAACCAGTTCATTACGAGGCTGACCGTCTCGCCTTGGCCGCGTACGACGTTCCTTTTACCTATGAAAATAAGATAACGAATTACATAGGACGGACAGTGCAGGGCACGATGTTCGATCTGGCACGCGCACATCAAATCCCAGATCCAGACGCTCTTCTAAAAGAACGACAGGCTATTTTCTTGGAGTTGATCGGCACGCAGCTGGAGTTAAGGGTTGGAGTGCGGGATTTGCTCCTAGAACTATTTAATCGGCACTTGGCCTGTGTACTCGTGACTTCGGGAAGCCGATGGTACATCGACAAGGTTTTTGAAAGATTTGAGCTTGGACCGTTCTTCGCCGGGATGATCACGGTCGAAGATGTGAGATTACATAAACCTCATCCTGAGCCATACCTTGCGGGCGCTAATTTAGTTGGGGTCTTGCCTGAGTTTTGTCTCGCTGTTGAAGATTCAACGTCCGGCGTGGCTTCAGCAAAATCCGCTGGAATGTACACGATTGCTGCCCCCAGTGAGATGACTCGAGGTTCGGACTTAAGCAAAGCGGATGCTCGGATCGAGTCTTTCGATGAATTGGATTTGAAAAAATTGGACGATCTCTTCGGTGCTAAATGATTGGGTACGACGTTGCAATAATCGGCCTGGGTGCGATGGGGTCTGCTGCCGCCTTTCATCTTGCCAAGCGTCAGGCGACCGTGGTCGGGTTCGATAGGTTTGTTCCCCCACACTTAATGGGGTCGTCTCATGGTGACACCCGGATCATTAGAGAGGCCTATCACGAGGCACCCGAGTATGTCCCAATTGTCCAGCGCTCCTATGAGCTTTGGACTGAGTTGGAACAAGAATCCGGTCGAAGTCTCCTCAAGCAGACCGGTGGGTTGATGCTTGGACCTCCGGATGGTGAGACTGTCTCTGGTGCAATTAAGTCTGCCCAGTTGTATGGACTGGAACATGAAGTGATGGACGCAAGTGAGGTCCGTGACAGATGGCCTCAGTTCAACCCTCCGGACGGATTTGCTGCTGTATATGAAGAACGGTCCGGAATCTTGACCCCGGAGACATGCATATCTACCCATTTAGAGGGAGCCGTATCAAATAGGGCTGAACTCCGATATGGGACCCAGGTTTTGGGTTGGTCTGCCAACGGAAATGGCGTTAGGGTCCATACTAGTTCTGGTGATGTGACCGCCGGGCAATTGCTAATAACTGCAGGGGCATGGCTCCCTGAATTGGTCCCAGAGTTGTCTCTTCCTATTGAGATTGAACGCCAGGTTCTATTTTGGTTTGACCCTGGTTCAGACCGTGAGATGTTCGACCCTGAAAACTGTCCTATATATATATGTGAATACGAGTTGGGACACGTTTTTTATGGTTTCCCGAATACAGGTGCAGGGATCAAGATAGCACGGCATCACGATGGGGAGGTTGTAGATCCGAACACCTTGGATCGTGGCATCATAACGGCCGAGGACGAGCAGGAACTTCGGACTCGCTTGACGCCCCTTATGCCGCGAGTGAACGGGCCCGTGGTACGTTCCGAGGTTTGTATGTATACAAATACCCCGGATCACCATTACATGATCGGATTCCATCCTGATAACTCGTCGGTTCTAATTGGGAGCCCTTGTTCTGGGCACGGTTTCAAAATGGCCTCGGCACTGGGAGAATCTTTCGCCCAATTACTGTTGGATGGGAAGTCAGTCAACGATCTATCCGCATTTGAGATTGTACGGTTTCTGGGTTAGGCATCTGAAGCATGTGGCACGTGCCTAACCCAGAAACATGTCTGTCTGTGACCGTAAATATCGACCCGAGAGATCTTGGTGATATGCCCCTAGATGCCGGCCCGTGTTTTTCCTAGGACGTCTGGGTTGATAACAATTTCTGGCATCTGGCCATTCAGGACTCTTACAACTTCTTTTGCGGTGCGTTCTTCCAGTTCGATAGTTGAGGCCTGAGAGAAAAAGGCCGTATGAGGGGTAATGACCACGTTGTCGAAAGCGTACAAAGGGTGGTCATCTGGAGGAGCGGTTTCTTCCAGTACGTCTAGGCCCGCACCACCGATGTCGTTGTTTTTTATAGCCTCTATGAGTGCCGTTTCGTCAATCAAGGGACCCCGAGCGGCATTGATTAAAAAGGCGTCGTTCTTCATTAACTTAAGTTCAGTGGCCCCGATCATCCCATTCGTTTGTGGGATTAAAGGGGCGTGCAGGGTCACGAAATCAGACTCAGCCAGCATCGTTTCTAAGGATGTCATCTGTACATCTTCGGGTGCGTCAGATTGTTGGACAAAGGGGTCGTGCGACAAGACCGTCATACCAAAGGCTGTGGCTCGAAGCGCTACTGCTCGTCCAATGCGCCCCATTCCGGCGATGCCGATAGTCTTATCTCGGAGCCTATGAATTGTGTCGGTGAGAGATACGGATCCCCAACCAGAGGATTTCACCATTGCATTATGTTTGACGATCTTACGATTGAAAGAAAGTGCCATAGCCATGACATGGTCTGCGACCTCGTCAATGCAGTAATCCG
Source organism: Dehalococcoidia bacterium (assembly GCA_046583495.1). Taxonomy (GTDB): domain Bacteria; phylum Chloroflexota; class Dehalococcoidia; order Lucifugimonadales; family Lucifugimonadaceae. The sequence continues at coordinate 65,487 of JAYGCF010000064.1, forward strand.
GAATATTTGTGACAACGATACCCAGTTCAGTGCAGGCAGCGATATCTAGATTATCGACACCAATGCCGTACCGTGATGCAACTTTGCAGTTCGGGGCATTCTGAAGGACTTGGGCAGGTACCTGTGCGAAGCAAAACATAATCGCATCAACGTCGTTCGCGAGTTCGGTAAGGGTTTCGACCGAAGAATCGGGAGCTACTACGACTTCAATGCCAGCAGCTGCAAGGATAGATGTCTCTGCATCGATGTTTGGCCATGTGTAGTCCGTTATTAGAACCTTGCTCAAGTTGCGCTCCTATGGGCGTTGTTCTTGAAGTCAATATGGTGCGCTCAGCACTGGGTGCCTCGTACAGGGTAGCGCGAAATGTCTTAAGGGTTACGTTTTGGTTTAGGGAGTGTGTTATCTCTCGAATGCCTGTACGCCACGGGAGACGTTATTTCGGCCTGGTCCTTTAAGCATCAATTTCTACTTCTCGTTTAGTGATGCCTAGATTGTCACAGGTCCTCGAAATAATTGCTGCGCGATTGAGAGTGTAGAAATGGAATTCGTCTACACCTTCTAACATTAGGCGATGAATGAACTCTGTTGCCGTACTGACTGCGATACTCGAGCGGGCCTGTGGGCCATTTCCGACTCTGCCATATCGTGATAATAACCAGTCTGGAATGCTAGCTCCACATCGATCGGCGAACCGGCTAGCGTTGATTATGTCAGTGATGGGTAACACGCCTGGAACTATTGGTATGTTTATTCCAGCAGATCTGGCCTTATCCATAAAACGAAGGTACAAATCTGGTTCGAAGAAGAACTGTGTGATGGCTCTGGTAGCACCAGAATCTATTTTTCGTTTTAGGTTATCAAGATCCGTTTGCAAGGTTCTAGATTCAGGGTGCACCTCTGGGTATGCGCCTACAGAAATCTCGAAATCCGCGATCTTTTTCAACCCTGTAATAAGGTCTGAAGCGTATGCATATCCATTTGGATGCGGTTCATAATTCCGTGCTCCGGCATGTGGGTCGCCACGCAGCGCCACGATGTGAGTAATTCCGGATTCCCAGTAGTTTCTTGCGATCTGGTCTACTTCTTCACGGGATGATCCAATACAGGTCAGATGAGCAGCCGGTGGGATGTCGCTTTCCTCTAGCATTCGTTGAACTATCTGATGTGTCCGCTTGCGTGTACTTCCCCCGGCACCGTAGGTGACGGAAGCAAAACGTGGCCCGTATGGTTCAAGACGGCGGAAAGATCGCCATAGGGTGCGGGCTGCGTTAGGTGAGCGAGGAGGGAAAAACTCGAATGAGACTTTTGGCAATCTTTGGGATGAAAAATTCAACCAGTACCCATCTTCGCGACTTGCTCCGGGTTGGGATCGGTTGAAGTTGAAGATTCAGGTGACACTAGCCAGACGTGCACCGTTAAAGGATCACCCTTCAATTCATACGCAAGGCGTGATTTTAAATCGGCATTTTCGCACCAGGTGACCACTTCTTCGTTCGCCAGTCCAAGCCTGTGATGAGCGTGTTGTTCGATCAAGACATGTTGTTTGTGAGGCGCGAAATCGACAATTATCAGTTTGCCGCCTGGTCTCAAAACCCGAGCAGCTTCGGCAATTGCGGCCCCAGGTTCTTCTGCGTAATGCAGAACCTGGTGGAAGATGATGGCATCCTGCGCACCATCGCTAAACGGTAGTTCATACATGTTCCCATGGCGAACCTGGCAATGTTCAAGGCCAGACTTGCCGAGATTGACGCGTGCGATTGCTAGCATTTCATGCGACAGGTCAATACCAACACCATTACTGATTTGGGACGACATAATTTCTAGGATTCGCCCCGTGCCTGTTCCGATATCGAGCAGATTGGAAACATCGGCCCCAAGTAGCATCTTTTTAATACAGGCTTCTACCTCGGCCTCGGGGACGTACATTGAGCGTATTTCGTCCCATTGGAGGGCGTTTTCTCTAAAGTAGGCCGAGACTGCAGCAGCGCGTGCCTCTTTGATTTCCTCCAGTCTTTCCAAATCTCTCAAGTAAACCGGATCGTTTTCGGGGATCAGGTCAACAATTGCGCGACTCAGTAATGGCCTGTCAGATCTGTTGGTTATCCTGTAGAAGGCCCACTGGCCCTCGCGAAATCGACTCAAAAGGCCGGCTTCTACAAGCAACTTTAAATGGCGTGAAACACGCGGTTGGCTTTGCCGCAGGATTTGCGTAAGTTCCGTTACTGTCAGTTCGGCATGAGCACAGAGTGACAATAGCCGCAATCTTGTCGGCTCGCCCGCTGCTCTCAATCCGGCCAGTAGTTCATCCATTGGTTCTTTAAAGGTCCTTGGTGGGGTGAATATTCACCAATTGGCGTGGTCTACACATAAAGTAACTCAGTGGTCAAGATAAACTTAAAACGCATTTAATCAGGCTGTCCTCTGTATTACTCTCGTTGCGTCAATCCGCAGTGGGATTCGACTTCATTGGCTTGAACTGACAACCTTCGACGAAAAGATCGAAGAAGTCAGTTTGTGTTTCAAGTTGAATGTGATCTATGTCGCGGGTCAATTGTTCGATATCGTGGCGTTTTTGTTGAGACGTCAGCATGATTGTCGCCCCCTCCAGCGCAGCGTTTCCGACCTGTGAGATGCGACTGTTCGGAACATCAGGTATGAAACCAATATCCTTGGCGTTGTTCACATCTATGTAGTTGGCGAAACCTCCGGCCAGATAAAGACGCGACAGTTCCTCGGGCGCGGTTCCGTGCTCTCGTAGAACGATCCACTGTCCGCAGTAGTTGGCGGCCTTGGCTTGTGCCAGCGCACTCATGTCGGCGCGCGAGATGGTGATACCGCGTTCGGTAACCACGTCAAACTCGGACGAACCGTTTGTCAGCACGCCGAGTTCGTTCATGTTTCCAGTGCGTACAAGTTCTGCCAAAAGATCAACTAGTCCTGAACCACAAATACCTTCTGGAGGCGCATCGCCGATAGTTTTGAACTCCACCTCAAGGTCATTAATATGAACGGACTCGATTGCTCCGGTGTATCCGGGCATACCAAAGGTTACTTCTCCGCCTTCGAATGCAGGGCCGGCTGGACAGGATGCTGCGAGCATGCGGTGTCGGTTGCCTACGATTACTTCGGTGTTCGTCCCGATATCCACCAGTGCTACAACATCTTCAGATTCGTCCATGCCTATAGCAAGTATGTCGGCTGATATGTCTCCACCGATATGACTGCCTACAAGAGGTGCACCGTAAACATTGGCATCTGGGAATATGCGCAGGTCAAGGTCACGTGCTTTGGCGTTTAGGGCGGTGTTCTGTCTTTTGCCGGCCTTGAATTCTTCTTCTACTTGTGAGCGATAGGGAGTCTCGCCGATCGACTGCACGTCTAACCCGAAGAACAACTCGCGCATAGTGGAATTACCAACTATTACTGCTTCGTAGATGTGACGTCGTCGTATTTTTAATCGACGGGCTATGTCTCCGATCTCAAAATTTATGGAAGAGAGCATGACCTGAGCTAGCTCTCCCTGGTACGTGGCGTCGTAGGAGATTCGACGCATCGTGTCGCTACCGCCAAATCGTTGGGGATTCTCAAATGAGCCAGTGTGAATGATCTTGCCAGATTCGAGGTCGACAAGGTTAAGGACCACGGTGGTGGTTCCGATATCTATTGCCAGGCCATACACGTGACCGCGATATCGGTCTATTACCTCTCCACCAAAAACAACATCATCCCCAACACGCGTAGTTAGTGGGTCAAGTGAGACACCTCTCGATACGGTGCGGGTCATGATTCGTGGCTGCCGTCGAAGGACTGCAAACTCGATATCGGTATTCGGGTTTTTTACCACTGCTTGGCATGCAAGCCGATAGTTCTCATTTAAAAGGAAACTCTCCGAATCTACAGGATCGTTGAGCGCATCTTGGCCTCTTTTTACCTCCACGATGCACTCATGGCACTCGCCTGTGCGCCCGCAAGAGGTCGGCACGCGAATGTTCAGTTGGTCCGCGTATTCGAAGATGCTCTGGTCGGCGACCAGAGCAAGAACTTCGTCTCCATGATGAAGAGGTGACATTGGTTGCAGCGTTATTCCCGCGTGTTCTGAATCAGGGTGTCGCTATTTATACGGTATGACGGATTGGATACCAGGTGATTTGAGCAACTCAACGTGTACAACTATGTCTCCCATGCCGACCGGTAGTCGATATGGTCACTACCGGTACATATCGCTTTTTCGCCCGGTACCTTAAAGAACTGGTTGCGACAAGGAAATTTCGCTGTACATCTGGCTTTGGCGTCCTTGTATGGGCATCGTGCTCCGCCCATCGTCGCAGCCGTATCAGAGATATCAGAGTAGATATCCATGAGACGAGACATACTGGATTTCAGTCTGTCAGTGTCTACTGGTTTCGTGAAATCATTTGAAGGGCCGTTATCAGAGGATTCCGGCATGTCTGCCTCCTTTCGAGATCGTCAAAGATCAGGATTTAGAACAACTAGAATCTGAACATCGGTGTTGCTTCTAACTGGTTGATCTGACCGAAGCGATCAGTTCTTTGGCCTTGTCCACGCACGAAATGGCGTTGTCTCCGTAGCCATCGGCACCCATGTCGTCTGCAAACTCCTGAGTCACCGGAGCGCCACCCGTCATGAACTTGTAGTCATCCCGAAGGCCCATGTCCTCAAATTCAGCGATTGTACGTCCCATATTTGGCATTGTCGTGGTGAGCAGGGCAGACATCATCACTAGGTCTGCATCGTTCTCATCCGCTGCTTCCATGAACTCGTCGGGCTTGGTGTCTACACCGAGGTCATGAACAACAAATCCTGCGCCGCGCATCATCATGATGCAGAGGTTCTTACCAATGTCGTGCAGGTCGCCTTTCACTGTGCCGAACACGGCTGTACCGATTGGTTCGATACCTGATGCCGACAGGATAGGATCAATGTGTGCCATTCCTGCTTTCATGGCGCGCGCAGCGATAAGCACTTCCGGTACAAAGATGATGTTGTCGCGGAATTTCACTCCAACGACAGCCATACCTGATATCAACCCTTCATCTAGAACGTCGTTGGCTTCACGACCCTCCCCCAGTGCTTTCTGGGTCAATTCGTCCACAGCGTTGTGGTCGCCGGTGATGAGTTTGTACGCCATCTCCTGCATCAGGCCGTCGCCCGCCTCAATCTGCTCCAGGATCATCTCACGCTCGTCTTTTTGCGTGACGTACTCGAACTCTCGTGCGAGCCCTTCATGAACGATTGGCAACGGCTGCTTCTCCGGGATGGCTTGTATCATGCATTAACAGCGAGTTAACGCTTATATTGATACATAAACATATCGTTATATATCTGTCAATACATTCGTTCTGCACGTTGTGTCAGAAATTGAGGTGGATACAGGATGATATGTGAAACCATTTCAGGGAACTAGAGACGTTCGGCGCTCCAGTCTTTTACGGCGTCAGGTATTGCGAGTAAGTTTTGCAGTTTGGTCTGCAATGGGATGGCGCATTCGGGAGCCACCATTTGCACGCCGGCTTCAAGGCAGGCATATACCTCTTTACGCACTGCCTCGGGCCCGCGTGAATAAAGAGTTTCAGGGTTGTTGATGTTGCCAACTAGGCCGATGCCCCCATCTACAGCATCCATCGCTTCTTGTGGATCGTTTCGTGAGTCGAAGTGGAATGAGGCCATGCCCGTCTGTGCGATGTACGGCATTCTGTCTAGCGTTCGACCACATATATGCAGAATCAGGGGAGCGTTTATTTCGTCCGCCATTTCGGTGTGGATATCCTGAAGGAATCGTTTGTAGTATTCACCGGATACGAGATCACCGGTGGCGTGGTCAGGGATGCAAATAGCGTCTGCACCAGCGGCTATCTGTGCATTGGCAAAGAGGTAGGTCGCTTCTTTCAGCTTATCTAGAATACGGACGGTCATGGCAGGATCGTCGATCGTCATTAACAAGAAAGTCTCGACACCGAATACGTGGTAGGCGAGCGTCCATGGGCCCATTGATTTTCCGATGATGGCGACTTCGTCGCCGAACTGTTTCTTCAATATCTCAATAGCCCCGGAAACGCTTACCATGTCCCGGTGCTCGAGGAAGTTGGCCGGAATCTTCACGTCGCTTTCGCTCTTCCATATTGGGTTGGACATCCGCACCGTTGGCCAATTGTCCTTTTGTTCCCACTGCATCTCGCAACCTAGAGCCGAAGATTCTTGAATGATGGTGAAGTAAGGTTGAATCGAATCGAAGCCTAGCTCGGTGTATCCGGTAGCAGCCAATTGTGCGTTTAGTTCCGGATCACGACAGGAATCTGGGAACGGTGCTTCGACCAGGTCCATAAGCTCCACTGTCGCAACATTCGTCGGATTCGACACTGGAGTTCTATCAACAGGAAGTCCGGCGAGCGCGTTCATGACTCGCTCACGAGGGGTCATAGTTTCTTCGTATGGCATTGGCGTGGTCTCCATCCCCCGATGGGTTTAAGCGACTAGGTCGAGGCAAATCCGAGTGTCGAAGTGGTCATCTGGCCGCGCAGCGCGTCCGCTTCAAGGGCGTCTTCAACCGCACTGATGTTCCGGGAGTACGGAAGGATAAGACGTGCGAGACCATCGTGACGTTGTCCACACGTGAAGGATACGGTGGAGTCGTCTATCTTTTCCATCTCGCCATAACGAACGAACCCCGCAAGAATGGCTCGTAATCGCAAGGTTGGATTACGGGCCTCGCCGTTGACCGATACGCGATAAACGTGACGATTGCCGACCTGTTCCCCCGTCATACTGATCGTAAGGGCACTTTTGGAGTCCTGAATCTCGAGCTCTTTGGGTCTATCACGTTCAGCGGTACGTTCGATCGCTGCTGTGGTCAGGAATTTTAGTGGACGGGTGTGAAGATGACCGCAAGGGAATCGTAACTGGTTCCACGAATCGGCGATTTCCATCTCGCCTAGTGTAACCAGACGGTCGACGATATCTTGCATACGTCCTTCTACTCCAGGACGTCTGCTAAAGGTCCATACAGTCGATACACCGTCGCGCTCATATAATCCCACGCTGATGTCGTGGAAGTTCGGATCCATAGGTACGAGTTCCACACACTCCCCATACCGGTTCACTACTTCCCGGGCTCCTAGTATTTCTAGTGATGTCATAAGGACCCGATTCTCCTGCCTGACTTAACCCTTGATTGCGCCTGCAAGCGCCTTGATATGATCTGGTCCGGTGCCGCAGCAACCGCCAAGAATATTGATCCCAAGTTCTTGTAATATCTTGAAATGCTCAACCATGAATGAGGGAGTCTCGGGATAGACGATCTCCATATTAATTATGGCAGGGATTCCTGCATTGGAATGGACGATCATGTATCCGTCGTCAACGGCTCGCATGAGGCGAGCAATTTCGACCATTCGCTCTATACCGTTGCCACAGTTTGTGCCGACTACGTCAGCACCAGCCTCTCGCAACTGTTTGACGCCGTCCTCCGGTCGTACGCCCATCATGGTGAAAAACCCCCGAGGTCCTGGGTCGTACACCATCGTTGACATCACAACTAGGTCGGTGTTGTCCTTGGCGGCTTTGACTGCAAGCGTCGCTTCTTCGATGGCGGTCATAGTTTCGATCACCACCCCGTCTGCACCACCTGCTGCCAGCGCAGTTATTTGGTCAACAAAAGCGTCGTACATTTCAGTTTGAGAGACAGGCCCCAATGGTTCAAGGAATTCTCCCGTAGGTCCGACGGACCCGATCACAAAGCCCCCTGGAGGAGCAACAGACCTTGCGTGTTCTGCTGCTAGCCGATTGAACTCGGAGACCTTGTCCTCGAACCCGTATTTTTTTGTCATGAACTTTGAGCCACCGAAAGAGTTCGTAAGGACCATTTCAGATCCTGCATCAAAGTATCGTTTCGCCATGTTTTGCACGATATCGGGGTGACTCACGTTGAACTCTTCCGGGCATCCTCCTGCTTCCAGTCCATTTTCCTGGAGGTAAGTGCCGGTAGCGCCGTCGGATACGATCGTGTCACCACGTTCTAGGCGCTCAATAAGAGTGGGATGTGATGTGGTTGTCATTTGGTTCCAATTGGCTGTTTTGGTCTATTACGTGTCGAAGCTTCGATAAGTGCAATATTGCTAGCGCAGTTTACTTCTGTCTGGGCTGTTCTGTTTCAAAATCCGAGAGTTTCACCCTTCCAACCAATCATCAATAGCGCCGGGAGTTGGGTTTCGTTCGCCACCTCGCTCCATATCCCGTATACGAGCGACAAAATCTGTAGGGAAGCCATCATTAAATCGCGTCGCTATAGCCGCAGCGGCTTCTTTTGGTGGCGCATCTATATTCCCGTAGTCTTTAAATTCCCACGCCATGAGGTACTCATCGGTGCCGGCACTGCCGTCGAACATGGCAATAGCATCGGCACCTTCTTGAAAACGCGCGTCAAGTGGGTGGGAGATGGTCTCAGTTTGATCACTTGCCTGTACGGTGACGGGAATTTCTTTCCAGTACATGAGGCGTATAAGCGCCAATTGTGTGCCTCCCAGATAATTCAAATCGACTCAGGTTATATCAAGCCTTCCATCACGGAAGGCCTGAATAAAGTTCATGCAGAAATCGTCATGGCCACGAAGCATTTCTAACGCCAGCTGTACTGGTTCGGAATCTGTGTCTAAATCCAACACCCTCTGGATGGAAGTTGGAATAGGATCAATAATTCCGCTATCTAGTCCACTTTCTATTGCCAGGTATAGGAACGCATCATTGACTAGGCGCCGTTTTGGTAGACCGAACGAGACATTACTGACGCCGCCAGTAATGTGAATTTCAGGCCCATATTTGTGCCTTACTTTGGCCACGGCATCTAAATAGTCGTTGCCATATGTAGAGGCTACCGAAATTGGAAACGCGAGGCAGTCGACGTAAATGTTACCCAAGGGTATTCCAACGTTCTGAATGTGATTCATGATCTCGTCGGTGTTCTTAAGTCGTTCCTCTGCATCCTCTGGCATTCCTGCCTCTCCAGCCGCAGTCACAATCACATGTGCGTTGTTGTCTATCACCAACTGAATTGCATCCACACGCTCGAGAGCAACAGAGTTAATCATTGGCGGACCAGCTTTGCCTGAGTAAGCATTGAGACCTGTTTTTATGATCTCTGTATTAGAAGAGTCAATGCTTAGCGGTAGGGTGGAAACGTCTTCGACCGTCTTGACCAACCATTCCATAGACGCATTCTGTACATCAATGTACGGGCTAACTTCGTCTACATTAAGGTCAAGAAATGCTGCTCCTGCCTTGGTCTGGCGTCTCACTTCTCGATGAATATAGGCAGTGCCTACCGCCTGATCTTCAGCATTCCCGTTTAATCCTTTCGATACAGCGATCATGAAGTGCTTGACTTGGTTTTGACGGTAAGGCTGCTGCGATTTGAACTCGTCATCAATCGTGAGGAATAAGTCATTTCCCTCTTCATCTTTGAACGACACGCCCTCAGTTCCGTCATCAAGCGTTGTCACGCGTCTGCCTTTAAGTAACAGGATGCGTGTTGTATGAATGTTCTCGCCGATGGTGATGAAATCTTCGGCGGATTGGAGATGTCGGGGCAAAGTCACGTTCCGATGTAAAGTTTCATGAATAGGATGGCATCCCTAATATATAAACATCTCTTTATATGCCAGTCAATCAGTCACTATAGATGCTCTATAGATGGTCTGACATGTGTCACCGAAGTAGATGTAATCGGTATATGTGAGACGCGGTTTTGCCGCCTAACGGATAACTAGTGTTCCTACGGACTTATCCCTTCGATCTGGACAAGTTTGAATACGATGGGATTCTGTCGGATCACCAGATATACGCAGTGCGTGGGTGAGGAAGATTCAGTGAGCCAGGCCCTGGCGAATCTCCCAACCACGGACGAAATCTCTTGCCTGTACGATCGCTGACATTGGAGAAGGCGTAGTTAACTTGAACTCTATTCCGACTCCGCCGTCGTATGGGAGATCTGAGAGCGTCTCCAAGAATTGGTTAATGACCGGTGCTTTTAACACGCCATCAAACAACGCTACATGATCGTCAAATTGACCGTGATTATCATCGATGTGTACATATCCCAGTCGGTCACCGGCATTTCGAAGGCTATCTGAAGGGTTTTCTTTGGTAATTAAGCAGTGGCCGAAGTCGATGAGGACATGGACATTCTCGTGCTCGGTTTTTTTCACAAACTCGAGGCAGGCGGCGTCAGTTGGAAGTGACCGACCGGGGTGAGGCTCGATAGCCAGTTTAACTCCTGCATTGGCTGCCCTATCTCCAAGCGCTCGGATCGAATTGAGGTACTGGGTATCATCGTCTGGGTACTCCATCGGCGTGACCATATAAGTTCGCTTTACACCCAGTGCCGCAGCCTTATCAATCGCCTCGAACATAATCTCTAGCACGGGCTGGGCTTTGTCGCCTGTGATGTCATCCAGGGACAGCCCACCTCCGGGACCTCCACCAGTCAGTAATCCAAAGCAGCCAGGCTTCAAACCACGGCTTGTAATGGCGCCGGCGGAACCTATCTCATCGAAAGAATCAGGCCACAAATCAACGGCATCCAGTCCGGCCAGTCTGATTCGGTTTAGGGATTCAAGTGGAGGAGTGTTAAGCGCCCATGCGCATGCAGCTAGTTGTAGCAAAAAGACCTCTTGGGTGCTTGTTCGGGGAACATTAAATTAAATTTCCATCTGGGTGCAAACATGCATCAAAACCGGGAAGCACCCGGGATATCAAGCTCGCCCGTACGGCGGCGGTATGTTAGCACGCAGATTTGTGAACATACTTAGGATGGGTCCCACAATATGGGAAGCCTGTTTCGATAACCCCCTGATTCATTACCGGGTAACCCAATTGGTTAAACTCGTGGTCATAGATGATGCACCCGCGGTGGTCAGCGACACACCCGCGCTGGTCCGCCTGCGTTCAATTCCCGACCTCGAAGTTGAGCTATTCGACAGTTTGCCAGAAAACGGTGATGAGATAGTTGAACGTATCGCGGCTGCTCACACAGTCTTGAACATCAGGGCGTCGACACGATTCGATTATGACGTTCTATCCCGTTGTGGTCGCCTGAAGCACCTTGCTGTGTGGGGCCCAAGCATCGGTCATGTGGATCTTGAGAGCGCACAACGTTTTGGCATCACGGTAACCAATACTCCGGGAATTGCGACGGCTTCGGTGGCAGAACATGCCCTTGCGCTGTTGCTCGCGATAGCGCATCGGGTTCGTCAACTTGACTACCGAATTCACCAGGGTGAGTGGCCGAGGGGGATGATCACGCAACTCCATGGCAAGACGTTGGGTGTAATTGGTGGAGGGCGAGTAGGTCAACAGATGGCAGCGATTGCCCGTGGGATTGGCATGAATGTGATTGCTTGGACCCTTCATCCGGAGGAATACAACCCTGAGACAACCGGTCTCGAGTTCGTAGCATTCTCAGAATTACTATCTCGATCTGATGCGATATCTATACACATGCGTGGGTCAGAAGCGACACGTCATATGATCGGTTCATCAGAGTTGTCACAGATGAAACCATCGGCCTTTGTAATCAATACTTCACGCGGTGACATAATTGATGAGTCTGCTTTGGAAGAGGCTCTTAGAGATGGTGCACTCGCTGGAGCTGGTCTTGATACCTTCGAGACTGAACCGTTGTCAGCCGATAGCACTCTACGGACTCTTCCGAATGCATTGCTATCTCCACATACGGCAAGCACAACGGATGCAGCACTATCCGGCAGCCTCAAGATGGTCGTCGATAACGTCCTATCATTCTTAGGCGGACATGTAGAACACCAGGTCAAATTCTCAGGTCCCCAGCGGCAAGCCTAAGTTGGCATCTTCGTGGTCGGATTCCAGTCGATTAGTTCACGGACTGGCACAACAGTCGGGTGTAATGGCAGTAATACGGCAAGTTCATTCGATGCGTTGAATACGGTATGCCGAACGCCAGCCTCAGCGACAAACATGTCGCCTGGACCGAGAGGTATTTCGTCACCGCCATACATGGCAACCATAGAACCCTTGACGCAGTACATTGCCTCTTCTGTCTCTGGGTGATAGTGAGGAGGTGCCATTGATCCTGGCTCGAAGTCCAGTTGACTGAATGCCGTGGAAAGGGCTCCTCGCTCATGGTTCATCATGTCGAACCGAGTACATTTATCCCACGGTGTCCAAGCTTCCACGTTCTTGCGGGGGACAATATATGGAGGCATCTCACCAGTTGAAGGTTCGCCAGGGGTGAGATGGACGATTTCTGGGGCGGTGTGGGGGAACATAGTAACGATTCGGGCGTCTCGGTCTTTCGAATTGGTGAAACCATGTGCTGTTCCTGGCGGCGCCATTACGAGGTCTCCGGCATGCAATTCAACTCGGAGATTTTCTACGATCGCGGACACCTCACCATCCAGTACGAAATATGTCGCTTCTGTGTTGTGGTGTGCGTGGTATGGAATCTTCGCACCCGGTTGAATAATGGCGTCGTACACACGTAGTTGGGTCGCTCCGTTATCAGCACCTGCCGGGTTCCTCTGGCTCACGCCTGGGTAGGGTTCTGTGATTTTCTGATCGCTCAGTCGGGCGATGGACATGAGTGTCTGTACTCCAGCTAGTTAAATACCTAGGAATTCGTGATGTTTGGAAGTGGTGTCGAAGGTGTCCACGTGATTGTTTCTCTGACCGGGTCAGTTGTCGGGTGTATGGCAATTAATACAGCTGGTTCGTTGGATGCGTTAAATATCGTGTGATGCGCACCAGGTTCCGCCAACAGCATATCTCCATTGTGCAATGGGATCTCTGCGCCGTTATACATGGCCATTAATTCGCCTTCTAGGCAATACATGAACTCTTCGGTTTCAGGGTGAAAATGGGCTGGGGCGATGGAACCGGGTCCAATTATTCCCTTGCTAAACAAGAGTGTGGAAGATCCAGAATCGGCGTCCATCACATCAAATCTTTCGGTTCCTGGCCAAGGGTAGCTAGGGATTATTTCTTCTTTAAAGACGATGTATTTCGGTAGCGGGCCGCGGTTCGGTGGCTCGGTATCATGATCCTCACGCCCGGCGCCTATAGTCGTTCCGGCAGTTATGAACCTGGCAGGTGAGCCACTGCGATTCTCAAACGAATGTTTAACGTTAACGGGAGCTAGAGCACCATCACCTTCATGGAGTGAGACGCGGTGACCATCGATGACTCCCTCAACATCGCCTTCTATTACGTAATGCATGATCTCGGCGTCCGGGTGTGAGTGGTAGGTGATAATCGCACCCGGGGCCAGTGTGTTGATCCCAGACGTCAACTGCATTGCCCCAGAATTTGGACCGCCAATGCGAAGTCCAACGACTCCAGCCGTTGATTCGGTGATGAGCTGCTCATCACGACGAAGAATCGCCATTTGTGCTCCTCCTCTGATCTTTGGAATTGTTTGCAGTAGATACGCAACCAGTTGTGTGCGTGGGATATTAATACGATTTTCCAACCGCAAGAGCCGGTGGGCTCGGAGTATATAATCTCAGCCGATTCAACCGATCTCCATCTGGTTCGCAGCAGTGTGGAATTTCGTGACTAAATTGTTTCCTGCGACCAGAAATACCTAGACCGAGGACAAAGCCTGTTATGACAGTTAACAAGATTGGATTCATTGGCCTGGGGAGTATGGGACGCCCGATGGCGGTAAACCTGATTAAAGCGGGCACTAGTGTGATGGTTCATAACCGAAGTCAACAGGTGGTCAGGGAACTTTCGGACACCGGTGCCGATCCCGCCACTGGAGTGGCTCATATAGCTTCTCAGTGCAATCGAGTTTTCGTGTGTCTGCCAAATGAAGAGACATGCGAAGCAATTTTGATGGGTGATGACGGAGTTTTCGGGAATGTACAACCCGGGACGATCGTGGCCGATCACAGCACCGTCAGTGTTGGTTTGTCCAAGCAGGCGGCCGCGCAAGCTGAGCGAGTTGGGGCAAAGTTTCTCGACGCTCCCATATCAGGAGGTCCGACGGGTGCGATAGACGGCACGCTTTCAATCATGGTGGGAGGTGATGAAACGGCGTATAAAGAAGCACTGCCAGAGTTTGAAAAGATGGGTACCAACGTTGTCCGTTTTGGTGATTCAGGGGCCGGAACTGCGATGAAATTGATTAATCAACTTCTGACCTGTGTTCATACTGTCGCTGCAGCAGAGGCTTTCAATCTTGCTAATAATGCCGGGGTCGACATTCTCAAAGCGACTGATCTCCTCCAGAAGAGTTTTGGGGGTAGCACAATGGTTGGCCGTTCCGGCCCGATTACGGCCGAAAGGGAGTTTGAAAATTCTGGCGCCCCCATGCGAAACCTGATCAAGGACATAGCGATCATTATGGAGATGGCTAAAGAGATGAAACTGTCGATGCCAACTGGTACTGCTGCAGCGGAGATCCTCTTCGAGGGGCGGAATAGTGGATTATCTAACCTGGACATAGCCGCGACGATTGTTCCAATTGAAAATCAATCTAACTTCTAAGTCTGGTTACAGACCTAGCAAAAGGCAGATCTAATAGACAGGTAGGAATATGAGCGAACATAAGATCGCCGTCATCAAAGGTGATGGCATTGGGGTTGAGGTCGTTGACGAGGCCCTTAAAGTTCTGGCGGCCGCCGGCGAAAAATACGGCATCAAGTGGTCGTTTGACGAACTACCATGGAGTTCTAATTACTACGATCAACACGAAAAAATGATGCCGGACGACGGGGTTGAGCGACTTCGAAATTACGATGCTATTTTCCTTGGAGCGGTTGGCCGACCGGACATACAAGACCACATAACCCTGAACGGCTTACTACTGCCGATTCGACGTACATTTGACCAGTTTGTGTGTGAGCGTCCATCGATCCTTTACCCAGGTGTTACGTCACCACTTTCTGGTAAAAAACCATTTGATATAGACATGGTTGTGATCCGGGAAAACACTGAAGGTGAATACGCCAACATGGGTGGGCACTTGTATGAAGATGATCCAAACGAGGTAGCTATCCAGACATCGGCGTTCACGCGTCGGGGTTGCGAACGGATTATCCGTTATTCATTTGACCTTGCCCGAAAACGTGGAAAGAAGAACCATGTGACGTCTATCACCAAGTCCAATGCTCTCGGATACGGCATGGTGCTCTGGGACAGGACCTTCCGAGCTGTTGCCGAAGATTATCCGGATATTACGACTAATTCTTTGTTGATTGACGCTGCTTGCATGGACTTTATCCGTCGTCCAGAAGTGTTCGACGTTGTTGTCGCCAGTAACCTGTTTGGCGACATACTGACTGATATTGGTGCTGTGGTTAGCGGGAGTGTTGGATTGGCTTCTAGCGCAAACTTCGACCCTACCGGTGCGAACCCATCGATGTTTGAACCGACGCACGGGAGTGCCCCAGATATAGCAGGGCAGGGCCTTGCAAATCCTATGGCTCAGATTCTTACGTCTGTCATGATGGTTCGTCACCTTGGGGAAGACGCAGCGGCCGATGCCATTGAACGTAGCGTTATGCAAGTTCTGGAGGTCGGAGAAATCCTCACAGCAGACCTGGGGGGTAGCGCAAGTACCTCTAGCGTTGGTGATGCTGTTGCTGCAAACCTCGCTTAATTAACCCACGCAATGGTGAGTATTAATAGGAGTGAATGATGGATCCCTTTGAGAGGATTCCTGTGGGTGATCACGGAGTTGAAGTGACGCGTCTCGGGATGGGAGGCGTTTTTATAGCAGGCCGTGGTCCTGCTGATGGTTCTTCTGAGGCTCCGGCCTATGAAACGGCTCTTGCAACTATTGCAAAAGCCCATGAAATCGGAATCAAATATTTCGACACGGCGCCTTTATATGGTGAAGGTCGCAGTGAGGTGCGCTACGGTAAGGTTTTGAGTCGATATCAAAGGGAATCTTTTGTACTTTCTTCCAAGGTAGGGCGAGTGCTGGTGCCAGATCTGAACAATCCAGGAAATTGGGAGATTGACGGTATTGCGCGTCTGACACCGAAGTTCGATCTCTCCCGAGACGGGATACTGCGAGCTCTCGAAGAGGGCCTTGAACGCAGTGGTCTGGACCATATTGAGATCCTCTATCTGCATGATCCTGATGTGGAAGATATGGAAGAAGCGGCTATGGCTACCGCTTTCCCGACCATGATCGAACTGCGTGAACAAGGGGTTGTCAAGGCGATCGGAACTGGAATGAATCAGTGGGAGATGCCTGCGCGGTTCGTGGAACGATTCGATCTTGATATCATCCTGTTGGCGGGGCGCTACACCCTTCTTGACCATGATGCATACCCGGATTTTTTGCCGCTGTGTGTTGAGAGAAACGTTAAGATCGCCACCGGTGGGCCATATAACTCTGGAATACTCGCTTCCCAGGATCTAGATGGGCCTCTAGCGTTCAATTATCAGCAAGCTTCTCCCCATTGGATTGACAGGGCTCGGGCTCTCAAACGTGTCTGTGATGCACATGGTGTAGATATGCGTGCTGCCGCTCTCCAGTTCCCATTGGCTCACCCTGCCGTAGCTTCAGTAATCCCAGGGGCCGCTACACCCGATCAGGTGGTGGAGAACGTTCAGTTCATTCGTACGTATATCCCTGAAGCTTTGTGGTCAGACATGAAATCAGAAGGCCTGATACCGGCGGACGCACCCACTCCATAAGTTCGGGGTCTCCGTGTTTATGATCAGGGACTACTGCTGACTGGTAGTCCCTATGGCTTGGTAAACCGGCAGTAAATCATGTTTGATTCCGGTGCTAATTTCACACTGGGACCGGAGTACAATCTCCGCCGCTGCAATTCAGGGGCTCTGTTTAATCTGTAACCCCTACGTTTTATATCTGTAAAAATCTGGCTCAGTAAAGGTCAACGAATGTTCTACGATACCGATCCCTACCTCAAGCCATTAAAGGGAATCCGGGATGACCGTTCTCACGCCATGGTCATGCTCCGACCAACGGAAGGGAAACGGCTAATAGCTAAAGCAATTGTGGAGCTTGAAGAAGTAAAAAGGGTTATGGACAAGGGCTGGTTTGTCGTGTCGCGTGGTGTGACGATGGCTTACGTCTTAGATGAACTCGGCATTCACGTTGAGAAACACAACGCGACAGCAGGGATCGTTACTGCGGGTCGGCTCGCCTCCATTATCGAGGAAGATCGCCTTGGCCCCTGGGTCTTCAAGGACGGCCAGATTTCGGAGACTCCTCCAGATGTTGCGCTTAGCCAGTTCTCCCATACCGACGTATCAATCAAAGGTGCGAACGCGGTAGACCCCGAAGGTCACGTCGGAGTTCTGGCAGCTCATCCCGCGGGTGGGACTGTGGGTGGTATCTGGCCCGTTCTTACCGCTAGAGGTGCTCATTGGATCACACCGGTTAGCCTGGAACGCTTGATCCCCTCAGTTCTTGAAGCATCGAAGTACACCGGTAATTATCTACATAATTACGTGATGGGATCCGTAGCTGGCTTTATGCCAATTACAACAGCAAAAGTGGTAACAGAAATCCAGGCACTTGAGCGGTTGACCGGTGTGAAAACGGTGCACGTCGCATCCGGCGGGGTAGCGGGATCAGAAGGGGCTGTCATTCTGGCGTTGGAGGGCGACGAGGAAACGGTGAGGATAGCTTTTGAGCTCTGTGAGTCGGTGAAGGGAGAACCAGACATAGACGAATCCCGGTTACTGGATTACGTCCGGGAACCGGTCGAAGCGACCCTGTAGGTCAATCAACGCTGTAATGGGAGTTCCTTCCTTGGTATCCCATCTTATGTGGAGCTTAAATGCGTTGTCATACAGCCAATTGTTCTAGCCGTATTCGAGTAATTTTACCTACCTCGCTGAACGTGAAGTACAGCTCCATATCCGTGCTGTCGTTACCGAGATGCTGTTCAACTAGCCCTAAAATATCTGTCACGCTTCGGCCCTGTATTGCAGCGATGAATGGAAACCCGAAGCGAGTTTGGTAGGCACTAACTAAGGCCGCTATTCGCTGTCTATCGTCGTCCGTGAACTTGTCAGGACTGGCGGCGCTAGACTTTTCTTGAGAACTCGACTGCATATTCGAAATAAGTTCCGGCGTTACCTGCATATCCGTGTGCCTCCGCAGGAATTTGAGCTGATCTTCTCGATTTGCATCCTTTAGGGTTTGAAGCATGGTTTCATGAAGGTGGTCAAGGGTATCAAAAGGCCTGTTCGACCAGGCATTGGCTGCTACCCAGGGGGCGTGTTCAAATACCTGCCCTACCACTGCAACGAACTCCTCTTGCAACATGTCGTTAAGTCTGGACACTGCGACGCGCTGGTGTTCTTGCGTCATCTTTATTAGACCTTCTCTGCGACAATCTGCGTTGGGTCATCGCCTTAGACGAAGGGGCTTACCACCTTCTTCAGACGTGCATTGCGGCGTGCGTGTTGACAGGGTCATTCCCGACCAAAAAATCGAAGTCACACCCGTGTTGCGCTTGCATTACGTGCTCAGAGAACATGAGGCCGTAACCACGGGTGTATCGAGGTTTGGGAGCTACCCAGGCTGCCTTGCGTCGTTCCATCTCAGCATCGTCTATAAGAAGATCGATGCGCCGGCCTTCCACATCCAGTTCAATCAAATCACCGTTCTGGACTAGGCCGAGGGGCCCACCGATTGCGGACTCGGGGGATATGTGCAGGACTACAGTCCCAAACGCCGTTCCACTCATACGTGCGTCACTGATCCGTACCATGTCACGCACACCCTGCTCCAGCAATTTTTTTGGGATCGGCAACATCCCCCATTCTGGGATACCCGGGCCTCCCACCGGACCGGCGGACTTCATGACGAGAATGTCATTTTCGGTAACATCCAGGTCATCGTCATCGATACGAGCATGCAAATCCTCGTAGCTTTCGAAAACCACAGCTCGACCGGTGTGATGTAGGAGCTCTGGTGACGCCGCACTCTGTTTTATAACAGCGCCATCTGGGGCTAGTGAGCCATTCAGCATTGCGAGCCCACCCTCGGGGTACATCGGTGTTTCAAGGGTCTTCACGATCTTGTCGTCGATCGCTTCCTTCTCTGCAATGTTCTCTCCCATTGTTTTGCCGTTCACAGAGATAGCGTCCTTATGGAGTAGAGGGCCCAGGCGATTCAGCACTGCCTCGACCCCTCCGGCGTAGAACAGATCTTCCATCAGGTACTCGCCTGACGGCTTCAAATTAACGATGGTTGGCGTGGACCGGGAAATCTCGTCGAAATCATCTGGGGTTAGCGTTATTCCAAGGCGTCCCGCAATTGCGGTGAGATGGACAATGGCGTTTGTCGAACCACCCGCTGCCATCAGGAATCGCATCGCATTTTCGATTGCATCGGCTGTCATTATTTGGGAAGGACGTACACCTTTTTCTACCAGTTCTACGGCCTGCCTGCCCGCTGTCTCAGCGAATGCGCTTCGACGGGTGTCAGCACCCGGTATGGATGCACCCCCCGGGGCTGTCATGCCCAAGGCTTCGGCTATACCACCCATGGTGGATGCCGTACCCATCACCATGCAGTGACCGGGCGACCGGTAGATGGCAGACTCAAGCGAGTCGTACTCTTCCTGGGTGATTGTCCCGGCGCGAAGCTCTCCCCAGTAACGTCGGCAATCGGTACATGACCCCAAATCTTCGCCTTTCCAGTTTCCTTTCAAAGAAGGACCACCAGTAACCACAACAGCAGGGAGGTCTGCACTTGCTGCACCCATGAGTGCAGCAGGGGTTGTCTTGTCACATCCGGTTAGAAGGACTACCCCATCGATTGGGAGCCCGCGTATCATCTCCTCGATATCCATAGCCATTAGGTTACGGAGAAGCATAGATGTGGGCTGCAGGAAAAATTCGCCTAGTGAGATTGTTGGGAACTCCAATGGGAATCCCCCGGCGGCCATAATTCCCCGCTTTACATGACCGGCTAGGGCTCTTAGGTGAGAGTTACAGTGAGTGGCCTCACTCCAGGAGTTGGCGATCCCTATTACGGGTTTGCCTGCAAAAGTCTCCTCAGTAAACCCCTGAGACTTGAGCCCGGCACGATGAAGGAATCCTTCAAGGTCCCGAGGGCCGAACCATTCATGACTTCGTCGGACCATGTTGTGACCGTTCGCGTCGTGCCCATTGCTGCTCATGCCGTCCCCTATTCGCTAAGATTTACGGGTCAGATTTAACGTCAGTATGGAAGATGTCATCAAACCTACGAATAAAGTGTGGGTTCGAGGCGGCACGGAGTGTAGCACGAGGTGACCGATACGCTTGGATTGATGTGTACAGTGACCCATGTAGATTGGGCCGAATGGCAGGCGTTAGGAGTATGTATGAGAACAAATAGTCAGTTCCCTCTAAGAGCATCAAAAATCGGATGAGATTATCTGGTTTCACACGTCTTGGTGCCATGATTGGATTTTTTGGCGCATTGGCAATGATGGCAATTTCTTCATTCCAATTCGACTCTAGCGAGGTATCTAGGAAAGATGTACTGCTCGCCGAATTGCTGTTCGGGGTACCCATCTTCACTATTGTTGGAGCAGCTTTGGGGGCTGGATGGGACTTTTTTGAGAAACGCGATTCCAAGGGGATAAATAACAGGTCTCACGGTTTGGACAGCTCGGAGAGGGCGGTTTCCGATCAAGTCACAGAGCGCGAGGATCGTACGAATTCTTCGCGTCGCCGTCGTCGTAAATCGACCGGTAGTCGTCGCAATCGTTAGATAACCCACCTGGAAACTCTTTCAGGGCAGGTTTCCTATAATCCGGACCTGTTATTTTCGAGGTACCTATTACGATTATCGACTTCAGGATGTATCATCCCGACATTACACCGATGCGGGCTTGCGACGATTGCACGTAGACACCGGTGGTCATCGTGACGAAGGAGATTATCGACTTGGTTGAACAGCAAGCGGCGATCCTAAAGCCAGAAACACTCGTCGACGAGTTCAAAAAAAATGACGTGACTCATGTTGTCACGATCCCAGATAGTGAGACCAATTACCTGTATGAGCTGATGCTGGAACAAGATTGGCTGGACGTTGTCCCGGTTTCACGAGAAGGTGAAGCGCCGAGTACAGCACTTGGACTTTGTGTCGCCGGGAAAGTTCCCGTGGTCCTGATCCAAAACACAGGAATGATGGAAGCTGGTGACTCGATACGGGGTCAGGCACTTGACGCCGGATTCCCGATGGTTTTCGTAGTTGGATACCGCGGATGGACCCGGCGTGGGGTGATTCGTGATTCGGCTGCGAAATATACGGAACCCTTCCTGAATGCATTTGGTCTCGATTACTACTTTGTCGAGAACAACACAGACGGAGACAGAATAACGACGGCGTTCGAACAGGCGAAAGCTACAAATCGTCCAGTCGTGGTTCTGATAGGTGACGAATACCACGGCTTCAACCGATAGTCGGCGTAACGATGCAAGCCATACAGTGGTTATGGCACGCGTCGAACATGGCCATCATTGGATTTCATATCTCTAGGATCGAAGGAGAACTAAATGATTAACGCAGATGATGTTTTTCGCGTATTTGAAGAGCACCGCGGGAAGGCAATTGTTACGACAAGTGGAGTAGCTGGCCGGAAATGGCCACAGACCAGTAACAACCCGGAGCGTGATGTTTCCATGGGTAATGCTATGGGGCAGACTACGTCGTCGGCATTTGGGCTGGCGCTCGGATTGCCGGACGAAAAAATAGTCCTGTTTGACTCGGAAGGTGCACTTCTGATGAACCTGGGAGTGCTTGCTTCAATTGCCGGGAAACAGCCCAAGAATTTCGTACACTTCTTGCTTGATAACGAGGTGTACGCAACAACTGGTGGCCAGCCAGTTCCAAACAACGCGAACATCGACTACGCCGGAATGGCTAAGGCGGTGGGATATGCGTCGGCCCATCATTTTGATGACCTCGAAGACCTTGCTACGAACATCGAAAGCATAATGTCCGAAGAGGGCCCAGTCTTCGTTTCGATCAAGATCATTCCAGAAATTGAGAATGCACCCATGGCGTTACGCAGTAATGTGCCCACCCGGCCGAAAGAGCAAACCATTACTGAATTGCGGGCCGAACTCGGAATCAGTTAAGCGGCTCACTGAAATACAGGCATGAAAAGGCGTTATCTTCGGATGGCGCCTTTTCGCGTCTCGCGAGCATGGAATATCTATACGCTTACGAGGAGGACCACCACGATAAAAAGGACGATCGCTGAGCCGATTATCATCGGCAATTTTCCATGTTGGACTGAAAGCTTGCCTTTAACTCCTCGATTTTCAGAACGATTGTTCCGTTGCTCTGTGCATGTGACACAGGTGCAGGTCGGCGGGTGAGGGCTCCGTCCATAATCTCTATCTAGCATAGGGGACTCCGTTTGGAGAGCATTGTATCGGTACAGCTTAGGCTCAACTATGAATGTTGAAGCCCGGTTCGAAGTCTGTAATGCTTGGATAGAATCCTGTTCTCGTACTGTGACACAGTGCATATGTATGGTTAATCAAACAACAGGTGTTTAGAAAGCAACTACTGCGTGTCTATTAATTCAGTGATCACGACCGACACAGCTTTCGCTATTGATAGCTCCTCGATTCACTTTGGTCCGGGCGTCACTCGCGAAGTTGGCTTTGAGATGAGGAGATTGGGCGCAAAAAGGGTTATGGTTCTGACCGACCCTCGACTGAAGGCGAGCCTGGCTGTGGATATCACTATGGAGTCACTTGCAGCAGAAGGCGTTGACGCTGTTTTGTACGATCGGTGTGAGGTAGAACCTACGGACGTTTCCTTCAAAGACGCCATACAGTTTGCGATTGAAGGTCAATATGATGGATACGTAGGGGTGGGTGGCGGTTCAAGTATCGATACCTGTAAAGCAGCCAATCTGTATGCAACATACCCTGCAGATTTTCTCGATTACGTGAACGCACCGATAGGGCGGGGTAAATTAGCCCCTGGTCCGCTAAAACCTATGATCGCGATTCCCACAACAGCGGGGACTGGTAGTGAGACGACGGGAGCTGCAAT
The DNA here is from genome assembly GCA_046583495.1 of Dehalococcoidia bacterium. GTDB lineage: Bacteria > Chloroflexota > Dehalococcoidia > Lucifugimonadales > Lucifugimonadaceae. Next base: position 88,538 of record JAYGCF010000064.1, read on the forward strand.
CTTTGATTTGCTAGAGATGAAGGCCAAGACTGGGATATCCGACCGGGCTATCAGGCCAACGATCGGGCTGGTGGATCCGGACAATACAAACACCATGCCTGCCATGGTCGCAGCATGTAGCGGTTTTGATGTCCTTTGCCACTCACTGGAATCGTATACGGCCATGCCATTTAGCAACCGTGAGGCTCCTGATGACCCTGGAAAGCGTCCGGCTTATCAGGGTGCAAACCCGATCAGTGATGTCTGGGCGATGTCAGCTCTAGAAATGGTTGCCAACAACATCATTCCGGCGGTCAAAGATCCTACGGACCAGGTGGCGCGTTCTAACATGATGCTCGCAGCTACTTTTGCAGGGGTCGGTTTCGGGAATGCGGGTGTGCACCTGGCGCATGGTATGTCCTATCCCGTATCTGGCATGGTCAGGGATTTCGTGCCAGAGGGCTATCCTCAAGGCCATCCGATGGTTCCTCATGGAATGGGAGTGATAATCTCTGCTCCATCAGTATTCCGATACACCGCACCTACCAACCCTGAACGCCATATGCACTGCGCTCGAATTTTGGGAGCAGAGACGTCGGGGGCGAGCCTAGAGGACGCAGGTGATCTCCTATCTGACGCAATTGTTGGGTATATCAAGGAACTTGGCGTGCCAAATGGCCTGTCCGGTGTTGGATATACCCAACACGACATTGACGCACTGATCCAGGGGACTCTCCCACAGCACCGTGTCACCAAACTCTCACCTCGACCCATAAATGAGTCGAATTTACGTCGCATGTTTCAGGAATCTATGGAACTTTGGTAGACCTCTCGATATGCCAATAAATAAGATCGTAAATAATTTTGGAGATGCCGTATCCGATATTTCCGATGGTGCGGTGGTGATGATCGGTGGTTTTGGAGGTGCCGGTGGAATGCCTCATCTTTTGATGTTGGCTCTCCGTGATCTGGGTGTTCGTGATCTCACTGTTATCGGTAATACGGCAGGTATAGCTGCACCGACTGGATTCGGGTGGCCCGAAGGGGTCGAACCTATTGATCACGCTGTGTTGATCGAAAACGGCCAAATCGCGAAAATCATAGCTTCCTTTCCTGTATCTGGGTCTGTCTCGAGACCTAACGCATTTGAGACAGGTTTTCGCGCTGGTGATATAGATCTGGAGCTTGTGCCTCAGGGGACGCTAGCTGAGCGGATGCGGGCTGCCGGAGCGGGAATAGCAGCCTTTTATACGCCCACTGCCGCTGGGACAATGCTTGCGTGCGACAAAGAGTCACGTATGTTCGGTGGGCGCGAATATGTTCTGGAGGAAGCACTTCATGCCGACTTTGCTCTTATACGAGCAAAGACGGCTGATACTTTGGGGAACCTGACATATGCCGGGACCTCTCGCACATTTAACCCGCCTATGGCTGCTGCGGCTAAAGTAACCATCGCCGAAGTCGACGAAATAGTCGAGCCTGGGGATATTGACCCGGACCGTGTCGACACTCCATCGATATATGTGCAGAGAGTGGTAGCCAGGCGTCCAGTTTCACAGAGCGGAGTTGTCTTGCCATGACAGATCCTGCTCCTCGCTTAGGGCGAGAAGTAATTGCTATGCGTGTAGCGCGGGAGTTCCGAGACGGTGAGGTTGTGAACCTTGGTATCGGCATTCCTACACTTTGTTCTGACTTTGTCCCACCGGGCGTACAGTTGATGTATCACTCCGAGAGTGGACTTCTCAACTGTGGTCCACTTGCGGACGATGGCGAAGGTGATGTCGATCTTATCAACGCAGGCGGGCAGTTCTTAAGCCCTGTACCTGGCATGGCTTACTTTGATTCGGCGGAAGCGTTTGCGATGATCCGGGGAGGGCATATAGATGTCACTGCACTTGGGGCATTGCAAGTCTCAGCGAGCGGCGATCTAGCGAACTGGTTTCTGCCTGCTCGAGGCGTAGGAAACGTCGGTGGTGCCATGGACCTTGCTGCCGGTGCCAAGCGAGTGATAGTTGCGATGGAACATAACGGCCGTGACGGTACATCGAAGATAGTTCCCGAATGCAGTTATCCATTGACGGGTAAATCGTGCGTAAGTCTTATAGTTACAGATATTGCTGTGATCGAGGTACTTCCATGCAGCGCTGGACTTCAGCTAATTGAACATGCGCCAGGCTGGGATGCTATTTCTATTCAGTCCAACACTCAGGCTGAGTTGAATATCTCACCGGAATTGACTGAAATCACACTGGCATAGGACATCGGGCCGATGACTAGCCTCATAAGCGCGTCGCAGGAGTTGTAAATGACCGAATCGAACCGTTCGTTTACGGATACTGATATTGACTCGATGCCTGTACTTGTAAGGCGCAGAATTGAGGCGATGGTACTTGGGCCGATGATCCGAGCTTTTCAGGAAGAATTTGGGGAACAGAAAGCTAACCGTGTTGCTCAACGCGTGATTGAGAAAGTGGCTCAGGACCAGGGGGAGGCGATGGCGAAACAGGCCGGCGCGAATGACCTAACTACGTACCTTAGCAACAAGGGTGCGTGGACGGCTAATAATGCTCTTGAGACCGAGACACTTGAGATGGACGAGAAACGTTACGACTATAACGTGACACGTTGCCGTTACGCTGAGATGTACCGCGAATTGGGAATGCAGGATCTGGGATTTATCTTCTCTTGTGGACGGGACTTCAACTTCCCACTCGGTTTCAACAAAAATATGAAATTAACCCGGACCCAGACCATAATGCAGGGTGCTTCACACTGCGACTTTCGTTACAAAGTTGACGGAGAGGATTAGACGACCGGTGACTGGCCACCATCGATGTTGACTGCGGCACCAGTCACATAGCTGGCTCTTTCGCTGGCAAGGAACGCGATTACATCTCCGACCTCATCCGATTCTCCAATGCGACCAAGGGGAACCATAGCGCCTATGCCAGCGTAAAACTCTTCCGATGTGAGGGATCCGTTAGAAGCCTGCTGTGCTTGGAAAATGCGCTCCGTCTGTCCACTCTTTATTACACCGACGCAGACCGTGTTAACCAAAATTCCCTCTGACGCATAGTCCTTTGACATCGCCTTGGTCAGGGAGATTCCGGCCGCACGTGATAGCGATGTTGGCATCGTGCCGCCAGGTGTGGCTTTTCCTCCCCAGGTAGTCGTGTTGATGATGCGACCCGCACTACTCTTCTTGAGATAGGGCAGGGCTGCCCGGGAGCAGTAAATCGCCCCGTATACCTTGAGCTGTATGTCGTACTCCCAGGTTGCGATCGCTACGTCCTCAAACTTGCCTGAAGCAGAAGTCCCAGCGTTGTTAACGAGGATATCGATACCACCCCATTTTTTCGCCACGGATTCGACCATCTGTCGGACCTGGATTTCATCAGTCACGTCAGTGGTAATGCCGATCACGTCATCATTCCCGCTTGCTTTAATAATCTCGACTATGGCGGAATCGATACGCCCTTGATCTCGTGCGGCTAGCGCAACTTTTGCCCCTTCAGATGCCATACGTTTAGCCGCAGCTTTACCAAGTCCGTCACTGCCTCCCGTAATAATGGCGATCTTGTTATTAAGTCCGAGATCCATTTGAGCGACCCTCTGCGATGTTGAAAGGCCCCCACCCGAGTTACCGAATGGAGGCCCGAAATTTACTGTTTATTCTGGTTGTCTAAACAACCGGAGAAGTGCCGCCGTCTACGTTGATGGATGCCCCTGTTATGTAACTTGCACGTTCACTTGCGAGGAAACAGATTACATCGCCTGCTTCATGCGCTTCTCCAACCCGTCCAACCGGTACTCCTCCACCCATGTTGTCGTAGTACTTGTCGAGGGTAAGGCTGGAATCCTTTGCGTTTGCTGCTTCCCAGCGACGACGGTGTTGTCGGCTCTTCAGGAGTCCCACACAAATAGTGTTGATCAAAATATTGTCGGCCGCGTAGTCTTTTGACATTGCTTTGGTCAACGAAATGCCTGCTGCACGAGATAAGGATGTCGGAAGGGAACCACCCGGAGATGCCTTTCCGCCCGGCGTTGTGGTGTTGATAATCCGTCCACCACCACGTTGTTTCATGTGGGGAAGAGCAGCACGGGAGCAATGGATCGCACCATAGACCTTAATTCCAAGGTCTGTGTCCCATGTCTCGTTTTCGACGTTCTCGAACTTGCCGGTTGCAGATGTCCCAGCGTTGTTCACTAGTATGTCTAGTCCACCCCATGTACCGACCACCGTGTCTACCATCTTTTGAACCTGGGCCTCATTGGTCACGTCAGCAGCTATACCCATAATGTCATCGTTACCGGTCTCAGATTTTATGTCTGCCGCCGCGCTGTCCAGATCACCTTGAGTCCGGGATACGATTGCGACTTTTGCACCTTCGGATGCCATGGCGATTGCCGCTGCCTTGCCGATTCCATCACTGCCACCGGTGATGATTGCGATTTTTCCAGTGAGTCCTAGATCCATCTGTGGAGCCTCCATTATGTTTTAGTTTTGCCGATTGCCAGCAGATCACTGGCGTTTCATAAGAAAGAATTACTAAAGGTACACCCACTTTGTGGGCAGCGAAATATTACACGTTCCGATCGGGACGCGTCGGGATTAGACGCCTAGCTGGCATAGTCGCCAAGGCGATACGACTCGTCTAGAAGGTCGATCACGTAGCGTACCTGTGTGTCTTCTCCTGCTCGTTCCAGGGCCTGTTCCATCTGAATAACGCAACCGGGATTAGCGGTTGCGACCACGGTGGCTCCGGATGCTGCGATATTGGCGGACTTGCGTCGTCCGAGACGCTGTGACATCTCCTGTTCGATCAATGAGTAGGTTCCTGCGGAACCGCAGCAAATGAGTGATTCCTTCATTTCGATTAATTCGATTCCGGGGATAGCGTTGAGCAGTTGGCGAGGAGGATCAGTTATTTGCTGCGCATGACCGAGATGGCATGAGTCCTGGTATGTGACCTTCAGGTTATTTCCACCTACGGCAAGGTTTCCGGTTGGTTCGGTAAATCCTAGTTCAGATAGGAACTCATGGATGTCTTTAGTACGTTCTGCGACATCGGCGGCTTTGTCGGCGTATTCCGGATCGTTGGAGAGTAGTTCGTCATACTCCTTCATGGTCGATCCGCACCCGGCCGACGCCACAATGATTGCATCGATCTCTATTTCAAGAAAAGCGTCTATGTTTCGACGTGCCATTTCACGGGCAGAATCGCGTTCTCCAGAATGGGCGTTTAACGCTCCACAACAACCTTGAGTCTCAGGAACGTATACCTCAACTCCATTCCGGGCCAGTACACGTGTGACGGCGTCCAGTGTTGGGGCATGGGTGAGTCTCATGACGCAACCGCCCAGTAGGGCGACACGTGCGCGCACTTCGCCTTCTGGACGAATTATCTGACCTGAAGCTATGAAGAACTTATCGCTGAGTTTTGGAAGGAACTTTTCAAGCGACCCGCCGGGTGCCATCCGAACAGCGCGAGTCTTTCGTGCAAACTTCTGCAACCCAGACTTCTGGTACAAGCGGAACAGACTACCGATTCGGTTGAGTCGCTTGGTATTGGGGAGTACTGCGTTGAAACCCATTTTACGGGCCCGACGTTGTATGAAAGGTCGCTTGAAGACCGTCTCGACGTTTGCGCGCGTAGCCTCCATAAGTCGGCCATAGGGAACGCCGGACGGGCATACCACCTCGCATGCCCGGCACTGGAGACACTTGTCCCAATGCCCAACGATCGCCGGAGTGATCCGTGTGCGGCCTTCTTCTACCGCTTTCATTAGGGCGATACGCCCGCGTGGTGATTCTGCTTCGAGTCCTGTTTCAAGATAGGTTGGACAGGACTGTAAACAGAATCCACAGTGGACACATTTGTACATGTCCTCAGATGCCGGTACATCCGGGCCCACGAAGTTACTTTTGCGGGATACTGGCTGAGGATTTATCGTCAACTAAATGCTCCCGGCGAACCGACCTGGGGACAATGTTCCCTTCGGATCGAATTGTTGTTTCATTCGCCGCATAACTGCAAGTGGTGGACCTATGTCGCCGAACACGTCGAGATTGGTTTTCAATTCGTAAGGGCAGCGTTCGATCATCAGCGCACCACCTGCTTTTCGGGTGGCAGCTCCTGCAGATTCGATTAGTTGTGGCACGGTTGATATGTCGCAATGCCAGTACGCCTCGACGGTTCCGAATCCTACTTGTCCCACAACATGGACGTGTTGGTCACTGGATGATTCTATTAACGATCTGATCAGATCAAAGGCGGCGGTCGGCTTCTGAGTCGTACGAATGCTCAGAGTGGGCAGGATATCCGGCTGCTTGCCGAGAGACCATGAAGAAAATTGATCTTCACCGTCGAGCACCACGAAGCCATCGGCAATTCCTGTGCCTAGCATCGCCGTCGTATCCTCGACTTGTCTTTTCAAGGTGGCATTACTTGCGGCGAGGACAATAACCAGGACTATTGCGTTTTTGGAAGTCTTGGCCGAGTTTTGCGAAGCCAAGGTGGACGCATGTTCTGCGGCGCAAGACCCTGCGATCACCGTAACTGACTCGGGCATGAATGGGCCATTAGTGATACGCATACCTGCCACGGAGGCTGACTCTACCGAATCGAACCACGCAACAATGGTGCGCATTGTTTGAGGAATGGGACCAATTTTGAACGCGACAGTGGATATTGCCCCTAATGTCCCGAGTGCACCAATGTGGAGACGGGCCATGTCGTATCCAGCCACGTTCTTGACGACGCTTCCGCCGCTTTTGGTCATCGTACCGTCAGCCTGAACCACCGACATTCCGATCACCATGTCACGTATTCCACCATACGAATTACGCAGCGTGCCTACATTGTTGGAGGCCAGAGACCCACCGATTGTTGCAATGTCTGGGGACTGTACATCGAAGGGAAGTCGTTGGTTGTTCTTACCAAGTTGGGCCTGCAGTGTGCTAACGGTGATACCAGCCTCTACGACGACCACAAGGTCGGACGGACGGTAATCAACAATTCGGTTGAGACCCGTCATTTCGATGGCAACATCGTAACGTTCGAGAATATTACCTACATGCATTCGGGTCCCTCCACCCCACAAGACTGCAGACAGACCATCAATAGTTATCTGATTCAGTGTGTCCGAAAGCTCGTCTGTCGAAGTGGGATGTTCCACGCGTGATGGTGTGAGGTGGTCTATTTCGTAAGAATTTGCCAATGATGTGATTCTGACTCTGATTGAAGGTCGAGCAAGTTGTGGTTCGGGTAGGGTAGTGGCTGTAAGAAGCCTCTGTCGTTAAATGACCATGTCCGACGTGAGGCGTTGCATGATTGCTCCGTGCGGAATGCCTTCCCGCTGTGCTTCAGTCGGAAATATTTTGCCAGGGTTGAACATTCCAGCGGCACCAAAGGCAGGTTTTAGGCGGGCCATAGCCTCTAGGTCGTCGTCAGTGAAAACAAGCGGTAGATAACCCTGTTTTTCGAGCCCGATACCGTGTTCTCCCGATAGTGCTCCGCCCACCTCTACGCACATCTCTAGTATTCGACCACCGGCGATCAGTGCCTTTTCCACCTGTTCTGGCTGACGTGAGTCAAACAGGATACAAGGGTGGAGATTACCGTCTCCTGCATGGAGTACGTTGGCGATTGGAATTTCTAACTCATCAGACAGCGCGTTGATTTTAGACATTGTCTCCGGGAGTCTTGTAGGTGGAATTACGCCGTCAATCAAATAATAGTTTGGTGCCAGGCGCCCAAGTGCCCCGAGAGCCTTCTTTCGTGACGCCCACAGCGTCTCGCGTTCAACTTCATCTTCTGCGGTTCGCCAATCAGTAGTACCGTGCTTTCGACAAAGTTTCTCGACGAGAGCTGTTTGTTCGGCGACTGTTTCTCGGAGTCCATCAACTTCAACTAGCAGGATCGCTTGTGCATCCTCCGGGTATCCGGGATGGAATGCTGGCTCCACAGCTTCAATGCATAATCGGTCGATCATCTCGACGGCACTGGGGATTACACCAGAGGCTACGATGTCAGCCACTGTCTCGCTGGCTGACTCCACGCTTGAGAAGGCCGCGACCATGGTTCGAATGGCTTCAGGTTGTGGCACTAATCGCACAGCGACTTTCGTTACCACCGCTAGTGTTCCTTCCGAACCAATGAACACGCCTCGTAGATCGTATCCTGGCACTTCACGTGCTTCACTGCCGAGCCATGTGACGGTTCCATCGGCCAGCACAACTTCTATTCCCAGCACGTGGTTCGTCGTCACCCCGTATGCCAGACAGTGTGGGCCACCAGCATTTTCTCCTACATTCCCACCGATTGTGCAGGCACTTTGACTTGATGGGTCAGGCACGTACTGGAGCCCGTAGGGAGCGACAGCTTGACCAAGTTCTAGGTTCACCACGCCAGGCTGAACAACGGCAACCCTGTTCTCGACATCTATATCAATAACCTTGTTGAGTCGAGTAAGCGCCAGAACAACCGCGCCTTCCATCGATATCGCTCCGCCAGACAACCCGGTTCCGGCACCTCGTGGCACAACGGGTGCCTTGTGCTTACGCGCAATCTTGACAATTTCTGAGATTTGCTCAGATGAGGAGGGGACTACTACCGCCCCAGGGTTGTTGCGGTCGATTGAGCCATCGTATTCGTATACAAGTAGATCTTCCGGTCTCCACACAACATGGGTCGGTTCAACTACTTTCTCGAGATCACGTACTAGAGCGGACTTTTCAGACATAGGAACAGGGTACCAATACCTACGCGTCTGCGGTGATCTCAATATAGACATTTCTGACGTAGTTCTTTGCCCTACCAACTACGCGCTTTGTCCATTCCGAGCGACCCTCTCCGGAGGCATACATGTACTCTTCGCTGTCCAGTACTTCGGGATTGTCTATTTCGTAAATGGCTAGATATTTCGGGCCACCATGCACGGCTTTATATCTACGTCCCGTGAGAAATCCGGGGATTGCCGCTCGTTCCGGGATGTGTTCCTCATCGTACCAACGGTTGAAGTCATCCTCATGTTCAGGGTCGATATCCATCATTACAAGGAGTAGTCCCGATCCTTTTCTAGACATTCAGTTCCGTCCTTCAATGATTTGACGCCCACCGTGCAAAAGCATCTCATGTACCCAGTTAGACACTAAGAAATCATCACCAACTCGACCGCCGCCGTTCCTTATGCGTTCGTATATGTTTGCCTGAACCTGCTGGACTTCAGGTGAGTCTCCCATCCCGGGTTTGCCAATGGATTGCCCGAAATCATGATGCCCAACGCCGAAATAGTCGATTCCGTCCACTTCAAGAATTCCATCAAGTTCTTCAATCACCTGCGCGTCCTCAAGTAGCGCTCCGACAAGCATGTTGTCATTGGCGTTTTTGTAGTAGTTACGTCGGTCACCCCAGCCCTCCGGGCCAATCTCCATCACGTTGTGCCCTGAACCCCTATTGGCACCATACGAACGCTGACCTTCCGGGCCGAACTTGCAGGCCCGAACAAGTTGCTCGGCATCTGCCTTAGTTGCTATATGAGGACCTACGATCCCCTTCATACCTCTGTCCAGGTACTGGAGTACAACGTGAGACTGGATGCTTGGGACTCTAGCTATTGGCGTCATCCCGACTGCCTCTGCAGCCCTACAAGCATTTTCTACGTCTTGGAGGGAGAAAGGCCCGTGTTCGCAGTCTAGCCAGACATAATCGAGATCGAGGGTCCCCATGATGTCGATTATTTGTGGAGCCGGAAATGTCAGTTGGAAGCCATACGCCTTCCGACCTTCTCGTAATGCATTAACAACTCGGTTGGGCTGGTCCATGTTGGACTCCGATAGATCGTGGATGTTTGGATTATCGAGCGGCTGGTTAAGGTACGCCCACAAGAGATACTGGGCAAGGCTCACCGTATTTTCAGACTGAATTTGTGGCTTACGTTTCCCGCTTGTAAGGTGAAACGCTAATAACTTCAAGACCACCTAAGGCAATAGATTTGCCTTCTGTGACCCGGCGTCAGGCGTAGCAAGCCTTGAGTAATGTGTGAGCGGAATCTTGATTAACTATGAACCCTGCCTCATGATTGGTGGTTCGTGCTGGTGGCAGATGCAGAACCAGTGGGTCTCAACCGTCACCTGACCAACTTTCGGCCTGGATTACATACTCTGATTTGATTCCGATGTCTTTTGAGTTTCGATGCATATCGTGCGGTGCGAAACAGGCAGCCCAAATAAGCGACCTGGCATGCAAGTCATGTAGTTCGGTTATGGACGTATCCTACGGTGATGTTTCGGACGGATACACTCCAAGATTGCCGCTGGCTCGACCATCCGAAAGGATGTCGTTAGGTGAAGGTAATACACCACTTGTGGCCTTGCCTTCGGTAGCACGAAAACTGGGCATTGAATTTCTCTGGGCCAAACTTGAGATGATGGCACCGACGGGATCGTTCAAGGATCGGGGATCGGCAATATTGGTGTCGGCCGCACTCGAGGCCGGTGTCTCCGAGTTCGTGGAGGATTCGTCCGGTAATGCAGGTGCGTCTCTATCTGCATACGCTGCTGCTGCTGGTATGACAGCCCACGTTTTCTTCCCTGATAGTGCAGCAAGGGGCAAGGTCGACCAGATCGGAATTTTTGGTGCTTCGTTGCACCCAGTACCCGGCCCTAGACAAGCCGCTACCGACGCTGCGGTGTCGTACGTTGCTGAGAACTCACTGCCTTACCTCTCTCACAACCTGAGCCCGTACTTCCTCGAGGGTATGAAATCTTTTTCCTATGAAGTTGTTGGATCGGACGCGGCGTCGGTTACCGACATAGTAGTCCCAGTCGGTAACGGTTCGCTGTTAATCGGGATGTTTAAAGGGTTCGAAGAGCTTAGGGCATCACAGCGCATTGGTTCTGCCCCTGTGTTTCATGCGGTTCAGGCGGAAACGGTAAAACCGCTTATTTCGGCTATCAAAGGGCAGTCATGGGTGTTCGATCCCGAGACGAGGACCGTTGCCAGCGGTATTTCTGTATCTCAACCTCCTCGCTTGCAGCAGTGCTTGGATGTCGTAAAGTTGTCCAGCGGTGGGGGAGTTGCGGTAGACGATGAAGCGATCCTGAGTTGGCAGAAACGTTTGGCTTCGGATGTTGGAATCTTTTGCGAAGCGACCTCGGCTGCGGCATTTGCCGGGTTAGAGACTATGGTTGCCCGAGGCGATATTTCTAAGGAGTCTAGGGTCTTAGTTCCGATTACTGGATCCGGATTAAAAGAACCGTTGACGTAGACGATTTATGGTTCGTACTGATGAACAACGGCGTTCATTCATGATCAAACGAACTACTAAATAACTGACGTTATGCCTGGCGCGAGCGGGCCTCTGTCAACGCTGCTTTAAAGCCGTCTAAAGAACCTTCGAGTACACGGTCTGGGACGCCGTAGGATAGACGGAAGTATCCCGGTCCGCCAAAACCACTTCCAGGGACTACGAGGACCATTTTTTCCTGGAGCATCCTGACGAACTCTACGTCATCTTCAATTGGAGATTCTGGGAACAGGAAAAATGCTCCGCCCGGCTTGACCACGTTGTAACCTATTTCGCTCAAGGCCGAATGAATGAAGTCCCGTTTCTTCCGATACTCTGAGACGTCTACTGTGACGTCCTGAAGCTCCGCCACAACACGTTGCATAAGGGCCGGAGCATTAACGAATCCCAAGGTCCGTAATGCGAACACCATTGCGTCCAGCATTTCACCCTTGTCTGGGTAGTCAGGGTTGATGGCAATGTATCCGATACGCTCTCCGGCAAGGCCAAGATCCTTGGAGTGCGATGTGGCTACAATCGTACGTGGGTGGTGTTTGAAAACGAATGGGTATGGCTCATCGGTGTAGATCAGTTTACGGTAAGGTTCGTCTGTGATCAGTGCGATCTGAGATCCGAATTTTTGCTCAGCCTCACCAAGTCGCCGTCCAATTTCCTCAATGATTGACTCTGGGTAGATTACGCCAGTTGGATTATTAGGCGAGTTCATTATCACAGCTTTGGTTCGTGGGGAAAGTTTCTTCGTAAGGTCCTCTATGTCAGGCATGAATCCATCTGTAAAACCGACTAGTTTGTGGACACCGTTATTGTGACCGACGTAATACACATACTCCACGAAGAAGGGCGTAAGAATGACCACCTCATCTCCCGGATCTAAAAGTGACCTTAGGATGGTGTTTAGAGAACTACTCGCTCCACCGGTCATTATGATGTCGCCGCCTTCAAACGGGACTTCTGATTCACGTGCGAGGCTTGCGGCTACGGCTGCCCGGACTGCCGGGAACCCGGGGTTGGGCATGTAACGGTGAGTTCCGGGTGTTTCGTCCTGCGCGAATTTCAGTAGAGAGTCACGAAATTCCTGAGGAGGCTCAAGTAACGGGTTCCCGAGGCTGAGATCGAACACGTTTTCCGCACCATGTTCGGCTGTTAAACGGATACCCTCTTCGAACATCTTTCGGATCCACGATGCGCCTTGCATCTGGACGCGGACTGCATCAGAAATTGCCATGGATGATCCTTCTACAGACGTGCTTGTTGGGGCGATGGGTTTCTTGTGGGCGGCGGCTATTATAAATCCGTCGGATTCGATCCACTCATTGGAGTACTTTTGCGTACTAAGTCTGAATATTCATTTCGATGCTCGATCAATGGGCCGACGCTTGTAACGGGTGGGACTGGGATGATCGGTGGCGAAATAGCCCGCCTGCTACTGGAACGCGGCGACGTGGTTCGAGTAATGGTACGGGCACGCGGTGCCGCATCCGAGGCACTTGAGGAGTTGGGGGCCAAAATTGTTATCGGTGATGTGACGGATGTAGATTCCGTTTTCACAGCGGTTGATGGCTGCGCATCTATTTATCACTGTGCTGGATTGGTCAATCCGTTCCAATGGAATATTGATGACTACGATCGGGTGAACGTCGCGGGAACCGGTAATGTGCTTGATGCAGCACTTTCGACTGGCACTAAGCAGTTTCTCCACGTGAGCAGCATTGCTGCGCTGGGAGCTCGACCGGGCTCACTTGCGGACGAGACTACACAAGTCCGGGATGCGTGGAAGCGTGGCTATGGTCGGTCAAAGTTCGGCTCTGAGGAACTTGTTCGTTCTGTGGCAGGACAGATGCACGCTGTTATCGTTAATCCTGCCGTTGTCTTCGGCCGAAATGATCGACATTTTGTGCGCCTCATTAATGTGTTTCTCAAAGGCAGGTTGCCTGCGATAGCGTTTAAAAACCGACCACTGCCGTTGGTTTATTTATCAGACGTGGCGCGCGGCAGTCTATTGGCAATGGAAAGAGGAAAAACGGGTAAACGCTACATCCTGGCGCAGCCAACGGTTACGGTCGGAGAGTTTTTTTTGGAGTTGGCTAGGTCTTCTGGCCGCCGTCCACCGCGAATAAATCTTCCTGACTGGATAGTTGTTACCGGTGCCATGGCCTGGTCTGTTGTCTCGGCACTCCGGCGGCGGCCGTCGCCCATCGAATTTTTGAAGCATGGTGCAGCTGATTACGATGGCGGGATGGTTACTCAGGAACTAGGGCTGACATATACCCCGTTCAGGGAAGCGATACAAGCGGTTCTCTCTGATATGAAATGACCGTACTAGATTCTTTTTATCTGCGGAAACGCCACGGACGTTGCTTTGCACGACGTTCACCGGGTTTGTAGGTCGACGTCGGCTTCCGATTTCTGGGCTGGGCACTTGGTTTCATTACCACGTAGGTTCCAGCTATCTTGTCATGCCATCCCTGACGTTGTGGATCAAGTGAAATCCAAGCCAGTCCAATCCCTAGTGCGGCCGTTGCAACGAGTCGTCCCACCATCTCTCTTGGTATCGCCAGCGCGACTCCAGGCACATGTCCGTCTTCATCTACCACGATGATTCCTGCGACCATCTTTCCAGGGGTTTGACCGCGCAGCCCGGTGAAAATGATGAGGTACCCGAGGAGTATGAATATGTCCTGAGGTGCTGTCCCGGAATCAGCGAACGCCTTGCCACCGGTCACCCAGTTGGTGGTCACGATGATCGTGAGCAGTAAGCCCATGTCTACCGCGCCAGCGTACATACGCCTGAACGTGTGGGCGTAGACCATGGGATAAGTAACTCGATTTTCCGGTCTGGGTTCGGGTTGGTTAGACATCAGGAGAAATGATACGCGTAACCGGAGTGTATGGGAGTTGTATTGACCGGCATTCTGAGCGTGCTTACGATGCTCGAATCTGAAGATTCCAAATAATGATCTGTCTTCCCGTCGATGTAAAGCATTGACCAACACGAAAGGATTCCTGATGCGACTCCAGGACAAAATCGCTCTTATTACCGGTGGTGGTTCAGGCATTGGAGAAGCATCCGCTGAACTTTTTGCTCATGAAGGCGCGGCTGTGGCTGTATGTGACCTTAATATCGGCGCGGCAGAGGCAGTGTCGAAACGTATAAAGGATTCTGGTGGGAGGTCTGTCGCTCTTAAGGCGGATGTAACGGTCAGGGAGGATGTTGAGCGCGTTGTGGACAGTGTGGTGGATGAATTCGGCGGTCTTGACATCCTGGTTAACTCGGCGGGAGTTTCAGATCGCGCTGCACCACCAAGTTACGACATCGATCAAACGTGGCAATGGGTGATGGATGTCAATGTCAAAGGCACTCTTCTGCCAACACGTGTTGCATTAGAGGCAATGCGTGTTTCAGGAGGGGGGTCGATCATAAACCTGAGTTCGATTTACGGCCTTGTGGGGAGGACGGAGTGGTTAGGAGATGGCTTTAGCGCGTACGCTCATTCGAAAGGTGCAGTGTTGCAAATCACTCGTGACTTGGCGGTTAAGACAGCACGAGAGGGAATACGTGTTAATGCTCTGTGTCCAGGCTTTGCCCACACCAATTTGACTACGGGATTACGTCAGAATCCTGAACTGCTGGCAAGAATGGAGGATGCTCACCCAATGGGTCGCTTGGGTGAAGCGGTAGAGATTGCTAATTGCGCTCTATTCCTTGCATCTGACGAATCATCATTCGTGACTGGAGCAGCGTTGAGCGTTGACGGTGGATACACGGCCCAATGAAAACCTTTGACAACACAATTCCGGAAGTACTTCATAGGAGCTCACCTTACGATGACGGATGGGCGCGTCTAAACAGGGATGAGTTACGGTTCGAAGATGGCACTGAAGGCCCGCGTATATGGCTAGAGCTTCAGTTTCCCTTCGTCTGTAATATCCTTCCGATGCTACCTTCGCAGGATTTAGTGTTTATCGAGGTATACCGGCATCCCGTGAGACGTTGGATGCTAGAACTTCCTGGAGGCCTAGGAGAGAAGGGTGAAGTCCCTGATGTGTCAGCTCTTCGAGAACTAAAGGAAGAAACAGGGCTGGTCACATCCCGCCTGACGAGTCTCGGGAAGGTTAACGTAGACCCGGGATTGCTCTCTCATGACACTTATGTCTTTCGTGCAGAAAACTGCGTCGGGTGGGACGCTAATCACCATGATTCGGCGGATCAAATCCGGGGCGTAGTGAGTCTCTCGCGAGTCGAGGTGGAGCGACGAATTATCTCGGGTGAGATCACGCATGGCCCGACACTTATTGCCTTGTACCTAGACCGACTCTCACGTTCTGAGGAAGGAGGAGTATAGGTAACTCCGGATGAGATTGTGTTTGGGAATGTGACAACGGCCTGTCTGTATTTGTTGTGAGGAGTAGTTAGGCAAAACTACTGGTACGAAAAACGGTTTGCATGAAATTCCGTTGGAATTGAATCACGGCCTGCATCCCCTGTGATAGCTCCCGCCACCATACGGCCCATTACCGGGCTGAGTAGGATGCCCTTTTTGCCTGCGCCGTTCGCTGCGAAAAGGTTCTCATAACCTGGCATAGCGCCAACGATCGGCATCTCATCGGATGTCACAGGTCGAAGGCAAGCTGTGTGCTGGATTATCTCTGCTGACTCAAGAGAGGGTGCAAGTGCGAGTACCCCTGCCATTATAGAATCACGAGCTGCTGAGGAAGGGCGATCGTCGAACCCGGCATCTTCCGCGGTTGAACCAACCCATACAAGTCCGTCGGCCTTTCGAGCTATGTAATGTGCGCCAAGTGATATCCGGTGCACGAAGTCGCTCCCGGGGAAACGCAAGCGCAGAATCTCACCTTTCTTCGGTTTCACGGGGAAATAGGGTAGGCCCTCAGTGCCATCGCCTGACCAGGGACCCGTGGATAACACAACCGCTCCCCCGATGATCTCGTCCCCTGAACTAAGTTGAACACCGGTTACGCGATTTTTCTTGTGGACCAGTCCTATAACGTTTCCAGCCTCATATTTGCCGCCTGCACGTTCAAATGCGGTCACAAGTGCCAGCGTATATTTGTATGAATTTACCTCGAAATGACTACGCTGAAGCAAACCGCCGGCGATGTCACCGTGGATAGATGGCTCTATATCTCGGACTCCCTGTACGTCCAGTAAATCCGCGTCAAGATCCTCGGTTTTCTGCCAGATGAGGGAGTTACTGAGACGATCCATTCCTGTTTGATCCAAGGCCAGGTCGATTGACCGAACGGCCCGGAGTTCTACGTCAATCCCAGTTGCGTCTTCCAACTCTGGTGCCAGTCGTTTGTGGAGAGATACTCCCCTTTTTGCGTAATGAAGGACTGGGCCTGGGATGCCGGCACCCATCGTTGGGAACAGTCCACCGTAAGCAAATCCGCTGGCGTGACTGGCAATTGAATCGCGCTCTATCAGTGTTGTACTTACGCCGCGTTTAACCAACTCGTATCCGACAGAGGCGCCGGCGGCTCCACCACCGACAATGATTACATCCGAGATGTCGTTCAACCTAGGCCTCGATTAATCCCAAGTTCATGGAGATTTGATTCCAGTTTTGACACGGATGTAAAAAGTAACGCCTTGATCCCTGATATGACTGCCGAGTCGACATTTTGCTGATTATCATCTATGAACACTATTTGCTCCGGTTCAACGGCGCAGGCCGTAACTAGATCTCGATAAATTCTCGGCTCGGGTTTCATAGAGCCGACCGCGAACGATAAAATCTTAGGCCCAAAGAGGGTTATAACTGGGACGGATCGTCTTATTTCGTCCCAATGTGGACTGCTGGTGTTGCTGCAGCAACCCAGCGAGAAGCTTGTTGCGAGGTCCCGCACCAAGTCAAAAATGGGTTCATGTGGCGTTAGGACCGAGTTGAACGCGTCTCTGAACTCATCAGGGTTCATATCTAAGTCCAGTTCCGCGCGGATCATGTGTGAGAACTCGGCCCATGTCTGGTGCCCAGACTCAAGTGGTCTCTTCCGGTCCGGGGCGAACAAGGAACTTTTGATCTCCTCGTCACTCCTGTATGTCCGAGATGAAATGGCTCTTACTGCAACCATCTCGTCTACCATACAGAGGACCTGCCCCAGGTCAAAAATGACGTGGGTGACCCCGCCTGTTTGAACCATCAGTAGACAACCGGCATGCCTGGCGTTTGAAGCCTGATGCTGTAGACAGAAGTTCGGGCGGTGTAAACGAATGTCTTTCGGTCATCGCCAATAAAACCGAGGTTGGCAGGCAGTTCCGGGGCTTCAAGAACACCAATTTTCGTGCCGTTCTCTTCAAAAACCCACGCTCCACCAGTGCCTGTGCAAAAGACATGTCCGGCTTCATCGACCTTCACGCCATCTGGCACGCCATCGTCGCGTTCATTAGGCCCATACGGTATGTCGGCGAAACGTTCAGAATTCCCGAGAGATCCGTCAGAATTAACGGGGTATACATTGATATATGGGTCTTGTCGGGTGTTTGACACGTAGAGTTTGGTCCCATCAGGGGACAGGGCGAGGCCGTTCGGGAATTCGTTATCATCGGCTTCCAAATGTACTTCGCCATCCGTTGAAATTCGGTACACACCAGCGAAATCGAGCTGTCTCCGCTCCTCGGGGACTGCCCATGGTGGGTCAGTGAAATACACCGTTCCGTCAGGCCGGGCGATTACGTCATTAGGAGAATTGAGCCGAAGCTTGTTCCACTTTTCGGCGATGATTTCAACCCGCCCGCCATCTTTATGGGTTCGCGTCAGCCTGCGATGGCTTCCCTCGCACATCAAGAGATTCCCGTTGTTATCCATGGTGAGGCCATCACCAGAGCCAGTTTCCCGTCGAATAATCTCCGGTTCACCGCCAGGCTTCATCCGCAGGAGAATATTTTGCCGTATGTCGACAAAGTAGAGGTAACCGGAATCCCATACGGGACCTTCTGTGAAAACGTACCCGGTAGCTATCTGCTCAAATTCAGATCCGGGTTCTACGATGCTGCTGAGGTCGCCTGCCATTTAGTACTCCCGTAGTTGATTGCGGTTGCCGCTGTTCACGGCCGAGCGAACCTACTTGGAAGAGGCTGAAGTGTCAATCGAATTGGAGGGTTACGACGCTCAGATAATCATTCACAGGTAGGAGGTCTAGAGAGTGGTATGCAGATCGTGAAGGTCGTGCCTGATCCCTGGTCACTGTTGACCTTAATCTGGCCGCCATGTATCTCTACTAGCCGTTTCACTATTGTCAGTCCAAGGCCAGCTCCACCCGTTGACCGTTGGCGTGACGGATCCACCCGGTAGAAGCGGTCAAATATATGTGGCAGGTCCTCAGCGGGGATACCGATCCCTGAATCAGAGATCCTTATTACTGCAGCATCTCCGTCTGCATTTAATTTAACGATCACGTCGACACGACCTCCGTTTGGCGTGTGGGTGATCGCGTTTTCCACCAAATTAGAAATGACCTGTCTGATTCGGGTTGGATCTAGAAAAACTTTTGGGATTTCCTCGTTTGCTGAGACATGCAGAGTTATTGATCGGTCGAGGGCCCTGGGTTGGAAACCCTTTGACGCGTCGTTCACCAGATCGTACAGCTGAGATTCCACCAACTCGAGTCGCAGGCTGCCCGCCTCTACCAGCGCCAGAAGCCTCAGGTCTTCGACCAATGCGCCCAAGTGTCTTGTTTGCGCGTAAATTGTGTCCAATGTTGTTTCGTCAGGTGCGAGCATTCCATCCTTGATAGCTTCCAGATAACCCTGAATGTTTGTCAGTGGACTCCTTAGTTCGTGTGCTATGTCAGCTACCATCCGTCGGCGCTCGTTTTCGGCATCCTCAAGTGAATCTGCCATGTTATTGAACGCGACTCCGAGATCTCCCAACTCACTTCCGGGATTAGCTTGAACTCGCTGAGATAGGTTTCCATGGGCGACTCCGGCAGCAGCCACGCTCAGTTGGTGAACCGGGTTTAACGCGCGACGTGTGGTGAATGCCACTAGACCGATACCAGCGAAGGCAGAAACTAGCCCAGACCAGAGGAGCGAACGATTGAATGAAGATAACAACTCAGAAAGCTGGGGTTCGGTGGTGGGGTTAGTCGACGTAATGTCGGCTCTTTTGTCTTCAGAATTAAGTGATGGTTCGGGGAGTTGCTTCTGTCGCTCTAACTCCTTTATGAACGAAGACCTATCCCCTGGGGGGGCAACAAATCCGTTTCCTGCCTCGATAAAGAAGTTACCCATCTGTACGCCACCTACTACGACGGGCCTTCGGAAGAAGAATGACGAGACCAGTGGGTCGCGGTTGAACGCCATGTGTGAGTCTCCTACGATCAAACCGCGTTCGTCTTCAATGATTATTCGCCAATCGTATAGGCGTGATGCTTGGACAAGGGCATCTTGCACCCCATCCCAACTCTCGTTCTTGTTGTAAGAGTCAGAGACGACTTGATCCAGTCGCTCAGCGCGGGCTACCGAGATTTCGTCACCAAATGTATCGATCGTCCGTTGGGTCGCTGCGTAAGTGAAGGCGCTCACTGATAGTAGAGCTCCCGTCATGATCAGCGTAAACCCCAGAGTCAATTTGAACTGTAATGACCGCGTCCAGCTAGGCATCGCCAAACCTGTATCCCATGCCGTATATGGTGTGAAGGAAACGTTGACCGCTGGGCGTTTCTAGTTTCCTCCGGATGTTTGATATGTGGGTGTCCACCGTTCGGTCGATGCCTTCGTAATCCGACCCCAATACCTTCTCGATAATGTTCTCTCGGGACAGGATCTGCCCGTTGTTGATCATTAAATACGAAAGTAGTCGCATCTCAGTTGCGGTGAATCGAAGTGGACTGCCGTTTACTTTTACCGATCCTGCTCCCATATCGAGTGAGATCGGACCGAAAACCTGTATTTTCGGCGATGCCAGAGGTTCTTTTTTGGGAGATGTACGACGGAGTACGGCCCTGATACGCGCTGCCAGTTCACGCGGCGAGAACGGCTTTGTGATGTAGTCATCTGCACCACTATCCAATCCCGTTAGGCGGTCTGATTCCTCGACGCGTGCTGTCAACATAATGATTGGTACGTCGGATTCGTCCCTGAGTTTTTCGCAAATAGTTAATCCATCTAAACCAGGCAACATCATGTCAAGAACCACGAGTTGTGGAGACTCGGTCAATGCTAGGCGCAATCCGTTGATACCATCCCCGGATTCGATAACACGGTGTCCGTCCCTCTCCAGGTACAGTCGTATAAGTCTGACTGTATCTGGGTCATCCTCCACAATGAGAATCGGCTTTTGTAATTCGTCATTAACCATAGGGTTAAAGTTGCCCACACTTGTCCTCGCTATCACAGCGGGAGAGCAGGTATTGGGTCTGCCTTAGAGGCTGGCCGGCTGAGGGTCGTTAATGGATTCGGTCTGCTGGGGCGTGAAGTTATGGAACGGCCCGAGATTCTCGAAGTTATGATCCTTACTGCCAGGCTCAACATGGAAAAAGAACTCCGATCCTCTCCCTTTGAACTCAAATCCCCAACCATTTTCCTTGAACGGTAAGAAACCATCTTCTTGACGATTCCCCTCAAGTTGGAGACGGTGCTTTTTGAATTCCTCTCGCAATGGTTCTAGTTGTTTCCGAAACAATTCAAGTTCTAAGGGTTCATTTCCCCGGAGGTAGGGAGCGAAGCCCTTGAGTAATTCAGTTGGTTTCTGTACCAGTTTGTCTACAGCAATTGGGCGGGCATCGAGCCATTCCTGAATTACGTAAGCGTCATTTTCGGAGAGCTTGCCGTGTTCGACTAACTTTGCCAGTAATTCAGAGCTAATTGATGGAATATTCAAAGCGCCGTTTGAATCAAGTTGCTCCAGATGGTGTTTCTGGGACTTGAAAATGTTTTTTGGCGGTCCCTTTATCCCGTCCACTGCATCCGGTCGAGAGTTCAGCCAATGAGTAATGGAGTCAGCTTCATCCTGGGTCAAAGTGCCGTTCTCAACAAGTGACACTAGGATCGACACCTGTTTTTCTTCATGGATCTCTGATCGCGCCTGCTCAATTGCGTCGTCTAGGTCTTCACGCTCGATACCGAGAATCGTGGCGACTCTTTCAAGGACTTCGTTACCATGCATACCGCGCATGCCACCATGAAAATCTGCTGAAGCTGCACCAGTCACGACGCTAACAGCAACGATTGCCACAATCAGGCTAAGGATCCATCGCCGGCCCATGCTTTATAACTCCACTTTTTTTGGCTGATCGTCCATTTTTTATCTAGTCACCATTATCTTTTACACGCCGAATGTTAAGGAAAGTTCAAGATTGTGCCAGCATGTTTGGGACAGATTTTAAAACGGCATTTAGATAATGTATTTGTAGTTACCAGATATTTTAAACAGGCCCGTTCGAAAGATTATCCCCAATCTTTCGGCTTCACCATTTTGTGCGCCCAAAGATAAACGGGAGAGCATGTAATCCGAGTGAATTGCGTCAACTCGTCTCGGTCCGCTGGGCCCGCTCGCAAAGGGTGTCGAGGCTGGACCCTTGCGATCACCATACGTTTGAAAGAGAGCGGGGTGACGCGGGCGTGCTTTTGATAGTGGTCGCACTGGCGTTTGGCCTGGGGGGAGGTTTGGTGGCATTCCAGTATCTGAGCTGAATCGGAAGAGTTACTCGATTAAAAATCCACTAGGTTCCATGGCTTGCGAGCCGTTATAAACATACGATCTGCCCGACCAAGCGCCCCCGCACTGTTCTCAATAACTCGACCGGCGCGCGCCAGTTCAGATGGTCGAGACCCGCCCATGTAGATGGACGCAAGATCGCCCGCAGACATGGAGATGTCAGGCTGCTCGTTGGTTGATGCGCATTCCGCACCTTTTGGCCCGCCATCGATTCGCCAGTTGCCTTCATTCCATTTACAAAACGAGTCTTCCACCCGGATAACCAGCGAAGCATCTTGTGAATAGGTTCGGGCTGACAACGCCATCGGCACGTCGATCAACCTCAGCCACAGGCCGTCATATGAACTGCGTTTGAGCCGTCGAGGATCGGACAGCATCCACGGCAGGCCATCGTCTGTGGTCGCACCGTGTCCTACGGTGAGTGTGGAAGCGAGGTCGATATCAAAACAGAACCTCCATAATGCGGCCGTGGCCTCGTCATCGGAAGCGACCAACTCGTGAATTTGGACGCTATTGGTTGAATCGCCGGCGGTCACACTATGCCGAATTCGGTACATCACGTATCCGGTGGCTACGTCGTCAATTTCGTATACGGCATAGAAAAGCGCCGGCGCTCTACTGCGAAGACCGTCCGGATCCGTGATCGCCGCTTCCCATGCGAGATTGTCACGTCGGATCATCGCGGGATATTCCAGCCAGACCCTCTCAAGTATTGGAGAGAACACCTCTTGGGC
>JAYGCF010000069.1:0-2293 GCA_046583495.1 Dehalococcoidia bacterium
ATTTTCCTATTACCACTAAATGTCGAATTACTACTAAACAAAATACGCTAATCCAGTGCAAGCTACTTTCCCGCAGTAGTGACTATTAAAATCCACTTTAGGTCCTTCCTAAGAACTAGACTCTTTACTCTCAACTACCAAAAACCCCTGCGCAACATAGCTCGTAGATATTTGGTTCCCAACCACAGGCTATTAGTGATCCAACCCAAAAAAAACAATTATCACCTCGTAAAACTTAACACATGGATCTGAGTGTAGTCCGCGATTCACCTTGGGCGAATCACCTTTAATCCAAACGCCCCAGGTGACCAAACAAAGGCACTGTTCGTCGGACCACTCCCATCCATCGACCTTAGATAATGTAGGGATTACCCATCCCAGAAGGGGCCGCGTTTCAAAATCAGCGATTAGGTAGCCTCCCTCCGGAGGGTACAGAACCAACCTTCTAATATTGTTGGCCTAATTAAGTTTCATTATTCCGACAACATCCTTAGGTGGACAGCAAAACTCTTAAATGATATGTTATAACATAACTTTAATTGCCCAGATACCACCCCACCCTGCGACATCGTCATTTACGTTAGGCCCAAGAACACATACTCAAAGATGACCAGAAAAGACATAACGCCTCGTGAAGACCCCCGCCTGCCGGTGACCGTACTCTCTGGTTTTCTCGGCGCGGGAAAGACAACCCTTCTCAACCGGGTACTTAACAATCGTGACGGTCGACGGGTGGCGGTAATAGTCAACGACATGTCCGAAGTGAACATTGACGCCGATCTGGTGCGAGCCGAAACCGAACTTAGCCGCACCGATGAAACCTTGGTTGAGATGTCAAACGGCTGCATCTGCTGCACTTTGCGTGACGACCTGCTCGCAGAGGTACGCCGGCTCGCCGAAGAAAAGCGTTTTGATTACTTGCTGATCGAGTCAACCGGAATTTCTGAGCCTTTACCCGTTGCAGCGACCTTCGATTTTAGAGATGAGACGGGCGAAAGCTTGTCAGATGTCGCACGCCTTGACACCATGGTGACCGTCGTCGACGCAGTAAACCTGCTTAACGACTATTCTAGCCACGATTTCTTGCGTGATAGAGGTGAAACTATGGGGGCAGAGGATGATAGAACCCTTGTCCACCTTCTGACGGACCAGATAGAATTCGCCGACGTGGTTATCCTCAATAAGATCTCCGATGCCGGGTCACAGCAGGTGGACGCTGCGCGAAAAATAATCCGAAGTCTCAACGGGGATGCTCAAATTATTGAAACAGATCATTCAAATGTTCCTGGAGATTCAATCCTAGATACAGGCGTGTTTGATTTCGAACGGGCGCATGAACACGCAACGTGGGCCAAGGAATTATTCGGATTTGATGATCACCTGCCCGAGACAGAGGAGTACGGCGTTAGTAGCTTTACCTACCGTGCCCGGCGTCCATTTCATCCAGAACGCATTTACGCTACGTTAAACGGCGATCTGCCCGGTGTGATCCGGGCCAAAGGACACTTCTGGATCGCTAGCCGACCCAACTGGGTCGCAGAATTCTCTCTCGCTGGCGCGCTTTCCAGCGTTGATCCGCTTGGGACATGGTGGGCCGCAGCGCCGAAGGAACGTTGGCCCGAGGATGAAAACATGCTTAGTAGCATACGAGACAATTGGCAGGAGCCGTGGGGTGACCGTCGTCAAGAAATCGTCTTCATTGGCAGTGGGATCAATTGGCCGGAAATAAAAGCGCGTCTCGATGCCTGCCTCCTTCCGGAAACTCAAGCCAATAGTGTGACAACACTCCCTGACTTGCCTGACCCATTCCCTACATGGCGGCGTACGGAGATGGCCGAGTGATTCTCGCTAAAGAAAGTGTTAGTTCCTTGAGAACCCCTCCAACCTCGGGGGAAGAACGTTCCCGTGAAACTAATAAGCTACCAAAAGGCATTTGTACTGTCGGACAACGAGCTGAACTCTCCGCCATTACTGATCCCACAACTGAACTCGTGATCTGGGAACGTTCGTTTCCTCGCCAATTTCAGGTTTGGCTAGACCAATTGGATTCATCTTCGTTTCAAAAGCTGCGTGTTCTTATCCAACCCGACCACCTCCCACGCGCCATCAAACCACATCTGAATGAATGTGATATAGGCGCCGGAGATATGCGTGATTTTCTTATAAAAGATATTGGGGAACTTATATCGGTATTTGCAGGTATTACCAACAGTAGACTCGTGGATGTTCGTCTAGATGTCATCAGTCACGATGCCTGCTGGAAATTTCATCGCGACTGGGTAGAGAGGCGACT
>JAYGCF010000041.1:0-31117 GCA_046583495.1 Dehalococcoidia bacterium
AGCCAGCAAATACTGCCATGTGAGCACATCGGTGATTATCAGTAGAGCAACGCCAAGTGCGATAACGACCTGAAGTAATTGCAGTAATTGGATCAGAGTACGTCTCTCAACACGCTCCGCAACCGTGCCACCAATGAGCGAACCGAAGAGCGATGCAGGTGCAAATCCAACGGCAATCAAACCTGTGATGGTAAAGGATCCAGTGATGTCAAAAGCCAAGATCCCTCTGGCCAGGAACTGCATCTGGGTGCCACTCATACCAGTCATCACGCCGAGCCAGAGAAATCTATAGTGACGATTACCTAGCGATTCAAAAGCACGTAAAAGGAATCCAGGGGTTCGTTTTTTCTGGGCGGTTTCAAGCACTTTGACCTGCCATAGCACTAACGCCCTGACTTGAGGGACCCATCCTCGCCATACTTCCTTGGAGCGAAAACCATTGGAGACGCTATTGAAATTCGAAGCCGCAGCGCCCGGAGGTCGACTTGCCATTTGCTGTCCCCTCACTGCGCGCAATCATATCTTCGACCAAGCCGATGGCAAGTTGAAATCGTAAGGTCCTTGTATCGAATCAATCGTAATTGTTTGATTGACTCCAACTACCCATAGCTAACCGGCCTCCACTCAACGACACTGTTGGCTGTCTACAAGTTGATTCACGATGAGGCCAACCCAAACATGAATGCCGACCCGCCACACCTGGGCGAGTCCAGTCCCTCGATGAACACGCCACAGTCTGTGTCTATCGTGAAGAACCGACAGTTCATCAGGTTGTGGGCCATAGGTGGCTTCACCAGCACCATGATGTGGCTGGATATGCTCGTCATCGCGTTGCTAACGCTAGACCTGACAGACTCCCCGTTCCTGGTGTCTCTTACGTTCTTTTTGCGGTTCACACCAATGCTATTTGGGTTTGGCATTGGTCTTATTGCAGATCGCATGAATCGTAAGTACCTGATGGTGTTCGGGTTAGCAATTCAGGTGGGGGTTTCGGCCGTTCTGGCCGCGCTCGTCATGGCGGATTTAATCGAGTACTGGCATCTCGCTGTAGGCGCGTTCATAGCCGGCACCGTGATGGCAAGCGAATTCCCTGTACGACGAACAATGATTGGAGAGGTTGTTGACCCGGATAATGTTGGACGTGCAGTAGCACTTGAGTCAGGCACGAGCGCGGGATCCCGGATTCTTGGGCCAATCCTCGGCGGAGCATTCCTAACAACCATCGGCCCAGAAGGCGGGTTCATGCTCGGCGTCTTGTTGTACAGCGTCGCTTTACTGACGGCATTGTTCATGCCTTACGTCCCGCCACTACCCGAGGGAAAGGCAGCTGGTGCATTCCAGGAGATACGCGAGGGAGTCCGTTACATCAGTGGGAGCCAACTTATGGTCGCCACCTTGATCGTGACGTTGCTTATGAATATCTTCGGGTTCCCGTACGTAAGCCAGCAACCCGTGGTCGCCCGTGAAGACCTGATGGTGAACGATGTTCTGGTCGGTGCATTGCAATCCATGGAAGGATTAGGGGCGTTCATAGGCGCAGCACTAATCGTTGCTTTCGCTCGGCCACATCACTATGCACGAATATACCTGTACGGGTCTCTGCTCTTCCTCGTAGCTGTGATCGTATTCTCTCGCTCAGAATGGTACTGGGTAAGCTTCGTGACCGTATTCATTGGTGGATTCGGCATGGCCTCATTTGCAGCCATGCAGAGCGCCATCATGATCTACGCCGCATCTCCAGCAATGCGGGCTCGTGTTATGGGGTCTGTGGCAATGTTCATAGGGTTAGGCCCGATGGGACAGCTTCTAATAGGGCACCTAGCTGAAATTCTCGATCCGCGGACTGCGATCCTGATTATCGGAGTGATCGGTTTTGTGAGTGTTGCAGCCTCAGCGGTCGCGTTTCCGATTTTGCGTAATGGACAAGCAACCGAAATTGACAGGGAACAACGAAGAGCCAACGCTCAAAAGCTCGAAGGAAACGCAAAAATGGATGGTCAGGTCTGACACCGCTTAGGCCGGGCTCGAACCGAGCCCGCTGGCAGCGCTTTCCAGGAATGAAGACCTGAACTGAACACCCCATCTGCCGTCGATTTTGGTGAATATCCAGAACGTGTCGAATCCGTTGTATTCAACGCCGTTGACATCTCGGCGAGATTGTCGAATTACTAAATGAACCTTTTCACTGTTCGACTGAACGGTTTTCACCGACATCGTCTCGGTGTAATGCCAACTTTCCGCTTTTAACCGAACGGTCAAATCATCCTGGCCAGCCCGGAAGTCATCGGGAGTCTCCCAGAGTTGGAATTCACTTCCAGCAAGCCGTAGATGTGGAAAGTGCATATTGGCAACTTGAGTTTCAGTATCGCGACTGTTGAACGCATCGTTCCATTTATGGAATGACTCGATAGCCTCTTCTGCGGGATCACCCATAAGTTTGCCCTAACCCTCATTTACCAGTGGTTCGTAGCCAATGATCCCGACTTCTTCCAGATCTTTAATTTCATGGTCGGACAGGCCGAGAAGCTCTCCTAACACATACGGATGATGCTGGCCCAGTGTTGGGGCAGGTCGATAATGTCGAGCCGGTGTTTCCGACAGGCGAATCGGTTGGCCAGCATGCGTATGCACTCCAGCCTCGGGATGCTCGAACGTCCAGTAGAAACCACGCTGCTTCAAGTGTTCGTCGTTAATCAACTCCTCGCCGTTAACCACTACAGCTGCGGCAATGCCTGCACCCTGGAGCAACCGCATTACCTCGTACGCATTTCGTGTTCTAGTCCAATCGGCTACCAGATCATCCAAGTCAGACTGGTTCTCAAGACGACCTTCAACAGTTAAGTAACGTACATCGGTCGCCCATTCCGGATTTCCGATTACTTCACAGAAACTGGACCACTGAGCCTCAGAGCCCACAGCAATAGCAACCCATTTATCGTTCCCTACAGTCGGATACGCGCCGTGCGGGGCTTTCCGAATGTGTCCGTTACCCATCCGTGATGGGACATCGCCAGTTAACTGATAACCCAGTGACGCTTCACCTGTGAGGGCCGCACCTGACTCCGACTGTGCCATCGAAATATGCTGGCCTTTTCCAGTACGTGCTTTGCTAAATAACGCTGTCATGATTGCACCAGTTGCGAACATACCTGATGCCGGGTCCGGATAGGCATTGCCGCTCATGTACGGCTCCTCTCCCGGGTAACCCATGCGGCTCGCTAACCCGGAATGCGGATCGATAGTCGTACCGTACGACACGAAGTGCTGGAATGGTCCTTCGGAACCGTATCCGGGCATCGAACAATAGATAACGGCCGGATTAATCTCTTTCAAGACCGGGTAATCAATTCCCAGGTTGGGCATCACTCTTGGGCTATAGTTTTCGATCACGATATCGCTGATCTCGACAAGTCGTTTAAAAAGCTCAACCCCACGCTCAGTGTTCAGTTCGAGAGTGATGTCGAACTTGTTTCGAAGCATATCGTTATTTAGAACGTGCCGGTTCCAGTGTCTTTCTCCTGGCTCATTGTCAGGATAGATACCGATCGCTTCCGCCGTCTCACGTGTGACAGTCCGTCGACCAACCAGACGACGACCTGAAATGTGGATAACCTCGGCCCCAAGATCCGCCAGAATACGCGTGCAGTGGGGACCCGCCCAGACGCGTGAAAGATCCAGAACCCTGACTCCATCAAGTGGTCCTTTTGCCGCAAGCGACTCTGGAGATGCCATCAGATAACGCCACCTTGTCGCAACTGTTTCACCTGTGATGCGTCGTATCCTAACTTCTTGGTTAATACCTCTTCGGTATGTTCTCCCAAGAGGTTGGCACGGTTATAAACCGGTGGTGATTCGGTCAGGTGATACGGCAGACCAGCGTACCGGTGAGCCCCCACTGTGGGATGATCGATCTCTTTCCAAAAACCTCGATACTCATACTGCGGGTCTTTGAGCACTCCATCCATCTCATTGACGAATGCAGCCGGGATCCGATTATCCTGCAGCGCGTGCACGATCTCTTCTGCGGTGTGATCCATAAACCATGGACGCACTAGCGCATTGAATTCTTCATGGTGATTCGCACAGAGCGTTGGGTTAGCGAAGCGCGGATCTTCCAGCAACTCCGGCATGTCAAGAAGTTGAAGAAACAACGTGTACTGCGTCGGATCACTAATGCCCAACGAAACCAGGCCATCTTTGCATGGAAGGATTGTGGACGGGTGGACCGAACCATACCGGTTACCCGCTCGCATCCTTATCTTGCCACTCGCGGTGAAACCGTTCAGGGTGAACTGATGTTCGGATACCATTGCTTCTTGAATTGAAACGTCGACATGTTGGCCCGTACCGTCACGGTCGCGTGCCAGTAGGGCGGCAATAATTCCACTGTACGTGTAAAGAGCAGCCTGATAAGCGGGTTGATATCCAGAGCTAGTAAGAGGCTCACGGTCAGGATCGCCGTTGACGTACATTTGACCACTTGACGCCATTATGACCATCGTATCGGCTCGGTAGTCCCTGTAGGGTCCAGTCTGCCCAAAATTGGATATTGAGGCCATCACCAGACGAGAGTTGATGGCCCTTAGCGTTTCGTAGGCAAGTCCCATCGACTCCATTACGCCGGGAGAGAAATTCTCTATCAATACATCAGCCTGCGCCACGAGCTCTTTAAGTACAGCCACACCCTCGTCCGAACTCAGGTTTAACGTGAGTCCTTTCTTACCAGTGTTCAGGTACAGATAAAGGGCACTTGCTTCAAGATCTGGTTCGTTACCTGGGAAAGGACCTACCCGGCGTGCAACATCACCCTCGTTCGGTGGTTCAACCTTGATGACCTCCGCACCGAAGGCCGCCAGCAACTTTCCGGTGTAAGACCCAGCGACATGCTGAGAGAGATCAAGGACCGTCAGCTCAGAGAGAGCTCCTTGGGGCCTACTCACGGTCGCCATCTCGCTGCTTCGCCCGGGCCGAGCTGAGTCCTGATAACCGATTGTGCCGACTCGACGAAATCGCACATTAGCGGTCGTGTATCGCAAGGATCAATGATCTCTTCGACTAGGAACGTCTGTGCAGTGCGAAATGGTGAGGCCAGCTGCTTGAGCCGGTTTTGGATTTCCTCCCGCTTCGCCGGAGGATCCTCCGATTCAGCAATTTCCCGTCGATAGGCCGCGTCCACGCCACCCTCGATGTGCATCGAACCCCAGTTCCCTGACGGCCATGAATAACGACGATGCATTCCACTAAGACGGATATGGCATCCACCCGCAACACCGAAGATTTGCCGAATTACAAAGGTCAACCATGGTGTTTTTGTATCGGCCATCACGGCATGAAGCCGGGCTCCAACCCGCAACATCCCTGAGCTTTCAGATTCAAGCCCAATCATGAATCCGGGGTCGTCAGCCAGGTTAATTATCGGGAGATGGAACGTCTCACACATTTCGATAAAGCGGATGATCTTCTCGGCCGCCTTGATATCCGTCGCGCCGCCATCTACCCGTGAATCGTTGACCATTACTCCGACCGGATAGCCGTTCACTCGGGCCAGGACAGTTATACGTCCTGCCCCGAAGTTCGGAGCTATCTCAAAAATCGAGCCCTTGTCTAAAATGGACTCAAGAATGGGACGAGGGTCAAACACCGTCTTGTTATCCCGAGGCACCATGTCCCTAAGCGATTCATCACGACGATTACGGTCGTCGTCAGGCTCCTCATATGGAGGCATCTCGTAAACGTTATTCGGGAGGTAGCTGAGGAACTGGCGAATCATGTCGAATGCCTCTTCCTCTGATTCAGCCAGGTTATTTACAACACCACTTTGGAATACCTGGACGTTTGCGTCGCCTAGATCTTCTTTCGTAATGTCAATTCCAAAAGCCGCCTTCACGACCGGCGGCCCTCCAGCGAACAACACAGAAGTGTCCTTGACCATCACGCTGAAATGCGCCAACGCTGCCTGTACCGCCGGTAGCCCTGCCACCGAGCCTAAAACGGCTGCCACGGATGGAACGACCGGGAGCAAATGTGGCGAAACATCGTGCCCTGGGCCATTTGGCAGATATGTATGTCCGATCTGTTCGAAAGTACGAACGCTTCCACCAGCAGCGTCTAGCAACCTGATAAACGGAATTCGCCATTCGATCGCCATTCTCTCAGAGTAAGCCGTCTTGTTACCGACATTGGCATCCGATGCGCCACCGCGAATGGTGAAATCGCCACCGTTAACCATCACCTTCCGCCCATTGATCTTTGAGACGCCGATAACGGTGTTTGCAGGAGTGAACCCGGTTAAATTTCCGTCCGAGTCGTAGGTAGCAGATCCGGCGAGTGTGCCAATCTCCTCGAAACTGTCGAGATCAACCAACGAGTCTATGCGCTCACGGACAGTCAACTTGCCACGGCCTTTGTGGAAAGCTACGTTGTTTTCACCGCCCATCTGGTGGGCCAGATGGGTCCTTAAGGCCAACTCGTCTAGCTCAGCATCCCATCCAATACTGCGTTGGGTCCTATCCTGTGCTTCAGGTGTGTCCTTGCGGTCTGCAAATTCAGCGTCTGCCTCATCGAGCAGTCTCACAACAGCCAGAGTTTGGCCTTCAAGCGCTGTGGCACCTTGAGCAACTATGAGTCTCTCTACAATCCCACTTACTTCTGAACGGATTGTATGGAAAAACTTCATTGCCTCCATCACGGCAATCTGGTCACCTTTGCTTACGGCATCACCTTCAGCGACGGTAAGTTCGGCAACGATTCCCTGTGTCGGAGAAATAACAGGGACGGAGCCTTCGGGGATTTCGATGTCTTCCTCTAATGTGGAGACTGTGGCCACAACATCTGCCGGATTCACTTCGGCATAACGTTGAGGGTGGATTCCGTTGTTGGAAGCAGCAAGCGTTGCGACCTGCTCGTCGACAAAACGCGTGTGTATCTTCATCCCGGCAAAGTCCGGGTGTTGAAGGAGGTTTTGCAAGAAAGGCAGGTTAGTTGCGACTCCTTCAATACGAAACTCACTCAATGCCCGGTAAGTCCGCCTGATAGCGTCTTCGAAATTGGACGACTTCGAATGACCAATCACCTTAGCAATCAATGAATCAAAAGACGGGCTTGTGACATATCCTGCGTACCCAAATGTATCGGTACGCACTCCGGGGCCTGATGGGGGGTCAAACGCAGACAAGGTTCCAACCGATGGAAGCGTTCTCCCGTCTGGAGCAACCGTTTCCATGTTCACCCGGGCCTGGATGGCATATCCACGTAGCTCTGGCACATCTTCCTGATTGAGTCCAATATCACTCAATGAAAGTCCGGCGGCAACATTCAACTGAGCTTCTACCAGGTCAACACCTGTGACGGCTTCCGTAACGGTGTGTTCCACCTGAAGACGGGCGTTTGTCTCGATAAAATAAAAGCCGGATTCGGCGGACAGATCCGTTGCGTCTACAAGGAACTCAAAAGTACCCAGACTCCGGTAATTCACAGCAGCAGCCAGTCGCTGTGCCGCCTCGATAATCCGGGTACGCAAGCCGTCTGGCAAGTTAGGTGCCGGAGCCACCTCCATCACCTTCTGATAACGTCGTTGAACACTGCACTCACGTTCACCAAAGTTAGAAACCTCTCCCGAGCCGTCCCCGAGAATCTGTACCTCAATGTGGCGTGCCCTGGTAATCAGCCTTTCTGCAAAAAGAGAGCCATCGCCGAACGCGTTCATCGCCTCCGCCGTGGCCTCAGCATACATACCCTTTATCTCGGCCTGATCGGATACAGCACGCGCACCACGCCCGCCACCACCAGCGACCGCCTTCAGGATCATAGTTTTGTCACCGTCGAGCGTGTTGAAAAAGTTCTCTGCCTCTTCCACTGAACCAAGCTCTCCGGACCCTGTTAACACTGGCACGTCGTTTTCAAGGGCGACTTCCCTTGCCCGGACTTTGTCGCCAAATAATTCCAGCGTGTCCACTTCCGGCCCTACAAATATCAAGCCAGCACCCTTACAGGCCCTGGCAAAATCGGCATTTTCGGAAAGAAATCCGTAACCAGGGTGGACCGAGTCGCATCCCGCCTTCACCGCGGCACCAATCACCTGATCTATATCCAGGTAAGCTGACACACCCCGACCATCAAGCAGGATCGACTCGTCTGCTTCGTGAACGTGGAGCGATCCACTATCGTCCGGTGGGTATATCGATACAGTCGATATACCCATATCGGCGGCAGCACGGATGACGCGAACCGCTATTTCACCGCGGTTAGATATTAGAAGTTTAGACAGTGTCATCGGGCGTTTCTGCTACCTCGGAAAAGCTTTTGGTTACGAGCCGCAAGGATACCTCTCCGGGAGAGGAAGTACACCTACCCAGTAAACAACCCGTGCTATCTGTAATACGCGGCAATTATTTTCAGACCACCAATATTGGTATTTGAAGTGTATGGCCACTTTGTTAAGTACAATCCTTGGTCGTGAGCTCATTTATTGGACCTCAGCCTGAAAGCCTACCTCGCATAGCCCGGACGCCCTTTTACTACGGTTGGATTGTTCTACTAATTTCCGGCCTCGCCCTGTACGCTTCGGCACCTGGTCAAACCTACACATTTGCCGTATTTCAAGATTCGTTCATCGAAGACTTGGCCGTGAATTCCACGACCATATCGACCCTTTATCTCGCCGGATCCTTAACGGCCGCTGGGTTTGTAATCTTTGTAGGACGCGGGTTGGACCGATTCGGCGCCCGGATCATGCTTGTCTTTTCCGCGCTCATGCTAGGACTGGGAGCGATATGGCTCTCTCAGGTGGACGTACCCTGGCAACTCTTTGTGGGGTTCGTTGTTATGCGCACCTTTGGCCAGGGCGCACTCCAATTAATACCCTCCACGGTGGTATCTATCTGGTTTGTACGAAGACGCGCCATGGCCCTAGCGTTAATGGCTCTTGGGGGGGCAATAGCTGCAGGAACGTTCCCACTTTACGCAAATGCACTGATCGAAGGACTGGGTTGGCGTTCCGCATGGATAGCAATAGCTATCACATCGTGGGGACTTTTAATCATCCCTGCGATCCTTTTTATTCGGAGCAGCCCAGAATCTATCGGCCTGCTTCCGGATGGCGACGACGCGATTGACACCAACGAAGCTGAAGATGCATCCGATACTCCAACAAATCTTGATCGAATTTGGACCGTCGGAGAGGCATTACGCACAAGGGCGCTCTGGCTCCTGATATTTGCGGGATCGGCCCAGTCGCTAGTTGGAACCGGCATCATGTTCCAGCAGATCTCAATAATGTCATCAAAAGGAATGTCATCATCTGTAGCTGCCGGTGTATTCGCTGTCTTTGCACCAACTGCTATTTCTGGCCAATTCTTGTCAGGTTATCTGTCTCGCAAAGTCCCGGGGAGATTTCTTATGGCCGGTGGTCAAATCGGAATTGTGGTCGCCGTGATTCTTTTGCTTAACGCCTCTGAAATATGGCAAGCGTACCTCTATGGAGCGGTCTTCGGTGTCACAATGGGTTTCCTAGTAAACATCAACCAGACCATATGGCCGGTCTACTTTGGAAGGCGCAATCTGGGTAGTATCCGTGGCGTGACCAACTTCGGGACGATGACTTCGGCTGCATTCGGCCCACTGCCACTGGCGCTTGCCCTGGACATCTCCGGATCCTACACGCCTGGGTTAATCGCCTACATGATCCTGCCACCGCTATGCGGCTTGGCCGCATTGTTAGCTGGAAGTCCCTCAAACGTGAGACGTAACTCTATTTCCGTTGTGGCCGTGCCCTGAGAATCCCATCGGCCTACCCGCTGTGATAACTTGCCGACCGCGTGATGACCAATTGCACAGTCCAACCAACTGGGAGAATCTTAAACGTGGCATCAAAAGACCCGATCCGATCTCGACCTATTCAGATCAATCAGATCCCCTGGGAGGAAGGTGCACCTGGAATGCGAACCAGGCCACTATGGAGCGATGCAACAACCAATCGCAAGGCGCACATCGTCGAATTCGAGGCAGGTGCTGCCATGCCTTTACATCGTCATGTCGGCCACGAACTCATATATCTCATAGAAGGTTCGCTCGTTGATGAATCAGGAACACTGAGGCCCGGCAACGTGGCATACCGTCCGGATGGCTGCGTCCACTCCAACAGCAGTCCAAACGGCGCGATCGCCCTTGCTATCATCTCGGGTGGGAACGAAGACGCTACAGAGATTGGGAACGCACCAGGTTCACAAATCTATGCTCCAGAAGACCTACCCTGGGAGTCAACACCCCGAGGTACTTACACGAAACGCTTGATTGCCAATGAAAAGGCCAATATGACCGCAGCAATCAACCGGTTTCCTACGGGCTCAGGAATACCGACGCACCGGCATCACGGTGATGAACTGATCTTCGTTATTGAGGGCGCCAGTGAGGACGAAGCCGGGCGGATCACACCCGGAAACATGAGTTATAGGCCCAACGGTACAGTTCACACCGTTAGCACGCCATTGGGTGCAACTCTTTTTGGCGTTGTGTGGGGCCACACGGAAGCGATTTAGAAACAAACTCCAAGTAATACTCCCACATGCCCTGGAAATAGCCAGGCAATCCCTTCGGAGAAAAATGGATCCTCTCATCGGAGCTCATGCTGCATAATCCAGATATACCAACAGGCAGCGCGAGTTGTGTGATTCTTCAATCGAGTGCTGCAGTTTTGTTTGCCACCACGTTGCAATAAGTCACCCTACCGCTCTACCACCCAGCCCCATCCTCTGGCACATATCCAAGCACTTCTTTGGCATGAGCGTTGTCGCGAAATTTACGTTTGTTATCTGAGGTCGCCCAGAACACATCGAACTTAAGACCTTCAGGTGCCTCGATAATTTTCAGGGTTAATTGCTGAAGGTCTCTGTAACTCTGCCAGTTGGCCATGCCCCGTCCAGGCTGTGGTGCGTCTATCGGTGTGGTGTTACTGATTCTCAGGTTAATAACAGATAGCCCTGTTGTGATCGCGTACAGCCGTCCTAAGTCTTCTCCGAAAAGTTTGCTCACACCGTATAGATGGATCGGTTTTGGCTCCGATACCTCGCTCACCATCTCCCATGACTCCGGCATTGAAACTTCCTCTTTGGATATCAGCGTACTGTACGGCTCTTCTCGTTCGTAACCGTTGGCCGTGGCCCCTGAACTTGCCAAGATCACGCGTCTTACCCCGGATTGCCTCGCAACTTCCAGCACGTTGTAACAGCCAATGATGTTGTATTTCAGTATCGTCTCCCAGTCCCCATCCATGCCGTCCGGGTCGCCCTGACCACCTGACGCTGCCAGATTAACGATCGTGTCAACGCCCTGAAACGCGGGTCGCAGGGAGTCAATGTCTGCGACGTTGCCGATAAAGTTTCTCTCCGGCGGCAGATCTTCTACACCATTTCTTGAGAGCGAACTGATCTCGTAATGCTCCTCGAGTGCTGGGCGCATCGCCTTTCCCACGACACCACTCAAGCCGGTTACTAGAACTTTTCTTTTGGCCAAGTCGCTACCCTCCCCTAGGAATGGTCGAGATTCCCCATACAGGGTGCATCAAGCGTTATCTGTATCAAGCTTCACATTGTCACCGCGTAGGGTCCGGTTCCTGATGTCAAATCGGCCCGGGTATCGCACCGGCAGATGACCATCGTTGATCATTTCGCCGAGGGGATGAAGCATTGTCTTTACTGGCAGTTCAACCTGAACGTGTGTACGTGCAGATTCATAGATTGCATGAACCATCTCAAGTGCCTTATATCCACTCTCACCATCGGATCGATACTCTTCATCCGACACACCGTTCACCCAATCCGCAAATGCGTGTGCCTGCTCGATACTGCCCTCAATCACCTCGAAATTTGCATCCCCGGGTGTGGCGTGATTCCCAGGAGGAACACGGTGATCCCATCCATTGGTGCTTGCGTTCATAATGCGAAGGTCTTCCAGGGTGAGATCAATCATGCCTTCAGTACCAAAAATTTCAGCTCCCCAACCATGTTTGGGCGTAAGCCCAGAAAGAATCATCGCCTCAGTACCAGTCTCGAATCCGAAAACAGCCAGCGCTTTATCTTCAATAGGGATCGCGCGTGCCCATCGATCGGTTTCACGCTCCACGTTACCCATGGCCCATGTGCACTCGACATCACCCAAGAGGTAGCGAAATAGGTCTGCCTGATGGGATGAATAATTCGGCAAGCCGTCTCTGGCGTACACCTTGATAAAACTCACTTCTCCAATTTCACCATCGGCTATCAACTCCCTGGCAAGCGTGTAAGCCGGTAACCAACGACGTTGGTGACCAATAGCCAACTTCACATCGTTGCGTCGACATACCAACATCATGTCATTGGCCGCTCCGAGGGTGTCCGCCATCGGTTTTTCGCATAACACTGCTTTGATGCCAGACGATGCTGCTGCTCTAGTCATCGCACTGTGCCCTATGTCCCAGACACCAACCGAAACTACATCCAAGTCCGATTTCTCAAGCATCTCCAAGGCGTCACTGAAATGCTCAGCCTTGTAGTCATCCCATTCAGCAAAGCGTTCGTCGTAGTCCTTCATCGCCTGATCACTAAGGTCGGAGATCGCTACGATCTCGTACTTACTGGAGTTCAAGTAGCCCATACCGTGGTTCACAGTCATCTCGCCGCAGCCGATAACTCCCACGCGCAGTTTCTCTGTCAAACCTGTCTTCCTCCGGTGATATCGGTTACGACTGTCACGATCAATTTAAAAGTCGGAAGATCAAAACAGGCGTATCGCGAAAAGACTCTATTCGACTATGTGTGATGCCAGTACATCCTCATCAAACTCAATTCCAAGCCCTGGACCAGACGGTGGGATGATGAATCCATGATCCAGGACAAGTGGTTCTTTGAAGATCGTTTTATGTAGTGGCCCCTGATTTGCTTCCTGTATGACGAAATTCGGGGAACAAGTGTCTATTTGTATGGCAGCAGAGGAGGCGATCGGTCCGCAATACATATGTGGTGCGATCATCGCGTAGTGTGCCTCGGCAATCGCCGCAATCTTCTTAGACTCAGTAATACCACCGCATTGCCCGACGTCGAGTTGGATAATCGAGGCTGCTCCTTTTTCGAGGAGATTAGCAAACTCGTACTTTGTGACCAATCGTTCACCGGTGGCAATTGGGATGCTCGTGGACGCAGCAACCCGTACCATCTCCTCAATGTTCTCGGGTGGGACCGGTTCTTCAAACCAGTACGGGTTATAAGGCTCGAGGATATGTGCCACGCGAATGGCACTAAAGGTAGAGAGTTGACCATGGGTCCCTATGCCCACTTCAAGGTCATCTCCAACTGCGTCACGGATCACTTGAAAAATCTTTTCTGCGTTCTTGATCTCTTTCAGCGGGATGTCACGAGGGATCGGATACATAGGCATAAAAGGATCCAACTTACAGGCGGAATTACCCTCTTCAAGAAGCTTGATCGCAGCATCACCCGCCAGTGTCGGGTCTTCCTGTATCTCTCTCATGCCAGGCATATATGCGTATGCACGCAGTTTTTCGTGATACTTGCCACCAAGTAAATTGTAGACTGGCTGGTTCGTCGCCTTGCCGCGGATGTCCCAGAGTGCCATATCAATACCGCTAATCACCGGAGTTGCGTAAAGGCTAGGATGTCGGAAATCGTGACGTGACGCGTACATACGGTCCCAGATACGCTCACCATCAAACGGATCCTGGCCGATAACGTACTGCTCAACCAGTTCCTTTATAAGATGGATCTGGGTCTTCATGTCATCAAGGCTATTCGAATAGGCCCCGCCAGTGATGCGTTCTC
Organism: Dehalococcoidia bacterium; assembly: GCA_046583495.1. Classification (GTDB taxonomy): domain Bacteria; phylum Chloroflexota; class Dehalococcoidia; order Lucifugimonadales; family Lucifugimonadaceae. The sequence goes on from JAYGCF010000041.1 coordinate 13,809, forward strand.
CGAGCCCTGTAATTCCCTCATCTGTATGCAGTTCGATAAACAGCCACCATCGACCTCCCACAAAGGGTTCAACGTTCCTAACGACCTTCGTCCCGAATCCTGTTACCTTCAACGTACTCTCCTGACAGTGCCTGACCGCGTATTAAGTGAAGTGGTCCAGCGGATAATACTCCCAACAGTCCGCAAAATAGGGTTCCGCTTATTGGCACATAGCCCATACCTACCTCGATTCCCGGGGTTTGTATGAGATTTTTCATTTAACCGATATATCTTCCAACCTTGATTCTCGTTTTAAAGTAAAGTGCCCCTACGCAATAAACATGTAGGAATGAAAAATGAAAATCACCGATATAACCGTCACTCCACTGAAGACTGGAAAAGGTCTCCTCCGCATCCTGACCGACGCCGGAGTCGAAGGCTGGGCAGAGTCTCCTGGTCGCAATCCGGGTGTACCAGGACGCAATGGCCCCGTGTTCGAAGCCTACCTCGAGAGCATCATCAAGCCGGTACTCATTGGTGAAGACCCGCTGCAGATAGATCGCCACTGGGAAACATTAGCTCTAGGCAAGGACGAAAAATTATTCAAGCTTCCTTCCAATGTTGTTGGAGTTATCGATGTTGCCCTCTGGGATCTAATGGGAAAGGAAACCGGGCTGCCGGTCTACACCCTTATGGGTGGTGCAGCTCGGACGGATATCGAACTTTATTGGTCCGTGGGTTCAGGCTGGATGATGCAACCTGAGGAGATGGTTGGACACATCAAAGAAGGCTGGGACATGAACTTCCGAGCTTTCAAAATTCGGATGGACTGGAAAGGATGGCGACAGGACGCTAACCCAGAGAAGGATTATCAGATATTCAAGCAGGTGCGCGAGTTCCTCTCTGAAGGTAACTACCTAGGTTTCGATGCCAATAACGGCTACTCGGTTTCGACTGCGATCCAACAGGGGCGCCGATTCGAGGAACTTGGTATTGACCATTTTGAAGAGCCAATTCCAAACTATGACCTCCCCGGGCTAAAACAGATCGCAGATACACTGGATGTCGCCGTGTCTGCTGGTGAACAGGACGCCTACAGGTGGTGGTTCCACAGCCTCGTAGTTTTGGGAGACCCCGATATTCTGCAGCCGGACATCTTGGCTGCGGGAGGGCCATCAGAGGTTAAGCGTATCCTTGACATGGCGACCACACTGGACAAGCCTGTGATGCCTCATAGCCCTCAAGCTGGAATAAACAGCATGGCTTCACTACATGTGTTCTCAACCGTCCAGAATGGAACGCGTCCCCATGAATTCTCTACCGAGTTCTCAGGACCATTAGACGATGTTGCAAACCTCTACGGCGAGGGAGTCATACCGGTGGACGGTCATATGATCTTGAGTGACAGGCCCGGACTGGGCATCGAACTCAATGAAAAAGCCGTCGTTGACATGACGCTTAAGTAAACAAAATGCTGAGTCGGCGGCGAAATACTCGTCGCCGACTATCGGGACTTCTGTACGGCGAAATACCTATGGGTTAAGACCGGTTCCTCTCGAGCCAGCCATCCACCAGTTCGACCGTGCTGTCGAGTGAATCCAGTTGCATACCGTTACCCGCAGCAATGGTCTGCACGAGCTTGTCGACCCGTTCAATGTTTGCAGCACCACCCGCAAGAGCTCTTGCCGCAGAAGATGGGTTAACCAGGGATAGCGCTGCGTTGGCATATTTCTCAAACGGCACTAGGTCGGTCGCGTCAGCGCCCATCTTCACGCAAAGTTCAACCACCCACTCGTATGTCGCCCTGGACTCGGCAATGTTGGAATGCACAGCCTCCTTAATCGGACGCATTTCATCCTTTTGAACACACCTGTAGTTACCCGCGATCAACATCGCCCACTTGGCAAGTGGGACGAATATGGAGTCGTGTACTCTGAGTTTGACGGGTAGTTCGACGTCATTACCGTCATGATTGAAACGAACGGCCTGTATGTCTGATTCAATCTGCTTAAGAATCCCAGTATGTGCGTCTGACTCAAAGCTTGCTGCCTTAAAGTTGGTTGGCAACCCGACCTGTAAAACGTTTACCTTCTCGGTCGGCGGACGGAATGCTTGCGGATCTGGACTGCAGAGCGTCATAAGCGAAGGATCCAGTTTGTCCCATACGGAAGCATCCGTGTAGCTGGTCTTTATCGCATCAGAATCTATAGCCTCAATCCGTTTCAGATAGGTCAAAGGTGGCATGTTCATAATCGACATGCACGGAACGTTTGCTGCTGCTACGCGATCAAGTAGGTCGTGAAGTACCGGTACACCGTACTGTGGTTCTTGCATGGCAAGACCAACCAAGTCGTACTGAGATGGGTCGACTTCAGCCGGTCCGGAAGCGGTGACTTTACCGGTCATCTTTGAGGTATCCAGCTCCACGAGTCCTTCGACCCCTCGCGCAGCGAGCCTTACCCGAGCACCTTCTTCATTGATGAGCTTGGCTTCTTCAGGCAAGCAAACGAGGTTCACGTTGTGCCCCGCCAGCGCCATCTTTGCGCCCAGCAAAGAACCGTAAGAGGCACCCAGGATCAATACGTTGTAGGTAACACCCATCGGAATCTCCTGTCTTGCCAGATCGTTCATTAACGTTGGGGCCGATTTCTCGCGCGCGATAACGGTGATATATATGGCGTTGTAACACCGCTTGAGTTCAGCTGCAATATGTCTCTAATACCCACCCGAAACCAGATGGGTCGAAAATCATGTCGTTTTAAGCAGTCATTATCAAATATGTTCCGGTAATCAGATCGTGATACCTCAACACCCGTTACACGCACCAAGTGATCCGTATAACGCATTTACTCAAGGCCAGTACCGGAATTTTCAAAAGATCATGTCAGCACCATCGATGTTCCAAAACCCTTAGGATCAATTGCCAAAAGTTAACGTCCGCACAAGAATCAATACCGGAGACGTCACAGCATGAAAATCACTGATATAAAGCCGTTCGCCGTGTGGATCGGGCACCGGAACCAGATGCTAGTCAAGGTTGAGACAGATGAGGGCATATACGGTTGGGGTGAGTCCGGTTTCTCAGGGCGTGAACTGGGCGTAAAGGGCATCGTCGAACACTACAAAGAATTCCTGGTGGGCCAAAACCCGATGCGGCGGGGCGCGATATGGCAAGAGATGTACCGAAGTCAGTACTTCGAGGGTGGACGGACGATTACCGGGGCGATTTCAGCAATCGACATCGCATTGCACGATATCGTCGGTAAGAAGCTCGGCGTCCCTGTATATGAACTACTGGGTGGGAAAAATCGAGATCAGATACCTGTCTTTGCCACCACATCGGAACCATACGGTCCCCGGATGATTGACGAGGCTAGAGAGTTCATGGCTCGTGGCATCACCACGTTCCGCATGTCTCTGGACAAAATGGGTATAGACACAGACGGACTGTTCGAGCCCAGAGAATCAATCGCCAACTCGGCCGAATGGCTCATAAAGGCACGTGAAGCTCTTGGTAACCATGCGGTGATAGGTGTCGATTATCACCACCGTCTTAACGTTGCAGAGGCTGCATCGTTTTGTCAGATGATGCCTTCCCACACTTTAGATTTCATTGAAGAGCCAATCCGAGATGAAACTCCAGACGCTTACGAGCAACTTCGGGCCTTGACAGACATCCCGTTTGCTATTGGAGAAGAGTTCGCTTCCAAGTGGCAATTCCTGCCGTACATCGAGCGTGGGATAACCAATTTCGCCCGCGTGGACATCTGCAATGTGGGAGGTTTCACCGAATCAATGAAAGTCGCTGGGTGGGCCGAAGCGCACTACATAGACTTAATGCCACACAACCCGCTAGGCCCCATATGCACAGCAGCCTCAGTACACATGGGAGCAGCCGCACCAAATTTCTCATGGCTCGAGGTCAACATAGAGCGAGCCGAAAACCCAGACCTCGATATTTTCCCTCAGCAAGTTCTCTTTCACGGCAACGGGTACGCTGTCCCGGACGGTCCAGGACTCGGAGTGGAAGTGAACGAGAGTATGTTGAACGAGCCTCTCAAATTTTGGGAGCCACCACATTTACACCGCAGGGATGGATCCCACACCAATTGGTAAACGAGTATTCCCCCCCTCATAAAGACAGTTCAAAGACGTTAAATGAATCTACGAACGGGAGATTAACAAGATATATCCTTCCGACTCGCATATGGCGGTGTAGACCGACGATCTGGGCTCAGTCCACTTGGAATGGGAAGCCCACCATCATCATCCGCCTCAAAGAAAAATTCCCTCACTGCACTTTCGTACCGCTGGTAGAGATATCCACCAGCCACGAGTAAGAGACCCAGACTCATGAATGCTGCAACTCGATATCCGCTGTCGAGTGCGAAAGCATCGTATACAAATAATTTAATTACTGGGACCGCCAGAAGTAGAAGTGAGGCCACTCGGACCCGTTTCCACCTCTTGAACACGCCTAGTAGTAAACCCACTGCCGCATATCCGGCCCATAGCACGCTCAAGCTCAAACTTATAACGTTCTCCTCATTCCTCGTTGCGACAGCAATGGCATCGCTTGATATAGCGCCTATCACCTCGGCGCTCAGATACCAGAGCAAAAGAACATTGCAGGTGATCGCCATAACTGGCACGACAATCCGAGATTCCCAGGCAAACATTCCTGATATCCGACGTCTAAGGGTTATTCCACCAAGTGCCATCGATGCAACGACTGGTAAGAACGCAAGAGTCCTGTCGTTCCAGAAAATGGTGTAGCCATCTGAATCCACGTAGGAATCAAATATCAGGGCCCGTGCGGTGGCGAGTATTAATAGTCCGTATACGGTTCGACGAATCTCAGGCAAGTTAATCCCAAAGGACACGGCGCCCAAGACCACCGCCTCGACCCCCCAAGCAAACGCAAACCATGATTCAGGAATTTGCGTCCAGATACCCAGCGTGATGAACCCCGAGCCAATCATCACCAGGCCAGACACTATCTCAGCATCTTTTATTTTCTCTATGCCGATAACGAACGGTCGCGAGGGGAATCGTCGAATCAGACCTGCCGCTCCATAGGCAGCTATAGCACCGGAAGAGAACGAGAGCACGTAACGATTAAAAACGGGATCTATCCCGATCTCTCGGGCGGCGTTCACATCGATCAACAGCAACCATGCCGTAGCTAATGCGAGAACGCCGAGGCCAGCTAATCTCACTGCAAACATGCTTTCACTGCGAGCCGCTGAAGCAGCGATAAAGGCAATCGAAGCCGCGAACCAAACAGCCGTAATCCACGGTCCAGAAAGCTGTAAAGGAACAGATATCGCGGACAGGACAAGAGCCATAACGCCCATCGCAACAGCAAGAGGTAAATTACGTTCAGCTCGTCGGTATAACAGGTAACCCAAGGCGCCATAAAAGATACCTAGACTAAGCACAAACAGGCTCATCCAGCCACCCTGTTCCGTACCAAGGATTTCGTAACTCATCGCCGAGAAAAAGACAGCGTTGGCTACAGACAAGAAAATGTCGAAGATCCCCGGTTCCTTGCGAAGTACATGGTGGTGTAAGACCGCACTACCAACCCATATGAGGAATAATGCTGTCAAAGACACCTGAACGGTTACATATCCAGCCATATCGTCCACTGCTTCGTACCAGGTGAGGAATCCCACGATAGTCCCCACAAGTCCGATCACAAGGATGCCTCTCCAGTTATGACAGGTTGACACGTACAGAACACCCAACCCGACCACAAAGAGGTATACAGCCGGCCATAGCACGTCTGATCCAGATGCCTGGCTCAGCACATCACTGTCGACTCCAACTAATCCAAGTGGAGCAAGGTACGCACCACCGATAGACAGCACAGCCAAACTGATTTGTTTGTAACGAATCGCCTGGACCGTCAGTAGGACACTGATCAACAGCAGCATGATCAGTGATACACCGAGCGGCACAAGATCGAACGGCGTATGAGCTGCAAATAACGATAAGTAGATGATGCCCGTTCCACCACCTGCCAGCGTTGCGGCGTAAACCGGATACTTCCTGTGCCAGAATTCACCCAAGCCTATGAACGCTGCACCGAATAGGACACCAAGTACGATGAGCCCAACTTGCTCGATCCATCCGTTGGTGTAAGCGAGTCGCAGTAAGAAGGCGCTCCCGATAGTCAGAATTACCACACCCACCCAGGCCAACCACCGAGCACCCACACGTGCTTCCAGTTCGAATCCACTATTACCGGACGGAGTTAAGATCGGCGGGTCACTGGCGTGACTTTGTAGAGGAGGTGTTGGTATTGGAGGTGGAGGTGGAGGTGGAGGTGGAGCTGAGAAGGGAGATTCGAACTGATCGCTTGAAGAAGCCTCCAGATCTTCTCCATGTACAACATCAGCCAGTTGCTGGATCTCATGCTTAAGACGATTAACTTCGCTTACAAGCCATTCCTGTCTATCACCACCAGACGGGGCTGTATACGTGCCTCGTCTTTGGCTCGTAAGGGGCCGGCCACATGAAGTACAGAATCGACTACCCGCGGGATTTTCATGCCCGCAAACGGTGCAAGGCACTTGTATCTCCCTTACTTACATGCGGATAACAGCCTCGTCACACCAGTTGGACGCGGCGAACCTTTTCTAATCCATCAATAGAAACTAGCCCATCCCAAGTTGATGTATAACAAGATTGGCATGGCCTGTCGACAGTGAGGAAATAGGATCCTACAGTACAAATTGGCATCAGGCATCAAACAGGTTTATCGTAACTTGTTTGATGACAAGTACATCAATTGCGGTTAGAGTCGCCCTCCGTCAGCGGGGGCGCGTTTGGATATTGCGCCGCCAACTACTTAATTCAATTAGATCGGGAATTCTTTGGACCTCTCTGAGGGCGGATTCATAGCAGCCATAGTGCTGGGCCTCGTGCTCGGACTTAAGCACGCCACAGATGCCGACCACGTCGTCGCTGTTTCTACTATCGTCGCTGCAGAGGGTAAAGCTCTTCGAAGCGCGTGGATCGGTGCTTCCTGGGGCCTCGGGCATTCCACCCCTCTTCTGATCGCCGGAACTATGATCCTGTTCCTCAAGGATTCGGTTCTTTCCTCGTATGAGGCGATAGCCCCATATTTTGAGTTCGGAGTTGCCGTGATGTTAGTTGCCCTTGGTTTGCAGGTGCTCTGGCGCCTGAAACAGGGTCGGCTACATTTGCATCAACACTTCGAGGGGGAGAAACCGCACGTCCATGTTCATTCCCATAATGAAACGTCGACAACTCACCATGCATCTTCCGTTCCTCACAGTAAGATGCGTTCTTACGCAAACCTGTTCCGGCTCAAGTCGTTTGCGATAGGCATGGTTCATGGACTGGCAGGAACGGCCGCTGTCATGCTGTTGCTATTGCCGGAAACACCATCTATAGCGGCAGGTTTCGTTTACCTGGTTCTGTTTGGTGTTGGAACCATCGTTTCCATGATGGCCATCACTCTGGTTTTTAGCGTTCCACTTGCCTTTAGCGTCAGGTTCACCCATGTGAACACCGGCATAGCAACTCTTGCCGGGGTTATGAGCGTCCTCGTTGGTGGACTGCTTATGTCAGACGTCACCGCAGGGACCCACTATCTAGGTTTCCTGCCTGAGTAAAACCGGGAGGTGTCAGGGCTCTAAATCCAGTCAGCGTTTCCTAGTTCGTGAATATGTCCAGGATGTTTCCGCCCAAACCACCGCCGCCCTGTCGATATAACTCCGTAAAGCCACATTCCGTACAGGCGACGGTCACGTACTTCTGATTCTGCAGGTTTAGAAAACGGGATAAGCCCGATCCCGTGGTCCTCAACTCACCAGACTGGTATGTCGTGCTATTGCACTTATCGCAAGAATATTCTCTTAACGCCATCTTTTGTCCTTATACCGCCAGGCAAGAGGTAGATTGAAATGATCGGAAGACTATAGTTAGAATTCTGCGTTCAACAGTAGTCTTCCAATTTCAGATGCACTTTAAGGCTTACCACCATCAACACAACAAGCGATGAGTAACACAGATTCCGCTCGCTATATTGAGATAGCACAAAAATTCGCTGATCAGGCCGCAGAACGCGTAGATGAGATTAGCGAGGGACGGCGGATACCTGCCGATCTTGCGGGCGAAATGGCCGATGCCGGTCTTTTCCGTCTCCTCCTCCCAAAATCCCTTGGAGGCGTTCAGATAGACCATCCGTCATTTGTTGAGATCGTGCGCCTGTTCGCTCTCGCTGACGCAAGTACCGCTTGGTGTGTAAATCAGAACAATATCTTCTCCACAGACTCAGCACGTATGCCAAAAGAGACGGCTATGGAGATCTGGGGGCAACCTCGCGGCATCATCACCAATGGCCCCCCCTCTCCCGATACTATGGCCGTACCCGTGAATAACGGTTACATGCACTCTGGCCACTGGGACTTTAGCAGTGGAAGCAGTCATGCCACCTGGCTGGCAGCCCGAGGTCCCGTAGAGGGACGACCTGGTGAGGTACGGACGTTTCTGATTCCGAAGTCCGAAGCCAGAATGCTCGACACGTGGCATGTAAATGGATTGCGCGGGAGCGCCAGCTTCAGTTTTGAAGTAAATAACCTGTTCGTTCCTGAAGCACACACATATCTCGAGCTAAACGCGCCAAATGATCCCGGTCCAATGTACGTAATACCCAAGAATGCCTTGTTCTCTACCGGCTTCGCAACGATCTCTCTGGCCCTTGCTAGAGCGTGCCTTGATGATGCTATTGAACTAGCCAGCAAGAAGATGCAGTTCTTAATGTCTACGGCGATGATCGACCTTTCAACGGTTCAGCGCCAGATAGGGGAAACAGAATCAATCCTCAGGTCTGCAGATTCATATCTACGTGACAGCAGGTTGGCCCTGTGGAACTCAGCATGTGAACGTGGAACATTGACCATGGATGAGCGTATCAACGTCAGGATGTCCTCAACATATGCAATAAGAGAGGCGACTAAGGTCGTGGATTCAGCGTACGAATTATTCGGTTCCCAGGCCATATTTGCCCGAAACCCGTTACAGAGGCGGTACCAGGATATGCACGTCATCGCTCAGCAATTTCAGGGTCGTGCCTCGAACTACGAGACAGCTGGTCGCTACTTCTTGGGCATCGATGAAACAGCTACGCGCGGACTTTAATCAAACGAAAACGTTCAATTATCCACGTGTGTGATGGGCGACACTCGAAGGGAATCAAGCCTATATGAGCCATGTCTACGGACGTGACCCGGTAACGGCGATTTCGGAAGCAGAAGCTACGGGCCGCACAGCCGAGATATTTGCCGACATAAGAAACGTGATGCAGATCCCGCTGATCACGTCAATCTGGCGGACTCTTGTTGCTATAGATGATGGGCTAGAGACAGTCTGGCTCGCCACTCGTCCTATTTATGAAACAGGTCACCCTGATGCCGCTTTGCAGGAACTTAAGCTGGTGGGCCGATTCCCAGTCCCTACTCAAATGCCGACGCAGTTAATGAACCGAACGGAAGTAGAAGATCTCGACGAAGTTCTAAACGTAGTAGACGCATACAACCGCTCTAATGGCATGAACTTGATTGCACTCTCAGCACTGGTGTCCGAACCGACAGGTGAACCATCCGATTATCCGCAAGTAGGACCACGAGCCCCATGGCCGGTTGTTCGTCCTCTGTTGGAACGGCACGAAATCGATCAAGAGACCTGGGCACTACTTGAGCAGATCAAATGGCTAGGTGCGACTAACGACAGCCCTTCGATCGCGACGCTCTGGCGTCACCTGGCGCACTGGCCGCATTTACTTGATGTGGGTGTGAAGTTTTATGAACCACTACAAGTGAACGGGACTATAAACAGAGCCTCTGAGAGGTTGAAAGAAATCTCTAAACAACATGCCATAGGGATATCACACTTCAAGCCCTCGACTGACGAGATTCCGCCAGAAGCCTGGGCAATGGTCCTTAGATACACCGCCGGAGTCAGCAGAATGGTGACGATCGGACATGGATTCGCACTATGGCTGAGAGGGGTCAAACAGGACGGCAACTAATTGTCTTCACCAGCTTGAACACATATTTTCTTTTACGACGTATTTCTAATATTCAATCGCACTAAATATCCATGCCTGGAGCTAGTGCAGGTTTAACTTAATGTCCCGATTTTAGTCAGGAGACATCCTAAAAATGGTGAGACTGAAAGACCTTCCTAAGGAGTACGCGGAGAACCTCCGCAACCTACCCATACCGGACTATGGCCCGACCCCGTGGGCTGAAGCACCCATACTAAAAGACGCTCGAGTCGCTATCATCTCAACGGCAGGCATCCATCGCACCAGCGACGCCAAGTTCGCCGGGGGTTCCGCTGACTATCGACTGATCCCGGGAGACCTGGATTTCGCCGAGCTGACGATGAGCCATGTCAGCATCAATTTTGATCGGAGCGGGTTCCAGCAAGACCCAAACGTGGTATTCCCTTTAGAACGGCTTCGAGAACTAGAGGCGAGTGGCGAAATCCACTCGGTGGCGAGTTGGCATTATTCATTCATGGGCGCTACCGACCCGACCCGTATGAATGAGACAGCCCCGCAGGTGGCTCGTCTGCTGAAGGAAGACGGTGTCACAGCGGCGATCCTCATACCCGTCTGACCAAATTGCACGCGCGCCGTTGGCGGGCTTCAGCATTGGATTGAAGGAGAAGGGATTCCTACCGCTTCGATAAGTCTGGTTCGGGAACACACGGAAAGGATCAATCCATCCCGCGCCTTGTGGGTGCCATTCGAGCTAGGTAGACCTATCGGCCCACCAGATCATGCAGAGTTCCAAATGGATGTAGTCCGTTCACTACTCGGGCTGTTTACACGAGAGTCTGGCCCCGTTCTCGAAGACTTCCCTCGTGAATCACCGGTCACAGATGACACCGATGCAGCGTGGAGTTGCACAATTCCATTGCCAGCACTACCAGTGGCGAAAACGTCGGAAGAGGCCCTCAAGCAGGCACTTTTACAAGAGGTCGCAACCCTTGAACCCTGGTACACAGAATCCATGCGGCGACTAGGCCGCACGACCTTTGGCTTATCAGGTCTGACCGTTGAATCGATGCCAGATATCGCGTCCTTTCTTGCCGATGTAGCAGCAGGCGACAACCCCGAGCCCCTGTCGGGGCTATCTGAACCGCTGCCTGGCGCGATACGTTACATGGCAGACGATGCCAAGGCCTACTACATGGAAGCTGCCAACCAACAACCTCATTCCACACCGCCTGGTGGAGTACGGATGTGGACTTGGATTTACCATGAGACACGGCTGGGTGAAGTCTTTTACAAACTGCGGGACCGTCTCGCATCTGAGTACGCTGACCGAACGACGGCCAATGGTGGTAAACGTCCACCGGGCCCCCCACCGATAAACCCGGTCTCAGCACGTTTCGCAAAACAACCGTAATAATTGCCATTCGCTAAAACGGAGCCCCACATGACCACTCCAGAAACATCACTCGTCGAAGTTGTTGACCACCTGATCAAATCACGCCGGACAGTCCGAGATTTTGTATCGGATTCGGTTGATGACTCCACCTTGCGGGAGTTAATCGAAGCCGCCATATGGGCACCTAATCACCGTATGACCGAACCTTGGCGTTTTTTCGTACTTAAAAAAGGCGGAAATGCACGAAAAAAGGTGGGTGATCTAGTTCACGCATGGACACTAGAAAACACCCCCAACCCTAGCCCGAAGCGAAAACAGGCAAGCGCGGATTCTGCTCGTGATGAACTACTGGATTCACCTGGACTGGTATACGTCTATTCACTAACCGGAGATTCAGACGAGATCTCCGAAGAGAATTATGCAGCGGTCGCATGCGCTGTACAGAACCTCATGCTTGCAGCCCAGGTACGTGGGATTGGTGTTGGCTGGTCTACAGGGAAGGTTTGTAAACCCACGGAACTCGCAGACACACTTGGTCTGGTCGAACCAGCGCGAATCGCCGGATGCCTGTACATCGGATACCCGTCGGTAGAAGTATCCTCAAGTCGTGGAGACAGCGCGAGCGTTACCAACTGGCTATAGCCAGATTTAACGATGACTACTTTCCGGCAACAATGAACATTCGCCGAAACGGGAATAACGTCGTGCCGTCCCTTTCTTTCGGATAGGAGTCAAGTATTAGCTCGCCGTACGCGGTCTCAAACTCGCTTCGTTCCGGTTCTTCCAGCGCGGACAAAAGCGGCATCAGCCACGTCCCTTTGGTCCACTCCTTCACAGGGTTATCCCCGCTGAGTACCTGAATGTAATCAGTCTCCCAAATATCCAGCGAACTGGCCAACGGCGAAAGGATGCGTGCATAGTACTGCGGGAGTTCCACCGGAGCTGGTCTGAGAAGAGGTTCAAGGACTGACCTCCACGGACCATCTAGTGCAGCCTTTGATATCGAAGTATGTGATAGTGCTCCAAAGTTCCGTGGCATCTGGACCGCGAGTAAACCGCCGGCGGAAACCGACGCCATAAGTCCCTGAAAAAGCTCAACGTGACCGTCCACCCAATGCAGCGCAGCGTTAGAGAAGATGAGATCGCACGGCTCATCCGGTCGCCACGTCCCGATATCACCCTCCTCCCACTCCATGTTATCGATCCGTTCTGCCCGCTCCAGCATCTCCGGAGAATTGTCCACCCCGACAACCCGCGCCCCTGGCCAACGATCAGCGAGCATCTCGGTGATACTACCGGTACCAGCCCCCAGATCGTACACAACTTGCGGCGAATCAAGGTCAATCCTATTGAGAAGATCAATAGCGGGGCGCAATCGATGATCAGCAAACTTGAGGTACTGAGCAGGGTCCCAGGTCATTAACTAATGCCTTTCTTGGCAAAGAGCCAGCTCAAAATAAAGTATAAGAAGACAAGTTTAGTCGGAAATTAGAAGAGGCCACGAGTGACCGTGGCCCCTTCTAATTCTTTTTCCCGTCTCAGAAAATACCCTGCTTTGTCAATCGCGTTCTATCAACTCTGCCCGGACGATTTGATGATGGCTTCAGTAGCCTCTAAGCCGCTAGCATACCCGTTAGTTATGGCGTCAACATCTGCACAGCAGTTCAGCCAAGTCGTACCGCGTTCGACTGCCAATTTCATCGCATCACCCGGGTTAACCGCCGTGCCCATCGCCTTTCCATTAGCCCTGCATGCTGCACCCACGCGATCATACGCTGCCAATACTTTGGGTTTAGCAATCGGACTTCCAGGGTCTCGGTGGACGCCGTAATCCTGAGACAGGTCACCAGGACCAACGAACAAAAGGTCAATCCCGTCTACGGCAGCAATTTCTTCGCAATTCTCTACTCCCTCGACATCCTCAATCATCACACCCAACAAAACATTTTCGTTGGCAATATCGTAATAATCAGGTCTTGCCATGAACCCGTAGCCGGAGTCTCGTCCCCCACCCATTCCTCGCAAACCTTCCGGGCCGTATTTAGTCATGTTCACTAAAGCCCGAGCCTCATCAGCAGTTTTACAGTGAGGCCAGATGAGACCAGATGCTCCGAGTTCCAGGGTCTTGATGTACTGGTTGTACGGGCCTTGAGGTACACGAACGAAAACGTCCATGTCTCGAGTCCGGGCAGCCAAAATCATCGTAGAAAGGTCTCGAAAATCGGCGTGGCTATGTTCCATGTCGATCCAAACACAGGAGTACCCGGCCTCCGCAATGTTTTCTATAACAGCGGGATCAAAAATCCGGTTGATCTCCGGAACCTTTACCATCGCACCACTCGCCAAGGCGATCTTGGTCTTGTTGATCCTGTATTCGGCTTTCATATGAATCCTCGATGTTCATGGATAATGATAATCAGCACGTCACCGTGTCCTGAGATGAGACTCTACACGAGATCGGCAGTCAAGGAACGGCCACACATTCCCGGACACAAAAGCGGTTTTCGACGAAGTACAGGCTTCAGCGAACAGCCTATCTGACACTATGTAAAAGTGGTGAGCCAACTAGATCAACTAAAGAACAGCCACCCTTTTTTTCTCGAACTGCTTCCAGTCCCATTCGGCGCCCCACCCAGGCGATGCCGGGTAGGTTATGAATCCATTTTCGGGAATGACCGGGTTCAGTAGTCCGATCTCTTTCCCCATCTCCATCCCGTTGGCAGGTGGCGCTATCTCAAACCAGTCAATGTTTTCTATCCCACATACAGTGTGGGCGTGAACCAGGCCAAATAATGGCCCGTAAGCATTGGGTTCCACATTTGCGCCAAGTTCAGACGCAATGTTGGACAGGCGCTGAAGTGCCGTAACACCGTGACGCGCGTGAACCCTGAGCACATCCACCGCTCCGCTCCTGAGCCAGAGTTCGCCCAAGGCTGGATCGTGCATCAAAGTCTCCGCGCCTGCGATCGGTATTTCGAGCAGAGAACATAGTTGCCTGTTCTGATCGTGGAGACGATCGTCTATAGGTTCCTCGAACCAGATGAATTCGGTAGCCTCAAGGTTCTTGCCGACGACAAGTGCCTCCTCGTAGTCGTAGCTGGCCAGCGCCGCATCGTGCATCAACCCAACATCGCTTCCAAATGCGTCCCTGAATTTTTCGAAAGCGTCAATGTTTTCTTTATATGAGAAGGCCACGTGATCTTTCAGTGTTGTGAACCCGGCAGCCAGACCCTTCTCTCCATCCCTTATCAACTCTTCGACTGTGCTGCCGGCGGTGTTGTAATAAGCATTTGCCCGTTTCCGGGAGCCCCCCAGTAAATCGGCAACAGGGAGTCCCGCAACCTTCCCTGCGATGTCCCAGAGACAGTTATCGAACCCACCCCACCAGACTGGATTGAGAAAACGTGATGCAGAGCTCAGTTTCGACCACATTCGGGACCGGTCAAGCGGGTCTTCGCCAACAGCAAGATCGCGTAACGTCTCTATCTGTTGCCAGTTGAGTTCTGTATAGCGCCAGTCGCCCACGGTACAGACACCTTCGATACCGTCGTCAGTAACCACCTTGATAACCTGGACTGGAACATTTCCGTCAACAGGGAACGTTTGCTTCCAGCGCGGGTCAGTGGAAGATCCAAACTCGACCACGGTTGTAACCCGTGGATACATGGGGAGTTCAAATACTGAAATTTCAATCGATTCGATCTTCATCATGCCGTCTTTACAAAGAAGGCCCGCTGGTTTTGTCCAGCGGGCCTCCCAGATTTTCACAGACAACGATTACGCGCTGCCTGGTCTCACTAATCCCTGTTAATCCCGCTGATGGCGCTCTCGATTCCATCCGTCGCCCAGGGAGCCCAGGGCATCGTGAACACCTTGAAGCCCTTGGCTACGAACCAGTTCGGGTCCATTCCTGGCGGGATAAAGTACATGCCGGGAACGACATCGTTTCTTTTTGCAGCAGCAGCCAGTCGGTCCAGTCCTGCCTCATACTCAGCAGACGTATAGTCAAGTGCGACCCCGAGTTCGATCGAGTAGTCAGAAGGACCAATAAGGGCAACGTCGATGCCATCTACACTGAGAATGTCATCAATGTTACTGATCGCTTCATTCGTCTCGATCATCGGGATGATAACCAGGTCCCTATTTACGGTTTCCATGTAATCCTGGTAATCCTTCGTCTCTCCCCAGTCACCACGCATGCCACCGTTGGAACGCTTACCTGCCGGGTAGTACCTGCAGGACTCCACTATGTATTCGGCCTCTGCCCTGGTGTTGACCATAGGAACGATAATGCCCCGTGCGCCTGCATCCAATGCGAAGAGAATCTGTTCTGAACGGATAGAATCCACCCGGGCAAACGGAGCCGCCTTTTTACCATTGCACGCTTGAATCCCTGCAGCTAAGTCCTTCATATGATATGGAGAATGCTGGGTGTCGAAGAGCAGGAAGTCGAAGCCAGCATCAGCCAGTACTGCTGATACCTCTGGGTGGGGGGAACCGGCCGTACCAACGATCGTTTTTCCGGATTTTAAAAGATCTTTGACTGCATTCACGTGACTAGAACCTGTACCTTTCAGACGACGAATTAAGACTACTTATGCTAATGCCCTCTCAAGACACGTTGCCAAAGATGACATTAGAGAGCCGGATTCTCGCACATCTTATGGGTGATTAGTTAAATCGGGTTTCCCGTGTGTCTCAAAATACTAAGTTGGGATGGGGACCCGACATGCATGTCACAAGTAAGATCAAGTAAACGCATATACCAAACTATCTCGGGATTCTCAGACATAATCGCGCGATTTGTCCCGACGATGAATATACGTTAAGCGACGATCAGCACCACGGTGGTGCACCTTCATCTCTATTGGTTTCACCCGGGCAGCCATAATTTATCGGAGTTACTGGTTCTAGGAATAAGTCATCCTGAGGACCAACCGGTAATGCGAGGAGATAAGAAATAAGATCGTTGACCTCATCTTCGCTGAGATCGTCGGCCACATCGTGCGTAATTCCAGTTTTAAGTACGTCTTTCAGCGTTGGTGCGCTACCATCATGCAGGTAGGGTGCCGTTAACCACAGGCCACGAAGGCTTGGCGTGTCGAAAGACGTGCCGCGACCATGTGAATTCTTTTCTAAGGCCTCGTCTCCAGTCCCTACATCATGAATTTGTCCGTCGACGAACGTCCCGGGTATATGACATTCTGCACACCCTGTGGCATAAAACACTTTCAATCCGGAATCGTATGTGTCTGAAACCGTCTGATGTGGCACTGGCAGCGACGTTAGGGACATCATGTATGCCGAGAGTGCATCGAGATCCACCGACTTTCCGGCATGCTTAGGACCAAGTGAATCAAATTTGTTGCCGCCGATGAATCCCGTACCCGCCTGTATATCGCGGATAGTCAACTCCACATCGGCCAGTTCATCAAGATCCCCGGACCAGTGCACAGGCAACGTTTCTCCTACCCCGAAAAGAGCGGGGGTGTTACGGGGGCCATCAGGAAATCCGATCCAAGTTCTCTGATCAGTGCCCCCATCGAAATGGCATGATGAACAGGCAATCCAACCATCGGCCGACAGCACAGGATCCGAAGCAGAATTGAAGATTTGCTTGCCGAGCAAAATACTGGGGTCAAGTGGGATCTTAGTAATTGTGATGGTCTCAATAACCGACAAGGCTGTTGCATCAATCACGCTGAGTGTTCCATCCAAAACGTTGTCGACGTAGACACGTTTACCGTCTTCCGACATCGCTATCCCGCGCGGATTTGATCCGACGGTCAGATGGGCCACTCCCCGGTTTGTCTCCAGGTCAATCACGGATACAGCGTCACTTCCGGCGTTTAAGACAAACGCGCGATCGGAATCCGGCGTAATCGCTACTGCAAA
>JAYGCF010000077.1:0-46319 GCA_046583495.1 Dehalococcoidia bacterium
TAGGTCGGTGATGGCGTGTGGTGTCACCGTCCTCGATATCGTCATGAATAAGCGAGAAATTATGTGCTAGCTCTATGGCGACAGCGACAGGAAGTGCATCTTCAGGGTTACCTCCTACCGCCTCACAAGCTAATAGGCACAGCGTTGGACGTAGCCGTTTGCCTTCAGGTCCGTGAATTCGCGTGCCGTCGGATTCGGCCCAACCCATGTAATACCTGAGGGTTTCGTATATGGGCAAAGCGCGACCGTCTAACTCAGTCCGCAGTGCGTTTCCGATTGCGAACTGGTAACGGCTGAATACTGGAGGAAGGTCTATTGCAGGTTGGTCGTTATTTAACGGTTTTGAGAAATCGGACATCTAATCTGGGTGACCCATCTATAGGGACCATATTACGCGCAGTCTGTTCACACATCGACAAGTAAGACTGGCTGACGAAACGTTTATTTCCAAGCGCTCCACAGTGTCGCGCTTCCCGGTGCGTCAGAGTTCGACGCTTCTTGATAAATGGCAACCGGTATTGAGACTGTTGGGGCAAGTCCCGATAGGTGCTTGGATTAATCCATGACTACGTATTCAACGATTATGCGTTATTTCAGACCTTGATTAGGAATGTCTATTCAATCAAAATTTGCCACCTCAGCATATATGTGTACTAGACTATATAAACTTGATTAATAGACTATCAACTATCTTAGTGTAATACACTAAAGAAATTTGACTTGCATAAGTAAGGAACTAGACTTATGTACACATATGGCACACAACTACTACACAGAACTCGGCGTACCAAAAACTGCCGACGAAAAAGAGATCAAAGGGGCCTACCGGCGCCTTGCGCGCAAATACCACCCGGACGTGAACCCGAATGACGCTAGTGCAGAGGACCGATTTAAACGGGTGAACGAGGCGTATCAAGTTCTCTCTGACATCAAAACGCGTCGAGACTATGACCAGTTCGGGGATAACTGGAAGCACGCCGAACAGATGCGATCTAGCCGTCGTGGCCATGGTGGCTTCCGCTCGGGTGGTGCTGGCCGGGGTTTTGGTGGCATGGGGCTTGGAGACCTGTTTGGAGGCATGGGTTTTGGCAACGCTTTTGGGAGATCGCAACAACAATCTCTGCGCACCGATGTCCAGATAACTCTTGAGGAAGCATTTGGTGGATCAAAACGCGCTATCACTATTCAGGGAGCTTCCGCATGTAGTGACTGCAGTGGGACAGGTGTAGATGGAACAGTTTTATGTGCTGAGTGTGGTGGTTCGGGGACGAGTTCTATGCCACGCACCCTTGAGGTGGCGATACCCAAAGGGACAGCCTCTGGAGATAGGATTCGCGTGCGTCCAGACGGTTTGACCGAATTGACTATCGATGTCGATGTTCGTCGTCACCGGATATTCACTCGGAATGATGACGATTTGCTAATAGATGTATCGATTTCTTACTTAGATGCTCTTTTGGGTGGAGAAGTGGAGGTCCATACGATGAACGGCAAGATCGTCCTCAAGGTGCCACCCGGTACAACAGCGGCGCGCAGTTTCCGTATCGCAGGCAAAGGAATGCCGAGACATGGGCGTGGGGCCACCGGTAACGGGGATTTGCTCGCACGTATGGTTATTTCAGTGCCAGGAGATTTGACAGACGATGAAAGGTCTCTGCTGGAAGAGCTTCGTTACCTGAGGGATGTTGTTACTGAAGAAAATCTTCAGGATGTGGACCATACAGATGTAGGGAGTGAAGGGAGTACAGATTGAACTTCACCGAATCTGAGCCAGTGTTCACGATATCGATAGTAGCCCGGCATGTTCATTTACACCCCCAAACGATTCGGACATATGAGCGAGTGGGTTTAATCGAACCATATCGTACGGAAAGCAACATTCGCCTTTACTCAGGTCGCGATATTCAACGACTAGTCCAAATCAAGACATGGATAGATGATCTTGGGCTGAATTTAGCGGGGGTGGAGATTATGACGAAACTTTCAGATCGCGTGACTGAACTGGAAGGACGAGTGAACGAATTAACGATGGAGTTGGTACGCCGGAGAGCTGCAACTGACCGGCGCTCGCTTCCGGAACCTGGTTAATCCGGGTTCAAGTTTTCTAACAGTCTAAATATATGCCAAAAGGAATGGCTGGTCAGACCAGAAAAGAGGCTCCTCAAGATGGTTTTTAAAGAAGCTGATTTCACCGAACAGGCCCGAGACGCAATCGCTTCCTCCCAAAATCTGCTCCGTGAATACCGGCATTCGCAGTGGGATGTGGAGCACGTCCTGCTTGCCTTGCTACGCTTGCCGCAAGGCCTACCTTCGCGAATCTTGGCCCAGGCTCACGTCGATCCGGACCTTCTTGCCGATCGAATTGAGACCGCTCTTCGACAGAGCCCCCGGCTTGGTGTCGTGGCACAGACCATATACGCAACACCGCGACTTCAGCAGGTTTTGGACAATGCACGGGCTGAAGCTGAGCGTTTGCGAGATAAATTCATCAGCGCAGAGCATTTGTTGCTGGCTATTGCTGAGGATACCTCTGGGGATAGCTCGCGGATTTTTGAAGAGGTAAACCTCACCAAAGAGAAGATATACCAGGCACTTCAGGAGATTCGTGGTCGTAACCGTGTTACGTCTGAGAGCGCGGAGCAACGTTACCAAGCGCTGGAGCAGTACGGTACTGACCTGACTCAACTAGCACGTGATGGACGCCTAGATCCTGTTGTGGGGCGTTTCACCGAAATTAGGCGAGTGATGCAAACGTTGACTCGTCGGACTAAGAACAATCCCGTTCTTATCGGAGACGCAGGTGTTGGTAAAACGGCAATTGCCGAAGGGTTGGCGAATCTGATTGCCAGCGGGGACGTCCCGGAGTCGCTAAAAAACCGGAAACTTATCGCTCTGGACATGGGTTCACTGATAGCGGGCTCAAAATTCCGAGGTGAGTTTGAGGAACGACTTAAAGCAGTAATGGACGAAGTACGTCAGTCCGAAGGTGAGGCGATTCTCTTTATCGATGAGATTCATATGGTTGTTGGGGCCGGTGGAGCCGATGGTGCCATTGATGCCTCTAATTTGATGAAGCCGGCTCTTGCACGGGGAGAGTTGCAAACCGTTGGAGCGACTACTCCGGACGAGTATAGAAAGTACATCGAATCAGACAAAGCTTTAGAGCGCAGGTTCTCTCCGGTACTTGTCGAAGAACCGGAAACCGAAATTGCGGTAGAGATGTTGAAATCATTGCGGCCACGCTATGAGGAGCACCACAACGTACGTATCACAGACGATGCACTTGATTCATCAGTTCAACTGGCACGGCGATACGTGTCTGATCGATTTCTTCCCGACAAAGCAGTTGACCTCATTGATGAAGCATCTGCCAAGTTACGTATCGAGTCTGACCGGATGCCGGATGAGTTCAGGGACGAACAGGACGACATTCAACGTCTTCGCGAAGAAGAAAGAGTCGCCTCAGACGGACGGGATTACCAGACGGCGGATGCCAAGAAGGCCGAACGTGAGATGCTGCAGGTAGATCACGAAAACCGCCTCTCTAAGTGGGAAACGGATCACCCAAGAGACATGGTGGTGACTTCTGAGTTGATAGCTGAACTGATAGCTGAAAGAACGGGGATTCATGTCGAGCGCCTGGTCGAAGGTGAGGCAGACCGTCTCCTACACATGGAGGAGCGAATACATGAGCGCGTAATCGGTCAAGAAGCCGCGATAGCTGCACTTGCCGATGCCATTAGGCGAGCACGGTCGGGTCTGGCCGATCCCAAACGTCCCATCGGTAGCTTTATATTCTTGGGCCCGACAGGCGTAGGTAAGACAGAGTTGGCTAGGGCACTTGCCGAATTCATGTTTGATGACGAGGACAACATGGTTCGTATCGACATGTCAGAGTATCAAGAGAAGCACACGGTTTCTCGACTGATTGGCGCTCCTCCTGGGTACGTAGGTTACGGGGAAGGAGGTCAGTTGACGGAGGCGGTTCGTCGTAGACCTTTCCGTGTCGTGCTTTTTGATGAAATTGAGAAAGCACATCCAGATGTGTTCAACTCACTGCTTCAGGTCTTGGAGGACGGTCGGTTGACCGATGGCAACGGCCGGACGGTAGATTTCAGAAATACAGTGATCATCATGACGTCTAACCTGGGTACAGGGGCGGTGGCGCGTGATTCAATTGGCTTCGCGACTCGGCCCGACAGCGTACCCGAACAGGAGCGGCTTCGGTCTGACATTGAGGAAGCCCTGAAGCGAGCCTTCCGTCCGGAATTTCTCAACCGTATAGACGACATCATCGTTTTTGATCCTCTAACCGAGGGTCAGCTGGGGCAGGTAGTGCGTCTCATTGCAAAAGATGTGAACGATCGTCTGTCCCAGATGGGTGTCACACTGCAACTTGATGAGACTGCGCTCGAGTGGCTGGCAAAAGAAGGTGCAGATCCTGAATATGGGGCGCGTCCACTACGTCGTGCGATCCAGCACTTTGTCGAAAATCCGCTGTCTAAACGAATTCTTGCAGGTGAGTTTGTTGAAGGTGATCACGTCAGAGTGGAATTGGGAGATGAGGGTCTAAAGTTTACTGCTGTTGACGGAACTAACCTCGAGCAAGATGAACAAGAGACAGTTATCAATGACCAATCCACAGTAGAGTCTGAGGTCGCAAGTGTTGGAGATTAGATGGCAAAAGAAACACAATTGTTAATGTTTCGGGATCCATGGGATTGATAGTTGATGCCACTTGATCACCAGATAGAAAGTTCATTGGTCGATGCAGGTGTCGTACTCCTAGCTGCGGGTGATAGCACCCGTATGGGAGGCGACAAGATGTTATTTAAACTATCTGGCAAGCCAGTCTTCGAGTATTCCCTAGATGTATTTCAGCGTTGTCAGCGCGTCGGTAGGATCGTGGTAGTCGCTTCTGAATCAAATTTTGATGCCGTAACTCGCCTGGTATCGAATTCAGCAGCGAGCAAGGTTCTCGCCGTTGTCAAAGGCGGGAAACGTCGGCAGGATTCCATGGCAAATGGTGTCGAACGCCTTGGGGAAGGTGGTTTCGGTGGTATCAAATGGGTGCTGGTGCATGACGGAGCTCGACCATTTGTTGATGAAGAAATGATTATGAGGGGATTAAAGGCTGCCGAAAAATCAGGTGCAGCGGCTCCTGCAGTCCCCGTGACCGACACGATTAGAGACATTGGGGACGACGGTGTTGGACGACCGATAGATCGGTCCAGATTACGCGCTATTCAGACGCCTCAGGTAATAAGCGTTGATATATTGCTACCCGTCTTACGAACGACGCATGACGTGACCGATGACGTTGCGCTAATCGAGTTAGCTGGCGGTACTGTTGGACTATTCGACGGGTGTCCTGACAACATTAAATTGACGACACGGTTGGACATAGATCGAGCTGAAAGTATTGTCAGGCGGAGAGCCATTGGCTCAGTTCAACATGGGTATCGGTGGGGGACAGGTTTTGATGGTCACGCTTTTGCGGCTGGAGGTCCGTTGCGACTCGGAGGGGTAGATATTGACCATGGGTACCACCTCAAAGGTCACTCAGACGGAGACGTACTGCTCCACGCAATTACTTCATCTATCCTGGGTGCTGCAGGTCTGGGCGACATGGGAGCAAACTTTCCATCAAACGACCCTTTTTACTCTGGAATTGACAGCAGTGAACTACTGGACAGAGCAGTGAAGATGTCCTCGTCAGATTCATGGGAACCATCTTTCGTCGATGCTACAATCATCGCCCAGCAACCAAAGCTGGCTCCATACGTAGACCGTATAACTGAATCGATCGCTGAGATGCTTTCTCTAGCGGCCGATTCGGTCAATATCAAGATTACATCCACTGACCACGTTGGGGCGATTGGAAGAGGCGAGGGTATAGCTGCACAGGCTATAGCCACGCTTGTTTGTAAGATTCGGCCCGATTAATCCGGCGTTCGTCTGATGACGGGTGCTAACGACAGACACGAGAATTATGAAGCTTTACAGCACTCTGACGCGCGACAAACGTGAGTTCGAACCTGCGGGCGACACTGTGACTATGTACGTCTGTGGAATTACGGCCTCTAACTCTTCTCATGTGGGGCATGCACTTAGCTCGGTGGTTTTTGACGTACTCCATAGGTACCTAGTTTTTCGGGGTTACCAGGTCCGACGTGTTCAAAACTTTACGGACGTTGACGATAAGATCATAACCAAGGCTAATGAGGAAGGCCTGAGCTCTGAGGAGGTTGCCGAAAAATACATCGAAGAGTTCTTTAGCGATATGGATGAACTGAACGTTCAAAGAGCAACCGTGCACCCTCGTGCTACAAACGAAATCCCAGGGATTCTTCGTATGATCGAGGGACTGATAGAGAGTAACAACGCCTATCCTGCGACCGACAACAGCGGTAGCGTGTACTTTAGGGTTGATAGTGATAACGATTACGGTAAGTTGAGCGGCCGGACTGTTGAAGAGCTTCTGGAAGGGGTCCGCAATGAAGTTGAACCGGGTAAGGAAGCACCGGCTGATTTTGCGCTATGGAAAGCGTCAAGGCCCGGCGAACCGGCATGGAATAGCCCGTGGGGACAGGGTCGTCCTGGTTGGCACATAGAGTGTAGCGCCATGGCACTTGAGTATCTTGGTGAGACGATTGACATCCATGGTGGTGGTCTAGATTTAGTTTTCCCTCACCATGAAAACGAATTGACACAAAGTGAATCGTATACAGGCCAAAAGCCATTTGCTCGTGTCTGGATGCACAACGGTCTACTCCGTCTAGACGGCGCAAAGATGAGTAAATCACTAGGGAACCTGGTGACCGTGAGAGACGCGCTGGACGGTAACTCAGCGGATGCTATTCGCATGTACATACTTACGTCCCACTATCGCAGTCCACTTCTTTATGACGAAGAAAATATCCATACTCAAGAGCGGGCTGTAAGACGTCTCCGACAGGCTGCCACGGCCGAATCAGAGTCGATCACAGGGCTGTCCGTCGATCCGTTGCCGTTCAGGGAACGTTATATCGAGGCCATGGAAGATGACCTGAACACACCTCAGGCGTTAGCAGCAATCTTTGACTTAGCACATGAGATAAATCGAGGGCGTGATGCGGGGCATGACCTGTCGGAGGCTCAAGTTGAGATGCTTACTCTTGCAGGCGTACTCGGTCTGACACTTACTGAACCACAGGCATCAGAAGATGGATTGTCGGACGCGGAAGTCGAGGATGGTATTGCGCACCGTACTCAGGCCCGGATCGATCGCAATTTCGAGGCTGCGGACACTATACGAGACGAGCTGATTAAAGCCGGCATCTCTATTGAGGATGGACCTGAAGGAACGACCTGGAGCCGGATCTAGCTTCTAAGAGCCCGTATGACCAGTGTTTTCTATGTTCGATTGTTATCTCGTGATAAAAAACCTGATCTCCCACCAGGTGTGTGACCAGAACTTGGCTCAACGTCCTTTGATTTCGGGATCCCGACGCTCCAGAAATGCCTTACGAGACTCCTGACCATCCTCGCTGGCGAACGCGGTTCCAATCGACTGAAGTTCATACCTTACCTGAGCTTCTAAGTCGATTTTCGTTGCTTCCCTGACCACGCGTTTTGTCATCCGGGCGGCGATGGGAGAGATAGTTGTTAGACCTTGGCAGTACTCAGCAAAGCGAGCATGGAACTGGTCATCAGCAACGACTTCACCGATCAATCCAAGTTCGTAAGCTTCAGCGGCATCAATGCGTTTGTTCTCTAGCAGAAATCTCATTGCTTTTTCGTATCCAACTATCTGAGGTAGGCTCCATGAGAGTCCGCCATCCGGTGATCCACCAATACGGGAGTAACCCGGGAACAGCCATGAGCTCTCCGCTGCAATCCTCATATCGCACGCCATAGCCAGTGCCATCCCGGCTCCGGCTGCAACTCCGTTCAGACCTGCGACGACGGGCTTGTCGCACCGTTGTCTTATTGCAAGGGGGAAATGTCCCACCCAACTCAGGTCATCGATTTGGGATTGAATTTCAGACATCGGACCATGATCAGCTGCATTACCAAGAGGGGTTAAATCCACTCCTGAACAAAAGCAGTCGTCTATTCCAGTGATGGCAATCACCCATACATCGTCATCCTGGGTTGCTGCGTCGATATTACGGACGATGTCCCAAGCAAGTGTCTGGGAGAGCGCATTTTTTTTGTGCGGTCGATTCAGTTGGATGGTTCGGACATGGTGATCATCCGTGACCATGATTTCAGGACTGTTTGAAGAAGTACAGGCTTCGGTCATTACACTCTCTTAACGCCAGTGAAGAGTTAAAGTTTGCCGTATTGTAGATGGCGGCGGAATCTGGAAACGCGGATGATTCCAAGCCTCATGATTTCTGTGGCATTGATAAGGCCGAACGTTAGACGCTCATGTAACCTTTTATCCGGAGCAGGTCCCTAGTTGTAGCGAGCTGTCAGTACGGCGATCACCGTAAACAAACCTGCGAGCACCATCGTTCCACGGAACAGGAACCGTTCTATTCCGCGTCGAGTCCTGAAAGAGCTTTCGGCTTGGCCGAATAGGGTAGTGCCGGAGCCGCGTACCTGAAGCAGGATAACCACTGAAAGGGTGACCGCTATTATTATTTCCAGGACGCTCAATAGATTGCTATTCATCAATACTCCGCTGTGCACCTAAACGAACCGCGATTTTCCGAAACACGACGGTTACCCTCGACACTATAAAATAACGTTAACGTGCGGCCTTAACTTCCTCAAGGGTCTGGGTAAGCAGGTCTGCTGTAACTCCGGCATCTGCGCGACCCCTTGTTGCTTTCATAACCTGACCTACTAAGAACCTGATAGCGGTCTCTTTTCCGCCTATGAAATCTTCGACCGCATTTGGGTTATTGTCGATTGCTTCTTGGATAACCGGTAACAGTTCTTTGGTCCCACTGACTTTCAATAGACCGCGTTCGGCGACCAAAGCGTTTGGATCTGTGCCAGAGATCCACATCTCCTCGAGGACTTCTCGGGCCGCAGCATTAGATATCGTCCTAGCCTGGAACAAACTGACCAGCGCTGCAAGTTGTGCCGGTTGAATCTTAATATCCTCGATTTGTGATGGTCCCTCAGAAGCGTTTATCAGTCGAGCAAGTTCTCCGTTGATCCAGTTAGCCGCTTCTTTGGCGAATGACGCTTGTTCGTCTCCTGTCAAGTTTTTAGCTACTACGACCGACTCGAAATAGTCTGCAGTGGCTCTCGATGAGGTCAGTACAGCAGCATCGTATTCACTGAGGTCGTACTCATCTTCAAAGCGCGTTTGGCGCGCGTCTGCGAACTCCGGTAACTGTGAGTAGATCTCACTCACCCAGTCGCGATCGATTTCGAGTGGTGGCAGATCTGGCTCGGGGAAATAGCGGTAGTCATGCGCCTCCTCCTTGCTTCGTTGAATAATTGTCCTGCCAGATACATCATCCCAACCTCGTGTCTCCATCTCGACTCGTCCACCGGATTCCCACACCTCTGTCTGTCGTTTGATCTCATGCTCTACAGCACGCACCACGGCGCGTACCCGGTTCATGTTCTTTACCTCTACGCGTTCTCGTAACTCGTTTGTGCCCACGGGCCTGACACTGACATTGGCATCAACCCGGAAACTTCCTTCTTCCATGTTGGCAGTACCGACGCCAAGGTAACGAATGATGTTCTGCAGTTTGAGTATGTAGGCTTCAGCCTGGCTAGCGGTGTGTATGTCCGGCTCCGAGACGACTTCCATGAGCGGTACGCCGGCGCGATTAATATCCATCAGACTGTGGGAGTGCCCAGATGTACCAACGTTTTCTATGTGTGTCAGTCTTGCTACATCTTCCTCCATGTGCACACGAGTGATGCCTATCCGGGTATCCGGCTCACCTTCGGGCTTTATGTCCATTTGACCCACACCACAAATCGGCATATCGAATTGAGATATCTGGTATCCCTTCATCAGGTCAGGGTATGGGTAATTCTTGCGGTCGAATTTCGTGACCTCCGCGATCCCACAGTTGAGAGCGAGGCCAATCTTGATTGCGGATTCAACGGCCGCTCGGTTAACTACCGGTAGTACGCCTGGAAGGGCCATGCAAACAGGGCAGACACGTGTGTTGGGCTCAGCGGCTTGATAGTCCGCGCCACAGGAACAGAACATCTTGCTCTTGGTGTTGAGCTGAACATGAACTTCAAGTCCAATTACGGCCTCGTACTCCACTATCGGTCCTGCTCCTGACGCGCAAAAATAACCTGTTCGTGTAAGGATGCAACAGACGTAATGATGTCTGAACTGCAAATGCGAGTATAACTCAGAGGTGAGATTACTGGCCTTCCTGAGGTGAACCTGAGGTGGATGCGGACTGTGAAGTATTTTAGGTAGCCAGGCGTCTCGCCTTATGACCGTATGAGTAGTACAATTGAACCTAATTAGAAACCGTTTTTAGATGGTCCTTAAAGTTAACTGAAAGACCATACAAATCATTCGGAGGCGCGCCTTTTGGCAACGCCCAATACGATATCTAGAGAGAGTGATCTCTCTGGTGGTGAATACAAATGGGGATTCGTCACTGATGTCGAGCAAGACTTTGCTCCCAAGGGTCTAAGTGAAGATATTGTTCGGCTCATTTCCGCTAAAAAGGACGAACCCGAATGGTTACTTGAGTGGCGACTCAAGGCTTACCGTCATTGGGTGAAGATGTCCAAGGATCATGGCGAGCCCGACTGGGCCATGATCGAATACCCCGAGATCGACTATAACGACATCTACTACTATGCGGCGCCGAAGTCGAGCACGGATGAGGCTCCAAAAAGCCTGGATGATGTCGACCCTGAAATGATCGCCACATTCGAAAAACTTGGGATCCCTCTACAAGAACGGGAAAAACTGGCTGGCGTGGCTGTCGATGCCGTATTTGACAGTGTTTCAGTTGCGACCACCTACACGGAACAGCTTGAGAAGCTCGGGATAATATTTTGCTCATTCAGCGAGGCGGTGAAGAACCACCCCGATCTTGTTGAGAAATATCTGGGCTCGGTAGTTCCTTACAGCGACAACTTCTTCGCGTCTCTTAATTCGGCAGTTTTCAGCGACGGCTCGTTTGCTTACATACCACCGGGCGTTCGTTGCCCGATCGAGTTGATGACCTACTTCCGGATGAATGCAGAAGGCACCGGTCAATTTGAACGCACTTTGATTGTGGCTGACAAGGGTGCGTATGTGAGCTACCTGGAAGGTTGCACGGCGCCGTTCCGTAAGACAAGTCAACTTCATGCCGCTGTCGTGGAACTCGTGGCGCATGAAGACGCGGAAATTAAATATTCGACGATTCAGAACTGGTTTCCCGGGACAAAGGAAGGTGAGGGTGGGGTCTACAACTTTGTTACAAAACGTGGGATCTGCCGAGAAGCGAACTCTAAAATCTCCTGGACTCAGGTTGAGACGGGTTCCGCGATCACTTGGAAATATCCAAGTGTGATCCTGCAGGGTGACAATTCGGTTGGTGAGTTCTATTCGGTGGCTCTGGCAAACAACCACCAGCAGGCCGACACTGGCACAAAGATGATCCACATTGGAAAGAACACTAAAAGCACTATTGTTGCCAAGGGTATTTCAGCCGGAGAAGGGCAAAATACTTACCGTGGGCAGGTCAAGATAATGCCCACAGCAGAGAACGCTGTTAACCACACTCAATGTGATTCGCTGCTTGTGGGGGATCAGTGTGGTGCGCACACGGTGCCGTATATAGAGGTTCGTAACCCTTCTGCCCGTCTCGAACATGAGGCTTCCACCTCCAAAGTATCTGACGACCAGCTTTTCTATTTGCGCTCACGAGGCATATCAGAAGAAGAGGCTCATCATATGATCATCACTGGATGGTCTCGCGAGGTGATTAAGGAACTTCCATTCGAATTTGCCATGGAGGCGGGGCAGTTGCTGAAGGTTTCTCTTGAAGGGGCCGTTGGATAGCCAAAATTATTATCTGTGGCGGGCCCAATGGGACCACGTCATCCAACTAAACTCAAGAATCAGACCACAATCCTGATACGGCCACGCCGTCAGAGGTAACAAATACAAAGCGCGATGCTTCTTCAAGTTAAAGATCTACATGCCTCAGTATTGGGCGCAGACGAAGAGATACTCAAAGGCCTTACACTCAGCATACAAGCGGGAGAAGTCCACGCCATAATGGGCCCTAATGGCGGGGGTAAGAGCACCCTTGCCAACGTGCTGATGGGACGTCCAGACTACGAAGTCAACTCAGGTACAGTCACCTTCGATGACGAAGAGATACTGGAATTAATGCCTGATGAACGGGCGCTGCGTGGAATGTTTCTGGCATTTCAGTACCCAGCGGAAATTCCTGGCGTGCGACCCTGGCAATTCTTAAAAGCAGCACTGGATGCCAGGCGTGGATACTCAGGTGAAAAACCTCTAAGTGTGCGTCAGTTCTCTACCTTGTTTGATGGCAAAGTTGAGGCTGTTGGTATCGATCCAGACCTTGTCAAACGATCTTTGAATGAGGGCTTCTCCGGTGGTGAGAAAAAGCGCAATGAGATGCTGCAGCTGGAGATGCTAGAACCACGGTTGGCAATTCTGGACGAGACGGACTCTGGCTTGGACGTGGATGCTTTGCGTATCGTAGCGGAAGGGGTGAATAGCTTACGGAGTCCAGAAAGATCGTTTTTGATTGTGACCCACTACCAGCGTTTGTTGAATTACATCAAACCTGACGTGGTTCACATACTTGTTGACGGTCGGATTGTCGAGACCGGTGGACCAGGACTAGCGCTAGAAGTCGAAGAATCTGGTTACGAGAACTACATCAAGACCGGGACTGAATAATTCGTGTCTGGTCTTTGATTTCACATCAGGCCGCTCATCTCATATAGACAGGTAACAGGCAACTATGGCGTTGGTTAAAACTAGGGGCGACAAATACGCTTTTGACTTTAAAGCGTTGACTGAATCGCGTTCACCATCAGATTGGCTTTCTGAACTTCGTCAACGCGGTTGGGAACACTTTGACGCGATAGGCTTTCCGACCACTCGACGTGGCAATGAACTCTGGAAGTACACCAATCTGGCACCACTCGAACGCGGCGAGTTCGAGTTTCGGATGGACGAACCAGACCTCATTAGCCTTGCTGAAATTCAGGATCAAGCACCATGGAGCGACGACTGGACATCTCTGGTGTTCGTAGACGGTATTTACTCGGAGAAGTTTTCGCGTGTTTCTACGAATAATCCGGTAAGAGCCCTGAATTTATCCGACGCGGGCGATGATACGGTGCTGCAACACCAGTTGGGTGCCTATGCATTAGCAGAAGAGAGTGCGTTTACGGCTTTAAATACCGCTTTTCTACGTGATGGTGCTTTTGTGCAGATTCCAGAGGGTCATTCGGATGGATCCGTTGTGCATCTGTTGTTTTTAACGACATCAGAGCGGTCTCGTGCGACCTACCCGAGGACACTTGTAGTTTCAGGACCTAACTCCCAGGCGAGCATAATCGAGACTTACATAAGTCTTGGAGAGGAGTCGGGATTTACTGCGCCTGTTGCTGAATATGTCCTTGGTTCCGGTGCTCATGTTGATCACTACCGTGTACTCGCCGAAAACGAAGAAAGCTTTCATATCGGAACCACTCGGGTCTACCAGTCTGATAATTCTCACTTTGCCTCTGTGGCGTTCTCTCTTGGTCCCAAGATCGGTAGAAATGACATCCACACGATGCTAGATGCTACGGGAGCAGAGTGCACACTGAACGGTCTTTACTTTACTAACAATGATCAGCATCTCGACAATCACATTTCTACGACTCACGCAAAACCGCACGGTACGAGTCACCAGTTCTACAAAGGTGTTCTCTCCGGGGACTCACGAGCGGTGTTTAGTGGCCGAGTCCTAGTAGAGAAGGATGCGCAAAAGACTGAAGCAGACCAGAAAGACCTCAACTTGGTACTTTCTCATGGCGCCGAAATCGACACGAAGCCGAGCCTTGAAATTTATGCTGATGACGTGAAATGCGCTCACGGGGCTACTGCCGGACACACGGACCCTGAGGCGTTGTTTTACATGCAGTCGCGCGGGATTGACCAAGAAACTGCTCAAGCCATGCTGGTACGAGGGTTTGCTGCTGAAATTTCGGACACTATTGGTCTCGAGACGCTACGTAATTATGTTGAAGATATGGTCGAGGACACGATTCCTGGTTTACAGGCGACGGCAGACTGATGACCTCCGGAATGATCCTCGACGTTGAGCGAATCCGCGCTGATTTTCCGGTCCTAACTCGTCAGGTAAATGGCCACAAGCTGACTTATCTAGATAATGCCGCTACCTCGCAGAAACCGAATCAGGTAATTCAAGCGCTAGTCGACTATTACGAACGCTATAACTCCAACGTCCATCGCGGAGTCCATACGCTTAGCATCGAGGCTACTGAGGCATATGAAGATGCTCGCGGTAAAGTGCAGCGTTTTATCAACGCTCCGGTACCTGAATCGATCATATGGACGCGGAACACCAGCGAATCTTTGAACTTGGTCGCGTACACGTGGGCCGATGCGAATGTGGGTAAGGGCGATGAAATTGTCACGACAGCCATGGAGCATCACTCCGATATCGTCCCTTGGCAACAACTAGCGTATCGTAAGGGCGCGACCCTTAAGATCATTGGAGAAACTGAGACCGGTCGGCTTGATATGGAGCAGGCGGCAGAGTTTATTACAGAGCGTACGAAGATGGTTGCTGCCACCCACATGTCTAATGTACTAGGCACTGTTAATGATGTGAAAATACTCGCCGACCTAGTGCACGAGGTCGGTGGAGTGATGCTTGTCGATGGTGCTCAGTCTGTGCCACACATGCCGGTAGATGTGCAGGCCTTGGACTGTGACTTTATGGCGTTCTCTGCTCATAAGATGCTCGGGCCAACGGGGATAGGGGTTCTCTACGGGAGGCCGGATATCCTGGAGTTAATGCCGCCATGGATGTTTGGCGGAGATATGATTCTTGAAGTCACGTACGAGGATGCTAGTTGGAACGACTTGCCGTACCGATTTGAAGCCGGAACGCCAAATATCGCCGATGCTATCGCCACTGGAGCAGCAGTGGACTACTTGACGGCGCTTGGTATGGACAATGTCTGGGCCCACGAGCAGCAGATAACTGCTTATGCACTCGAAAAATTCAAAAATCTCAGAAACATTAACCTGCTAGGCCCCCTTGAAATTGATGACAAGGGTGCTGTGATTTCTTTCTCCCATGACACAGTTCACTCCCATGATCTTGGGACAGCTCTTGACCAACTGGGAATAGCGATTCGAACTGGCCATCACTGCGCCATGCCGCTGGTCCGCAGCCACGGCATAATTTCAGCTGCCAGAGCCAGCTTCTATATTTACAATACCGAAGCAGAAGTGGATATCCTGGTAGATGGCCTGAGTGAGGCTGAAGAATATTTCTCTAAGGCGGGCATTGTCTAATGCAAAAGGGCCTGGGCGATCTAGACGAGCTTTATCAAGAAGTTCTCCTGGATCATTACCGAAACCCGAGACATACGGATCGATTGGATGATCCTACGGCCGAAGTGGATGCGGTTAATCCGTTTTGCGGGGACGAAATACACATGCAACTCGGCATAACCGGTGACCATGTTGTCGAGATAAGTGTCACCGGCCAGGGATGCTCAATCAGCCAGGCAACAGGCTCATTATTGACAGAGATAGTTGAAGGTAAAACGTTGGATGAGGCGCGATCACTCAGGGAGTTGTTTCGCGGACTCATGATGGGCGAAGAACTGACTGATGATCAACTTGACCAACTCGACGATAGCGTGGCATTGCAGGGAGTCCGTAGATTCCCGGTACGCATCAAGTGCGCCTTGCTATCGTGGTCTGCCCTAATCGATGCACTTGATGAAGTCTCCGCCTGAGAATATGTCTGGCGAGCAGAGTTTATTTAAGGCCGCTTGAAAACTGAGATAGCGCTCAGTTACTCGTGACGTACCCGAGTTAACCGGCAGTTACTTGGATTGCTTTTAAACGGGCTCGGCGATGAAAACCGGTATGAGGCGGTCAGTCTTATCTTGATAGTCTTTGTACGGTGGGAACGTTTCAACTGCCAGGTCCCAAAGACGGGTCCTCAGGTCTGATCCTGGAAGTTCTCGCACGCGCATCTGGTACAGATTGGTTTCATCACGAATCTCGACTTCAGGATTAGCCTTGAGGTTGTGATACCAGAGTGGGTGGTCGGGTGCGCCGCCTTTCGATGCCACCAGAACGTAGTTAACTCCATCAAAAACGCGCATTAACGGGGTTTTCCTGATAGCTCCCGTCTTGTGGCCAGTGTTCGTAACAATTATGACTGGCATGCCGGTCTCTCTCAGGGTCACACCCTCTTTACCACCACTGCCTTCATACAGATCGACCTGATCGGCAACCCATTGAGTGGGACTTGGTATGTATTCGGCCATAAGATTTGCTCGCCCTCTAGGTTTTGGGTGGATCCAATTAAGTGATGGACACTACAGTATGTTTCAAATTGACCTACGCCGCATTGTACGAATCACTGCAGATAGGTAGATAAGCCAGATCGGTAGGGTTGTGATCGAGAGAGCCAGCTTTCCGCCTGGTCCTGACCGGTCATCATCGTACGTTCC
Source organism: Dehalococcoidia bacterium (assembly GCA_046583495.1). Lineage (GTDB taxonomy): Bacteria > Chloroflexota > Dehalococcoidia > Lucifugimonadales > Lucifugimonadaceae. The sequence continues at coordinate 16,678 of JAYGCF010000077.1, forward strand.
CACAGGATCATCGAGAATGTATTCGAAGGTCTCCGAAACAGCCTGAGGTAGAAATACGATCGTGATTATCCCGAATGTTACTGTTACAAAGACTAGGTAGCCTCGGCTTAGCAGGCTTTCTTTCTCTTCAGCGGATTCGAGCCAGTATCTACCGCCAAAATGTGAACCCAGTATGAGGATGCCCATAAATAAGTAGGTAAATCCTTCTATAAGGCTGTCCTCTTTTGCCTCTTCGAGACCAAGCCGCCGGCGTTCGGCCTCTTGCGTTAATTGTTCTGTAGCCTGGGCATGGTTGTAGTCAGATAGCTGCACAAGTTCTTCATCGCTCAGAAGCTGCGGATCTTTGAGTTCGAGGGGGTTTTGAGGCTGTATTTCGTCGTCGGAAGGTAACGAGACGTACACCGGTTCGTAACTGAACTGGTTGTTCTCCATCGATGCGAAGCCAGCCCTTAATAAGTTTGATGCGCCTTGGGTGAGGACTAACAATCCAGCGACAGTGACTACCAATAAATAAATCCGGACTAAATATCTGAGATTTAGATTGACAGGCTCGCGTGCACGTATTTTGAGGAAAAGTAATACACCACCGCCAATGATCAATACGATGGTTATTAAGATGATGAAGGTGAGTAGTATTCCCCAGATGAATTCCAAGAGTCAGGAGCCTCCAACTTCAGGGTGACCACGGGTTACAAATTGGACCGCTGCGGGGACCTCAAAACCTTTAAGAGCAAACCGGATTATGTTCGCCGGATGATAAATGCTCTGTAATCCGGACATCGGCACACTGAATTCAATTCAGATGGTGTTAGGGCAGGCACTCTGGTGGCAGGCATAGCGCCCCGTTTCCAACCTGCTTTTTTGTACGAGTCAATTTTCGGTTGACAGTGTGAATCAGGAAATGATTTGGTCGAGTCTTTCGGGGGCTCACGGCTCCCGGATGGTTACCAGCTTCAGCCTATGCCGTGGTAGCCGACTTCCACTTCTCCATTTCGGATCAAGACGGGTGTGGTGCGATCTCCACCTGTGAGCTTCTCAACCTCTGTCCACTTGTCCTCGTGGATGCTCATGTCGATCTCGTCGTACTTGACGCCCTCTTCATTAAGTTCTTCCTTCAGCATATTGGAGAAGTCACATTCCGGATGTGAGTAAAGAACCGGGGTTTCTGAGTCTTGAGTAGTCAAATCTGAGTTCCTGTCTCTGGTTCATGATCTGTTGCTGGCGTTACGACAGTCTTTATGCGAGGGAGTTATCACAGACTGGACCTCTGACATAGAGGAGGTGATAACCGTTATTGTCAGATACATCGTATCTGATCCCAAGTGATTCGGCCCAACTCCAAAACGAAGTGGGATCACCTACATTTGCATACCTTCAAAATTCGGGTCTAGGTACTTTTCCGGCTCGTTTGAGAAGGCAACTCGGCAACCGGGCGCACAAAAGTAATAGGTTTCCCCTTGGTGATCGTGTGATCCTCCGTTCGGATTGTTCATATCGACATCCATCTTGCAGACGGGATCTGTGGCGATGTCTGGATTCTTACTAAAAAAGGGGATTCGAGGCATTTGACACTTCTTTTGGTTTCAGTGATTTACCGATTAGTTGGTTCGGGTGACAGGCTGAATTCGGGACCTGTTTATCCACGATCATGCATGTCTCATCTCCCCAGTCGCAGTGAGTTGGTCACAACGGTCACAGAGCTCAGAGCCATAGCTGCTGCTGCGGCAATAGGATGTAGTACACCTTTAGTGCCGAGTATGGGCTCAAGAATGCCTGGTACCGTGCCATCTGACCAGATTGGATAGAGTACACCGGCGGCGACTGGGATCAGGGCGACGTTGTAGAAAAAGGCCCAGAACAAGTTCTGCTTAATCGTACGCATTGTTGAGCGACTGAGATTTATTGCAGCGGGAACGTTCCGAACGTCACCACCTATCAACGTCACGTCGGCAGCCTCTATCGCGATATCTGTGCCAGAGCCTATGGCGATTCCGACATCTGAGATGGCCAACGCTGGAGCGTCGTTGATGCCGTCTCCAACCATTGCGACACATTTTCCCTCCGACTGGAACCTTGCTACGGCATCAACTTTTTCGGCGGGCAGAACCTCAGCCACGATCTTGTCAATCCCGATTTGGCGTGCCACGGCCTCCGCTGTGCGTTGGTTGTCACCGGTAAGCATCACGGGTTCGATGCCAAGAGACTTGAGTTCACTGACCACGTGTCTAGCTTCGTTTTTTACCTGATCGGCAACGCCTATCAGGCCAAGCAACTCTCCGCCACGGGCTATGGCAAGCGGTGTCTCACCATTGGTTGTTAGATATGTGAGCTTGTCAGAAATGGAACCCGTAGAGACACCTTCCGAATTGAGGTATTCGGTTGTTCCGGCGAGTAGGACGACGCCGTCTTCGGTTGCTCTCACGCCTTGTCCTGGGAGAGCCTTAAACTCAGTTACCTGTGGAATGGGAATACCACGGGCGTAAGCTTCTTTAAGAACTGCTGTTGCCAGTGGGTGCTCGGACGATTGTTCTACTGCAGCAGCAGTTTTTATGAGTTCGTTCTCGGACGCAAGGACGGTTTCAATGGACGTGACGATAGGACGTCCCTCGGTAAGTGTTCCCGTCTTATCGAGCATGACGATATCGACATTGTGAGCTGTCTCCAACGCCTCTGCGTTGCGAATCAAGATGCCATTTTGGGCTCCACGGCCCATACCTACCATTACAGCGGTTGGAGTCGCGAGCCCGAGAGCACATGGACAGGCGATTACCAGGACAGCGACGGTCGCAAGAAGTGCGTTCACGAAAACGGGGGAAGGGCCAACCCAAAACCACATGCCAAAGACAGCTGACGCGATAATCAGAACTGCGGGAACGAATCGAGCGGTTATTACATCTGCGAGTCTCTGAATAGGAGCTCTGGAGCCCTGAGCATCTTCGACCATCCTGACGATCTGTGAAAGTAGGGTTTCTCGGCCCACGCCAGTTGCAATGAATCTGACCTGCCCATGACCGTTTATTGTTCCGGCGAACACTTTGGACTCTGTGGTCTTCTCAACAGGTATGCTTTCACCGGTGAGCATGGACTCATCGATTGACGTCGTACCGGATATGATTCTGCCGTCCACTGGTATCTGTTCACCTGGACGGACCGCGATTTCGTATCCCTCCAGTACATCATCAAGGGCTGTCTCGATGAGATCATTACCGCGAACCACAACAGCGGTTCGTGATTGAAGGCCGATTAAACGTTTGATTGCATCGGACGTGCGTCCACGTGCTCGTGCCTCAAGAAATCGACCAAGAAGTACCAACCCAATGATTGAGGCTGATACGTCAAAATAAGTACCTGTAGAGTGTCCACCGAACAACGTAGAAGCCTCGAAAGTCTCTCGAGAAACCGTCGCCATCACACTGTATCCGAACGCCACAGATGTCCCGACGACTATGAGGGTATTCATGTTCGAAGTACGGTGTTTCAGTGCTCCCCACGCTCCAGTGTAGAACTCTTTGCCGGCCCAGAACTGAATAGGCACAGCTAGGACCAGCAAAAATACGTTCACGCCAGTCGGAGAAAGGTTTTCCAGGGCTGGGACAGACTGGTACTGCATCGTCAGCATTATGGTGATGGCTACTGAAAGAGCGGCTATCAGGCGGATCTTTAGCGACCGAACACGTGCACTTTTTCGGGTTTCCTCATCAAGGCGAGGTACATCGTCATTGATAACACCATCTACCGAGTAGCCGGCATCAGATACTGCGGCGGACAGTTCCCTGATGCTCACGGTCCCTGAGAAGTACTCAACTCTGGCACGTTCTGTTGCGAGGTTCACAGTTGCGTTGACGACGCCATTCATTGACCCAAGGGCGTTCTCCACATGGATTGCACATGCTGAGCAGGTCATCATCCCTATAGACAGGGTTACATTCTCCGAAACAGTCCCGTAACCGGCATCTTGCACGGCCTTCCGCAGAGTATCTGTACGCGCACACGATGGATCAACTCTCACAGTTGCTCGTTCAGTGGCTAGGTTCACTTCGGCTTGCAAGACACCAGTCACTTCGCGAAGGGCGTTGCCAACATGTATGACACACGCGGCACAAGTCATGCCGGTTATTGGCATAGTTATCGACATGAACTCGTCCGGTGTCGATAGACCGGGATCGGTATGGGGCTGTGCTTGTTCTGAAGCGTTCATGATTACCTGTTAGAGAGACCGTAGAGTTCCACGAGTTCACCCAGAACCTCATCGGATCGTCCTTCTCTAACGCCTTCTATGACGCAAGAATGCAGGTGTCCGTCGAGCAACTTTGTCTCCAACTTTTCGATAGCTTTTTTTATTGCGTAGGTTTGCTTCAAGACGTCTACGCAGTAACGTCCTTCGTCCACCATTTTCTTTACACCTGCCAGGTGTCCCTCAATGTAAGAGATACGGTTTGTAGCGTCTTTTTTTGTTTCAGTAAACATCATTTTGATCCGGCATTATTTATATATGACCCAGACCCCCCCGGTATGGGTTTACGCGACAAGATATGTGTATTAAAGGTTATTGTCTAGTCAAAATTCGTTTGACCGCTAGCATCGACTAGAACAGAACCCTTGCAGTGGAGACACTAGATGCCCCGAAGGTACGAGAAAGAGATTGAAGAGATCATCGCTCGTGATGAGCGGAGAACCGTTCGTAATGAGCGCGTCAGTCATCCCCTAAGACGAATCAATAGGCTTCGATCGAGCCTGTCATTAAGCTCAGGGAATCTAATCCTGATAGGACTCGTATTATTTATTGCAGGGATGATACTCAGTTCATTATTCCTATTGCTTGCAAGTGTCGGTTCACTGGCTTTAATTGCCGGATTTGTAACGTATTACACAAGGTCACGCTCACCGATGTATGAGAAGCGTTGGCGCGGTGAGGTTATAAGTTACGAAGATTCCTGGCGAAATCGATTCCGCCGGTTTTTTAATCGTCTACGCTAGATCATCTATTTGTATTTGCGAGTCGTTCGCCAACGACCTGTGCTAACGTGCGTCCTCCGATGAATCATCCAATCGGGTAAGTAAAGTCATACCGGTTTTATCACCGGAGGCTGTCGTGCAATTGGTTATGAGGAGGGCGACGTCATGGTCACAGGTCGAGAATACGAAGGAATGTTGGCGGAAACCATCAAAGTCACAGGAGATGGTGGTGATGAAATCGGCGCGTACATGGCGCGTCCACTGGGTGCTGGACCGTACCCAGCGGTGATAGTTCTTCATCACATGCCGGGATGGGACGATGCCACAAAAGAGATCACCCGGAAATTTGCTCATTATGGCTATATCGGTATCGATCCAAACCTCCACTACAGGGAGGGTCCAGGTTCGCCGGATGATGTTGCCGCAGTATCCCGGGCAGCTGGTGGTGTGCCGGACTCTCGATGTGTGGCTGATGTAGAGGGCACAATGGCCTACCTTCGGTCATTGCCGTATCACAACGGAAAAATCGGTATTATCGGGTTTTGTTCTGGTGGCCGGCAGGTGTACCTGTGCGCAGGAAGTATCCCAGGCTTGGACGCCGCCGTAGATTGCTGGGGAGGCCGTGTCATCGCCGCATCAGATGAATTGACGGATCGCAACCCGGTCGCGCCAATAGACCTCACTCCTAACATAAAAGCGCCGTTACTCGGCATATTCGGTAATGAAGATCAATCACCTACACCTGAAGAAGTAAATACCACCGAAGCGGAACTGAAGAAGCACGGGATTACCCATGAGTTCCACCGGTATGACGGTGCAGGGCACGGTTTCTTCGCCGTGGATCGTCCTGGTTACCGACCGGTTCAGGCGACAGAGGCGTGGGGTGAAGTGTGGAAGTGGTTCGATCAGTACCTGAATCACTAGATGACCACAGGCTTACTGACAGAGTGTGCAATCGGAAGTCCGATGCATACGACAAATCCAAATATCTAGGAATCATATAAATGTGTACATGGATTATCGAGAAGGCCGAGATGTATGGAAGTGGAAAGGGTGCTGACGGATGGTTTCGAATGACGCAGGCAAACGTTTATTTCGATCACCCCTACGATGCACCACTGGACCATGCCCTTATCATCGACTTTGTCGCTGACCCGGAGAAGCCCGGTAACCGCGTGGCGGTGGAGATTAGTGCAGACTCAGCGCGTCGTCTCATGAAGAGTATCGAAATAGCACTTGAGTCTGGTAAAGAAGCCCATGCAGAAGAACTGACCGGCGTTGGTAGCCCTGACTAGCATCCGGGATCGTTAAAAACAGGAAAGGCCCCACCGATAGGTAGGGCCTTTCCTGTTTTGTCCAGTCTTTGGAATCTCTAGACAGCGCACTCGCCTTCACCACGTTCAAGCGTGTAGAGGATTGTCTTGTCCCAGTCCATGTAGTTTTGAATGTGTTCCCGGTCTAGAGGACCGACGTCCTTGAAGTCGGCCAAGTATTCCTCGAAGTAACCAGTACCCATACGTTTGACAAAGGACTTGAACTTCTCGCCGTCCTGTCGGTCTTGCTGATAGTTGTCCAGGAGTCCCTTAAGGACTTCCGGTGCCTTTTTCGCGGGAACGCGGGCCTTGATGCGCTGACCCATTTCGACCTTCCCGTCTCCAATCTGGTAATCGCCACCTAGGAACAGCTCATAGGCTGGAACCTGTCCACCCTTCCCCTTAATGACGGCACCGTGGAAACCTATGTCGGCGATGTGGTGCTGCCCACATGAATTGGGGCAGCCACTGGCTTTGATGTGCATCTCGTTAACCAGCGGGTCAGACGTGTCGTAAGTGTCCAGGAAGTCGGTTAGAGCCTTGTTTAAGCCCATTGATGACGTGATCCCCAGTTTGCAGGAATCGGTTCCTGGGCAGGTAACAACATCTGTAATGGTATGTCGACCGGAGCGTGCGAGTTCGAGTTCGGTTAGTCGCTCCCACACCTCCATGAGTGACTCATTTCTGACCCATCGCATGATTATGTTCTGCTGGATGTCCAGTCGGACCCGTCCTCCTGCAAACTCTCTCACTATGTTGGCGAGCGGAGACCACTGGTGCGACCACAGGTCTCCTCGTTGAAGAACCACATGGACCATGTTGTATCCATCTTGTTTTTGTGGAACAACGTTGGTGCGCATCCACTCCTTGAATTCGTCGGATGCGTTGTCAAAAGAGACCTCTACTGCTGGTTCCCCTACTGCAGGAGCATCGGCAGATTCGTCTTCTAGCCACAGAAGTGAGTCGGTATCGACGGGGGTGTTCCAGTCCCCTTTGAGCTCTTCTTCGACCTGATTACGGAATTCGTCAATTCCGATTCGGTCAATTAAGAATTTGATTCGAGCCTTGTTCCGGTTCTTTCGCTCTTCTTCTGAGCGGTTAAAAATCCGCAATGCGGCTTCGGTCGTTCGCAGGTAGTCGTCAACGGATATCCAGTCGTAAAGAACAGGTGCTTCCCTGGGCATTATGGCGAGTCCGCCACCCATGACCATCTTGAAACCCTTTTTGCCGTCCTTAATCTTGGAGATAAATCCAACATCGTGTATTCCGGTAACTGCCTCGTCGCTCACGGCTCCCGAAAAAGCGGATTTGATCTTCCTGGGCATGATTCCTGAGAGCTCATGGCGCAAGAAGTGTCGTGCGTATGCAGCGGCGTACGGCGTTGCGTCAAACACTTCGTCGGCTGCAACACCTGCGGCCGGCGAGCCAGTGACGTTTCTTACGGTGTTCCCGCAGGCTTCTTTTGTACTTAGCCCGACATCTCCGAGCATTCGCATGATGTCCGGGGTGTCGTCCAGGTACACGTGATGGAACTGAACGTTCTCACGCGTTGTGAGATGTCCCTTCTTCAAAGGTGCGTATTCCTCGGCGATCTTTCCGAGTACGTCCATCTGATCAGCCGTCATACCACCAAATGGTGCCTTAATTCGCATCATCTGCTGATCGGGCTGGCGTTGCCCGTAGACGCCGCGCGTGAGTCGGAAGGCCATGAACTTGGCCTCTTCCCATTCACCATTACGGAAGCGTGCAATTTCTTTCTCAAAATCCTCAATTTCGTCGGCGCGGATCTCGAGAACGCGCTGCCCCTCAGGGTTTGGCGTCCAGCGGGGTTTCTGAGTCGAAGTAGTCAACTAACTCTCCCTGGTCGAATTTGAACTCGTCATGGCTGGTAGTTTCTGGGGATCAAAAAAGCCCCACCTTGTTTAAGCGGGGCCTTACAACAAACGTATGCGTGTGTGTAGGCCCTTCAGTAAGTCCCACAACAAGCGCAGCCGAGTATTTTAGCGTCTATGTAATTCAAGATCAGAGAATCGTAGTTAGGCCTCAGGTAGGTGTCAAGGCAAACTTGTTGGATGGCAAGAGAGTTTTTTTTACCCGGGTCTAAATCATATGTGAACTTAAACACTCGTTCCTGCCACTCAGTTTGGGGTATTCTTCGGCTGCAGATTCGCGAAACCAAAGATGAAGTTTCGTTTAGATCAGACCGACCGAAAGGTCTATTCAGACCCAACCCTGTAAATCGATGGAGGACGACTTGCCTGCAGACACCCAACTCAATGGCATTCATTTCATGTTGCCTACCCCTTTCAAACAAAACGGGGAGGTGGACTTAGGACCTTTGAAGCGACTTGTAGATTGCGCTGCTGAGACTGGATGTACAGGTGTTGTAGGACTGGGCGTAATGGGGGAAGCTCACCGCCTTGCTGACGATGAACGGCTGAAAGTCCTTGATGCGATAGTTGAAGGTGCGGACGGCAGAATTACCGTCACGGTCGGTGTGAGCTCTGAAAGTCACGCGCTGGTCGCCCGCAGGACTAAGGAAGCACAGGAACATGGCGGCACGGCCGTGATGGTCTCCCCCGGGCGTATGGCAAAACCAAATGAAGCGGTTCTTTTTCGATACTTTGAAGCAGTTCAGGCAGTCGCAGAGATTCCGATTGTTGTGCAAGACCACCCAGGTGAGAGTGGTGTAAATATGTCGGCAGCGTTCATCGCAAGATTGAATGCCGAGCTTCCGAGCGCACAGTATTTGAAACTGGAGGATCCGCCGACACCCCCGAAAATTACACAGGTTTTAGATATTACCGGCGATAACATGGCTATTTTCGGGGGCCTTGGAGGATCGTTCCTGTTTGAAGAGCTGATGCGCGGGGGTTCTGGGACCATGACAGGCTTCGCTTATCCGGAAGTTCTGGTTGCGCTCCACCGACTCGTCTTGGCAGGCGACGTTGATGAAGCACGTGAATTGTTCTATCAATGGGTTCCGTATATCCGATATGAAAACCAACCAGGGATCGGACTAAGCATCCGTAAATACGCCATGATGAAGCGCGGTCTTATGGACACGTTTGTCACACGAGCACCGAGCCCATCTATCGATCTACCTACGCAGTCGGAACTCGATGACATACTCTCCGTTTTACCGGAAATTCCGGCTGTTTAGCACTCGATCTAAAATTTGAGACCTTGGGCGGACGGATTTGTACCGTCCGCCCTTTTTCGTACTCAGAACAGTAGGAAGGAAAGTCGTTTTGTCACGTTCGGAGCCTGAGTTTGATGTAGTCATACAACGAGATGTGATGGTACCGATGCGTGATGGCGCTCATATGGCTACCGACATATATCGTCCGGCGAGAGATGGTCAGATGATGGAGGGTCGATTTCCTGTCCTTTTAAATAGGACGCCATATAACAAAGCTGAAAACGAGCGTAATTCTGGATACAACCGCTGGTTTGCGGAGCGCGGTTACATAGCTGTGACGCAGGACTGCCGGGGTTGTTACCGATCCGAGGGGGACGTCAGATTTCTTATACCGGAGGCAGAGGACGGATTCGATACTCTCGGTTGGATTAAAGAGCAGGTATGGGCGGGCGAGAAGGTCGGATCGTGGGGTACCTCTTGGGCAGCCTGGACTCAGACTTCTATGGCGGCCCTTGGACCCGACAACTTGGCAGCTATGGTTCCGAATATGAGTGGGTCGAATGCTTACACAAGTTCAGTGCGACAGGGTGGGGCACTTGAGTTGCGCTTTCTGGCATGGGCGTTCTGGCACTCGGCCCTGAACACACAGGCTAAATTAAAGTCTGACCCTGTTGTAGCGGCCTCTTTGCTGGTCGGCGAACCATCGTTCCGGGACTGGTTGACACGATTGCCGATTCGCCCTGATCAGACCCAACTCAGGCTTGTGCCACCCTATGAATGTTGGGCCATTGAATTGACCACCAGCGCTGATTACGACGATTACTGGAAGCATCCGAGTATGAATCCCAGCCTTTACTGGGACAAATATCCAGAGTCAGCGACTCTGTATGTAGGTGGCTGGTACGACTCTTATACCAGAGGTACCTTTGAATCCTTCAATGGACACGGAGCTGAGTCCTCTGTTCCTGTGCGCGTCCTGGTTGGTCCCTGGACCCACGGCGGTTCAATGCCCGAGCGTTCCTTCGCCGGTGATGTAGAGTTTGGAGATCACGCCGCACTACCAGATTTCCGTGAAACACATCTGAGTTGGTTCGACGCTGCGCTTAAGGGAGAAACTGACTCAGTAAAAAATGATGCGCCCGTGCGAATTTTCATCATGGGTGGAGGTAGCGGAGAAAAGAATGGTGCAGGGCGTTTGGTCCATGGAGGGATATGGAGAGATGAACAGGAATGGCCTCTAGCCAGGACTCAGTTCACGAACTTCTACCTCAACGGCAACGGGTCATTGACTGAAGAAGCCCCATCCGAGTCTCCTGCGAGCACCACATACCGATTCGATCCATCTAACCCTGTGCCGTCTATAGGAGGCAGTGTCTCATCGTTGAGTGCATTCAAGGGTTTGCCGGAAGGGATCGTAGATCCAGAATCAGTCCCGCGGTCTGAAACACTGGACGAAATCCTGGCCGCTGGCGGTTTCGATCAGGTAGAACGACCAGATATTTATGGAACTGCCGCACCGTTCCTTCCACTTGGGTCAAGGCCTGACGTTTTGGTATTTCAGACCGATCCACTTGAAGAAGACATAGAGGTCACTGGCCCTGTCGAAGTCAGCCTGTGGGTTTCTTCTACAGCCGTAGACACGGATTTCACTGCCAAGTTAATCGATGTATATCCACCCAGTAGATGGTATCCGCAGGGTTATCGCCTGAATTTGAGCGACAGCATAATGAGGGTGCGATACCGGAACGGTGACGGCAAGCCGGACTTCCTAACGCCGGGCGAAATAGCGCAGCTGACCATCACCCTCTATCCCACAAGTAACCTGTTTGTTAAAGGCCACAGAATCCGGCTAGATTTGTCCAGTTCGAACTTCCCGCGCTTTGACGTCAACCCAAATACAGGTGAAAAGATCGGTATGGAGCGGCGACGCGTTACCGCAGATAACACGGTGTACCACGAGGCTGGTAGGACTTCCTCTCTGTTATTACCAGTGATCCCAGTTTAATAAGGAGGAATGGAGATCAGACGTTGACGCAGATTTGATGACATAGTGCTGCCCAATGATGAGATGATGTGTATCGGTATGAACGATTAGTAAACAGGTGGCCACAGCGTGTACTGCGCCCATTGCGGCACTAAAAATGATGAAGGAATTGAATCTTGCGACCGATGTGGTGAGTTACTGACGAATGTAGATTCTTCCTACTTGACTCATCTCGGTGTTAAGGCTTGTCCGGACTGCAAGAGGGTTAACGTTTCTAGGGCTCGATTCTGTACTGATTGTGGGCGTAATCTCGATGACGTTATACCCACTAGAGTAAGAACGCGGTTGGTTGGGTCACCCGAAGACGCAATTCCAATTACGACTCATTCTTCTACCGTCGATCCTCCGGGATTGGTAGGAGTTGACTCTCAGCCAGATAATCCCCATGGTGGACACAAGCAACCCCGAAGTCCTTCTCCTGTATTACCGCCCGTTTCTATCTCCTCTGAAGAGGTTCGTGCCTCGAAGCCGAACGATTCAGGTACGCCCCGGGCAAATTTACCGCAAGAGTTGCAGGGTTGGAACTGGGGCGGGCTGCTGCTTCCCTTCGTCTGGGGGCCTTTCAACCGGGTATGGGTAGGGTTGGCGGTACTTCTCGTTTTCATACCGCCCATGTCAGTGGTGCTCGTACTTTTTTTATATGGGCCAGCAGCGATATTTCTAGGAATGCGCGGAAATGAGCTGGCCTGGCGCGCTAGAAAATGGGATTCGGTTGAACACTTTAGGACTGTACAGGCACAGTGGGCTAAGTGGGCGGCAATCATATTTTCTCTGCTTGCAATCTCAATGTTGATGTTTTTGATCTCGAACCTCGGTTAATCAAGCACAAAGGGAAGTCGAGATGTCCGATCAGAGTCAGAGGTTTGAGTGGAACGATGCTGAACCGGGACTTCAATCAGATGAGTTCTTGGTCAAGGTCACAGATTCCTCAATTCAGGACTATCGATTAGCCACTGGTGACCAATCTCGAAGAACTCCAGTGGCCTACATATTCGTTGCGGCGCCCCAGCGGCGGCATGCGACTATGGCCTCTGTAGGTTGTCATGCACCGGAGCAGGATAAATATGAACCTCGCAGTACTCCCTACGTGGGTTCAACCGTTCGATACCATCGTGAAATCTCATCAGGAGACATAGTCAGGAGTAGGACATTCCTTGATCGTAAGTTTGAAAGGGGCGGTAATCGGTTTATCGTATTTCGGGTTGATGCGACAAATTCAGATGGGGAAGCGATAGCTGAATATGAGTACACCTGTCTGTGGGAGCGTGGCGAGGTGCGTTCATCGCTCAGACGCTCGTCTGTCCCAAAGGATCTGAACACTACAATCGGAGAAGTGCTGACCAAAAACGAAACGTCGGAAACAATTGCTGCATATGGAAAATTACCGGTTGGGAGACCAGGCGATTGGTTGAGTACGCACACCAATGAAGAGTTCGCCAGCAAGGCTATTTTTCGAGCCCCAGTTAATGCTGGTGTGGCGACGGTGGGGTACACGACCCAATGGTTGGATTCCGTTGAGAGATCTGGGTTTCTGTGGAATGATGGTTGTCTGGAATCCCGGGCTCTTGCTCCGGTAAAGGCAGGAGACAGCCTCCAGATATCGGGGATGGTTCTCGAGGAAAACCTGGACGAAGCGCGTGTTTACGAGATCTTAGTTGTTAATCAATCAGGGGTTACTGTGTTCCGCTCAGTCGCCACATTTTCTGATATCTAGGTTTGCGGTCACGCTCGCTGAAAACTGCTTCCGGCTTGCTCCCAACGACGTGAGTGATCAGCCGCGAGGTCCGCTAGTTTAGCTGCGTATTGAGGCTCTCTGATATCGGGAGTGGTCATGATAAGCGCGTCTTCGTTGTCGTCTACGTAATAGCCTTTTCGTTCTCCGACAATTTTGAACCCGTACTTTTTATAGAGTGCCTGGGCTGCATCGTTAGATTTTCGAACCTCGAGCGTTAACTCGTCACAGTCGCTAGCGGCAGCGGCCTCAATCGCCCCAAGAATTAGAAGTTCTCCGACTCCGTGTCTACGATCTAACTCGGCGACTCCTATAGATGCGATGTGGGCTTCTCCCACCACAAACCAGACGATCGCCCATCCTGCCAGTCGACTTCCGGTGTGATGTGCCGCATTGCCTTGCGTGGTAAGTGTTTTGATACCACCGACCATTCGTTCTACAAGAGATGTGTTTTGTACCCGGTTTTCGGGCTCAGTTCTTTTCGAATGCAAATTCGCAACCAGCACGGCCTGTTGGTCTTTTTTGATCTCGTGAGCGAAATTCGTAGGCGGCCAGAGACTCGGGAACACTCCTCGTTCAAGCTCGCTAAGTTGCTCGATATCCGAGGAGGCTGCATTTCTCAGCAGGTAGGCGCGTGATTTCGCGGACTTCCTAAGAAACGCTGGATTGTCTGATTGGTTAGAGGCTTTGGGGCCATCGTGCTTTATCGGCATGGGCAGGTGATAGTACGGGGATTTGATCTGGCGATGACGACGTCATTCATCACGGATTATGACGGGGATTGTGCGAATATGCAGGTAAGGTGCGAACTGGCGTCCATCGGAGTAGACTCGCCCGGCTAGAGGTTGGCGTGGTTCAGCTGGTGACTATATGAAAGGGCAGCAAATGGCAATCACAGTAGGCAATGGTGAATACCGATACGAACTGGTCGAGGGTTGGGGGCAGCTCCCCGACGGGTGGGAGTTTACGCAGGTCGGCGCAGTGGCCGTCGACGATAATGATGAGGTGTACGTCTTTTGTCGGGGTGAACACCCAATCATCGTATTCGACAAGGACGGGAACTTTATACGGTCCTTTGGTGAGGGTCACTTCCCGAGCGCTCACGGTATGTGCTGGGGTGAGAATGACACTGTCTGGCTGGTCGACAGCGCAGATCACACTGTTAAGCAGTTCACCAAGGGCGGCGAACATGTCATCACGCTCGGTACCAAAGGAAGCGAAGCCGCTGATGGTCAACCGTTTAATAGGCCGACCGATGCCGCAGTGGCCGATAACGGAGACCTGTACATATCAGATGGTTACGGCAATACAAAAGTCCACGTGTACTCTCAGTCTGGGGACTACAAGTTTGGCTGGGGCCAGTCTGGCCACCGGACCAAACTAAATCCAGCGGGGATTGGTGTCGGAGACGGCGACTTCAACACGCCTCACAACATCTGGGTGCATGAAGACACCGTGTACGTGGCGGATCGGGAAAATGCCCGAGTCCAACTTTTTGATCTGCAGGGCAATCATAAGGAAAATTGGACCGACTTCATTCAACCGACTGACATCTACATTGACCCGCGATTCCCAGACACCGTTTACGTTGGTGAACTGCGCAACCGTATGTCGATTGCCAATGCGAAAGGCGAAGTACAGAGTCGGTGGGGAAGGTTCCCTACAGATGATCCTGGACAGTTTTACGCAGTTCATGGCATCTGGTCTGACTCAGAGCAATCACTGTACTGTGGTGAGGTTCTGGAAGGGCAGCGTATCCAGAAATTCCGGCGCATATAGACCGTTTGCGTATTCGGTAGGTTCGTTAAAAATGAAAAATGCTCGGGGGAAACCTCGAGCATTTTTCGCGCCTAAATGTACACTGCGGTTAGTTACGTTTGATGACCGTATTCTGTATCCCAATCGCGGATTCTTTTTTTGCGCTGTGTCACTTTCAGGGCTATACCGATCACGATCGCTATGATCCCCACAACAAGCCATAACATTGCGTGGGTTGCGAACTCTCCGGTAATGGCATCACCAATGGCACGCACCTTTGCAATTCCCTCGTCTCGTGCGAGCTCTAGCATCCCTGTCGGATCACCCTCGGACTTTTCGGTAACGATACGAGCGTTGATTTCTTCAAGCATCCCTTCTTCAACGAAGTTTGCACCAACGCCACTCAGAATCTGAGCGAACAGCAGCCATACGATGAATGATGCGAACGCAAGGGCTGATGCTCCCCAGATAAGTCGCGATGTCCATTCACGGCCTCCAAGTATTCCAATGACCAAAACGACCAGCAGTATTACAAGTATGGCGAGCGCGGAACCGGCGAAACCAAACACTACCCCTAAGCCGCCCCTCACCGAGTCAATATTTGCAAACATGTCGTCACCATCATGAGAGAGGGCTCGGTCCTCTCTATACCGTTCGAAATCTAGTTGTGTGTATGGGCGGCCTGTCCTGATGATCTCAAGAAAGCGTTCAGCAGTTTCTTGCTTATCTGAAAGGCGCTCTAAAATGTCATTTTCGTCGATTGTTATGCCTTCAGTGATCTTGTCACGTATGTCTTCCAGATTTGTGGCACCTTGCCCGGAGAGTGCATCTACAAATAGTGATTCGTCGTATGTGACGGAGTCTGGAAACTGTTTTCCAACGGTTTGCTGGACCTGCTCGGTCAATTTTGATTCCAGCTCTGCGAGAAAATTGTCGATTGGAATGTTCGGATTGATACAACCCGGTATCCTGCCCGCTGAGATGGCCCAAACGGCGTTCTGAGCCTCGGGAATGGATTTACATGCTGGCAATGCGGTTATCTCACTGGTTGCCCTGGCAATGGCTAGATTTGTGACGACATCCACTGCTGCTTCACGCTGGCTAGTGAGATCAACGGTGTAATTAAGAGAGTCCGACTTTCGGGACATATACGACGCTACGTTGTCGATAATCGCGTCGATGTGTCCATCTACCCAATCAGGCGGCGCAATTTGGCCGACAGCGTCTGCTATCTCATCATCCTCAATCGTCACTTTGTACGAGAGGATCGTAAACTGGCCTATCTGCTCAGTAATCTGAGGCTCAATCAACTTGTCGAATATGACCTGGTCCGCGTTGGCCTTCGTGAGAATTCTCTTCGCAACCTCAGCTGCAACCGGCACCCGGTCTTCAAACGAGATGTTGATGGTAAGTGTGTCTGACTGACCGCTCATGAAAAGGTCGAGGGCGTCGAGAGTGGTGAAAACCTTATCGTCGATCCATGCCACAGGAACGATATCGCGAGCCGCTTCCTCCGCTTGTAGAGGGGTAAGTGTGATACCCAATGGACCTTCGGTGAAATCGCTGGCGGATTGCACAGCGGCTGGTGCAATTAATTCATCTACCAGCACGTTAGCTAGGTCGATTCTGGCATAAGTTTCTTCCATTCCGTTGAAGAATCCTGAGACTCGCTCGTTAAGAGCAAGTTGGACAGCGAATTCATCTGTATCTCCACGAACGTAAGGAATGAACTCTGACAGCGCGTTTCTAGTGGTCTCCTGCAGGTAGTCGGCCGGAAATGTTGAACGCAATAGTGCACGGGCTTCATCACGAGTTGTATCTGCGTCTGCAAACTCGATGGTTGTCTCGCCATCAGGCAGAAATTCGCTCGGCACGTTGATACCGACATCCGCGATATCTTCCAGAGCCACGCGTATCAAATCATCATGGAGCCAGTTATAGAAATCTTGCTTCTCAAATTGATCAGCAAGGAATTTATCATCCAGTACTGTTTGGTCGATACCTGACCGAACGGTGCTGACCATCAATAAGACCAATAAGATAGGTATCAGGATGACTGCCGAGATTCGGCGTATAAGGATCAATATTGTCTCCGATGGTTCGAAACAACGATGTTTTGTTTCAACGTCATCTAGTCAAGAGTTAGTCGCCAATAGAGTCTTGAATACCTAGTATTAGATATCGAAAGTCCGCCGTCACTCGGCGGATGTCATCCCCGTCCAATGTATGTCATTGTGTTCGGAACCACAGTCATTTCAAGAACGTTTGCCTCCGGTGGTAGCGTGGCCATGAGAAGAGCGGCATTTGCCATGTCCACGGTGTCGACCATGGGCTCGGCTCCCATATCTTTCCCGCTAGCTGAACGTCCGTCAGCCCTTCGCTCTACCCAGGTATTTCCTGGATTAAGTTGTCCACACGAAATCCCGTATTCGCGTCCATCCAGGGCTGTGGATTTTGTGAGACCTGTTACGGCATGTTTACTGGAAGTGTAAGGAGCTGACCATTCCCGGGGACGGTCAGCGGCAACAGACCCTATGTTGATTATGCGTCCACCGCCTTGCGGTTTCATGATCTTGAATGCCTCACGCGTACACATCATCATCCCATCAACGTTCACGCTGAATACCAGACGCCATTTTTCCAGTGTGAGTTCTTCGATCGGGTCACCCGCAATCACCCCGGCGTTGTTCACCAGAATGTCGACACGCCCGAACTCTGACATTGCTAGTTTAAATAACGCTATCACGTCTGCTTCACTTGCGACGTCCGTAGGAACGGCTAAGGTTCGTACACCTGCCTCAGCTATCTCCGCTGCAGATTCTTGTAACCGTTCTGCGTTTCGCGCTGCCACAACGAGGTCACATCCCTCCTCTGCGAACGCTTTCCCGATTGCCTTCCCGATTCCGGTCCCTCCGCCAGTGATTATGGCCACTTTGCCATCAAGCTTGCCCATGAATCTGTCCTTAACCTAAGTGGGTTGATATCAAACTACTTGCGATTAACCTCGACCGACAAATGGCTGGATAATGGGCATGACGGTCATCTCAAGGACATTGGCTTCCGGGGGGAGTGTAGCCATGTAAAGTGCTGCTTCACCCTGAGTCCAAACGGGGATCATAGGGTTAGCATTTGCTCCCTCTCGTTCCCGCGTTGCCACCATGATTTCCGACTCCGTATTACCCGGGTTTAACTGGCCACAGGAAATCCCGAATTCTCTTCCCTCAAGTGCTGTGCTTTTGGTGAGTCCGGTCATGCCGTGCTTCGTGGAGGAGTAACCCACGGATCCGTTGCGCGGCACCTTAGCGGATATGGAGCCAACGTTGATAATCCGGCCACCACCCTGTGGTTTCATAATTTTAAAGGCTTCACGGGTACACAGGAATGGTCCACTGAGGTTTATGGAAACGATTGTCTGCCAGTCTTCGAATGATGTGTCCTCGATCAGTCCGCTCTGCGCTACACCGGCATTATTAACCAAGATGTCAACGCGGCCGAATCGGTCGAATGTTTGTTTGAACAGGCTGATGACATCTGACTCTTTAGTCACGTCGGACTGGACAGCCATGACTGTCCCTCCCCCGGATTCTAGTTCGGTTTTGGCGTTGTCCAAGACTTCGACACGCCGTCCGGAAATGACGATGATGCCTCCCTCACCGATGAAGGACTCGGCAATTCCACGACCAATTCCAGTCCCACCGCCCGTGATGATTGCCACCTTGCCGTCGAGTTTGCCCATGAGTTGGTCTCCTCTTAACACACGTTTATTAGGAACTATTCGTATATCGCCGGGGTGAGCTTCAGAGAAGTTTAGCTCTAGTGAGCATCATTCGTTACAGCGATAGGAGTCTCGATCTCGCTGCCCGATGTTGACAGACGTGACGATTTTCGACCGGTCATGATAGCTGCGAATATTGCGAGTAATCCCGAAATGATAAGGACCCTGAATACGATGTGCATGCCTGATAGGAATGCATCACCGGCTGGTCCGGATGGGTCCTCGGACACTTTGTCGAGGTCTGAACCAACGCCGCGAGAGATCATCACCCCGGCTACTATGGCCGCCGATACTGCCACTGCGGTTACATTTGCGGTGTTGCGAACAAGGTTAAGGAACGCTGCCGCTACTCCATATATGGAGCGAGGTACTGCGCCTACAGCGGCAGACATGTTTGGGGCCATCCATAACCCGGAACCAACCCCGTGAACGAACATTGTCAAAAGAATGATCAGCACCGGAGTCTCATGATCAAAGGTTGAAAATGTTCCGAGAGTCCCAATCTGTAATGTAAGGCCAACGAGAATGAAATTCCGGAATCCGAACCGATCAGACCATCGTCCCGCGAGGGCACCGATGATTGCCATCATCACCGGCATGGGTGTTATCAATAGTCCTGCTTGACTGGCGCTACGAGCGGTGACTTCCTGCAGATAGAACGGCATCAGGAAATTTGTGGGACCGTTCATCAGGAACCCCAGGAATCGTCCGGAAGATGCCCATGAAAACTGGCTGATTCGGAAGATAGCCAGATCTATCATCGGGGAAGAGGTTCTAGACTCCCAGCGCAGGAACCATGAAAGTAGCGCGACGAAAGCTAGAAAACCGCCGATTATGAAAGGTGAATCCCAACCGAGTTTGTTCCCGTTGGTCAATGACAGAATTAGTATTGCGAGGCCGGCGCTAGACGCGATTATGCCGGGCCAGTCCAACCTCCCTTGCCCATCGGTAGAAGTTGTGCCGACTCGCCTCTCGTCAATTACGATAAATCCGAGAATGGCTCCGGAAAGCGTTATTACGCCGGTTTCCACGAAGATGGCTCGCCAGCCAAATAGGTCGACCAGTATCCCACCGATTACCGGACCGCTGACGGCACCTAGCCCGATGACGAACATATTCATGCCGAGAGCTTTTCCGCGTTCATGTGCCGGGAATACGGAGGTGATAATGGCTATTGCGACAGTCATGACCATCGCCGAACCAAAGCCCTCTATTACACGACCGACTAACAACACCGGCAGATTCGGCGACGTAGCACTTACGCTAGCTCCAAATGCCATCGTGAGCATTCCAGCGATGTACACACGCTTCCTGCCCAGGATGTCGGACAATCGTCCCATTGCCAGGAGTACGGCACTTATGGTCAGGGCAAGCGAGACCATGACCCACGACGCGACGGCCAGGTCCAGTTCTAGGTCATCGGCAATTTTAGGCAGGGCTATCGCCGCGCCAGAATTAGCTATTACCGTAGTGAACTGACCAACCGCGACAGTCGTGAACGCCAGCCATCGGTAGGAGTTACTTATCGCAGGTGTGGCGGAGTTCGTTGTAGGAAGTTCCTAGTGGGGATTTTTTGAGGGTAGGTGGTCTCGTCGGGATTTTAACCGGGTCGGGCATGTATGTCCCTTCTAAAAGCTGCCGGAACGCTGTCTTACGGCTTCGTACAGCACAATGGAAGCTGCGACGGAGGCGTTTAAGGATCCTACTTTTCCCGCCATTGGGAGCGCGACAATGAAGTCGCATTTCTCACGAACAAGGCGAGATATTCCCGAACCCTCAGACCCGACCACCAGGGCTACTGGTACTTGAAGATCGACATCCGTGTGTAAATGGCCCCCTTCGCCGTCTAGCCCTACGATCCACAATCCTGCGTCACGCAACTGCTCGATAGCACGCGATAAATTCACTACGCGGGCCACCGACACATGCTCAAGGGCTCCCGCAGACGCACTGATAGCACCAGGGGTTACTCCTACTGCGCGGCGCTCTGATATGACGATACCGTCCGCCCCGGCGGCATCAACCGTTCGGGCAATCGCTCCTAGGTTATGAGGGTCTTCAATACCATCAAGGACCACGATCATTGCGGTGTTTTCTGCGGCAGTAGCGGAACTTAAAAGTTCTTTAAAGTCGGTATAGTGTGGGTCCTGTGCTCTAGCAATGACACCCTGATGTCGGCGAGTGCGTGCTCGACGTTCGATATCTCGCCGACTCTCGAATACGACTTCGACAGAAAGTTCTTTGGCGTGCTTTAGAATCTCGTCGATCTGCGGTCCGCGATCAGCGGTCTCCAGTAGGTACAACCGCTCCACCGGTGTTCCGGCTCTAAACGCTTCAAGAACCGCTCGGCGTCCTTCTATTGTGTGGCCTAGTCGTTCACGCCTGGGAGACACAGGTATTGGCCTCTTTTATTTGTTTTCCATCACGCACCAGCGTAGTTGGAAATGATGTTTACTGCTGTTCGATTAAACCGACTTTGAGGTTTATGCGACACCGGCATTTGCTGGAACTTCTGCAAATATAGGATAAGACGGCTCAGCACGGATGAAACGGGTATTGTTTGCTCGGTACGTGTAGAAGTTACTTTAATCGGACTGTGGATAAGCCATGTACCGGCATAACCTTTAACTCCAAGTTCGGTCATGCGCGTCTAGATCATTCCATTCGTCTGTGGAGTCAAAAATACCCTGATGTGTGGCGAAGTCCTTGGTACCACGGTTGATATGTTCTGCAATGGCTTCTTCATTTAGTGATATGCCAAGCCCGGGGCTTTCAGGAGCCTCAATATAACCATCTTTTACGATTGGCTTGCTGATACCGTCTACAAGGTCGTCCCACCATGGGTTATCGACTGAATGCATTTCAAGAGCTGTGAAATTCTCGGTGGCAAGCGCACAGTGAACGTTTGCCATTGCCACTACCGGAGACCCGGCTTGATGTAGCGCCATTGCCACACCCTTTTCCTGTGCGTAGTCGCCTATCTTCTTTGTCTCGAGGATCCCACCGGATGTCGCGAGGTCCGGGTGAATAATGCCTACGGCGCGGGAATCCAGAAGGGGTTTGAAACCTTCCTTAAGGTAGATATCTTCACCGGTGCATACCGGGGTAGTGCAGGATTCGGCAAGACGTTGCCACTGGTTGGTGTACTGCCATGGGATCATGTCTTCGTACCAGGCAAGAGAGAATTGATCCAAGGCCTGTGCGACCTTGATGCAACTCTCAAGCCCGATGTGTCCAAAGTGGTCTGAGGCCAGCGGGATTTGATAACCAATGATTTCGCGAACTGTGCTGACGTACTCCTGCATTGCCTCAATGCCCCTGTCGGTGATCTGTATACCGGTCAACGGATGTGAAACATCGGTGGTCTCAAGCATTCCTGAAGGGTAATTAAGTCCGCCGTCTATGCCTTCAGCAATCCATGTCCCGATATCCATTTTGAGGTACGTGAATCCGCGTTCCATCCGCCCTTTGAGAGCCTGTCCCATTTCCTTGGGATCGCGCAAGGCCGGGGTGTCGGCATAACATCGAACCTTGTCCCTGAATTTACCGCCGGCAAGCATATAAGCCGGTACACCATAAGCTTTACCGGCTAGGTCCATTAAGGCCATCTCCACTCCACAGACTCCTCCGCCAAGTCGTGCGTCTCCACCAAACTGTTTAATTTTCCGGAACAAGCGGTCGACTTCGGTCGGATTTTCCCCGAGAAGTCGGCTTTTTAGCATAAGGGCGTACCTTGCGCTTGCGCCGTCGCGTACTTCTCCAAGCCCGACCAAACCCTGGTTCGTGTAAAGCCGTATTATCGGCCAGCGCCAGTTCTTTTCTCCAACCACTGCGATCCGCATGTCGGTGATTTTCAGTTCTGATGGCCTAGAACCGGTATTAACTTTGTCGAGCACTGCGTCGCTGTCGAAATTGGAGGGCAAAATTCAGGCTCCAGGTTTCACGGTTGTGAATAGGGTGATGGTTAAGAGCGGTTAGCGTTCAATTGTCATCCGTACTGGCAGCGCGCGCAACGTGGATGGGTATTTCAACCATTACTAATCGGCGACTAATTTTGCGCGTAATTGAGGAGATTTGACTCCAACATAACCGATAAGTATCAGGCCAATTGTGGACATACTTACCACTGCTAGATGTGGGCCGAATAGGCTGGCAATAGTTCCTACGATGATTGCCCCAATTGGAAATCCAACGAGGAACATGGTTTGTATTCCAATCAACCTTCCACGTAATTTTGGGGGTGTAGCGTTGAGGATGACGTTTGATTGCATCACGCTAAACACTGACGCGGATATACCTAGCGAAAACAGCAAGAAGATGGTGAGAGGCAATTCGGACGAGAGCCCAAGGGGAATTCCTATCAACATTGATGCCCCTACGGCGATAAGGAGTGCTCTGCCTGGCGACGAAATGCGTTTCCCTATCCATGCCACGATCAATACGGAACCAGTGAGTTCTCCGGCACCCTGAGCTGACCATAGTGCCCCGAGGGTCCCTGGGCCGCCCCCTAAAATGTCTGTGGCAAAGATCGGGATCAAATGGAGGAATGTGAATGCAAAACCTTCTGCGGTGATGATGACGGCGAACACTGCGATGATTATTGGGCGAGACTTCGCAACCTGAACTCCTTCGATAATCGATCTAATGAGCCCGAGTCTGGAACCAATGCTGTTGTCGCTGTCTTCGGCAATACTCGCCGGCACCAAGAACATTGCTGAGACCGCAAGAAGGTAAGCGATTGTTGTTCCCAAAAAGACGACCGGTGCTTCCACAAATGGAAGCACGGCGCCGGCAATTAACGGTCCGACGATTAGAGATATGGTGAAAGCAAGAGACTCGAAACCTAATGCACTCGTTAGTTCACGGTCTGGAACAAGCCCCGCGTAAAGGGCGCGAAGGGCCGGAATCACTGCGCTGGCAAATAAACCGCCTAGCGCTGTCAGTGAATATATCCACCACAGATTGGACCCAAAATTAAACAGTGCATAAGCGAGTAGGGCAGCGGTAGCAACTCGTCCAATAGTCGTGAGACGGATAAACCATACCTGGTTTACACGATCTGCCATTGCACCACCAATCGGTCCTGCGACGACGAATGGTGCGAGGCGCGCAAACACACCAAGTGACACTAGGAATGGCGAGCCAGTGGCTTCGACGATCACCCAGCCAACCACCGTGATCTCGACCCATCGGGACAGATGAATTAGCAATAACGCGCCCCATATGTGTCGGAAAGGCGCGATTTTGAGAGCACCTGGCATGGTGATTTTGCCAAATAGCCGGCTGGAATCGACCGCCTGTGCGACATGTGAAAGAGTCGCAGAGTGCTGCTTCATTTCGATTCATTTCTCCGGAAAGTCGCCCTGTTGAGCGGGCGAAAACCAGACAAACGTCCCCTTTCAGAGTAGAAGAGCGAGGCTGGTATGTGTTTTTGATGTGATGACGGTACGGCCCGTAACTTATGGGAAGCAACGCGCCAGATCACTGAATTCATTAAGTAGTTGTTAACTTTCGAAATTAGTTCAGACCATGCCTTGCCTGGCATATCCTTAAGCATATGTTTGAACGTCTTAGAAGATGGCTTAATTGGCAGGCCGCAACAGACGAAATGGACCCGACACGGGCCATGCAGTTATACGAACGTGGGGTTCGATCTTTTGCGCGAGAAGATTGGCGTTCGGCTGAACGTGAGTTCACCGCCGCGATCCATATGTCACCCCCGATAGCGGGTATGTATCACCACCGAGGTTCAGTGTTTGCGGAGCAGGGTAAGTATTTGGAAGCCATAGCCGACTACGACATCGCGATACGGCTTCAGCCTGACTACCCGGATATTTACCTTGACCGCGGGAACTCTTACTACGCTTTGGAACGACACGAACACGCCATGAAAGACTACTCAGAAGCAATTCGTCTTAATCCTGGTTACGCAGAGGCGTTTGCAAATAGGGCAGCGGTTTATGCCGCTCTGGGGGATGACAAAGCTTCAAATGAGGATGCTATGGGGGCGGAAGCCCGGGGGATTAATTTTGAGGTACTTCAGGGTCTGCTGGAGGATGCACGAAAGACACAAGACTGAAATTGTGTGCATACGCGTTTCTCTAAGCAATTGGTCCGGGATGAACCACTATGCTCCGTGGATGGCTTCGCCCTCCACCGATAATGCTGCTTCCATTAACGCTTCCGACAGAGTTGGGTGGGCATGAGTTGTCCATGCAATCTCGTCAGGCGTCCCTTCCAGGGTCTTAACAACTCCGATCTCAGCTAGTAGCTCCGTAACATCTGGCCCGACCATATGGGCTCCGACAATTTCTCCAGACTCGGCATCTGAAACGATCTTGATGAACCCGTCATATTCGTTCAGGGCGATCGCTTTTCCATTTCCACGGAAGATGAATTTACCAGTATTGACATTCATACCCTGACTTTTTGCCTGGGCTTCTGTCAGACCTATACTCGCAACCTGGGGCTGACAGTAAGTGGCTCGCGGCATGTCTGAATACACGACGTCCGGGGTTTCCATACCAGACATATTTTCTGCGGCCACGACGCCCTGTCTGAACGCCACGTGTGCAAGTAACAACTTGCCGGTAACGTCTCCAACACAGTAGATGTTGGGTACATTGGTCCGCATCTTTCCGTCGATCGGTACGAAACCGCGTTCATCGGTCGTGACTCCGGCGGCATCTAATCCGATTTCGTCGGTATTCGGCGCGACCCCGATACCAAGCAATACCATGTCGCACTCGAACGTTGACTGTTCACCCGCAACTTCGTAATTAACGATTGTCTTGCCACTTTGGCGTTCGGTGCCCGCTACTCTGGCGCCAGTTACATAGTTGATCCCCAACTTTTTATAGGCGCGTTCTAACTCTTCTGACACCTCTTCGTCTTCGTTCGGTACGAGATGGTCTAGCATCTCGAATATAGTCACCTCTGCCCCGTATGCACGGAAGTAGTAGGCGAACTCAACCCCTATAGCACCCCCACCAACAATGCCTATTGCACTGGGAGTTTCACGTATTTCAAGGGCGTTTCGACTTGTAATTACGGACTCACCGTCGATCTCAAGCCCTGGTAGGGACCGGGGTCGAGCACCGGTTGCTATCACAATATTTGTGGCAGTTAGTTCAGGTCCGTCTTCTACCTGAATTGTGGTCGGTGAAGTGAACTTGCCAGCGCCGCGAAACAGTTCGATGTTGTTTTTGCGGAGTAGATACCCGACGCCTTGAGTGAGGGTGCTCGATACCTTGCGACTGCGATCGACCGCCTTGCCCATATCTGCTCTGAAGTTATCAAATGAGAAACCCCATTCATCGGCATCTTTCATCTGGTTGAGTAGCTCCGCGTTTTTGAGCAACGATTTGCTGGGGATACATCCCCAGTTAAGGCAGACACCACCTAGACCACCAATCCCACTACCGTCGTCCTTTTCGATTACAGCTACCTTGAGTCCTAGTTGTGCGCCACGAATAGCGGCGTGATATCCGCCAGGACCGGCTCCGATTACTACGAGATCGAAGATGGTTTCCGCCATTCAATGTATCTCCTTCGAAATGTCTTTGTCAGACGTATACCGAGTTTGGATCGCTCTATTGATTAATCTTGATCTCAGGTTGGTGATGTTGGAACTACCTAAGGCTGAACGATTATACGGGTCATATGTTTACGTTCCCGGAAAATGTAGATTGCAGGACCTCGGATAACAGGCAGATGATTTCTATCGAGTGTCCGTAAAAGCAATACCCCGTTTTCTTTCGTTGTTATGGTTCCGAACAACCAAGCTGCCATGTTGCGATTGAGTTACCACAACATGGTGGCTTGAGATGCCGTCTTTCCTTACTTTCTTTTACTGTTGGAGAGGTGTGACCTTGCGGTACGATATTGGTGTCGGTCTGGGGAAGTGGCGAAATGGCAGACGCGCATGCCTTAGGAGCATGTGTCTTAATCGACGTGCGGGTTCGAATCCCGCCTTCCCCACCATCTCATCAATTGTAAATTCGACCCTGGGGGCGTTTTAGCTACCGGGGTCGAATCGCGTTTGACAGCAACCGGAATCAGAAACGGCCTCTCCACACCTCGGGGAGGCCGTTTCGCGTCAGAGCATCACGCCTTTACCACGACACCACCTCAACTCCGGTAGTTCGTCGCCTTCCACAGCACGGCTAGTACGCGCCGGTCCGGTAGCCGCCAGAAGTTCGTAGAGGCCTACTTCCGCTTTGACCCTATGACATAGACCTCACTGGCAGAACTTCTACTGGACCCATTGGAAGGTGACTCTCAAAAAGTTTTGTCACTTCATCGAATGAATTAGATTCGATTACAGCAAAAACCTTGTGCTCGACGGGATAACCCCAAACGCCTACTATCTTTACGTGTTCGTTGCCGTCCATCCACGGCATAGGGTTTCCAGCTGGTCGGGGCAACACTTTGCCATTTTGGACTCTCGCACATGTCGTATGGTCGTGTTGAGCGATAACGTGGAATAGCATGGAAAGTTCTCCTTAGATTGCTCTTTCATGGTCAGTCCGGTCATTTAACCATCGAAAGCAACCGGGCGCACTTACGGCTCAACTCCGGTAGTCCGTCACCTGCCACAGCACCGCTACTTCGCGTGTGTACGGACCATTTCTCTTCTTAAGAAATCGAATATGATCTGCGTAAGCACGAGGACGTTTAATGTGTTCTCGGGTGGTGGTCAAGGCTGACCGCATCGCATACGAAATCGAATCTATAGGACGACGGGTTATGTCGAAGTTTTTAACGACCACGGGTGTGAGCGCTGAGATAGAAAAGATTATTCGAGAATCGCGCACAGAGTTGATATTGGTTAGCCCGTATTTGCAGATTAACCAAAACCTTCGAGGTCTACTACAGGATCGAGATCACTTTGGCGTGAATATCAAGGTCCTATACGGCAAGTCGAAACTCAAATCCATTGAAAAGAAGTGGCTGGAATCCCAAAGTCACATAACGTTGAGGTTCAGCGAAAATCTCCACGCAAAGTGTTTTCTAAACGAGACTGAAGCACTGATTACCTCTATGAACCTCTATGAATTTTCTCAGGTTACCAATCATGAGATGGGAATCCTCATTTCAAAAGAATCTGACTCCGAGGTTTACGAGCAAATTTACGCGTATATCGGAGAATTAATGAGAGGCAGTGCAGCAGACCCATCTGTCGTGGTCCAGACAGGAGATGTGTCGCGCCATACAAACACAACCCATGTGGAAAAGAAGACTAAGGCGAGAAAAACCAAAAGAAAGAAATCTAAAACTGCTACACCTCCGCCGCCGACAAGCCAGTCAAGACAAGGTCTGGCCCCTTTGACCCAATTGGGTTACAGCACATCGAAATCAAGAACTGAGCGATGGAAGATTCTCACTGAGGAAGCCGTGCCTGGGCTTGGCGAGGCTGAAGTAACGGCGACGATAAAGAGATTTATTACGCGCGCTGAGGCATCAGAAAAGAACTTTGAGGATGCTTTAGTTGAGTGGTATCACGACCTTGGAAGACTTAACAAATAGATCATATGAACGCGTTTAGCGTCCTAAGTTACCGATCAATGTTGTTGTTACTGAAGTTCCAGCAGTCCTAAACGCATCCACCTCCCTCACACTCCGTCGCCAGAAGTTCGTAGACGCCTACTAGGCCCCCGGCTTTCGCTGCGACTTTTGTACTTCGATATACTCACGGCATGTTGAGCGACCGGGTACAGAGACAGGTTGACCGGCTCCTCTGCTTTTATGGGGCGGCCCATTGTGTCTCGTTGAACGGGGAACAGTTTGCGTTGGAGCAGTGAGCGACCTTCAGATCCCCGTAGCGATGGTCGTAGTAGCTTATTAGACCAAGGCCGTCTATACCGATCGTGCTAGATGGCCTTTTAAGTGCACCCGGTATACGGGCGGCTCCTGGCGCGGCTATGGTGTCTAAAGTTGTGATCATGGCATCTTTGCAGTAATAATCGGAGCAGCGAGCGACCTTCAAAAGGTTGTTCGAAGCGTCGGAATAACTCATAAGAACACCAAAATCACTCGCATACCTACCGATTGAGATAGAGAC
Organism: Dehalococcoidia bacterium; assembly: GCA_046583495.1. Classification (GTDB taxonomy): domain Bacteria; phylum Chloroflexota; class Dehalococcoidia; order Lucifugimonadales; family Lucifugimonadaceae. The sequence goes on from JAYGCF010000077.1 coordinate 45,461, forward strand.
AGGGATTCCAATTACACTACGTCCTACGACCGTGTCGTCGATCATCGTGTTCCCGTCCCAACCCTCGCTGCAGTCCGCGGCGTTGCACTTCACCATTTCCCACATATCGAACTCATGCCTGGAATAAAGAGGGAAACCGTGTGCACCGATTGTGAAGGCTACGCCTCGGCAATCGGAACATCCCCACAATTTGGATGTTGTACACGATACGTTTTTACAGTGAGACCATTTATTCCCCCACGTGATAAGTGGAAGATCGTCTGAACCTATCGATATAGATGTGGTCCTGCCGGTGAACATGCCTACGGTGGTTATTGAGGCACTTGTGCAGGCAGTATCTGAGCAGTGAGCGACCATCGCTGCTCCTCCATCGTGAGATGTCGAGTAAAAATAGCTTATGAGACCAAGACCATCTGCACCGATTGCGATGGATGTTGAATCTAGAACGCCAGTTGGATATGGATCTTCGAGGATCGAATAGATGGTATTGTCGAGAGTCGTGATCGTGGCATTTGTACAGGTAATGTCGGAACAATGAGCGACCTTCAGAACACCATGTCTTCCTGTTGGAAGTCTCTCGACGTAACTGATAAGACCAAGGTTGTCTTTCCCGATCGTAATAGACGTGGCGATGTTCTCGTAACTGACCCAGGCCGGGGTATCCAGAGTCGTGATCGTGGCATTTGTACAGGCAATGTCGGAACAGTGAGCGACCTTAAGACTGCCGTCTTCGGCCGAGGCGTAACTGATAAGACCAAGCCCGTCTGCACCTATGGTGATAGATGAGTAAGTACCCACATTGCCTAAATGGTCTAGCTTGGTGATCGTATTACCAGCAGATATGGCGCGTATCGTTGGA
>JAYGCF010000017.1:0-31504 GCA_046583495.1 Dehalococcoidia bacterium
CCCAGCATCTGTGGTAGGTGGAGTATCGGCAGGTCTATCTTTCCGCTAGGACGACGTTTGGCCGCTTTCGGCTGGTACCCATCTAAGTTCAGATGGCAGAGAGGGCATGGCGTCACCATTGCATCGGCGCCAAGGTCTTTAGCCTCGCCAGTGTGGTTAGACACCATTTGGATAGCGTTACTCTGATTTATAAGGAGTATCGGAAGCCCACAACACTTCGTCTTGCCCTCATTCTCAACGGCTGTAGCACCAGTGGACTCGATTACCGTTTCTAGGGATGTCTGGCGTTCCGGGTGCTCGTCAAATCCCAGAGCATCACTCGGGCGGACTATGTAGCAGCCGTAGAAGGGAGCGAAGTTGAGCCCAGATAGTTCCTTGGTGAAGGTCTTCTGGAGTTCTTCGATTCCTATCTCTTCAACCAGCACCCATAGAAGATGCTTGATAACGGTTGTTCCTTTATATTCCAAGCCCTCTTCTGCAAGCACCATGTTGATCTCGGATAGGTACTCAGGATCTTTGAGCACACGGCGGTTTGCCTGTGACATAACACCCTGGCATGTGCTGCATAGCGTCATTATTGGTGCACCCATCTGCTCAGCTAAGGCAAATGTTCGTACATTCAGCGTGTCACCGAGCTTCTGATTGCGCTCCTGGAGTACTCCAGCACCCGTACAGGAAGCTGATACAAGCTCTTCTCGTTCGATGCCTAGACGGTCTAGAACGGCATTGGCGGATACCAGTAGTTCAGGAGTTCCACCCCGGGCAACGCATCCCGGATAAAAAGCGTACTTCACCTACTCACCTTCAACTTTCTCGAATACCCGTTTTACCTTGTCCGGTGAGGATGACTTGTGAGCCTTCCATGGGAATTTGCCTTTGCGTATTGCCCTCAAACCAACCGGAGCAGAGTCCAAAAGAGCAGGGACGTTAAACCGTCCCATACTCTCCACAGCGAGTTTGGCCTCATCTAGCCGCCCGTTCTTCTTTACTGATTTGGCAAATGACTCTGTGTGTCGCGAACCGGAAGTATTGTTGTACCCGGCCTCCATCGCCATATCGCGCATCAACATTATTCGCCCCATAGGGTCGACATCTTTTGGGCACACCTCAACACATTGCATACAGCGGGTGCAGTCCCATACACCTGAACTTTCGTTCAGGATTCCAAGACGCTCCTTTTGATGGCCATCCCTCGGGTCCTTAACGAACCTGTAAGCCTTCGCAAGTGCCGCTGGTCCCAAGAACGATTTGTCTACCTCGAGGACAGTGCAGTCTGATACGCAGGCTCCGCACTGGATGCAGTTAACCACTCCAACCAAATGCACCATGTCTTCGTCTGATGCAATGTACTCCGCTTTTGGGACTACTCCTTCTGGAAGCAGGTAAGGTTTTATGGCCTTCATCTTGTCCCAGAAAGGCTTGAATTCGACTACGAGGTCTTTGATTACTGGAAGGTTCCCTGCCGGGTCAATTGTTATGGCCTCCCCGTTCGGAGAAACGGAGTTGACACGCGTCTTGCATACCAACTTCGCCTGCCCATTCACGCGCATCGCACATGAACCACATATGGAAGCCCTGCAAGAACAACGCATCGATAGGGAACCATCGATCTCCTCACGAACCGTTAACAGAGCGTCAAGGACTGTGGTTGTATCAGTAACCTCAACCGTATATTCCTGATAGCCGGCTTTTTCCGGATTTTCAGGATCGTAGCGCTTAACGCGTAGCATTTGCTGCATCTAGTAGACCCTTTCAATCGGCGTCCAGTCGGTGATCGTTACATCGCTTGTCTCGACCCTGGAGCCTTCTCCATCTTTGTAAACCAGCGTGTGCTTAAGCCAGTTTTCGTCATCCCGTTCAGGCATGTCTGTTCTGAAATGCGCGCCACGACTCTCTTTACGGGCGTTTGCCCCTGCGCAAACAGCATGTGCAACGTCCAGCATGTAATCCAGTTCGATTGCGGACATTAGGTCTGTATTGAACACTTTGCCCTTATTGTCCACAGCGACTCTGGGGTACATGGAGCGGAGCTCTTTGATACGTTCGGTTGCTCCATCGATACTTTCTTGGTCTCTGAAAACTCCTACACCGGAAACCATGCTTTCGCCCATGTCTCTTCGTATGGCCGCTGATCGTAGATCTACGGGCCTGTCGAGCAGAGATTGATAGCGTTCTTGCTCCGATTTCAGCATCATTTCGTCAGAGGAGTGGCGTTCTGCACTCTTAGCATATTCGGCAGCAGCAATAGCTGATCTCCTACCGAATACGACTGTGTCTAGAAGTGAATTCGCGCCCAGACGGTTTCCGCCATGGACCGACACATTTGCTGTTTCACCGGCCGCGTAAAGCCCTGGTACTTCGGTAGCGCCATTCACGTCGGTTTTGATGCCGCCCATGATGTAGTGCATACCTGGCCGAATCGGAATAGGCGCTTCTGCAAGGTCGATTCCCACAAACTCGACAGCGACTTCTTGGAGGTAACCGAGACGTTCCTCGATAAATGTCCTTCCGAGGTGCCTCAGGTCTAGGTGTACGTTTCCGTCTATACCTCTACCCTCATTGATTTCCGTTTGCTCCGACCTGGAGACGACGTCACGAGAGGCAAGTTCAAGATAATCAGGGGCGTAGGTTTTCATAAACCGTTCCCCTTCCGAGTTAAGGAGATATGCGCCCTCGCCTCGGGCTGCTTCAGACAACAGGATCCCTGAACCAGCCAGTGTTGTCGGATGGTATTGGATCATCTCCATGTCCATGAGGGGTGCGCCAGCCCTGTATGCAAGCCCGAGACCTTCACCTGAGCAGATCAGCGCATTTGTTGATGGCTCGAAGACCCGTCCAGCCCCACCTGTTGCCATGATTACTGCCTTGGCACGAATCATGTGCAGGTCGCCGGTATGGATGTTCATCGCCATTACGCCGTGACAAACACCGTCCTCAATGATCAGGTTAGAGACAAACCATTCCTCGTAAACATTCACATCATGTTTCACGGCTTGTTCGTACAAAACCTGCAACATCGCTGATCCCGTGATCGCGCCGACGTAGAAAGTGCGAGCGATCTTTTGTCCACCGAATCGCCTGGTCCCAAGTTGGCCATCCTCGTTACGGCTGAAAATCACTCCCATGTGTTCCAGTTCTATGATGGCGTCACCAGCTTCGCGCGACATAAGTTCCACAGCATCTTGGTCAGCGAGATAATCGCTGCCCTTGATGGTGTCGAGCGCGTGCCCTTCCCACTCATCACCGCGATCTGTCATTGGTGCGTTGATCCCACCTTGAGCCGCGTTCGAATGACTTCGAATGGGATGCACCTTGGTTATTACGGCGGCGTCCACGCCCATGCGTGCTGCCTCTACCGAAGCTCTAAGCCCTGCAAGCCCAGCGCCAATTATCAGAACGTCGTGTTGGTACATCCGTTACCTCTTACTTGCGGCGGTATGGGTTTTGTCACGCGTCCGCCGATGCGCGTTTTTATCAAGCGGGTATTTCATTTGTTGCTTCAAACTAGTGGGGTTGCTTCTGGATAAAGATAAAGCGCTGAAAGAAGAGCAGCGATACTTTTAGAATCCGTGATTGTGCCGTTGCGTATCAGATCTGGAATTTCCGACATTGCGGTCTTGGCTAATTCCACGTCTTCGTCATCGTCCTGGGGGAGTGATGACCTTGTAAGCCCTTTGGCGAGAAATCCATGCATGTACTCGGTTGAAATGCTCGGGGCAGCCCAAAACCCGGGCAAGTGGAAGAGACTTTTAGCTTTATGACCGGCTTCTTCCTGTAACTCTCGGGCAGCCGCTTCACGAGGGTCCTCCCCACTATTTATGTGACCTGCTGGTGCCTCCAGCAACGTGGACTGGACTGCATGCCTCCATTGCTTCACCAGTAAGATTGATCCATCTTCCGTTACGGGGACGACGACCACCGAGTTCGACTGTTCAATAACGCCTCGCTGAATTATCGGACGATCACCTAGCTGAATGGTGTCCACACGCATTTTTACGCGTTGGTCATCATAAAGTTGCCGAGAATCGACGGTGGTAGTGGTTAGCATCATTTAAATCTTAACTCAGAGACTCAGATCACCGGGGGGATTTTCGACGTTCCCACTCTCCCTAGTCATCGCTCCCTGTCGCATACCCAATCGCCGTGTCAGCGACTGGTAGAACGCTGCGGCGGGATGTTTTCGGAGAAAGCGGGCACTGTATTCGCTGGTCTCCACCTGTACGGTGGTCCCTGATCCGATATATCGCTCTACAAAGCCGTCGATGCTTAACATACCTCCGGCTTCATTTTCGATCGTTATGCTTACTACGGCGGCTGGTCTTAGTAACAGACCACCCTGCAGGCTCATATGCGCGGCGATCGGCTTTAAAAGGAAGGCGCCGCTAGTCGGGTTCATCACGGGTCCTCCCAACGCTAGTCCGTAACCCGTCGACCCTGTGGCGGTAGAAATAACAAGTCCGTCACCTCGATAGGTGACTATGTGCTGACCATCCACCACCGTATTTAGGTCGACGACCCGTATGGATGCTCCCCGTCCTACTACTACGTCGTTCAGGGCATGGAATGGTTTCTCCGAGGACCCTGCAATAGTGGCACGGACCATCGCGCGGTTTTCGATACGAGGTCCTTTGTTTTCTTCTTCCCAGTTCTCTAGATACCAACCTGTGTCATCCATTGCGTCTGACGCATCCAATTCGGCCATGAAGCCAACTCGGCCCATGTTGATGCCTAGTACTGGTATCCCCTGAGGTGCCGCAGCGTGAACTCCTCGTAATATCGTTCCATCCCCACCTATTGTGACTACGAGTTCGCTGCCTTCTACTGCTCTTGTAAGTGCGTCTACCGGATCCGCAGGTAACAATGCCCATTTGCCCTGTCCAAAATGTTCAGACAGGTCGCGCGCTACGGTTTCAGCTTCTGTGAGTAGGCTGTGGTAAATGACTACCACGTTCTGGAATTGAACCATTTCGTTGGCCCGCGGAGCTCTAGGTAACCACGCCAGACACAGCGTGTCTTGCGAACTCTAGCAGTGATGACGGTGCTATACCGAAAATGAGTAATCCGGCAGAAGCGACAAGTGTCGCTCCCCATACCGGAATGTCCGCTGTTATGCGTTCTTCAGACTCCGGTTCGTCCAAGAACATCGTGCGTATAACTCTAAGATAGTAGAACGCCGAGACGACCGAGTTGACTACTCCGATCACCGCAAGCCATGCGAGACCTGAATCCACGGCTGCACTGAAAACGAAGATTTTACCTAGGAAACCGGCCGTCGGTGGGATTCCGAGTAAAGAGAGTATTCCCAGCCCAAGTAAAACGGACATCACCGGTGCTCTGCGGGCCATTCCGGCGAAGCTACGTATGGCGTCACTGCCGGTTTGATTGGTGATGGCGATTATGGCGAAGAATACCGCCAGGTTCGTAAAGGCGTAGGCGACCAGGTAGTACAACACACCCTGTGGCCCTGCGATGAATCCCTCGCTATCGCTGTTCGCTGCAACTGCCGCTAAACCCACCAGAAGGTAGCCAGCGTGGGCGACGGTGCTGTAACCCAGCATCCGCTTAATGTTTTGTTGGGACAAGGCGAGCAGGTTACCCGCGGTCATCGTAATTGCCGCGAGAACAGCGATTAAGTTTGACCAGTCTGCAGCAAGTTCATCAGTTCCCAGTGCTGTGTACAGGACTCGTATAACGATGGCAAAAGCAGCGGATTTTGATGCAATCGAAAGGAAAGCCACTACAGGTGTCGGTGCCCCTTCGTATACGTCAGGAACCCACATCTGAAACGGTGCTATAGCCATCTTGAATCCAAACCCAGCCACGACCATTACAACACCCAACATGATCGCTGCAGATCCAAACGCTCGGTCTCCATCGGGATCCGTCATGGCGATTGCCTGCACCATTCCGGTTATATCGGTGGTTCCTGTGGCGCCATATAGGTATACCAGCCCGTATAGAAGCACAGCAGAACTGAGGGCACTTAATAGCAGGAACTTTAGTCCCGCCTCAAGAGATCGGTCAGTCCTCAGAAATGCAGCCAGAGCGGCGGCAGGTAGAGCAGACACTTCAAGAGCTACGTATGCGGTTATAACGTCTCGTGAGGCCACTAACAGCATCATTCCACTAACCGACAGCAGCATCAGGGCCAGGAATTCACCCTGAAAGCCTGCGAACTTCTTGGAATAAGAGGCACCGGCGATTATCACGGCAGCGGTTGTTCCAATCAGTAGCAGATGGAAGAACAAGGCCAGACGATCCGCTGTGACGGTGCCAAACACCCCTAGTTCGGAGTCAGGTGTGTTGAACCACAACATTAATGTCAGGCCAAGCGGGACCACCAGGCCGATTGAAGCGATCCAGATTAATGGAGTTTTCCTGTTTAAGATCAAATCCGCAATTATGATCACTATTGCGAGACCGGCGACCGATAACTCGGGAGACAGGATCCAGAGATCGTGTGAGTTCATATCCGCACCAACTCACTAATTCCGACTTTAAATACTTCTGTCACGATCTTTGGGTATACCCCGATTGCGATAATGCTGATGACGAGGGCCGCAACAGGGATCATGTCCACGAGGTTGGCATCTTCGATGTCCTGGAATCGTTCGTTTCTCGGACCAAAGAACGTACGTTGGATCATCCAAAGGACGTATCCCGCAGCGAGAACAACACCGAAGGCTCCTATGGCGGTTAGCCACGGCCATACAGCGTACGTTCCCAGGAATACGGTGATCTCGGCTACAAAACCCGACAAACCGGGCAAACCAAGTGACGCGAGTCCTGCGATCACCATTGAGATGGTGATCAGCGGCCAACGTAACGCCAATCCGCCGAGGTCGGGTATATAACGGGTGTGGGCACGGTCATATACAAGACCGACGGCCAAGAACATGAGGCCGGTGATGGTGCCGTGAGTGACCATTTGTAAGGCAGCCCCGTTAAGGCCCGCTTGTGTGACGGTGCCTCCGACGCCGACGATTGACGATACTCCAAGTACAACGAAACCCATATGGCTAACGCTACTGAATGCAACGAGTCGCTTTAGGTCACTTTGTCGGAGTGTGACTATGGCCCCGTAGATGATGCTGATGACGGCCAATGTGGCGAGTAACCATGCGACGTCCTGTACCTGGAAGCCTTTTGTTTCCTGGAACATACCCACAGAAACTCGTATCAGTCCGTACCCACCCATTTTTAGAAGAACACCGGCCAGCATGATGCTTACCGCGGTCGGCGCATCCGTATGCGCATCGGGAAGCCAACTGTGGACAGGCCATAGTGGCATTTTGACGGCAAATGCAGCAAACAGCAGGAACCATATGACCCCGGCCGGGATCAACAGGTCTATGCCAGCTGCTTTGTCTGGAATACCGACAATACCCTCAGAAGGGATGGACACCATGGCAAAGGTGTCAACGCCTGATGAGAGAAATAATGCCAGGATGCCGATCAACATGAATGCACTGCCGGCGAGGGTGAAGATCACGAACTTCATCGCTGAGTACCGGTTACGTCCACTCCCCCAGATAGAAATGAGCATGAACATAGGAATGAGCTCGATTTCCCAGAAGATAAAGAACAGAAGGAAGTCGAGTGCAGTGAACACCCCGAGCACGGCCGTCTCAAGGACGAGTAACCATATGAAGTACTCGCGAACTCGAAGCGTGACACGCCATGACGCAAATGCCGCGACAGCGGTCAAAAGTCCGGTCAGTAGTAAGAGCGGGGCGCTAAAACCGTCGATGCCGAGCAGGTATTCGGCCTTTAGACCATCGACGGGAATCCAGTCAGCGTATCGATCAACCATCTGGATGCCGCCAGCTTCCCTGTCGAAGTTGGCATAGGTAATAACTATTAAGACAAGACTAACGATCGTGGAACCGATAGCGAACCATCGGATTTGAGAGTCGTTGCGAAGGAACAACGCTATAACAAGCGCCGCTACCGCGGGTAGGAACACGACTATAGAGAGCCAACCCTCAAACAAGGGCGTCCTCCTTCGTGTTTATGTTGTTACAACCGATCTGGAAGTTCATCAGTTAAGTCCCCCAGACCAGGAAAGCAGCAATAGAAGCCACGACACCCAGGGAGATGGCCAGTCCAGCCATCTGGGTCTGGCCGTTTTGGGCCAGTGCAAGGCCTTTCCCAACCCTGGCTGTCCAGATTCCAAACTTCACATTGACGGCGTCGATGACATTACGGTCGAACCAGTCAGAGGCGGTTACCACCACCCCGTAGAACAAGCGTTTGACGATCCATCCCTCGTACAGTTCGTCCATAAAGTATTTGCGATACATCAGTGTGTATATCGGGCGGGTTCGATCCGCCAATGATTCAGGCGAAACTTTCCTAGCGCCATACATAAGATATGCGAGGAATATACCGATAAACGCTACGGCTGAAGACACAATTGCGACCGACCAATTGAATTTGGGTGACTCACCGGCGTGCTTCAGCGCTTCCTCCACGGCATGCTCGTCATCCACGTTTTCTACGAACACGTTCGCATTGGTTGTGACGAAGTGACCAAATTCATGTTTGTCTGTTACGCCAATGTCCACGGGAGGGTTAGCCAAGAATCCTGCACCAATAGCAAGGACTCCCAGTACCAGCATTGGTGCGATCATGACCCAGGGAGACTCTCCAAGGTGGGGGTGGCCATGAACCTCAGGGGCCTCGCCACCTGCGGCAGTGACTGCCACGGCTTCTGCCTCAGCGCCACCACGATACTCACCTCCGAAGGTCATCCAGATGACCCGGAACATGTAGAACGCAGTCATAAACGCCGCAATCACACCTGCTGTCAGGGCAATCCACCCTATGACGGAGTCCACCTCTAACGTATGGGCAAGTATTTCATCCTTAGACCAGAATCCTGCCAAGGGGAATATTCCGGCCAACGACAGGCTTCCAATCACCATGAGCGTAAATGTCCATGGCATTACTTTGCGGAGACCGCCCATGTACCGCATGTCGAAGGTTCCAGTAGCGTGATTTACCGAACCGGAGCCGAGGAATAGCAACGCTTTAAAGAAAGCGTGGGTGAACAGGTGGAAGATCGCCGCGACCCAGCCCCCCAACCCTAGAATCAACATCATGTATCCGAGTTGGCTGACGGTTGAATACGCCAGGACGCGCTTAATGTCGTGGGCCACTAGTCCCATCGAGGCTGCAAAGATAGCCGTGAATGCTCCTACCAGAGCGACCACTTCCATCGTGACCTCGGATGCCAGGTAAAGCGGGAATACACGCGCAACGAGGAATACACCGGCAGTTACCATCGTGGCTGAATGGATCAGGGCGCTGACAGGAGTCGGGCCCTCCATGGCGTCCGGCAACCACGTGTGCAGAGGGAACTGGGCCGATTTTCCGACTGCACCTGCAAAGAAACCAAGAGCTATCAAGCTAACCGCCGTCGTGCCGATCAACCCGACGTTGGCATACATGTACGGAATGTCTAAGAACTCGTTGCCCTGAGCGAACAGAGCGAGGATCGCTATCAGGAAACCGAAGTCGCCGAACCGAGTAACGATGAAGGCTTTCTTGGCCGCTGCCGCTGCCGACGGTTTCGTGAACCAGAATCCTATAAGTAGGTATGAAGAGGTGCCAACCAGTTCCCAGAACACGTAAACCTGGATGATGTTTCTAGCGGTCACCAGACCCAGCATTGAGGCAGTGAAGAGCGACATGTACGCGTAGTACCGAATGTAGCTCTGGTCACCCTTCATGTATCCCTGTGAGTAGATCTGAACCATTAGGCTGACGCCGCTAACGACGATTAGCATGATCGCGGTAAGTGGATCGAGAAGTATGCCGATACTCAAGGTCAGGCCGTTGACACTGAGCCAGTCGTGAGTTCCGAAATCAACCATCCCGTGTTCCGAATTCACGGTGGCGTAAGCCATGATCGATAGACCGAACGAAACAGCAAGTGCCAGGATGGTCAACCATCCGGCCAGTCGTTCGTATTGCGGTAAGAATGGACGAATTACCAGTCCGTTAACGACAAACGATGCCAGAGGGACTAGGACAATCAACCAGACGCCGATTTCTGAGATGTTCACGCTTTAAAGCTTCCTCAGAATTTCATCAGCGACGTGTTCACGATTCAAGGGCACAAAGACCCTGAAAGGGACGCGTTCACTCCAGTCAAGGATGTCCCCTTCTGGAAGGATTTTGGCAGGCAGGCCCTCCCCTTCAAGAAGGTTTTTCCACATTTCTGCAGTCATAAGATTCGCTGTCTTTTTGTACTCAACCCACACTAGGAACCCGCCCTGTTTGGTGTTGAAGTTTGGTAATTGTTACGTTTGAGAACTATCATCCGCGCATCGTATCCAACTCGCTTACGTCGGCTGTTTCTCTCTGGCGGAAGATGGCAATAACCAAGGCCAGACCAAGCGCAACCTCAGCCGCCGCGGCCGCGATTATGAAAAGTGCAAAGACATGGCCCGAAAGTGCTGCCCCTACGGTGTCAGCTGTGACTTCAACCGGGCTTCCGGTTAAAGCGGCAGGCACGGTGTAACGTGAGAATGCAACGGCGGCTATGTTGACCGCATTGAACATGAGCTCTATCGACATCAAAAGAACGATAGCGTTACGCCGGGTTAACGCCCCGTAAAGGCCGATAGCAAACAGGATAGAGGAGACAAGCAGGACATTTTCTAGGTTCATTCGGAGGCCTGCTCTCTGACGAGCGCTATCGAACCGATAATGGCGGCGAGAAGCAACACACCTAGTGCCTGTAAAGCGAGCACGTAATCTCGCACGAGTAAACCGCCGAGCCATCCAGTGGTATCCGTGAACACCCCTTTGTTCCCCTGTTCGTTGCCCGTGAATGCAACAAGTTTCGGATCAGAGAGAGGCTGTTCAATTTCAGTGTACTGACCGGTCAAAGCAGCGATAGCGTCTACATCGGTAAGGCTGGTGTCACGATCACTCCATGTCGTGTCGTATGCAACAAAACCTGCGACTACTACGAACAGAGCTGCAATTAAAGCGCCCCCAACAACCAGCACCCGGGAGCTCTGTGTCTGGTTACCTTGCCCTATGTCGCGAGTAAGTAGTATCGCGAATGCAACAACAATGGAAATAGCTCCGACGTACACGAGAATCTGGGCCACAGCTACGAATTCCGCCTGCAACAAGAAAAATATTCCGGCTACTGCGAGAAACGAACCAGCAAGAGCCAGCGCAGCTCTGAACACGTCTTTGACCGTTACGACGAGCAAGGCTCCAACGATTGCCGCTGCAGACATGATCCAAAATATGACGTCTATGGTTCCATCCATTAGTCGTCCCCTGCCCCGTCTATTCTCCGGTCTTCTACCCAGGTCTTTGTCAGGTCTTCTTTGCTTGGCATCTCATGCCGACCAGCATCCTTGAAATCCTCCATGGCCTTATCGAATGGCGAGTACGCGTCATCTTCCATCTGGGGTCGATACCAGGTTGATGGGCGCTTGGATTGCGCTATCAAGTCTTCTTTTGAAAGAACAAGACCCATTCTCTCGTAGTTGCCACGCTCAAAACTGGAACCCATGTGGAGTGCGTCGTAAGGACAGGCCTCCACACAAAGGGCACAGAACATGCATCGACCTGTATCGATATCAAAGGTCTCTATAGCGTAACTTTCACCCTCCTGAACGTTAATGCCGCCAGGGAGGGTGACGATCTTGATTATGCCAAGAGGACAGTACTTAGCACAGCTTGCACAGCCGGTGCATCGATCCTCGTACCACGTGAACTCGTTACCTCTGAATCGAGCAGATTGCGTAGGCCTCACTTCAATGCGTTCCAATCCAAGGGCCGCGCGAACGGCTTTGATCGGTCGTTTGAAAATAAGACCCGGTGTACTCATGCCGTATGCCTTGGCTGCCCCCATAACGCCTACCCGTCGATCTGGGTACTGAACCGTGAAAGAGGGGCGAAGGATCGTCTTAAGGGTTACCCGCATTCCCTTGGCAAGGCCGATTCCATAAACCATCAGTCTGCGCCTCCAGTGGGAATAGCTGGGCTCTCCGAATTTGACAGAGTCACGTCCTGGATATTTCCGGCCCGTAACGGGTCATGTTTTGGTCCGAGAACCTTACCGAAGATGTATATCGATGCCAAGAAGACAACCCAGTTAATTCCAGCCATGTACCAAAGCTCAGTCGTTGAAGGTGATGGCCATGCCAGAACCAGCAACCCTGATACTACGAGGTTGATCAAAGTCAGTTCGAACAGCGCTTTCCACGCGAAACTCATGATCTGGTCGATCCGCATACGTGGCCAACTTGCCCTTACCCATACGATCACCGATAGCACAACAACCATTTTTAAAACGAACCAGACTTGTGACGGAATCGGGTCAAACCCATGCCAGCCGCCCAGGAACACTGCAGTAATCACCCCACTCGTCGCGATTGTGGCGGCAAACTCGGACAGAAAGAAAAGACCAAATTTCATACTTGAGTAATCGGTCATATAACCGGCCACGATCTCGGATTCAGCTTCCGCAACATCGAAGGGCGTTCTGTTTAATTCGGCCATCGAAGCTACTAGGAAGACAAAGAAGCCCAGGGGCTGGACTATGAAGAATGGAATCGTTTGTGCATTAACAATTGCTACTAGGGACAAAGATTCCGAAAGCATGAGGACGCCGATAAGGGATATCACCAGTGGGATTTCATAGCTTATCAACATGGCAACTGCCCGCATTGCACTGAACATAGCGTAGCGGTTACCTGATCCCCATGCAGCAGCAACTATAGCTAGGACGTTGCCACCACCGATCGCAATTATGAACAGCAGCGCCACGTTGATGTCTGCAAGCCACGTTCCAGATCCAAGGGGGAGCACTGCGTAGATCAAGAGGGCGGGGAACAACATCAAGACAGGGGCCATAGTGAACACCATCCGATCAGAGACGGTTGGTACTACGTCCTCTTTGAACATTGTTTTTACGGCGTCAGCTACCGGGGTCAACAACCCGAATGGTCCCCAGCGGTTTGGTCCTGTCCGACCCTGGAATCGGCCGAGCAATCGGCGTTCACCCCAGATCATAATTAACACGCCGCCCAGAACACCGTTTACAACGGCTGCGACTATTAGCAGGGCTGTGAGCGGAAATGCTAACCAGTCAATACTTGCCGGGAGCAATCCCCCACCAAATAGGCCTGTGCCGACACATTCCACCTCGTTTGCGGACGTCAGACTGCAGTAAATGTATTTATAGAGGATGCTGTCGAACGGATCTGGCATTAACGATCAACCTCACCCATGTTGATGTCGATGCTACCGAACGTGACGAACATGTCCGCCATTTTGTCGCCAATCAGCATTTCTCGAAGTAACGTCAGGTTTATCAGCGATGGTGCACGTACCTTACAGCGGTACGGGGAGACGCCCCCATCACTGACAAGGTAGAAGCCAAGTTCGCCCTTTGGACACTCGGTCCCAACATAAGAGTCACCAACCGGTGGTCTAATAAGCGCAGGTACTTCTTCCGGCCGAACAGGTCCAGGCTCAATTTGTTCTAGGCACTGTCTGATTATCCCGAGGCTCTCCCTCATTTCATGGATGCGAACAATGTATCGAGCATAATTGTCGCTCGCAGTCGCAAGAGGACGATTGAACTTAACCCGATCGTAGAATTCGTACGGTTGACGGTGCCTTAGATCCCAATCGATCCCAGACGCTCTCAACATGGGACCAGTCACGGAAGCGTCGATCAGGCTTTTACTATCAACCACGGCGACCCCATCGCATCTTGCTGCCACGATTTCGTTTCCGCTGATCAAGTCCTCATATTCATCAATACGATGGGGCATCTCGGACAAGAAGCGGTCTAACGCCGGCCAGAAGTCGTCTGGGGCGTCCATAAAAACACCCCCGGGTCGCATATAGCTGTTGGTGATGCGCGCCCCGCAGAGCCGTTCGAAAAGCTCGAGGATTTGCTCTCTTTCACGCATCATGAAAATAAGTGGCGTGCCTAGGGCGCCCAGGTCTTGTAGGAAGAAACCGGTTGCCACCAAGTGCGAGGCTATGCGTTGAAGTTCGGCTGCGATCATTCGCATCCATACTCCACGTTCAGCCGGTTCAATACCTGCCAGTTTCTCGACGGACAGAATATAGGACATGTTGTTTGTCATGGACGCCACGTAGTCCATGCGGTCGGTAAGTGTCACGACCTGGGTATATGTTCGAGATTCTGCCAGTTTTTCTGAACCACGATGCAAATACCCGAATACGGGCTCCACGTCGATTATCTGTTCCCCATCGAAAGTCACGCGCATACGGAACACACCGTGTGTGCTCGGATGTTGCGGTCCAACATTGATGGTTATTGGTTCAGTTTTAAGAGGCATAACAAGATCTGATGTCCGTCGTGTGCGCCAGAAAGGCGCCCCCGAGGATGGCTTTTACAGGAAATCCTTTCTGTGAGGGTGACCCTCAAACCCTTCCCAAAGGAATATCCGTTTCATGTCATCATGGCCTTCAAACCGAACACCCATGAGGTCGTACACCTCACGCTCTTGGAGGTCCGCTCCACGCCAGATGTCCATTACCGAGGGTACTGCTGGATCTAGTCGGCCCTCACCGCATCTGACCTTCACTACAGCCCGACGGTTCAAACTCATTGATAGCAAGTGATATACGATTTCGAAGTAACCGACGTAATCAACCGCTGTGATGGCGATCAACATTTCGTATCCGGCGCCCTTCAGGCCTCTCATCACCGTGGGCACCTGACCTGGAGCGATCCATACTTCATGTGATCCATGGGCTGTAACGGCGCCTGAGACAATACCCTCAATCTGCACAGAAAGGTCTTCGCCCGTGGCCGTGAAGGACGTGTCGGAAGTCAAGATCCGGTATCCCCAACGTCCTCTGCCCCGGCTTTTTGGCCCGAAAGGCTATACCGTTTCACTTTATCGTGAAGTTGCATAATCCCGTACAGCAGAGCGTCTGGACGGGGGGGGCATCCAGGAACGTAAACGTCCACTGGTACGATGTGATTCACGCCAGGAACGACCGAGTATGATCCAAAGTAAGGACCGCCACTTGTCGCACAGACACCCATCGATATGACCCACTTAGGCTCGGGCATCTGATCGTACAGTCGTCGTAACGCCGGTGCCATTTTCCATGTGACGGTTCCTGCGACGATCATCAAATCGGCCTGCCTCGGGGAAGCGCGCATTGCTTCCATCCCGAACCGCGAGATATCGAATCGCGACATCGCGGCACCAATCATCTCAAATACACAACAGGCGAGGCCGAATTGCATTGGGAACATCGAAGACTTACGGCTCCAGTTAAGAAGCGTATCTAGTGATGTCACGGCCACATTTCGGTCCAGGTCATCGGGCGTTTCCAACAGAGGTTCAGGGTAAGGGCTGGTGTGGCTGTCACGCATCTGCGAAACAACCTCGCCCTCCGCACGGTCGATATCCCAGGTCAATTCCGCCAACGGATGTTCGTGGGTCGGTAGGACTTGCTGGTCATAAGGGTTGTTTGGAATCAAACTAAACCCACTCCAATGCTTTCTTACGCCAAGCGTAGACGTAACCAAGGGTGACTACCGCCAGGAACACTAGAACCTCTGCCAGAACCACCCATCCAAACGTCTCTGAAAGTACGCCGTAGCGGACCGCCCATGGGTACAAGAAAATTGTTTCTACGTCGAAAACAACGAAGAGCAAAGCGAAGTAGTAATAACGGAAGTTGAACCTGGTCCAACGGGTACCGACCGTTCGCATCCCGGATTCGTATGTCGCAAGTTTCACGATCTGGGAGCGTCGGTCAACCTCTTGTGGAGTGATGTTTCCACCCACTGGCTCGTCTTCGGTTGGGACGCGTCTCGTAGGTCGCATTCCAGTCAGCGTGCCAAGCTTTGACAGCATTAGCATGCCAAGAGGAACAGAGAGCGCGATCAGTACAAAGATCGCTATCAAACCATACTGTCTGAAATAGTCTTGTTCCACGCCAGTTTTCCTACTATTTAAGTTGCATTCAGGAGCATATCAAAGCCCCGATTCAGTCACAAGTGAAATGGGACACAATCGCGTTATCGTGCATCATTTATCTGTGTCCTACCGGTTATGACAGAGTGAAATCAATTATTCCCCTGCCGTCTTCTCCAGCGTGAAGCGCATCAAACCCCTCGTTGATCTGTCCCAATGAGTACTTACGGGTGATCAAACTATCTACGTCTATCCTTCCCTTTAGGTAAGCGTCGACAAGAGTATCGAAAGTTTCATGGGGACTGGCTGATCCATAGTAGCTACCTACGACCGTCTTCTGGTTGCGAACCATATCAATCAGATCGAGGTCCGCTGTATCCCCTACAGGGGCGAGACCAACGATTACTGCGGTGCCGCTCTTACGGAGAGCGTTTATCGTGTTCTGGGTTGTCTCAGATGCACCAAACGCGTCGAATGCCATATCTACCCCGCCACCAGTCATATCTCTGATCATCTCTACCGGATCGGTTTCCCTGCTATTGACTACGTCGGTTGCACCAAATTTATAGGAGAATTCGAGTTTGTGGTCGAAAATATCGACCGCGATTATTCTTGATGCTCCTGCTAGCTTCGCTCCCTGAATCACATTGAGACCGACCCCACCTGATCCGAATACAGCTACAGTCATGCCTGCTTTTGCTGAGGGGTTGTTGATGACTGCGCCCACTCCGGTAGTTACGGAGCAACCAATTAAAGCAGCAACTCCCATGGGTACCTCGTCAGGAATCACCTGACAAGCTTGCTGTGGAGCCACGATCGTCTCCGCGAACAAGCCTACTTTGGCCATCTGGTATACATCCGTGTCGTTGTCGTGGAGTCGAGCTGTCCCGTCATATTGCAACGCACCTGTTAGAGCGTTCGTGTCGCAAATATTTGGGTTACCGCTCCGACAAGACCGACAGTGACCGCAATTGGATACGAAGGACATGATGCAGCGATCACCGGGCTTCACGCGCGTGACGCCGTTACCAACCTCTTCTACCGTGCCAGCACCCTCATGCCCAAGCACCACCGGAAGCGGCAGGATGGCCGTTCCGTGCATCACGTGGATGTCACTGGCACACACACCGGCAGCATCCATGCGAACTCGCACTTCACCAGCCTTGGGACTGTCCTGGTCCAGATCCCTTATTTCTAGAGGGGTGTTCGCCTCGTAGAGTACAGCTGCCTTGGTCAATGTTTTGCGTCTCCGATTACCTGGTGTGAGCTTATATCGATGATTTAACCAGCGAATACTTTAACAGTGGAGAAAGCGGATTAATTGGAAAAGCAGCGACAACGAAAGAAGGCTCCGGACATTTGCCGGAGCCTTCTTAAAATCTTTTATTTCTGTCAGGTCTCTAGTCAGCTGCTACGTCCGCGACATTGGCAACTTTGTCCTGGAGAAGTTTCTTGAGAAGCTTCACGTTGACGTTGAGATCCGGGAATTTTCCATCGTTCTTTGCTTTATCAAAGACGATCTCGCCGTCAAATGCAATTTTGAAAACACCACCACCACCAGGAGTCACTGTTACAGATACATCTGGGCCTACGGCCTCAAAAAATTCGGCTGCCATCCAGGTAGCCACATTGTGGTGGCCTCAAGGAACGCAGTAAGTGATCTCCGCTTGTACTTTGCCTAAAGCCATATGGCTCCTCCTATGGACGTGTCAATCAGTTTGACTAACGGTCAATTAAACTAGTGGCATCCAGTGCCCGTGTCAAATTAGGTTGTGAAAATTGCTCGGCTAACCAAAAACGATAAGCAACCTTAATCCCTGTATATCCCTATATAATTGTGGCATCCAAACGCACCCCCCGACAGACGAGGAGGCGCTCATGCGATCTGAAGTAGTTCTCGCTGAAGTCACGCGCGAAGACGTGGGCCGAATTGCCGACTGGCTTGATGACCCTGAAGTCTCCGAAATGTGGTTTGGCCGGTACACATACGGCGAACCGGCCCATCTTGGATATGAACCCAGGAAATTGATCGACGCCACCGAGGCTGAATGGGATGAGGTCTTTAACGATCCTCACCATGAACCGCATAGATCGATTCTTTCGGTGCGTACAGCGTCGGGTGAACATATCGGTGAAGCTCAACTTGCTATCGATGAAGCTCTTGGAGATGCCCAGCTTTCTGTTCTTATAGGAAGGAAAGAACTGTGGCACCGGGGTTACGGTACTGCGACGGTGATCTCTTGCCTTGACCATATCTTTCGGACCCTAGGCCTATTTCGGGCTTGGGTAGATGTACCTGAGTACAACACCTCCGCACGTGAAATGTTTGAACACCTTGGTTTTATTCATGAAGGGACGCTGAGGCAAAGCCGCCCACATGATGGTGCACGGCATAATTCGGTGATTCTTGGCATGCTTTCCAACGAATACTCACGCTTGAGTGAGTCGATAGCACAAGGTACGCACACGGTTTAGAGGCCTAGGTCCTCGCAACTGCGACTATCGGCCTTTCCATTCCGGATGACGCTTTGATAGGAATGCGTCAATACCTTCGTGAGCGTCGTGTGCCTGCATGTTCTCGGTCATCAATTTTTCCGCCACAGTGTAGGCAGGGCCGTAATCTAGACCGATTTGTGCGTAAAAGGAGCGTTTGCCGATCTCCAACGTATACGAGCTCGCATTTGCCACGTGCTGGGCCAAATCCATCGTGCGCTCATGCAGTTCGTCGGAGGGCACGACTTTACTTACAAGACCGAACTGCAACGCCTCATCTGCCGATATTGGAATACCTGTTAACAGCATCTCCATCGCCTTCTTATGCGGAACGGCCCGGGCAAGTGCTACACCAGGGGTGATGCAAAAAAGTCCGTTACGAACGCCCGGAGTGGCGAAACGAGCCTCTTTTGATGCCACCGCCATGTCACAGGAAGCTACTAATTGACAACCCGCGGCAGTTGCCAGTCCACCAACTTCTGCGATGACGGGTTGAGGGAGTGTTCGTATCGCCTCCATTACGACAGTCGCCATTCCGAATACGTGCGCGTTGTTATCTTCGTCGCCATCAAGTAACTCTTTTAGGTCATGTCCAGATGAATAAACCGGACCTTCAGCTCGAATTATGACTACCCGTACTTTTTCGTCTATTGCAGCTGCGTCAAGCTTTTCTTTCAAGCGGGTTAATAAAGCTGAGGACACAGCATTCCGGCGACGTGGGTTGTTCAGCGTCAGGACAGAAACTCCGTCTTGAATTTCGTCCAGAACTAGGTCTTGGGTGTCAGTTGATGCGCCTGTCATGTGCGGCCCACTCCTTGTCTCGAAGCACGAATTTCTGGATTTTACCTGTAGCCGTTTTCGGTAGCTCTCCGAATTCGACGTGTTTTGGAGCTTTGAAGCGAGCTATCCGATCTTGGCAGAATGCAATTATCTCCTCAGAGGAGGCGTCTGCACCATCTTTTTGGACAATAAACGCCTTGGGGACTTCTCCCCATTTTTCGTCTGGCACACCAACCACACAAACCTCCATCACCGATGGGTGTTCCATGATCACCTTTTCAACTTCCTGGCTGGAGATATTCTCTCCCCCGGAGATGATTACGTCCTTCGCACGATCCCTGAGTTCGATATAACCATCGGGGTGCCAAACACCTAAGTCACCAGAGTGGAACCATCCACCTTCGAACGCTTTGGCTGTGGCCTCTGGATCGTTGTAGTACCCCTTCATAACCATGTTGCCGCGCATGACTACCTCACCCATTGTCTGAGCGTCACGTGGGATATCGTTCATGTTCTCGTCAACCACCCTGAGTCCCGGTTCACCAGTTATGAAAGGAACACCCTGTCGAGACTTTACGTCGGCGCGCTGGTGGGTATCCATGTCATCCCATTCGAGTTGCTCGGCAGCGACAGTCATTGGCCCGTATGTCTCGGTAAGACCGTACGTATGGATGATGTGAGCACCCATATCCTCAATGCTACGAATGACCTGAGGCGCCGGTGGAGCACCTGCAGTCATAATTTCTACGCCTGAAAGCTTACCCTCGGCGGCGTAAGGGGATGAATATAGAGCAGTCAGCACCGTGGGTGCAGCGCACATATGGCTTACCCCCAGATTTGAGACGATTCCAAAAACGTCTTCTGCATTGATACGCCTGAGACATACGTGCGTACCTCCTACAGCGGTAACGGCCCACGTATAACACCAACCATTGCAGTGAAACATCGGAAGCGTCCACAAATAGATGCTACGAGAGTTCATTCCTATCTCAAGGGCTTCACCCAGCGCCGAAAGGTACGCTCCCCGACCGCTGTACTCGACTCCTTTTGGTTGTCCGGTAGTACCTGACGTGTAGTCGATAGCTACGGAGTCCATTTCTGAGTTGAGCCGTATTGAAGGATCTTTGTGAGGAGCTGACGCAAGGAACTCTTCGTATTCCGGGCCCGCGATATCGTCTGCCCTCGGTGAGGTATCTACAACCTGAACGAAGGATTCGACGCCTGGGACTTCTTTTTTGACTAAACGAATCGTATCAGCGTACTCGGAGTCAAATACCAGGACCTTGGCCCCTGAATGTTGGAGGATGTACGAAATCTCTCGTGCTGACAGTCGGGTGTTGATCGCTACGAGTACCGCACCAAGACGCATTGGCCCATAGTGTCCTTCCAACATGGCAGGAACGTTGGGAACCAGAAATGCGACCTTGTCTCCATACTTAACACCCTCCTTGGAAAGAGCGGATGCGAGGCGTCGTACTCGTTCGGAGAACTCGGCGTAGGTGTAAGAAGTGTTGCCGTAAACGACAGCTGTTTTATTCGCGTAAACCGATGCACTGCGATCGAGAAAGGACGTAGGACTAAGTCCTTCAAATCCGACTACATTTTCCATTACATCTTCCTTTGGAGTGTTGGGCTAACTCTTACCCGTAATCCCCGGCACTGATAAATGTTCTTTTGCTCTGTCGATCCCATCATGTACGTACGTTGACTGGTGTATCTGGCTGAAATGGCCTAAAGCGAACTACTTAAGTGCAGCAAGCGCAGGAGTGAGGACGTCGAGGTACTTAAGTCCGGATCCGGTCACCAGTAACAGCACGCGTTCGTCTTTGCTAACGGTGCCGTCGGAGAGCATCTTTCGGAGCGCTGCGACGAGAGCTCCGCCCTCGGGAGCTGCAAAAATTCCCTCGTACTGAGACAGGTCCTTCACTCCGAGAACCATCTCATGATCCGTGACAGTGAGTGCGGTGCCGCCACTTTCTCTTACGGCATCGAGAACCAGGTAGTCCCCTATAGCCACGGGAACTCGCATACCTGCGGCTAATGTGTGAGGGTTTTGGAAAAGGTCAGCATGTCGTTTTCCCGCTTTATATGCTGTGACGATGGGAGCACACCCTTCAGCTTGCACAACAACCATTCGAGGCCGTTTGGACCCAATCCAGCCCATACGCTCCATTTCGTCGAACGCCTTCCACATACCTACGATCCCCGTCCCACCACCTGTTGGATAGATAATCACGTCTGGCAACTCCCAACCAAGTTGCTCTGCAATCTCGTAACCCATTGTCTTCTTGCCTTCGGCTCGATAAGGCTCTTTCAGGGTTGAGACGTCAAATAGGCCATGCTCTACGGCTGCTTCTCCTGATAGACGTCCGGCATCGTTTATGAAACCGTCCACTAGGGTCAGAGTTGCCCCGTAGGCGACGCACTCGGTCTGATTTGCACTCGGTGCGTCCTTGGGCATGAACACGTTAGCCTCAAGTCCCCCTGCCGCGGCGTATGCCGACATTGCCCCAGCGGCGTTGCCGGCCGATGGCATGGTGAGTTTCATAAGGCCGAGTTCTTTTGCTTTTGATACTGCTGCGGAAAGTCCTCGTGCCTTGAATGAGCCTGTCGGGCAGACGCCCTCGTCTTTTAGCAGTAATTTTGGGGATCCGACTTCCCGTGCTAGTCGTTCTGCGTCAATGAGTGGTGTCATTCCTTCACCAAGAGTGATGATATTTGCCTCGTCCTTCACCGGCATGACCTCCCGGTAACGCCACATGTTGGGCGCCCGAGACTGTAGTTCGGCTTTGGCACTTGATGCCCTATCCAGGTCATATCGTGCGAACAATACCTTGTCGCAAGATGGACAAGTGCGCATTGGTTGGCTCTCGTCGAAATGTTCGCCGCAGTTGCTGCATTCGAGGTGTGTGATGAAACTTTCAGGCACGGATAACGTCCATATAGGTTCTATTGGGTCGAATTAGTTGAAAAGGTCGATTCCGCAATGGGAATCGGTTGTCATCAACTACATGGGATTTTGAGCGCATAGAATAGCAGTGAATCAGGTCCCCGAATGCTTCTTTGTAAATCGGAGAGCGTATTGGGACGGATTACGACAGCCACCCGCACATGAATCACGGAGGCCTTCTACATGGCTCGGACAGTTATCGAGGACCGTTATTACGAGCTTCACCCCAAGTCTGCCGAACTTTATGAGCGCGCTAAGTTGAACTTCCCCAAAGGTGTGACGCACGAGGCGCGGAATATGAGTCCCTTCCCGGTACACATGACACATGGGGCCGGTAGTCGTAAATGGGATGTTGATGGCAATGAGTACGTTGAGTACAACACTGGCCATGGTTCTATGATCCTCGGGCAGGCGCATCCGGTGATTGTGAAAGCCGTACAAGAACGCATGGCATTAGGTACCCATTTGAGCGCATCTTCCGACCTTGAGATCAGATGGGCGGATCTGGTTAAAGAATTAATTCCTTGTGCTGAAAAAGTGCGATTTACTTCTTCTGGTACAGAGGCCGTGATGATGGCGATGCGCATGGCTCGCGCTTACACGGGTAGGTCTAAGGTCATCAAGTTTTTCGATCACTTCCACGGTTGGTCCGACTATGCCAATGCTGGTGGGCTGACTGGGATGGATGGCATCCCTGATAACGTCTTGGAGACGATGATCGTCCTGCAGCCGGGTGATATTGGCGCCGTTGAAACTGCTATTCAAAATAACGATGTCGCCGCAATAATCATCGAATCAACTGGTGCACATATGGGTGGCACCCCGATTCACCCCGATTTTTTGCAGGGTATACGTGACCTCGCTACCAAGTACGGAGTGGTATTCATTCTTGATGAGGTCGTCACAGGTTTCCGAGCTTCGAAAGGGGGCACTCAGGAATTGTGGGGGATCACTCCGGATATGTGTACTCTCGCTAAAATCCTTGGAGGTGGATTACCCGGCGGAGCTGTCGCAGGAAAGGCGGACATACTCAACACGATTGAGCGTGGACAAATGCTTCATCAGGGCACATTCAACGGCAATCCGCTATCAGCGGTCGCAGGTATAGCTGCACTTGAGATGGTGGCGAACGGAGATGTGAACGAAAAAGCTGACGCGGTTGGTCAGAAGCTAAAAATGGGCATTAATGAAGTGTTCGGCCGTGTGGAGATCCCGGGACATGCTTATGGGATCGGATCCATGATCCACACACGAATCGGTATAGATGCCGAGGTTGACGAGTACGGGATCATTCAAGGTACGCCCTCGGGGACGCCGATTAATTCTGATGCTGATCACGAGTTTAAGATGGCGATGTTTAATAACGGTGTAGATAACGGTCGCCGTTTCCTGACCATGGCAGTCCACACGGATGAGGACATAGACAGGACTCTAGAGGCTTTTGAAAATTCCCTCAAACAGGTCCGAGCGCAGGGCATGATCTAACCCGTAGTCCGACAATGCAATTTGCATGAATACCGTTCATGGGGTGACCAAAGTCTGCCTGGTCACAGGGTCCAGATCACATAGGAAGGTCTTCAGGAATGACTGATCAGACAGAGGGATTCGATCTCGTAGTGATTGGCGCAGGTGCCGGTGGATTGACGGCCGCTATGTACGGAGCACGTCTTGGTCTGAAGACTGTCGTGTTGGAAGGCATGATGCCTGGCGGTCAAATCATCAATGCCGAGAAAATAGAGAATTTTCCTGGCTTTCCGGAGGGACTTCTAGGGGCTGACCTTGCGCCCTTGATAGAACGTCAGGCTTCGGGAGCAGGTGCGGAGGTTCGTATGTTCACGGAGGTCGAAGGTCTCGATTCTGACGAACCGTATCTGTCTCTGTCCACCCCGGAAGGCACGTTTCGAACTAAAGCCGTAATTGCTGCGACCGGGTCCGACTTTGCGAATCTGGGTATCGAGGGAGAAGAGAAATTCCGTGGACGTGGTGTTTCTAACTGTGCCACGTGCGATGGAGCGTTCTTTCTAGATGAGACGGTTGCTGTTGTCGGCGGTGGAGACAGTGCACTGGATGAGGCAATCTCACTAACCAGTTTCGTTTCCAAGGTCATTATGTTGGTAAGAGGTCAAGAGTTTTCCGGGCAACAACTTTTGCAGGACCGAGTGGTTGCAAACGCAAAAATAGAGGTCAGGTTTGGACAGGAAGTATCCGAAATCCTCGGTGGTGACGCCGGGGTGTCCGGTATCAGAATCAAAGACCAGACGACCGGGGCAGAATCGAAGATCAATGTGTCCGGGGTGTTCATCTTCGTTGGAACCGAACCTCGATCCTCATATCTATCTGACTTTGTTCGACTGGACGAAGGCGGTCACGTAGATACCGACATCTCAATGAGTACGGGGTCTCCTGGCTTATATGCAGTTGGCGATATCCGTAGTGGGTCAGCCCGACAGCTCGTGACCTCAGCAGGAGACGGAGCAACGGCTGCTATTTCTGCACATCGATATATCGAGTCGCGTAGCTGGCCTGAGTAAAATGGCTTCCCTGCGGTCTTCCTTGGGAAGAAATGACGTCTGATTACGGGTGCACAAAAATCGGATCACCGCCCGTTACAGTCGTGACCCCCGCCAGGGCTGAACGCTTTCGGACGCTACGGACTCGATTTTTGGTTTGACGCCCAGACCCTTCGACAACGCTTCTGCCAGTTGTTTTCCGACTATGTTGACTGGGGGGGCAGCGCCCTGTTCGATCTCGATGGATGTAACGCCCAGTTCTGGCATTCCACATGGAACGATGTGATTAAACATATCAATATCGGTGGATATATTTAGAGCAAGACCATGCATGGCCACACCACGACTGATTCGGACGCCGATTGCCGCGATCTTTCTTCCCGTAGGGCTTTTGCCCTCTCCGGGGTCTACGCCGTCGCCGCCTACCCATACCCCGGTTCGCCCGGTCACTCTGTGGCCAATCACCAGGTACACGGCAAGGGTGTCTATGATCGCCTGCTCTAAAACTGCAACGTAAGCGGCAGGTCCTAAGCCTAGAGCTCGGAGATCGACGATCGGGTAGGCAACCAGTTGACCTGGTCCATGATACGTTGCCTCGCCTCCGCGATCTGTCTCTATTACCTGTATACCTGCAGCCCCAAGTGTGTCGACGTTAGAGATGAGATGTGAACTCTGGGCCCGCCGGCCCATCGTTATGACATGTGAGTGCTCTAACAGCAACAGTGTGTCTGGGATCGCGCTAGATACGCGTTGCTCATGGAGTCCGCGTTGCGTATTGAGCGCCTCTTGATAATTCTGCGTTCCGAGCCACAAGACCTGCAAAGGATCGGTCATATCACCAACGCCAGACTAGTTGAGTTCCGAGTCGGCAGACCAGACCTCAAGATTGCGTTTAAAACTTTGCAGAAACGCGGATGCTTCGGCCCCGTCTATGATCCGGTGGTCGAACGATAAGCAAATATTCATCATCGACCTGATGGCTATCGCGTCTCCCTGAGGGCCACTTAACACGACAGGACGCTTCACGATTGCCTCCGTGGTGACAATTGCGGCCTGCGGGTGGTTGATGATGGCACCGCCCAGGATAGAGCCGAGCGTTCCGGTATTGTTCAAAGTGAACGTCCCACCTTGTACGTCATCAAGGGACAGAGACCCAGAACGCGCCCGTTCTACCAGGGGAGCGAGTCGTCGGGCCAGGCCGGTGATTCCCTCACGATCTGCATCATGAAGCACGGGTACTACCAACCCATCGGGGGCCGCAACTGCGATCCCGAGGTTGATCCGTCCCTTACGGCGGATGCTTCCATCCTCCCAGCTAGAGTTGATAAACGGGTTGTCTTTGATGGCGTTTGACACCGCATAAGTTGTGAACGCTAGGAAGGTAAGGTCGACGCCGTGTCGTTCACGGAACAATCCCCTTTGTGCCGATCGGCATGTCATCAACCCGGTCATGTCAACTTCGACAGTACTCCACGCGTGAGGTATCTCGTTCACACTTTTGACCATGTGCGACGCAATCATTTGTCGCACGGGCGTGGCCTTTATCACCCGGTCTTCGATTAAAGCCCCGTCAGGAATTATCGGTGCAGCTGGCCGTCCTGAGTCAATTACTGCCTGCACGTCCTGCTTGGTCACCCGACCATCGCGTCCAGTTCCAGTGATTGTTGTTACATCTATTCCATTTGCGCCAGCTAATCGCGCAACCACCGGAGAGTAATTCCGATTTTCGGTAGACTGACTGGAAGTTGGCCTGGTGACCATTTTTGATGGAACGGCCTCCCTGTCCTGTTGAGCCTCGAGCGCCGTGTCCTGGAACGTCCCGCCGGTTGGGCCTACATTTGCGCCCTGGATCAAGGTGCCGACTCGATTTGGCTCGGGTTCTTCCTCCTGGACCAGATCTTCTGCCGCGCCTTCAATCTCCATCTGGGCGATAACAACGCCCATCGGGACCGTATCGCCTTCTTTGGCCTCTATAGATTTCAACGTGCCTGTGTACGGAGCAGGGAATTCCATAGAGACTTTATCTGTAACAACCTCTACAAGTGCATCAAACTTATGGATTGTATCGCCAGGCTGCTTCAGCCATTTGCCTATAACAGCCTCAGT
The DNA here is from genome assembly GCA_046583495.1 of Dehalococcoidia bacterium. Classification (GTDB taxonomy): domain Bacteria; phylum Chloroflexota; class Dehalococcoidia; order Lucifugimonadales; family Lucifugimonadaceae. The sequence continues at coordinate 26,790 of JAYGCF010000017.1, forward strand.
GACTGACTCTCCAACCTGCGGTAATTCGATCCCTACGATAGTCATCAGTACGCTGCCAGATCTCTGATTGCTGCCGCTATTTTTTCCGCTGAAGGCATGAACTGGGCTTCCAGTAGTGGAGAGAACGGCATGGCGGGCACTTCAGGCCCTGCAATCCGCATTACGGGAGCATCAAGGTCTTCAAACGCCTCTTCCGCAATTACGGCCGCGATCTCCCCACCAATGCCTCCCGCCTTTGTGTCTTCGTGCACTACCATCGCTTTGCTGGTTTTACGTACCGACTCAAGTAACGTATCAGTATCCAGTGGTCGGAGTGTGCGAAGGTCAACCACCTCGACATCGATACCCTCCTGGGCAAGCGTTGCCGCAGCCTCGAGACAGTAATGAAGCACAAGGCCGTAGCTGACTACGGTAATGTCGCCGCCTTTCCTCTTAACGTCCGCCTTCCCAATAGGAATGATGTAATCGCCTCGAGGAACGTCCCCCTTCACTAGACGGTACGTACGCTTGTGCTCGAAAAAAATTACGGGATCATCATCCCGAATAGCTGACTTTAGAAGACCCTTTGCGTCGTATGGCGTGGCAGGCGCCACTACTTTTAATCCAGGTTGGTGTGAGAACGCCACCTCGATAGATTGGGAGTGAAATAGCCCTCCTCGCACACCTCCTCCGTATGGCACCCGAAGTACCAGCGGCGCGTTCCTTCGACCCTCAGTGCCGTACCGGACTCGCGCTGCCTCGCCTATAACCTGGTTAACCGCCGGCCATATGAAGTCGCCGAACTCGATCTCTGCTACTGGCCGCATCCCGTTCACCGATGCACCAAGTGCGATCCCCCCAATGGATGCTTCCGCAATTGGCGTGTCAATTACACGTTCAGGTCCGAACCGGTCCAGAAAACCTTCCGTGGCCAGAAACACACCTCCTCGTGCGCCGATGTCTTCTCCCATGGTGAAGACATTTGGATCGCGCTCCATCTCTTCCCACAGTGCCTCTCGCACAGCTTCAATAACGGTCATTTCTGGCATTAGGACAAATCCCCAGGGGATCCGGGTGCATAAACCTGTTCATAGAAATTGTGTGGTTCTGGAAACGGCGCATTCTCTGCGTCTTCGGTTGCCTGGTTTACGATTCTCTGTGCGGTCGACTTGATCTCCTCCTCCGACGCATCGTCGAGAGTCCCACTCGCTCGTAGAAGTTTCTCGGTAGCCGGGATCGGGTCCAGGTCACGAATACCTTCCAGGTCTTCTGCAGACCGGTATCGTGTGTCATCGTCGTCACTCGTATGTGGAAGGAAACGTTCGACCACAGCTTCCACAAGTGTGGGGCCTTCTCCCGACAGTGCCCTGCTAGCCGCAGCGGAAACCGCCTCGTATACGGCAATCGGATCGAAGCCATTCACCTCTACACCCGGCATACCATAGGCACTCGCCCTGGTCGCTATTGATTCAATGTTCATCTGTTGAGCCAGAGGCACTGATATCGCGTATTTATTGTTCTCGCAGAAGAAGATAACTGGAAGCTTATGTATCGAAGCAAAGTTCATCGCTTCGTGTGTCTCACCCATGCTCGATGCACCGTCCCCGAAGTACGCCATGGTCACATGTTTCTCGCCTCTCATTTTGTCTGCAAGTGCTACTCCAACGGCCTGTGGCATTTGCGTGGCGACCACATTGGAGAAAGAAACTATGTCAGGCCGTGACCGGTCCAATGCCCCGTGTAGAGGGAACTGGCGTGCACCGGATAGAGGTTCTCCATTCTTGGCGAGGAAGCCTAAAAGCAGTTCAAGAGGTGTCACCCCAAGAGCGAGCATCGTGGTCAATTCACGATAGTAGATGTAAAATCGATCACGATCAGGGTCCAGTGCTTTGACAGCACCTACCTGTGCGGCCTCGTGGCCCTGGGCTGATGCGACAATAGCCGCCCTACCCTGTCGATTCATCTGCCAGATCCGTTGATCTAACGTCCTGCTTAGTACCATGGTTCGGTACATCTCAAGTAGATCCACGTCCGTCAACGCACCCGGCACTGTTTTGTCGTGCAGAGTGGATGATCCGTTTTCTGGTTGGGATGTGTGTTCGCTGAGCATATGGCGGCAATTATAGGCATCGATGATAGAAATCTACGAACTTGAACTGTGAGTTGGTTGAACAGGCACCTTGATGAATGAAATTATCTTCGGAGTTAGTTTCTCAGTTGCTGCCTATCTAGTGGGTGCGATTCCTACGGCACATATCCTCGGCCGAAGAGCAGGCCTCGACATCCGTTCAATGGGTAGTGGCAATGTAGGAGCCCTTAATGCACTCAGGTCGTTGGGGAACAGTGCCGCAGTTTTTGTGTTTGTCGTCGATATTGGCAAGGCAGCACTGGTAATGCTTGGCGCTACTGTGATTACCGATTCGGTTTGGATTGGTTATGTAGTAGCGTTTGCTTTAATGGTGGGACACAACTTCCCGGTGTATATAGGTTTCAGAGGCGGAAAGGGTGCGGCAGTTATGACCGGTATATCGTTTGTAGTCGTCCCATATCTTGCCTTGCTATCCTTTCCAGTATTACTAGTGGGATACTTTTTATTCCGATCTCCGGTGTGGGCGATGTTTATGACCTTCATATCCATAAATGTCCTTAGCATCGCTACTGGTCAACCACTGTTACAGGTGGTTTTGTTTATCGTCCTGACGTTACTGGTCGGGGCAACCCACCTTTCACGGACCTTCCATTCTCTGTGGCCCGCGATTAAGGCGCTAAATTTTCGTAGAATTGGCCATATCGAATAAATATTTAGGAGTCCCCCTGGGTGCGAACTACCTTTCCGAAAACCTCTGAAAATATTTTAGGAGTAACGATGAAACGTTGGATTCTTCTATCTGCTCTTTCCTTATCTCTTTTAGCCGCAATCTCGTGTGGTGGTGATGAAGAAACCACGTCCACGCCGGTAATGATTCCGACGGTGGTCCAGACGGGTTCATCTGAATTACAACCTCCCGACGGGTCCCTGGATACCGGAAAGACCTACACCGCAGTATTCGAACTAACCAAGGGTGAAGAGTTCGAAGTTCTGCTATATGACGATCTGGCTCCAACTATTGTGGAGAATTTCGTTAACCTTTCACGAGCCGGTTTCTACGATGGGATCACATTCCATCGTGTGATAGATAACTTTATGGCTCAAGGCGGAGACCCGACCGGTACAGGTGGAGGGGATCCCGGGTACAAATTCGCTGACGAGTTTCATGTGGATGCCCGGCACGATAAGCCTGGAATCCTTTCAATGGCCAATTCCGGATCCAATACAAATGGGAGCCAGTTCTTCATTACTTTTGTTGAGACGCCCTTTTTAGATGCCTTCGACGAAAACGACCAGCCCAAACCCTGTTCTATACCAGGGGTTTCCTGCCACGCCGTGTTTGGTGAAGTTGTTCAAGGCATGGACACGGTCAACAACATCAGGATTCGAGATCCCGGCACTGATCCGCTACCAGGAGATGCAATATCTACGGTACGTATCATTGAAAGCTAATTGCTTTCGGCATTAAACGCTTAGCCCACACACAGTTAAGGAAGACATATGCTTCAACATGGAGACAGCCCCAAAGCACCAAGTGGTGCACTTGACACCAGCAAGAGCTACTCGGCTTCAGTGGAGCTTGGGAGTGGTGGAAAAATCGAAATCAATCTGTTCGCATCGGAAGCCCCTTTGACGGTCGAGAACTTTGTGAACCTTTCAAGGACCGGGTTTTATGATGGCGTGACTTTTCACAGAGTCATACCTGACTTCATGGCACAGGGTGGAGACCCCACCGGAACCGGAACGGGAGGTCCCGGATATAACTTTGGAGATGAATTCCATCCTGACCGCAAGCATGAGAATCCAGGGATGCTCTCGATGGCGAATGCAGGCCCCGGAACAAACGGCAGTCAGTTTTTTATAACCTTTGTCGCTACCCCATGGCTGGACGGCAAGCACACCGTGTTTGGTGAGGTGACTGACGGTATGGATACTGTAATGGGAATTCCTGAACGGGACCCTGGAAGTGCACGCGCGCCGGGTGAATCGATTAAGTCGATCACTATTAACGAGAATTAGTCAGGTTCCAAATAATTGTTAAAGAGGGCCACCTGGAATCCCAGGTGGCCCTCTTTATTTACCTGTTATTTCGTGTTGTTAACTGACCGATGAGTCAGGTTCGGGAGATGGATTAGAAATCACCCTGCGACGTGATGTGCTGAACTCAAACAATCTTCCAGAGAAGCCGATTCGTGATCCGTCTCGCAGTTCCACGACTCGCGCAGCTGGACGACCATCGATTCTCATCGTGGAATTTCCGGTGTTGTCATAATGGATCTCAGGGCCTGAACGCTTGAAGATGAGTCGACCCCCCGGAACAGGGAACTCTGGCGCATCAGATACCGATACAACGCCTTTTGACAGGAACCTATTGAGTCCACTACGGCCGATGCTTGAAAGGTCAAGTACTAGTTCCTGACGGTCGTTGTATATGTAGCCGTATGGAACGACCTGTCTTCTGGCAATTAAGAACAGTACCCCCCCCACTATGATTAGCAAGGCAATCAATGCGACCCCAATGATTGGGATCAATTGGGATGGTTCTTCGTTCTCTACAACAACTATGACGGGGTAGTCGACGGTAACAGGTACCTGCACTAATGAGCTGGATGTGGTGAACATACGACCCACGTACTCATCGGCGAGT
>JAYGCF010000071.1:0-9430 GCA_046583495.1 Dehalococcoidia bacterium
GGAGAGGCCGGTGAGCAGAGCCATGAGCGCGAACCAATTACGGCGTGACATGGATGGCCCGGCGATCACCACAACTGAGGAAAGCGCGACCCCACCAATCAGACTAATCCCAAGTAAAAACCCAATCCTCGGCGTACTCATCCCGACTGAATCGAGGTATATAGCGATGAGAACAGCGAGGATGCCCATACCCGTGGCTCTTACACCCCTGCCTCCATAGACCAGAAGTGCATCAAGCCCAGGTCGACTGGACCCACAGGCTGCGTTAGTCATCTGAAATCAAACACAAGAGTCCATAAAAGATCGTTTGGCCTGGCCTTGAGTCTGAGTTCCACCGGGATGAATTGTTCCTGTGACTGCGTAGAAGCTTGAATGATAAGAACATAGTAGGTGCAAAGGCAGCGATCTACTCAGGTAACTTGGGTGACCCTTAAAAAACCATTAACCATATTGCTCAAAGCTATCAGGCAGAGGATCAACTCAAGTCAACAAACAATAGTAAGCGAACATTACCCTTGGATTTTGATCGTGAGCAACACCTGAAAGAAATAGGTTAGCCCCCGTCGACGGAGTAGTATCGCAACCATCCCGTGGATTTATTTAATGCTAGTCACCACGTCTCACTCTCCATGAGAGGCACTCCAACTTTTGAACAGCAACGATCTAAACGATAACGATGGTCAACCAGCGGTCGAAGCAACTTACGACACTGTTACGGCGGAAGCGTTTGAAGGACCCAGTTCTTCATCCATCTTTTCGGCTCTATCCGCCGGACCGTATCGTAGATTCTGGTTTGGTTCACTTGCTTCGGTAGGCGGCACACAACTGTTAATCATTGGACAGGGTGTACTGGTCTTCGATCTCAGCGGATCCGAATTCCTTTTGGGACTTGCCGGTGCCGTAACCGGAATAGCGACGATCCTCGTGACTATTTTTGGTGGTGTTGTTGCTGACAGAGTTAATAAGCGTGGGTTGATGATCCTCACTTCGTTGACCGTATCCGCCCTTCTGTTTCTCCTCGCCTCGATCGACGCAACTGAAATAGTCAAGGTCTGGCACGTCATAGTAATCGCCAGCATTATCGGGATCGTGACCGGATTTGATCAACCGGCCCGATTATCATTCTTCCCGCTTTTGATTGAAGACCGTTCCCAGATGATGAGTGCTGTGGCTCTGAATTCAATCCTTTGGCAAGGAACACGCATCATCGTGCCGGCGATCGGGGGATTCGCAATCGCCTTCATCGGAACATACTCCATCTTCTATGCATCGTCCGCCGGATTTTTCATGATGTTCCTCGCGCTTTTGACCCTAAAACCATACGAAGGCGAAAAAACTGAAGGCAAGAACCTTCTGGGCCAATTGTGGGGCGGCGTCCAGTACATTCGTAGGAACCGTTTATTCGCAACTTTAGTGCCATTTACATATTGCAACTTCTTCTTTGGACTCTCCTATCTACAGCTTATCCCCGTATTTTCGGACGCTTACGGGGGTCAAGCCGGCCAGGCTCTAGGATTTCTGTTGATGTCGGCCGGAATAGGGGCAGTGATAGGGACAATATCCACCGGATGGTTCAGGTCAACGTTGCCTGTGGGACGCCTGATGTTATCTGGGTCGGCCATGACTGCGGTAATGATGATTGCTTTTGCAGTCTGGACGAGGTTTGGGCCTGATCCCCTCGGGTCTGCAAATCCTGTCCTATCACCAATGTTTTTCATTAGCGCATTTCTAATCCTGGTTGCTGCAATATCAAACTCCATATTCCTGATCACATCGATGACTATCCTTCAATTGAAAGTACCGGTCCAACTGCGTGGCCGTGTGATGGGCATCCATGCCATGACCTTCAGCCTCGTCGCCGTGGGAGGACTTTTCATGGGTGGAATCGCCGAGTTAACCAACGTAAGCTTTTCTGTCGGGATAAGCGCTATCGTCCTTTTGATAGCTGTATCCTTCGTTTTCCTGACACAGCCATTCATGAGAAACCTCCGGAGTCATTAACCCCCACGTACTCAAACAGGCTTGGGGTCATCAATTTCTGCTAAAAAAAATCTCTGCGATCGATGATTCACGGATAAGCTTCAGGCCATCAAAATCACCAGGCCACCTAGGAAACACACTGTTGAATTCAAACGTCATACGAGAACGGCTCGAATCACGGGAGCGGTTATTCTCCCCCTTCGCTGTGTGCTCATCTGACTCGATAGGGCGTGCAATACCCGAAGAGTCCAGCCCCATCCGTACAGAATTTCAGCGTGATCGCGATCGGATTATTCATACCAATTCCTTTCGACGTCTGAAGCACAAGAGCCAGGTATTTGTTGCACCTGTCGGGGATCATTACGTCACCCGACTCACTCATACGCTGGAAGTCGCACAGATAGGCCGCACCATCGCTCGGGCTCTAAACCTTAACGAAGACCTTGTTGAAGCCATAGGAATGGGTCATGACCTTGGTCACACTCCTTTCGGACACTTGGGAGAACGGGTCTTAAATGATCTCATGGTGGATGGATTCCACCACAGTCAGCACAGCGTCCGTATCGTCGAGAAATTAGAGAAGGAGGGTCGAGGGCTCAACCTTAGCGGCGAAGTAGTAGAGGGCATCCGGAGACATTCAAAACCTCAGGGGACATTTCTCGATCGCGAAGCTGTAGAGGGTATGACCCTTGAGGCGCAGGTTATTCGACTCTCTGATGCAATCGCCTATCTTGCTCACGACATCAATGACGCAATCCGTGCAGGAATTATTTCAATAGATGACCTTCCCAAACGCGGGGTAGAGCGACTGGGTCGTCGCCACTCGGAACGTGTGAATGCGCTTGTCACTAATGTGATCGAAGCATCTTGGTCAGCAACCGGACAAGATTACGAGCCTGGTGCACCTTTACCGATCATCACAATGACTGACGAATTCGGGCAGGTGGTAACTGAGGTCCGTAACTGGATGTTCAGTGAAGTTTATCTTCCTATCAGCGATACCCGTTCCGGGGCTGCTGCTCTTGAGATCGTGGACCTGCTCTATCATCACTACCTCGAACATCCTGAGCAGATCCCAGATGATTTCCCGCGAGTAGCTGATACTCCAGAACGTCTAGCGGCAGACATGGTCTGTGGCATGACTGACGATTTTGCCCTTTCGAAGGCAGAGGCAATTCGGCCTGGGGCATTCGCCGACGCATTTGTTGGTCGTTTCTAGGCTGAACTCGGGATTCCCTCGATTGGGAAACATCGACAGAGGTAACAATTCGGTCATCTATCCCCACAATCCCCAGCTTTCTTCCCCGCAATCCACAGTCTACGCGGCATATATTGCGGGTGTAGATGCCACAATCAGTGACAACCAATCCTCACTACTCCCTCATTAGTTCTAAGCTGTTTTAAGAAACATGACACTTGTAGACGACGTCAAGGCCCGCTCAGACATCGTTCAGGTCGTATCTCAATATGCAGACTTAGACACGCGCTCGCGCACGCCGAAAGCACCCTGCCCATTCCACTCTGAGAGGACTGCATCGTTTGTGGTATTCCCAGAAACGGGCACATGGCGTTGTTTCGGAGCATGCTCAACCGGGGGTGATGTCATATCTTTCGTCATGCGCAAGGAAAATCTTCAGTTCAGCGAAGCACTCAAGCAATTAGCCGACCAAGCCGGTATCGAATACGAACAGCATAGAAAACGAGGCGACGGTCATCTCCTTTACAAAGCGAATGAGGTTGCGGCCGCTTATTTCAGCGCATTGCTGAGTTCTCCAGACGGTGCACAAGCTAGGGAATATCTGGAGAAAAGGGGCATCGATGTAGAAGTCGCAAAAAGACGCGGTTTCGGGATGAGTCCTTCGGGTATAGAAACCCTGGCAGGGCACCTAAAGACAAAGGGAATCGGCGCTGGCGCGGCCAAGGCGGCCGGTCTTGTTAGACAAGGCAAAGATGGTGGATGGAACGACATGTTCCGTGGTCGGCTAACGATCGAGATCCGAGATCGGAATGGCCATATTGCGGGATTCGGCGCTCGGAGTATGGACGGGTCAGATCCCAAATATTTAAACTCCCCTCGTTCCTCGATCTTTGATAAGTCTGGATTGCTCTATGGCTTAAATTGGGCGGCGGATGCGATTGCAGCTTCGCGCACAGTTGTTGTCGTTGAGGGATACATGGACGCCATCGCAGCACATGAGGCAGGATTCGACAACACAGTAGCGTCAATGGGGACGGCGATCACAACTGATCAGGTTGGACTCGTACGTGGGCTAGCAACTGAAGTTATTCTAGCCTTAGACAGCGACGTGGCTGGCCAGACCGCCACACGAAATAGCTTAGAAACTGTCTGGGGGGCGATCCAGAACCAGCGTCGGTCGACGATCAACCCAAGAAGTACCGGAGTATCCCAGTTAAGCATTCGGGTCGCCACATTCGAGTCAGGGAAAGATCCCGATGAGGTAATCCGGGGAGATTCCACCGGAGACGCTTGGCGTGAATCGCTCAAAAACGCGAAACCCTTGCTAGATTATTTACTGGAAACCGCAACTGCAACGTACGACTTAAGTACTCCCGAGGGCAAAGCTCAAGCTGCCGGTGAACTGCGTCCGTTGATAAACACGGTGTCCAATCAGTATGAGCAAGAGAGCTACATGACTAGGCTCGCTGAGTTGCTAGGCGTCAGCCTCGAACAGCTGCGGATTAGTGCTCCTCGTGCCGCACCGCGCAGACAATTCCACGCGATAATGGACCGTGAACCCCGGAACACATCTAGCGACGCTGTCGCCTCTGCCCTCAATCCAGAAAGCATCAATGCCGGTGAGGATTATCTATTGGCGGTCGTCCTGCAAAATCCCCAACATCGAGAGTACGCATTGGGGGCGACGGAAGAACAATTCCGTGACCCGGTAAACCGAGTCATCTTTACGATGCTCAATGATTCAGATACGCTGACCGAACAAACTTTGTCCCAGGAAGGGGAAGTTGGGGATAAGATTGAACGGCTGCGGAACAAATCGTTGCCTCCAACGGATCAGAAAGAAATGGTTGAGGCCATATCTGACTGTGTCCAACGGCTTCATCAACGCCACATACGGACCATAAAGGCGGAGGAAAATCGACTTCTGCCCACGGATGGCAGAGCGCTGCCAGAAGACCCGCAACAAGCCGCAGCACTTGCTCAGCGTCTAGTAAATACCAACGATCGATTGCAGCACCTTTTCGCAAGGCGGTCCTAACCAATGCCACGACGTTCCGGACGACCTCAAGACACCAACTCCTACGACGAAGAGTTAGATACGCAATCGTCACCCAATTCACTCATTCAAATTGATCGGCCTATCGGTCGCGACGATGTGGATGGTGATGATGATGAACCGTCGGTTGTCATAGCTTCACAGGGTGCAGCCACTGCATCCGAGCTTGATCGGTGGGAGGCGTCTCGTTCGGCCATACAAGCGGCTAATGCCAGTGAAGCCTGGGTCCAACAGGCCGCCGAGACAGAGTTAACCGATGATCCGGTACGCATGTATTTGCGCGAGATTGGGAGGGTTAACCTTCTCACGGCAGAGGATGAGCGTGTCTTAGCCCGGGCCATGGAACTGGAGAAGCGATTAATCGCTATCGAGGCTGAGATCGCGGAAGAGACGGGTCGGCAGCCGACTGCACGTGTGACGGTTTTTGGTCTCCTTCAGCGCCTTTACGCAGTCCGAGATGCTGCTATCGCTATTGCCCGTTTCATAGGTCTCCCTGAGGATGTTCGTGTGTCCACAGTGATGCACGACCCGGACCTGCGTGATCTCGTAGATGGTCCAATCAACGAGACGCTTGTTAATTATCTGTCGGATACCTTGCAAATCGAACCAGAAGATGCCCAGAAACTCGTGGTAGAGCTCTCCATCGTCACTCGACTCCTCCCCCCCGAGGTGATCGATGTCCTCGATGACGACCCACCCGTAAATGAAATAGAAAATGAGATAGCCAATGAGGGTATCGAGGATAAACTCGGCATGTACGAGTTGCTCTTCCACTCACACCTTTCTCGGGTACGTGAAGAGAGCACTAAGTCGCAGAGACATCTTGCTGAAGCCAACCTGCGATTGGTCGTGAGCGTTGCGAAGAAGTACATAGGACGCGGTATGAACCTTCTTGATCTAGTCCAAGAAGGCAATATTGGCCTGATCCGTGCTGTTGAAAAATTTGATTACCGCAAAGGTTACAAATTTTCGACCTACGCTACTTGGTGGATTCGACAAGCAATCACACGCGCCATTGCAGATCAGGCTCGTACTATTCGAATTCCTGTCCACATGGTTGAAACCATCAACAAACTTCTCCGCGTCAGTCGCCGCCTCGTGCAGGAATACGGCCGGGAACCCACAGCCGACGAGATAGGGCGTCAGATGGAAATGACGTCCGACAAAGTACGAGAAATCCTCAAGATCTCCCAGGAGCCTGTGTCTCTCGAAACACCGATTGGCGAGGAGGAAGACAGTCACCTAGGTGACTTCATTGAGGACAAGAATGCTCCGGCTCCGGCTGAAGCCGCTACATACCACCTGCTTCGTGAACAAGTCGACGATGTACTAGGCACACTTAGCCTTCGAGAACGTCGGGTACTACAACTCCGGTTCGGCCTAGAAGATGGGCGAAGCCGGACGCTCGAAGAAGTTGGCCGTGAATTTTCCGTTACTCGCGAACGTATACGGCAGATCGAGGCCAAGGCACTGCGAAAACTTCGTCACCCTACCCGTAGCAAGAAACTTAGAGATTTCCTCGAATAAACGCACTTACCCTAGGAAATCCAACCCGGTCACCCCGCAGTTTACTTACTTGTCACAGATCATTTAGCTGCTGAACCCTTGTTATACCAATCAGGCTCGTACCAACCTGGGTTCCAAACAGACCGATCATAAAGAACTCGATCTTGTGGAGTCTCGTCAAGCATACACTTATAAAGTGTTTGCTTCATAAGTGTATGCTTAGTAACATGGCCTTCACTGGAACCACTCGGAATGAAATTTATCACGCCTTAAATACTAGACGTGTATCGACTTACACCCGGATACGGTGAGATCGTGGCTCAAATTCTTCTTTTAACCGGCCCCGAAGTAATTGATGTTGTTAGCGACATAATCCTCATCGTGTTCTTGATCTTCGCCTTATTCGCCCTGATTGTTTTCATGGTCATGGCGCTGCTCCTTTACAGAAGACTCACCGTGCTTGTGAATGTGCTGACAAAGACCGTGGAACGGAGTGAGCATTTACTTGAAGAACTCGGGAATATGACCGACATGATGAAGAGCGGTCGAATTCTACCTGGTGTATCGCTGGGCGGAGCAGTCGGAACTGTGTCCGCCCTACTGGGTGGAATCCTAGGATTACGGCGTCGACACAATGACAAGGACTCCCAGTAATTATTCAAAAGCGATCCCAAAAATATCTGGTTTATAAGGGAATTGAAATCAATAAACCCAGGAGATACTAGAAATGGCAAATAATGACGGCGGCGGCTTTATGCTCGGCCTTTTCGTGGGGGGCGCTGCCGGGTTTCTAGCAGGAATATTATTGGCTCCTCGCTCAGGCGAAGAGACGCGCGCCATCCTGTCGGAAAAGGGTGGCGAATGGCGCGAACGTGCTAGTGAATTGAGCTCGGTCACACGTGAGCGTCTTGGGCAAGCGGTCACAGAAGGCCATGCTGCTGCCAGGCGCGCACGAGGCCATGCCGGACCCGAGTTTGACGATGAGTTTGACATCGATTTTGACGATTCACCCCTCACCGAACCAACCGACGACAGGGCGTAAACTCTGACGCGCGCTCTTTAACCACGTATCGGTAAGTTATCCATCCTTGGATATGAACCGAAAACTTTGAACCATGACGAAATCTCGGTGAGCGCCGCTATTGTCGCGCGTCCAACAGGTTCTGAGCGGTGAAGTTCCATATCTATCAGAAACGTATACCGGCCCAGCATCTCCCCGGTCGGACGTGACTCGATCTTTCTTATGTTTATCGAATTTTCTTTGAGAATCCCAAGGGCTCGATAAAGCAGACCTGGCTCATCTTCAGAAAATTGAAACGCAATGGACGTCATATCTCGTCCGGTGGGTGCTCTGTCTTTTTTATCTAGAATCACGAAACGCGTGTAGTTATTGGGATTATCCTGTATCGCTTCCGCAATAATATCGGCTCCATAAATTTCAGCTGCCCGATGTGGGCCAATGGCGCCGGCAATTTCCTGTGATCTCTGCATATCTATTACTGCTTGTGCGTTGCTAAGCGATGCCGTCGCCTGTGCGTGAACAAGAGTAGTTTCCAGATATATGCGACTCTGTCCAAGTGACTGTGGGTGCGAATAAACCACCTTGAGGTCTTCAATCCTGGTCCCTGGTTTCACCATAAGACAATGATCGATAGGAACCGCCAGTTCACCAGCTATCGCGATATTGTCCGTGCGAACAAGGAAATCCAACACGTCTGTTACCGCGCCCTGAAGGCTGTTCTCAATAGGGACGACGCATCGATCAACCTCGCCATTCTCAACAGCGTTCGCGACCGTCGGTATTGATGGGTATAAAACCATTTCTGCATCAGCGGCATAGTCGTACGCTGCTTGTTCGCTGTAGGTGCCAGCAGGTCCCAAATAGCCAAGTTTCATATCTTATTCCAGCCTCCGGACCTAGTATTCCTCTATGCACACGCCATTCCCACGTATCCATTAAATCGATACGTGCCTAGTGTGGCAGTGCCCTTTACGGCATCTCCGTGAGGGTCTCCCACAACATTTGTGTTCCCTCCACCGGTGTCACGAGGATAACCTCGTCGTCCCCTTCGAGGACAGTGTCTGGTTCCGGTTTTTTCGTCAGCCCCGTGGGACCTATCACGAGTATCACCGAGCTTGTGTAAGGCAACTCAATCTCAGATAGCATACGGTTTGTGACCTCAGCCCCTACAGGAACTTTGATCGCAACCATCTCCTGATTCCGCCCCGCAATTGGCATCAAGCGTACGACCGGGTGTGCAGGCACCATTGAAGCCAGACGGGTCATGGCAAGGTCTGTCACACTGACAACGTCATCCACCCCCAGCATCTCGAAGAGAGGTGCGTTTTCTGGATCTAAAACAACTGCCACTGTACTTGAAACATTGAACACCTGTTTTGCAAGCTGACAGGCTGCCAAGTTCACTGCGTCGTTTCCGGTCGCTGCTATGAACAATCCAGCCCGCGCTGCCCCAACTTCCCTCAAGTTTGAAACATTCGTCCCATCCCCAAGTTGCGCAATGCTGCCGAACATAGATCTCAGTGTGTCGACACGTTCAACATCGTTGTCCAGGAGAAAAACTTCCTGCCCAATAGCGAGCTGGGATTGTGCCAACCCGGTTCCGATACGACCTGCTCCTACGATAACGATATACATCAGTTATCCAGAGATGTCCGGAACGGTCTGCAAG
>JAYGCF010000083.1:0-7454 GCA_046583495.1 Dehalococcoidia bacterium
TTGGCCCGTACGACATCTCTCAATCACTAGGAATCCCTGGAGACGTGCGTAACCCGATTGTGGAGGAAGCACTGGTCGAGGCCTGTGGTAAGGCACGGGACGCTGGCAAGGCAGTCGGATCATACGCACGAGACATTGATATGGGGCGATGGTTGCTCAGCAACGGGGTCCAGTACCTCGCTTACAACGTGGATGCCACCGTTTATATGGAGGCCTGTGAACGGATCATGGGCGAACTGAGAGCTTAGTTCCTAATTGCTGTAGGGAGGTCTGCGACCCCCTACAGCAATTAGAGCATTTCCTCATTCAAACGGACACCGAATCCAGGTGCATCGGTCGGGGAGATAAATCCATTCACTGCGGAAGGTTCATCCATCCATAAATCGTCCCTGCCAGCATGTCGCATTCCAGGTAACACTTCGGCGAGGTCAATACAATCCGAGCCTGCGATGAGGTGAAGACCCCATACTTCACCGCCTCGATGCGGTGCTACGGGGATCCCTGCTTGGCGAGCAATGTCTAGAATCCGGATGCCCGCTGTGATCCCACCACACCATGTGATGTCTGGTTGCCAAAGGTCCAATGCACCGGCTCTAGCGATTTCACCAAATCCATAGTGCGTGAACTCGTGCTCTCCACCGGCGATCAACGTTGGACTTGCAACCGATCTAAGTCGTGACTGGGCTTCTAGTTCGTCCGGCGTACATACGTCTTCAAACCAGTAGATATTGAATGGCTTAAGCAAATCCGTCATTTGGGTTGTGACGTCGGCATCCCAGGACATATAGGTGTCGATCATAACCAGCCCGTCATTTCCCATAGCCTTGCGAGCGGTAGCTGCACTCTGGGCCGCAGTATCAAAATCAGCATCAGTGGTCCAACGGTGAGGGAATTTTGTGGCGGAAAATCCTAGTTCCGCATACCAGTCGTGGTCTACTCCGGTCGCGTAGGAACGGATAGGACCCTTCTGGAGACCTCCCAGTAGGTCGTATACAGGTTTCTTTTCGGCCTTCCCAAGCGCGTCAAAAAGTGCAAGATCCAATCCAGAAAGTGCCATAACGGCAACACCTTTCCGACCGTACGGAAGCGATGCTAGATAAACCCTGTCCCAGATGGCGGTAATGTCATCAACTGAATTCAGACCAGACCCTTTAACGAGCTCAGAAAAATGTCGGTTCACGACCTCCACTGCCGCCCTTCCACCACCACCATACCCATATCCGGTCACTCCAGCATCAGTCTCGACTTTAACGACGATTTGCCAGAAATGTGTACGCCATGACACAGGAACGTTCTGGTAGTTCGGGTATACCGCGGAAACGGCGGTGATCTTCAAATCGATTACCTCTTTGCTGAATGATCAGATCAAGCTTGCAGGTGCGATTTTGCACCAGTCCACCAGATTATGCTGACCGTAGAGGCACGGCTCTAAGCACGAGAAAACTGATACCACGCAATTTGAATCTTTGCTAAATGCTATTTTTACTATGGCTGGATTGGTGGAGGCACGAGATATCCAGTCAATTCCACGTAACCCCGGCCTGACACAGGATTTCCAGCACGGTCACCTTTCACAGTTACTTTTCCCTCCCAGTAAATTGCCGATTCGGGTCGGGTAGAGGTGATTTCCTGGTCAGAGACATCAGAAGTGATTTCGAGTCGTAGATCTTCTCCAGGCGCATTTATCACCCATTTAGTTGGGTACTCAGCACCTGTATGCGGACTCACCCAAGTTCCATCAGTTTCAAGTTTTAAACCGCCTGATCCAAGTCTAATATCTGATACAAAACCATGTTGATCAATGTGGGTCCCATAAAGAGCATCGGTATCTCCGTACACATCTCGCGTTTCCGTTACCATCAGTTCCGATCCATCATCTAGTTGAATTCCGAACCACTGCCACCCGGCAGGATGGCCAAGCACGAAGAATTCACCCCATTGGTGATCCATCCAAACGTCCCCGCTGACCAATAACGTCTGGTCCCCTATTACGAGAGTTCCGTCCGCCGCCATACGAGGTCGTGTGTAGTAGTACGTCCATCCGGTAGTGGGACCCGCGAGCCAGCCGATTTCATTGTGAAGTACCGGTCGTTTGGTAGGTGTCATGGACAAGGAGAGGCTCGTGGTTCCGGAAACTGCATTAAACGTATGCAGGTCAGGATTCGCACTAAGGTTCCACTCAGAAACTCTCAGCTCAGCCAAGCCCTCCCCATTCTGTGGTTGTTCACCTGTCGAGAAACGCGCGTCCTGTATGTGCCTGTTTCCTGAGATATCGGTCAACCCAAATTGTGCAGCGTAGCCTGGAGCCTGAGTGTTCATGCCGTTTTTTGAGTCTAGCGACTGAAAAATCACAAAATGAAACCCATACTCGTCGCCTTTTTCATCTTCAAGATGGCCGCTGTAGTACCACCATTCCAACCGATTTTCATGAGGACCTTCGTCATTTGGGAAGATAATCGGCACGGGTGCAGGAGTAGGTGCCAGTGCGGGCGGTTCTGGGATCGGAACTGTTCGATCAGTACTCACACAAGATACCGCCAAAAGTGCGACGAGAGCGATTGTCATGAAGGAATATTTTGGCCTCATGGAGTTATATCTATGCGCGGCAAGATACGATCCAACCAGCGCGGCATCCACCAGTTAAGTGGACCGAGTAAGCGCATTATCGATGGAGCCAACAGAGCGCGAACTATCGTCACATCAACAAATATCGCAATCGCCAAACCAAGCCCGACGGCCTTGACCAGAACAACATCCGCCACGAGGAAACTAAGAGCGACAACAATCAAGATGGACGCAGCACCCGTGATTATCCGCCCACTTCGTTTCAAACCTTCAGCCACCGATGCAGTGTTGTCCCCTGTTCGTTTATATGCCTCTGATATTCGGGCAAGAAGAAATATTTCATAGTCCATCGAGAGCCCGAAGATGATGCTGAACAGAAGTATCGGTGTCGTGGCTTCGATCACGCCTATGGGTTCAAAATTCAACAATCCACTGAAATTGCCATCTTGGAAAACGAATACAAGTGCCCCATAACTAGCAAGAATGCTCATCACATTCAGAAGAATCGCCTTGATGGGAAGCACAACTGACCTAAATAGAATCAGTAGTGAAAGATAGGTCGCGATGACGACGATTCCAGCTACTATCGGGAATCTCCCGTAGAGACTGTCCACAACGTCCTTTATCTCGGCAGATCCACCGTCCACGAATAACGAAACGTCGGGTCCAGGATCAAACGCGCGGATATCTGATACCAGACTGGATGCCTCCGGACCGAAAGGTTCGACATCGGACTCAACGAGGAACAAGACAGCGCCATCCCTCATAGAGTCTCGTAGCAGTGTTTGCATAGCCACGTCAGTAACTGCCTCGGGAACCCGGTACAGGGTGGCATAGGCATCAGCGTCCAATTCAGGAGAAACGTTGACAATACTGCTTACCCGGGTAACTTCGCCCAATCCTTCAAGCGCTCGTCCGAACGCATACAGACGTTCCAGATTATGTAGCGATAAAGGATCCGTGTCGTCGGAATCACTAAATACATATGCGACTGGAATCTCCGTTTGAGTTAACAGTCCAAATTCGTCTCGAAGAATATCGAAGCCACGCCGTGACTCGAGGTCCGTCGGAAGTATTGTGGCGTCAACTGTCCCGAGACGTATGTCGCGTACGGGCGCTGCAAGGACTAGCAAGAAAAGAATAGTCGGGACGGCAATTTGAAGAGGGCGCTTCATCACCCACCTAGATAGCCCTCCCCACATATCGCGATCGTTGTGATCTAGGAATGATGGCAGAACTCGAAAAGCATTTACTCGATGACCGAGTATCGAGAGAACAGCAGGCATGAGCGTGATAGCGGCGAGGATTGCCGCAGTTATCACGATCACCGCTCCAATCCCTACTGATCGCAACATCATGAACTCGAACGCGGTCAAGCTAGCAAGTCCGATAAGGCTGGTAACTCCAGAAAACAGGATCGCTGATCCAGCTGTTGCCTGAGCTCGGGCAACAGCCTCTTCTACCGTATCTCCAGCTGCAATCTGTTCCCTAAATCTACTTGTAAAGAACAGTGAGTAATCGATACCCAGTCCGATCCCTAAAAGGGTAACGATGTTGAGCACGAATACAGACATGTCGACGCCGCGCGAAATGAGTGCTACTGCCGCAAGAGCCAGTGCTACGCCAACACCTCCTACGGTTGCCGGAAGAAAGGCGGCGACAACCGTGCCGAATACCAGTAATAGAGCCACCGTGGATAGTGGGAACGCTAGTATTTCTGCCCGGCGAACATCCTTCTCACTACTCAGGCTTATATCTGCATAGAGTGATGGCCCTCCCGTGAAGGTAAGACCGAGTCCTCCGGGATCTATCAAGGGTCGTGCCGTCTCAAGAAAATCCCGACCTTCTTCAAGATCAAGTACGAGACCAATGGTTACGTGAACAGATCGACCATCAGGGGAGACACGGGTCGGGTCGTCCAGGTGGGTAACTACACGTGCGACCTCTGGGCGGGCACCAATAATTGACAGCGCTTTTTGCAAGTCTCCAGTAAAAGCGTCTTCGTATGCACCATGATTTTCACTATCGAAAATGAGCTCGAACGAGATCGGCGTCAGGTCGAGTTTGTCCCTGAAAACTTCTCGTGCCTGAGCAGACGGGAGATTATCGTTAGAAAACCCACCCGGCTTGAGCGCACTGGTAGCACCAGAGGCTAGGGGAAGGGATACAACCAGCAAAAGAGCCCAGACGGCGAGAACCGCCCAGCGCTTGCGATACATCGTGAGGCCAAATGAATACAACAAAGTAGCCTACTAATGTACGAGACTAGAGAGCCATTGGGACCTCATTTAGCAATGTTATTGGAGCCTATTAGTTCGAATTAGCTATCCGACGTAACACGACACCCACCCACTCAGTGGTGTAACCGGATAAAAAAACATCGGATACGCCAGTCCCAACGGTTAAATTCTCTTGTCATACACGTTATCAGGATGCGAACAATAGCCGTAGCGTGTACGTTACGCCGCTCATATATCGCCGGTTTAGCGTTGATAGAGGCTACAACGCTATACTTCGACGTCTTATGGTGAATTATCAGGTGGTTAACCGACCCCACCAAACAAACTTGATCATTTAGAGGCTCAACGTGGCACTTCTACTATCGCGCTCCGATGTCCAGAAACTCTTACCAATGTCGAAGGCTATCGATGTCGTTGAAGGCGCTTTCGCAGAGCTTGCAAACGGAACAGCAGAGATGCCAGACCGGACTGTCATCATCGACGAAGAAGTCGGAGGATGGATCGCTTACATGCCGGCCTACCTCGGCTCATCTGGAGCCCTCGGTGTGAAAGCCGTAACGGTATACAAAGGCAATCCTGAGAAGTTTGATCTACCAACAACACTTGGCATTATCATCGTTCAGGATAATCAAACCGGCAAAACACTTGCGGTTATGGATGGTGGTTTCCTGACTGCGGTCCGCACCGGCGCTGTATCCGGAGTAGCGACCAAGCATCTGTCCAGGACGAATTCCAGCGTCGCTGGAATTCTCGGCACCGGAGTTCAAGCGTACACGCAGGTGACCGGCATGGCCGCGGCACGAGACCTGGACACAATTCTGGCTTTCTCCCTAGACCCGGATGACAAACGTCGTTCTTTTGCAGAATCACTGACAGCAGAAACTGGCGTGGAGGTCCGACTTGCCGGATCTACGGAAGAGTTGCTCAACGACTCCGACATCGTCGCGCTTGCCACGACTTCTCCTAACCCTATTGTTGAGGCGGGATGGTGGAAGTCCGGTGCCCACATTAACTCCGTAGGTTCGCACGCACCTGCGCTTCGCGAGTTGGACACAGCATCTATCCAGCAAGCTAAGGTAATCACCGATCAAACCCAGGCCTGCCTTCTTGAGGCTGGGGACATCATGATCCCGATTCAGGAAGGCAACTACTCCGCAGACAAGATTCATGGCGAACTTGGCGGGGTTATCAACAAGACAACGAGCGGACGTGAAAACGATGAAGAGATCACGCTGTTCAAAAGCGTCGGTCTCGCTATCCAGGACCTCTCCTGTGCTCGCCTCGTATACGACCTGGCACTGGAGGGCGGCGTGGGCACCGAATTCGACTTCTAAGGAGTCCCCGGAAGTTCGACTGGGATCCTCTGGCCGTCATACGCGAGTTGTACGTCCAACCCTTCGGAATCTTTGAGCTTAGCTAGTTCCAAGTTCGTTGACTCATGATCAAAATCATGAGTCATGTCTACAAGTAGCGCGCGCTTGGGTGCAAACCTTCGTAACTGCTCTAATGCCTCGTCAAGAATGAAATGTGACCTGTGCGGGTGTACAGGTCGCAAGGCATCCATCACCATCAATTCGCTGCCATACATTAGATTTGCAGTTGTCTCGGGAATCTCAGAAACATCAGAAATGTAAACGATGTCGCCAAATCGGTATCCGAAGGCATTTGCCTTTGGCCCATGCTGAACCGGTAACGGAGTAATGCCGAGGCCGAACACATCAAAAGGCGTGTCGTCTATGACCTGGAAGTCCAGTTTAGATACACCGCCTGGTGAGGCTAAACTCGTGTCCACTAACCAATAGAATGCTTTGCTCACATGGTCCATATCCGCCTGCCGCAGGTAGAGCGGTATAGCCTCCTGGACATTATTGGTCCAATCTCGAAGGTCGTCCAAACCGCCGACAGCATCGGCGTGTTGATGAGTAAGTATTACTCCGTCCAATGTAGTGACGCCGACTTTTGGGAACCACTCGATAGCCGAATGGTAGAAAAACTTACCTACGTCAATGGCGACGTTTTTAAGTTCACCCTCCGGCGACCTATATCGAATCAGAAGAGATGTATTACGCCGTCGGTTAGGTGAACCAGGCTTTATGGCATCGGGACAAACTTTGCAGGTTTGAGGTTTGCGCGTCAGGCAGCTGACACGCGGCACCCCTTCAGATGTGCCGGTACCGAGGAACACGATTTCGCTGTCTGACAAATTATTGATCGTCTTTTGACTGAAGAACTTCGCCGGACATTGTTTCGACACGTTCTAGTTCAACCATAATCCCGAATCCTGTCTCATCAAGGTCGCGATCAAGCTCTGCTTTGATAGTACGTGCTTTTATGGCTTCTCGAATTTCACCTGACTCGTAAATTTTTGCCTTACCGAAAAACTTCCACGCCTGACATGTGACTGGATTTCGGTACATCACGATCACGTATGGACTGGACTGTACGTTTTTAAACCCGCCCCGTTTTACACGTTCCCAGTAGGCCAAATTCCCATCGTCATAAGCCATAACACTACCCCGGTAGCCTACTCCAGGAAAGCCTTCCGCCGAAGCAGTAGCCAGAATACACGGCACATTATCGGCAAGCGCATTATCGAGAGCGGTTTTCATTTCTTCGGTAAGTTCAATCATGAAAATATCCTTGTGGGCC
>JAYGCF010000084.1:0-4271 GCA_046583495.1 Dehalococcoidia bacterium
AGATGACAAGACTGAATCTTGTGATTTATCGCCTGCAGAACGTACCGCCAAGAACGCGCTGTTGACGCGATTAGGTTGCCCTGCACCGATGCCCACAATTGCCTGATTTTTCACCAAAACGATAGCATTCGATTTGATCAACCTCGCGGCATGCCACGCAAATTTCAGGTCCGCTTTTTCCCGATCTGTCGGTTGTCGTTTTGTCACAACATTCCAGGCATCTAAATCATCTTCAGATCGATCAGCAACCTGAAGCAACAGACCACCTGATACGGTATGCAGACCGAGTCCTGGCGTTTCGTCCGGTCTCACTTTCAGCAGACGAATGTTCTTTGATTTTCTCTTCAGAATCTTTAGAGCTTCTGTCTCGTAGTCTGGAGCTGCGACTACCTCGTAGAACACTGGACGCATCGCCTCCGCAGTCTCCACGGTAACGGTCCGGTTGAACCCAACGATCCCTCCGTACGCGGAGACCGTGTCTCCATCAAACGCCCGTTTATAGGCTTCGGTCTGATCCTCATGAATTGCCAGACCACAAGTGTTCGCGTGCTTGACAATAGACACCGCTGTAGATGGCAACATGGTTACTGACGTCCAAGCTGCATCAGCGTCAAGGTAATTGATATAAGACATCGCCCGGCCATGGAGCAACTCAGCGGAAGCTATGCCCATTCCAGGCTCTGCGTCACGGGCGTATATCGCCGCGGGCTGGTGCGGATTTTCGCCGTAACGTAAAACCCCGCGGCGCTTAAATCCTGCCGTGAATTCCTCTGGAAACAACTGGCCAGTAATGTCATCCGAAGGCGCGTCGCGCAAGTAGTTGGCGACCGCTGTGTCATAAAGTGCTACATGCTGAAACGCCTTGGACGCAAGTCGACGACGCTCCTCAAGTGGCACCCCTCCCGCCGTCAACATTTCGCCGACTTCGGCGTAGTCATCTGGGTCGACTACGATCACCACGTCAGGGAAATTTTTAGCGGCAGCCCGGACCATGGTGGGGCCACCTATATCTATGTTTTCCAAGGCATCATCTAGCGCAACGTCCGGTTTAGATATGGTTTCACGAAACGCATACAAATTTCCGACCACGATGTCAATTGGTTGAATTTCATGGTCTGCCAACTGGACGATGTGGTCAGGGTTTGACCGGCGGGCGAGCAGCCCGCCGTGTATCACCGGATGAAGGGTTTTTACCCTCCCATCCAAGATTTCCGGGGAGCCCGTAATCTCTGCTACCTGTTTTACCTGTAATCCGGCGTCTTTCAGGACAGCATGCGTACCACCTGTAGAAACCAACTCGTACCCGGCATTTTGAATCACCCGTGCGAAGTCAACTAATCCTGCTTTGTTGTAAGGGCTAAGTAACGCTAAGGCCAACGCAACAGTTCCTTCTGTATGGACCGTAATTGCTTTTAAAAGAAGTACCAGGTCTGATTGCAGTCACTCGGGGGCTAAATAAGTGCTACCTGTTCAAGTCCCGTTTCACGCTCGACTACTCGCCCTACAATCCAGGAATCAGGGACTTTCTCGATAATCTCTTTTGATCGTTCAATGGATGCGAGAAGGACCATACCCAGTCCCATATTGAACACCCTGAACATCTCATCTCGGTCTACATTGCCTTGTTCTTGAATCAAACGGAACAATGGGGGTATCTCCCAACTTGAAAGATCTAGGTCAGCGCCGAATCCTTCCGGAAGGGATCGAGGAATATTCTCAAACACTCCACCTCCAGTTATATGCGCCATGCCTCTGATCATTCCCAGCACAGGAGATAGCAGCTCTAAATAACTACGGTGAGGTTCCAACAAAGCGTCTCCCAAAGATCGCCCTAGGACAGACCTCCATTGGGACTCATTGAGCACATCAGGTTGGTTGTCTACATCGAATATTCGTCGAATGAGAGAGTAACCGTTTGTGTGTGGACTATTCGACGGCACACCGATAAGGACGTCTCCAATCTGCGCAGCTTCACTACCCAGGAGCTGGGATCGTTCGACGTATCCAGCAATAAATCCAACCACGTCTATGTCATCACCGCGGTACAGACCCGGCATAACCGCCGTTTCGCCTCCGAGAAGTACACACCCAGCAATCTCACAGGCTTCAGCCATCCCTTCAGCGATCTCAACCGCATCCTCTCGATTCGCGTGACCGAGGCCCATGTAATCCAAGAAAAAAGCTGGTTTCGCACCCGTCGTCAGGAGATCGTTGACACAGTGATTGACTAGGTCTATCCCAAGTCCTCGGTAAACACCAGCCGCCTGCCCCACAGCTATTTTGGTCCCGACCCCATCAGCACTGGCCGCCATAAGAAGGTTATCTTTCGGCGACCGTTCATAGACCCCGGCAAAAAAACCAGGCCTTCCAATGACCCGTCCAGCCAGGGTAATTCCAGCCACGGACTTTATGCGATCTTTTAGAGCACTGGCCGCGTCAAGATCAACTCCGGCTGCTCTATAGGTGTTGGCGGTCATTGTTTTGCGGCCACTACCTTATGAATCCGGGTCCCCCCGGGAGGAAACGTACGTTATGCACTCTGGTTCGAACATACGCTGTAAATACGATAATTAGCTTATTACGCCGTTGCTTCCGGCGAAAGGCACTTACGAAGGAATCAGCATTCTATACGGTGACGACGAGCCCTTATTCTGGGAAAGCGAAGGTCTCCCAGAAACCAAACCACAATCACGTTTTCAAAGAAGCCCTAATCATTAGAGGCACCAATCCCCTCAAACTCCATCTTATTCATTTCAAGCTGCACTGGAATAGGATACTTTCCAGTGAAACACCCGTTACAGAAGGTGCCAGATTTCGCCTGAACGGATTTTCTGAGTCCATCAACGCTCAAGTATCCAAGGGAATCGGCACCGATCACATCTTTAATCTCATTTATTGTTTTTCGTGCTGCGATAAGCTCATCCACAGTAGCCATATCGACCCCAAAATGACATGTTGATATGATCGGAGGAGAGGCTATTCGGACGTGAATTTCTGCCGCACCCGCGTTACGAAGTAGCTTAACCACGCGTGATTTCGTAGTACCCCTGACGATGCTGTCCTCAACTACAACAAGTCGCTTCCCTGAGATAACTTCAGGCAAAGCATTGAATTTCATACCGACCCCTATGTCCCGCATGCGTTGGCTCGGCTGGATGAATGTGCGCCCAACGTAGCGGTTCCGAACAAGGCCTTCTCCGTAAGGAATCCCGATCTCATTCGCATATCCGACTGCATGCGGTATTGCAGAATCCGGCACGCCAATTACCATGTCGGCATCAGCAGGATGCTCTCTGGCAAGTTGAGCACCCATTTCGGCACGGGTTGTCTGGCTCAAGCTCCCATTTAGTATGCTGTCAGGACGAGCGAAGTATATGTGCTCGAAAATGCACATAGCATGCTTCTCTCGAGCTCCTGACCACATAAAAGACTGAAGACCGTTTTCATCGATTACTACAGTCTCTCCGGGCTCGATTTCCCGGACGAATTCTCCACCAACATGGTCAATGGCACAGCTCTCAGACGCAATAATGTAACCGGCACCGAACTTTCCTATACAAAGTGGCCGTATGCCAAGCGGGTCACGGACACCAACCAGTTGGTCCTTTGTCATCACAACGAGAGAGTAAGCACCCTGTAGGCGCCTCATACAGTAGGCAGAGCGTTCCTCCCAAGTCGTAGCGGGAGCCTTCGCGTACATTTCAGCGATCACTTCTGTATCAGAAGTGCCGGTGAAATTTGATCCCCACTCTTCTAATTCTGTCCGCAGGGGTCCAGCGTTTATGACGTTACCGTTATGCCCCAGGGCGATCGTAAGCCCATTATCTCCTCGAGCGATTATGGGCTGAGCATTAGACCGACGTGGTGCTCCTGTTGTGGAGTACCGAGTATGACCTATGGCTACATGACCCTTAAGGCGATCAAGATCTTCCTCACGGAACGCCTGCGCGACGAGACCCATAGAAGTATGAAGAGCTATCTCTCGACCGTCTCCGGTCGCAATACCAGCGGACTCCTGCCCGCGGTGCTGCAACGCAAAAAGACCAAAATAGACGACGTTTGCCACATCGTCGCCAGGCGCATAAACACCAACGACCCCGCATGCCTCGCGAGGAGAATCACTTTCCAATGGATTGAATTGTTCAGTTTGCGGCAATGGACCTTGCATAACGCTGCTCCCGTTGCGCCGCCGCGTTTGCGGTAGGCCGGAATCTACGTCGCTCAGCGCAACCATATGGTACCCCCGTAAAGGTTGCATCCGAAAGCCTGAA
>JAYGCF010000043.1:0-2594 GCA_046583495.1 Dehalococcoidia bacterium
GGATGATGAGGCCTGGTACGTAGTTCGGAATACTCCGGGTGTAACAGGTTTCATCTCTGCTGAAGATGAGAGAGAGCGTAGACCTAAACCTGTTCCATTGGAGCAAGAAGAGGTCGACAGGATCTTGCGTCAGATGAAAGCAGAAGATCCCAAAGTTCGGATCGGATTTGAAAAAGATGACAGCGTCCGCATCGTGGATGGACCGTTCGCTGATTTTATGGGTACTGTAGAAGCCGTACTGGAGGAACAAGGCAAAGTGCGTGTCCTCGTCTCGTTCTTTGGAAGAGAGACCCCTGTCGAACTAGACTTTTTACAAATACAAAAAGGGTAGAAATCTGCCAACGGGCAAGATTTATACCTCAAAGTGGTGCACGGGTAAATAAGAATTGGCAAAAAAAATAGAAACTGTGATTAAACTGCAGATCCCGGCAGGACAGGCGACACCTGCTCCACCGGTTGGTCCCGCGCTCGGTCAGCACGGTGTCAATATCATGCAATTCGTCAAGGAATACAACGAGCGAACGTCATCGCAGGCCGGCAGTATTATTCCGGTCGCAATCCAAGTTTACTCAGATCGATCCTTTACATTTGACACTAAGAGCCCCCCTGCATCTGATCTACTTCGGAAGGCCGCAGGGATCGAAAAAGGTTCTGGAACCGCAGGTCTTGAGGTAATCGGCAGCGTCAAGCGGTCCCAAATTCGAGAGATTGCCGAGACCAAGGTCAACGACCTGAATGCGTTCGATGTAGACGCTGCAATGAAAATTATCGAAGGCAGCGCCCGAAGCATGGGCCTGACTATCGTCGACTAGTTCACCTCGACCATAGACCACATCCCTCAGCGGTGTCAGGTCTGGAGATCGCATCAATGGCTAAACATGGAAAGAAGTATCTCGCTGCACTTGAAGGCACAAGTGATGTCCCGCGGTCATCTGTTGACGCGGTTGCCCTCGTTAAGAGCCTGGCTCCGGCGAAGTTTGATGAAACCGTAGAGCTTCACGTCTCGACTGGAGCTGACCCAAGGCACGCCGAACAACAAATCCGAGAAGTCGCGCCACTGCCTCATGGCACCGGTAATGAAACCCGAGTAATGGTGTTCGCAGAAGGCGAGACCGCTCGGGCAGCCGAGGCAGCTGGTGCAGATTTCGTTGCCGATGATGAGATCATCGCCAAGATAGAAGGTGGCTGGACCGATTTTGACGTATCTATCGCCACGCCAGACCAGATGGGGAAAATCGGTCGTCTGGGGCGATTCCTCGGGCGCAAAGGCCTTATGCCGAACCCACGCACTGGCACCGTTGTTCAACCTGACAATGTTGTCGATGCCATCGAAGAGATGAAAAAGGGTCGTACTGAAATTCGTATGGACAGGGACGCTATCATCCACGTGCGGGTAGGTAAGGTCAGTTTCAGCGAAGAACAATTGCTGGAGAATCTGGAGTCCGTAGTTGACACAATTGTTCGGGCGAAACCGTCTGGACTGAAGGGTCAATTGGTGAAATCTGCCACCTTGACATCGACAATGGGCCCACCGATAAAACTTGAGATCGACGAAACTACCGGTGGTGCTGAGGCCTAACTCAGGGTTACAATCCGGTACAAGTTCTCAAACATTCAAAGTTTTTTCTAAGAGTTCAAGAAAATAATCAAATACTGGCCGCTGTAGACAGCAGGTGCCCCAGTTGGTTCAAACCATATGGGGCTTAAGGCGAAAACGCCTGCCCAGGTGGCACCAGAACTGTTCAGCCTCATGCTGGATTTCTGATGCCCGGGTCTACAGCCCGGGCTATTTTTTTGCCCGACTGGATCCATGAAACGCGAAGGGATACTAATGCCGACAGACAAGAGTGTCGCCGAGGTCGAAGAACTGAAAAGCGTCCTCGCCGAGGCAAATTTGATCATCAGCACGGATTATCGTGGACTGAACGTCACTGAATTATCTGCACTACGCAGAGCGGTCCGTGAAGCAGGCGGAACCTACCGTGTCAGTAAAAACACCCTCGTCAAGATCGCATCTGAGGAAATCGATCGACCTGAAATCAGTGAGATCGTGGTCGGACCAACCGGATTTGTTCTGAGTAACGATGATCCCGTGGCACCGACCCGTGCCTTGATGAAGCACATCGAGGATAACCGCCTAGAGATTGTCATCAATGGAGCTTATCTTGAAGGTAAGGTCGTTGGAGTGGACCGGGTAAAGTACCTTTCCACACTTCCAAGTCGAGAAGAACTGGTAGCCAAAGTACTCGGCCAGATGAACGCTCCTATAGCGAACCTCGTCAGCGTTCTAAGCGGAACAGTCCGCGGACTTATGACCGTGCTTCAGGCACACATTGAAAAGGGTGGAAACTCCGTGGCCGAAGCCGCTAGTGACCTCCCCTCCGAAGAGCCGACTGCTCAAGTGGAAACAACTGAAGACGAAGCCGCTGAGCAAGAACCTGAAGAGTCCGGGGAGGCCGAAGAGCCGACTGCTCAAGTGGAAACAACTGAAGACGAAGCCGCTGAGCAAGAACCTGAAGAGTCCGGGGAGGCCGAAGAAGACAAGTCTGTCAACTAAAAACAGAGCAATGCGCCACATATCTCCAGATAATCAG
>JAYGCF010000040.1:0-15303 GCA_046583495.1 Dehalococcoidia bacterium
GCACTGAATGCGACTCCGGAAATATCTGACGGGATCATCTGCTGAACCAAGACCCCCATTACCGGGTTGGTTATCGTAGCGCCACTTTGTTTTCGATAATTGACTGCACTGTCACTATCGGCCGAGGCCCAGCAACGGACTATGGCACGCGCTACCGAGTCACTTCCCACCAGGTTCAGGAACGTATCATGCTGTCCTGCAAATGAACTTTCAAAACCGTCTTCATCAACTGCGGATGAACGTACAGCGACAGCCGGTTGGTCGATTCCACAGAGAACTCCCAATTGCGTGTAAGCATCTGTGACCGCTTCGAGCATTTCTTCCGGTGGACCATTGTCATCCAACCGGCAGTCACCCCACCTGGCGAATGCACTAGTACTCATGCAGAAAGCTGGTGGAACGGGGAATTCGTTCGCAATACGGCCTAGACTCGCACCCTTACCACCTACCTTGCCTGCGTCACGAAACCACTCATGATCAAGCCAGATGATCTCCAATTAAGGTTTACCTCTCGATCGGATAATCCAGGGTCGTAATTACGAAGTGGGCGGGATAGTACACGCCTTGCAGTATGGAGGATATATGCAAACAGAGGTGAAGGACTTAACTGGCTACTTTTTCAAAGCGTCGGAAAGCACTTCGACCAGGTGTCGTGCCTTCCGTCCAGTGCCGAAACTCGTTTGTTCGCGGCATGAGACGCCTGTAACGCAGACCTCATGGTCCGGATTATTTCTCACATGCGGGAAAAATCTTTCTTCTCCAGCCGCAAGTGACACCTCAACGTGTTCAGACTCGTATCCAAATGAACCGGCCATGCCGCAACATCCGGCCGGGATGTCGGTTACTTCGTAGTTTGGAGGTAGGTTAAGGGCCTTGATACTTGATGACAGGCCGGTAAGGGCCCGTTGATGGCAGTGACCCAGGAACTGAATTTTCTTTGGGAGGTCGGTGAATTCAAGTTGTGGCCCATCATCTCCTAAGGATTCGGAGATGATCTCTTCAAGCATCACAGTAGCGTTTGAAACAACGCGTGCCTTCTCCTCGCCTCCGAGTAGGTCTGGGTACTCGTCTTTAATGGCCATAACACATGACGATTCACATCCAGCGATCTTCACTCCACGCTTAGCGTACTCATAAAGTAGATCGACGTTATGGCGGGCATTCTCCCCGGCCATGTCGAGCAACCCCTTAGAGATCATCGGTCGTCCGCAACATTTGCGGTCTTTGAGGATCACAACCTCGAATCCGAGAGACTCAAGTAGGTCGGTCGCCGCGATGCCGATAGACGGGTAGTTGAAGTTCATGAAGGTGTCGTGGAACAGCACGATTTGTCCCCGCGGGTATGTACCTGCCAGAGCCTTACGACCTTCGAACCACTTTTGAAATGTTTTCCTTACCACTGGCGGGGCGGGGCGGTCTGATGAAAAACCAACAAGTTTGTCCAGAGCCCAGCGCATTGGAGCGCTGCGCGTGATCGCGTTGGCTACAGGCGCTATCGGTGCCATACGAGCGTTGGTCTTATGGATGTCGGCCACCATCTTGGATCGACGTGGGACTTTATGTGTCTTGTAGTACTGGTGTAGAAACTCGTATTTGATCTTCGCCATGTCAACATTAGATGGGCATTCTGCCTTGCAGGATTTACACTCTAAGCACAGGTCAAGGACGTCGAATGTTGCTTTCGATGTCAGGTCATCAATCGGGAACTTGCCGGAGATGGCAGCCCGCAGTACGTTCGCCCGGCCACGAGTTGTATGTGTCTCTTCACGAGTGGCGATGTACGACGGGCACATGGCTCCCAAGTTGAGTTTCCGACAGGCCCCGACGCCATTACACATCTCGATCGCTGCCGCAAAGCCACCCTCGTTGGTAAAGTCCAGGCGCGTCTCTAGTTCGTATGTCTTGTATTCGTCACCAAAACGAAGATTGTCCAGTAGATGAGGCGTGTCGAACACCTTCCCCGGATTCATGATCGTCTGAGGGTCGAATGCTTTCTTGACCTCACGGAAGTTGTCGACCAGTTCTGGACCAAACATCTTCTCGGTCCAGAAACCTCGGACGATTCCATCTCCGTGCTCACCGGTCATCGACCCTCCAAATTCTTTCAGGAGATCGGACACTTCATCACTGATTTTGTAAAGTCGATCCATGCCTTCTCGAGTTTTGATGTCAATTAACGGTCGTATATGCATACATCCGACTGAGGCGTGACCGTAGTAACCTGCCTCAGTGCCTGAGTTACGTATGATCTGATCAAATCGTCGTACATACTCAGGCAGTTTCTCAGGAGAGACAGCTGTGTCTTCAACGAAGGGTAGAGGCTTGGCGCTGCCTTCGACATTGTTCATCAAACCAAGTCCGTTTTCACGCATAGCCCAAACCTGACCCTGCTCCGCGGCGGTCCGAAGACGGGTCATGGCGAATCCCAGTTCTTTACGTTGCATATCTTGTTCGAGCTTGTCGAACTTATCGTCGATCTCCGCCTCAGACTCTCCATTAAATTCCACGACAAGGATGTCCGTTGGTTCCCCTTGGAGAAACCCTAAGTTACGGGAGAACATGAGGTGCCGGCGAGCTTGCGTAATGATGATTGCGCCAATGTGCTCTACGGCCGACGGATCATGTTCAAGAGTGGCAACAGTGGCCTCCATCGCCTCATCGAGTTCTTTGAAATGTAAGACGGCTAAGCCTGTGAATTCTGGAATCTTGACCAGGTTGAGGCGGGCAGAGGTTACGGCAGCGAGCGTGCCTTCCGACCCGACCATAAGTTGAGCCATGTTCACACCATCTGGTTCATTCACAAGATCCAGGTTGTATCCACCGACACGCCTAAGGACCTTGGGGAAATTAGCCTCAACCAAAGGTGCAGAACGATTGGCGACATCCCTTACAGTGCGGTATATATCTCCTTCAATGCCTTCGAGACGGAGTTTCGCTTCAAGGTCGCGCCCTGTCACATTTTCGAAACTCGTCATGTTTCCGTTGGATAACACGACGTCCTGCCCAAGCACGTGATCCACGGTCTTTCCGTAGATTATGGAATGTGCACCACAAGAGTTGTTACCCATGGCTCCACCGACGGTCGCTCGGCTTGCAGTGCTTGGGTCTGGCGTGAACATCAGGCCATGAGGTTTCAGTTGCCTGTTAAGTTCGGTGAGCGTGATTCCAGGTTGAGTACGGACCCACTGCTCGTCCGAGTTGATATCGATGACATCGTGCATGTACTTGGTGTAGTCGATCACGACCGCACCTTCCTGTACAGTCTGGCCGGAAAGCCCCGTACCTCCACCACGGCTCAGAACTTTCACACCATTACGATTGCAAATCTCCATGACTGCCTGTACGTCATCAGGGGACTGTGGCAGTACGACTCCAGCAGGCTCCATTGAGTAGATGGAGGCATCTTGGCTATAGAGGGCGCGGGAGTATTGGTCAAACCTGACTTCACCTCTCACTACATTTTGTAGTTCGGCGGCTAGATCACTCCTTACGCTGGTGGTCATCTTGTTCTTTTTCCTCCGAGAACGGATTTGCATCCTGGCACACGATCAAATTTTCCGAGGCTGTTCAACACTTGGCTCACTCATTGGTTATCCCCGGCTCTCGCCGATATAGCATCCTCTCTGCGTTTCGCAATATACGACGCCAGAATTGTGATCAGAAGTATTCCACCGACCGCCCCTAGGGATATAGGGGTTGGCATATGGTAAACGTCACTGGTAATCATCTTTAATCCAATGAATACGAGTATGACCGACAGCCCGAAGTTGAGATATCGGAAATAGGGCAATATGCCATCGACTAAAAAGAATAGAGCACGCAGGCCGAGTATAGCGAATACGTTAGATGTCCAGATGATGAAGGTGTCATCGCTTATGGCTAATACAGCAGGAACCGAATCGACAGCGAAGATTAGATCGGTGGTCTCTAGTCCCAGAAGTACCATGAACAACGGGGTCACCATCAACGCTCCGTTACGGCGTGTGAAGAACTTTTGGCCATCGTATTCCGACGTCACAGGCAGGAATTTCCGAGCCAAACGCATAACTGGGTTTCGAGACGGATCAACTTCCTCTTCCTTCCGAATAGCCAGTTTGATCCCTGTAAAAACCAGAAAGCCACCGAACAAGAATATTAGCCAGCCAAAGGTCTCTAACAGGGCCACACCGGTGGCAATGAAGAAACCACGCATCACGACTGCTCCGACAATGCCCATGAACAGCACACGGTGTCTAAGCTCTGGCGGGACGGCAAACGAAGAGAACACAACGAGGAAGACGAATATGTTGTCTACGCTTAAGGACAACTCGATGACGTAAGCCGTCAGAAACTCGTACCCGCTGTCTGTGCCCTTCCATATGAAAACGCCGACGTTGAACAGCAATGCAAGTCCGACCCATACGCCGTACCAAACAGCAGCCTCGCGCACGCGGACCGAGTGTGCATTCCGGTGGAACACCGCCAGGTCGAGTACCAACATTGCCAAGACGAATAGGCCAAAGCCACCGAATAGCAAGAGGGATTCAGACAAATGTGTTCCTATCTAGGTATTGATTGGATGTGACGCGCCGATCCTCTGAACTGAATTCCTGTGCGTATTGTTGTTGCAGATGGCTGTGTTCCATGACGCAGCGGGACAGGCGATGTAAAAGCAATGTATTACGAAATGCTCAGGACAGATGGGACAGCGTTGCTACCACCGAGCCGACGCTCGGTTTCGGAAATCGCCATACAGTTATTCATATTAAATCGTCAGAAGTTCCCGCAAGAACTAAGCTATCGACATATTCTTGCGGTTGCAGGCCGAGTGTATCTTGCTTGGCTTTCCAATGGATACCGTGTGATGCACGGAAACCAGGATCCGTTTTAGGTCGCTTTTACTATCTCGAATTGCTTCGAGCCGGCAGGTGTATCGACGGTTACGGTCTCTCCTACCGCATGGCCGATTATCGCTCCTCCGACCGGTGAACCACTCGACATTTTCCCAGACAAAGGGTTTGCCTCGTCTGGATGAACAAGTTGGACAGCGGTCGCGCGCCCAGAATCAACGTCTTTTATAGTGACTCTGCCGCCAAGCCTCACGACACCTTTTTCACGCGCACCGTTTTTTTCAGTAATTATCTCAGCACCCCGCAGGGTTTCCTCGATCTCACCGATTTTAAGGCTCACCATACCGTGAGCTTCGCGTGCGGCCTCAAGGGGAGCATTCTCACGAACGTCCTTGTCGGCTGCAGCTTTACGTATGTCTTCGGATAACTCGGTTCTTTGGACGATCAGCTCGGCCAGTTGGTTCTGCATGGCCTGGTGACCGGACTTTGTCAATCTCGCTCCAGGCCCGGCGGATGGGGAATTGGTTTTTGCACCGGTGGTAGCTCCTCGGCCACGTCGAAGCCGAAGGTGCTGCGCGAGGTTTACCTCGATATGCCCCTTCTTTTTGAGATGGGCGAGAAAGAGTTTGACAATGGCGAGGCGATCCACTGCATCTGGTGCCGTTCCATGAGCACCGATGTGGTCACTGTAATCGCCAATCTCAGGTGGAGCTAGGGAATCCAGCGAACGATCATTGCCCAGCCATCTAACAAACCTGCCGAGTTCGGCACTTGCGGCTGGACGGTCATCTTCAGCGATCGTTAACGTGTAGTCCCGAAGTGCTTCGGTGACGGTACTGATGATGTCCGCTTCTGAGTCAGTTCCGGTATCCTTTGACTTGGCAACCATAAACCCGACGCGCTCCTAGCACTTTAGGGGGTCGTGAACCGACTAGTTTGTCGGGACCCTAGACATACGATTCTAGGAACGCGTGGTGTAGCCGTCAAGAAATTAGGTTCAAATTGCATATTTACGTTGATTCGTCGGTAGGTATCGGCCAATATTGCGGATATAATCAACTCATCACGTTTTTACAGAGTCCCGAGAGTCTTTCAACTTACTAATGCCAAAACGAACATACCAACCCAAAAAGAGGCGCCGGCTCCGAGTACACGGGTTCCGGCTTCGCATGCGGTCCGTCGGTGGCCGGCGAGTACTGGCCAGACGTCGTGCACGTGGGAGAAAAAGTCTATCTGTATAGGTCTGATGTCACAGGCCTTGTACGAGACTACCTAAACGATTGACGGCATGGGTAATGCGCACTGCCTTAACACTCCGTAAAAGCCACGAATTCACAGAAGTACGGAAACATGGGCGTCGTGCGAACGATGGCCTCCTTAGCCTCGGCGTAGTGGAGTCGGGTGAATTGACCACTCGATTTGGTCTAGTTGTAAGTAAGCGAGTTGGTGGGGCGGTTATAAGGAACGGGGTGAAACGGCGGTTGAGGGAATGTATTTCATCTCTCGAAGTCGCACCCGGCTATAACATCGTCGTGTCTGCTAGGCCGGCAACGGCAGGGGCAAGCTACTATATGTTGATGTCGTCGCTAAAACGGCTGGCCCGACGAACTGGGTTGCTAGGACCAGAGACGTTAAAGTCAACGGAACTGAATGACAACGGCATGCTCATTGAGAGTGCATCGGAGAATGACGTGTTCGAGAGGGATACGACTTGATATGCGTGGACTTTTGATTTTGCTGTTACAGGGGTACAAAAAAATAATTTCACCTTACTTGCCTTCTCAGTGCCTCTATGAACCTACGTGCTCTGTATACGCGCAGGAATCTTTGCGCGAGCATGGCGTTCTCCATGGCATTTCCATGACCATCAAGCGTCTTAGTAGATGCCATCCAGGAAACGAAGGTGGCTACGACCCTGTCCCGACGGTTGATTCCGTCGATTATGAAACCAGTGCAGGACACAGCGCCTGAATCAGTAAACTGTTGTGCACATCCCGCTCACCTCTGATCCAGACTAGCGTCGGAGTAGCGAGCATTTTGACCAAATCCGGAGATATACCTCGCCTTTAACTAACTTGCCCGAGAGACCACCTGGGCTAAAGAGACATAAGAGCCACAGATCAAAATCTGCTGTCCTCGCCGTTCTGATCTCGGTATCTTTTTTATTGCTCACTGCCTGCGTAGGAGACCTTGATCCGGATGGCGGATGGGCTGCTCCGGTTATCGACGGTGAATACGTGTACTTGGGAGCGAAAGACGGACGTATCACGAGGTTAGACCTTAGTGCGGACGGTCGGTTCGACCCCAATTGGGGCTACCCGGTATCAGGCAACGACAAACTTGGTCCGCTGTACGGTACGCCAAGAATTGAAGACGGGCAGGTGATAAGCGCCAGTTACGACTGCAGTGGCCTAGATTGCGAAGCGATTGTTGTTGGGATTTCTGCTGATTCTGGCAACGAACTCTGGAGATTTGTACGACAGACACAGATCGTTGGTTCCGTGGCAGTCTCAGGCGAGACCGTACTTTTCGGAACTTCCTCGATTCAGGACGAGTTTGATACCGACCCAGGACTTCGCGGTGCTGATGGATATCTCTACGCTGTAAAAACGACCTCAGAGCTAGGTCCAACCGTCCTGTGGCGAGTACCCACAACTGACTCCGTATGGGGTACTCCTGTAATTGATAATGACGTTGTCTATTTTGGTGATCTTGATGGCGTATTGCATGCAGTGTCTCTTGGTGGTGAAGGTGAAACCGCGGGTACAGAACTATGGAGCTTCGAGGCTGGTGGAGCGATAGTCGCAGAGCCACTCGTAGTTGACGACAAGATTTACTTTGGCGACTTCAATGACACTTTCTATGCGCTGGATATAACCCGCCGAAATGCCGCGGGTTCAGGGACCCATGCATTGGGTCCGAGTGAATGGTCGTTTGAGTCGGATGGATGGTTCTGGGCAACGCCACTTCTAGTTGATGACATTCTGTATGTCGGTACTTTGAACGGTAAGTTCTACGCGCTGGACTCATCGACCGGTCAACAGAGATGGGCAATTCCGGCGGAAGTCGATGGTCAGATAGTCGGACGGGCCGCTATTTTTCAAGAAATTGGTAAGGGTATGGCCCTTGCCGTCCCTTCTGGCAAGGACAACATAGGAGCGTTCCTGGCGTCCAACGGGGCCGAACTGAATCCTTTTGCCACAAATGGCGGAGTTAAAGCGGATCTGCTAGTGGATGACGGAGTCCTGTATGTCCATACGACCGACGACGATCTGATTCGATTCAGGATCTCAGATCATAGTCGACTCTCCTGCATCAAGGCTGAGACGGGAGGGGGTTGCTAATGGAAACCCTTCTCTCCCGCAGACTCTGGATAATTCTAGGGATTGCGATAATCGCTGCTGCGATCTTCCGGTTTAATTTGATCGTCATCAACCCGATGGTCAATTCTCTGGTGTTTCTGGACATGGTTCTGTTCAGTAACTTTGGGTTGGCGATCATTTTCTTCACTGTTACCGTCCGCTTGGTGATGATCCCTCTGACCGTGATGCAGACCCGGAACATGAGGAAGATGTCTGCACTGCAACCGCGGATGAAAGCAATGCAGGCGCGCTATAAAGACCATCCGGACGGCCGTCGTCTTCAGTCCGCAGAAACTATGAAGATGTACAAGACCGCTGGGGTTAGTCCAATCGGTTGTCTAGGGCCGATGGTTCTTCAGATGCCTATATGGTTTGGATTGTACCGAGCCATTTTTAAAGCAGTACCTGCTACGCCGGAGGGTACGGCGAATCTATCCTCAGTTCTTTATGCGTGGAACCCGGCTGCGAGCGATGTTCCACTAGACAGTATGTTCATTGGGATGGATCTGGTCGACCTAGTCCAAAACGCTCCGGCGCCTTTCAACTTTGCACTGCCAATCCTTGTCGGAGCATCGATGTGGGGGCAACAGAAAATTAGTGCTATGCCCGCTATGGATGAGCGGTCAGCGCAAACAAACCAAATGATGCTTTGGTTGATGCCAATTATGTTTGGCTTTT
Organism: Dehalococcoidia bacterium; assembly: GCA_046583495.1. Taxonomy (GTDB): domain Bacteria; phylum Chloroflexota; class Dehalococcoidia; order Lucifugimonadales; family Lucifugimonadaceae. The sequence continues at coordinate 8,870 of JAYGCF010000040.1, forward strand.
TTACCTTCCAGTTCCCAGCGGGACTGGCGGTATACATCCTGTTCTCCAACCTGATTGGAGTCGCAATTACTGCCGTGATTTCCGGGCCTAGCGCCATTCTGGGTACTAGGTTCGGAACATCAGCGGCCACGGCGGCGGCGGCAGTAGAAGCCGGCGTGGCTGAGGCCGAAGATGAAGTAAAGGGGGAAACCATTGATGGAACAGCGACGGTTCTCGGGGAAGACGGTCGAAGAAGCGACAGACAACGCTCTAGAGGCTCTAGACGTAAACCTCGAAGACGTAGAAATCGTCGTCGTTAACCCTGGGAGATCTGGCATTCTGGGGTTCGGCGGTGAGCCGGCCGAAATTGACGTAAGTTTGGTGGACGGGCATTCATTCCATGGTTCTGTCGGGTCAAACACCGACGAGACTTCGAATGACATATACGAACCGGACTCAGACCACGATGAGTACGAGGATGAAGATACACCCGACCACGATGAATTTTCAGGGCATACAATCTCTGATGGCCGTGATGTGGCTGATGACTATCAGTCCGATAAAGTTTCCGAGCAGGACTCTCGAGATATCTCTGATCACGAGACCTCCGCGATATCAGTGCGTACGGAAATTCAAGAGTCTTCTGGCCAAAGTGAGTCAGGTTCTCGTCCCAAAAGGGATAGTCCATCGGATCCAGACCCCGAGGTGATCGAATTCGCTTCAGAAGTGATCGACTATTTCCTGGCCAGTATGAACGTCGTAGCGGACACGTACATCCGCGATGAAACCGATGATGGCGTTCCAGTGTTTGACATCGAGGGTGATGACTCAGGATTGCTTATTGGGCGACGAGGGGAGACTCTCCAATCGCTCCAGTATTTGGTCAACATGGTGGTAACCAACCAGTTGGGCCGTTCAGCCTATGTCCAGATCGATATTGAAGGGTACAAGGAGCGGCGCAGAGAAACTCTTGGTGCTGTCGCTGAAAGAACGGCGGAGCGCGTGGCTGATTCAGGGCGATCCGCAGATCTGGAACCTATGCCTGCCTATGAACGACGCTGGGTCCACATGGCGCTTGCCAACAACTCTAGGGTTACGACAGAGAGCAACGGTGAAGGGGCCAATAGGTTTGTGGTTATCTACCCGGCCACTGGAAACGGTTCACAGGGATCGTCTGACGCACGCCGTCGGCGAAATCGCGGGAATCGCCACCGCCGAGGGTAATGACCGCTTGGCTCGCTGCAATGGCTAACTTGGGGGCATTCAGGAACTCCGCCGTAAGAAAATTCTACAAACGAGTCCGTAATGACCAGCTACACAACACCAGATTTTTTGGCGATTGGTGTTCTCACATACGACGTTACGCCTGAACGAGAAAATGTCCACGGACGTGTCAGGCCAGGAGGCGCTGCGGCTTTTGCCGCAATGTGTGCACAATCACTTGGATTGAAGACAGCTGTGGTCGCCAGTGCTGGAACTGAATACCCTTTGGAAACAGTACTTCCTGGAGTCGACGTGCATCTCGTCGAGTCCGATTTCACGACGTTTTTCCAGAATGTATATGGTCCTTCAGGGACGCGTAATCAGACTCTTGGTGCTCGTGCTTCGTGCATTACATTGTCGGATATACCCGCTGCATGGCGTAATGCATCGATAGTATTCTTAGGTCCGTTGGTGGATGAGGTCCCAGTTAACGCAAAAGACTGGTTCCCAGAGTCAGCCGTCGGAGCTGCTGTGCAGGGATGGTTACGTCGTTGGGATCAGTACGGTCGTATCACTGAAGAAACGGGTCCCTCTTCAGGACTTGTAAAAAGAATCACGCCGGGGTATCGATTACTGGCCGGTTCCAAGATGGAATTCCTAGGGGAAGAACAACAAGCGATGGTCACTTTGGGAGAGTACGCACGCGTGATTGGGGTGACCGATGGTGAAAATGGCTCCCATGTGTACTCTGGTCGTGCCAGAACAAAAATTCATGCATACCCTGCAAATGAGATCGATCCGACAGGGGCTGGTGATATCTGGGCTGCAGCATGTTTGATAAGGCTGGTCGAGACCGATGATCTGATAGAGGCGGCGCACTTTGCCAATGCCGCCGCAAGTATCTCAGTTGAGCGGGAAGGTTTGTCTGGGGCTCCCAGTCGCTTGGAAATTGCTGAACGTATGGGTATGAGGAACGTGTGACGACCAACCAGGCGAGCAAATGTGGTATCACCGCGCCCCTGTAACCTTGGCGTTGAAGCCTTTTTAGAAACTTGGAGAGTGAGAGGATTGAACGAATCATCAAGTGGAAATCGGATTCTGCATATTACGTTCAGTGATATGGTCACGTTCAAGTCCTTGTGTGAGATGGCAAAAACAGACCCTACAATTCGTTGTGTTGCAATCCTGCTATCCGAGGAGTCCTACGTTGAACCGGGTATGGCATCGTTATTGGGTTCCTTGAAGATTCCGGTAGTCGCCGGTCTTTCCGGCCGTATCGACAACGGAATCCTGGAACTTGCTCTTGCCGCTGACGTGCGTGTGTCCGAACCAGGAACCACCTTCGCAATGAAGTTGGCTCAGAATGGCAGACTTCCTTCGGATGGCGGTACGCAACGACTTCCGAGGATCGCTGGGCACGGACTTGCGACAGACATGCTTTTGACTGGCAGGCGTATATCAACCGAAGAGGCGCTTAGGGCAGGATTGGTGACATTGTTGGTCCCCGCTAATGACAATGGACAAGGAGCCGCTCGTATCGCTGAAGAGATAGCCGAACATGGACAGGCTGCTGGTAAATTCACTAAAGAGGCTGTGATTGAAGGAGCAAACATGTCTCTTGATCAGTCACTGCACCTCGAAGCAGACTTAGCAATTCTCCTTCACACCGATCCCGAACGCGCTGAGGGCATCGAAGCTTTCAAAGAAAACAGACCTCCCGTATTCTGGCGTCGGAATAAAGAAGCATAATTTCTGTATGCCAACCCATCCTTTCGAGACCGTTTTGTATCAGAAGTGTGGCCCGGTGGCACATGTTGTCCTAAACCGACCGAATGTGATCAATGCGTTCAACGTTCAGATGCGCGACGATCTTTCTGAGGTTCTGGCAGCTATTCGATGGGATTCAGACGTACGTGTCCTTCTACTAAGAGGTGCGGGTGAACGCGGGTTTTGTGCTGGGGCTGATCTCAGGGAATTTGGTACAGCGCCATCACAGATGGCAGCTAGACAGGCTCGCTGGGAGCGCGATATTTTTGGAGATCTTAGAGATCTCAAAATTCCGACCGTAGCAGCGTTGCATGGTCACGTAGTCGGATCTGGGGTGGAACTGGCTCTCCTGTGCGATATCCGTATCGCAGCTAATAATGCTCTGTTCTCTATGCCTGAAACCCAATACGGGCTCATTGCGGCAGCTGGTGGGACACAACTCCTTCGTATGGCGATAGGTCAGGGCAGGGCCTTAGATATGCTACTCACTGGTAAGTCAATAGGCGCCCCTGAAGCACATGACATAGGTCTGGTACAGCGGGTAGTTCTTCCAACTGAATTGGAAACAGAATCTGAGAAAATTGTTTGCAAATTAGGGTCAAATGATCCGCGGTTACTTGCTGCGACCAAAACAGCGCTAGCTGCAGCCCGTGATCTTTCGTTGCTCGATGGCCTTGCGCGCGAACGAAGGCTGTCTATCATGTTGGACCGTATCTCTGAAGCCATTGAACATACGTCTGAACACGGAACACATTGAATACATTTGAACTACTCGAGATCGCCTGTGCGATAGTCCCGGACCGTACTGCATTCGTAGCCGGGAAAAAGGGCGAGATAAAACCTGATTTCGCGACATTTCGAGATCGAACTTCTCGAGTGGCATCTGTTCTCGCGGGGATGGGGGTAGGCCCGGGAGATCGAGTAGCTTTAATGGATGTCAATACGCCTGCCCATGCGGAGACATATTTTGCATCAGCAATGTTGGACGCTATCTACGTTCCAGTAAATTTCAGGTCTCGCACTGCCGAAGCTAACTACATGATGGAACGGACCTCGCCCACTGTCGTTTTGGCAGGGGGACGTTACATGGACTTAATCGACTCGTGTGCTTCACTTGAAAAAGGAGATGTAACTCGGGTCTCCTTAGATCCAAATAATAGTGCTGACAGGTGGGTCTCATACGAGGATTCGGTTAATTCCGCAAAACCCTACATGGGCTACCCGACGGGTGATGAAGACGACACGACTATGATCATGTTTACCTCTGGGTCGACGTCCCTGCCAAAGGGCGTCACGCTCAGTCATGGCAGTTTCACTTCATTCGTCATGGATAACGTTCCACCGGCGGACCCAGAGGCTACCGAACGTAACCTGTTAACGGTCCCTCTGTATCACATCGCTGGAGTGCAATCCATGATGGCTGGCGTGTGGGGAGGTCGGACGCTTGTCCTCCAGCCACAATTTGATCCGGAAGCATGGATGTCCCTGGTGGAAAGAGAGAGTGTAAACCGTGCCATGATGGTCCCGACTATGCTCAAGACGTTGATGGATCATCCCAGATTTGGAGACTTCAATCTGTCGAGCTTGGATGTGATTACTTACGGTGCTGCAGCGATGCCAGAGACTGTAATTTTGGAAGCTATAGAGCGCTTCCCAGGTGTGCAGTTTATAAACGCATTCGGACAGACAGAGACAGCAGCGACTATAACCATGCTGCCGCCGGAGGACCACGATCTAACTGGTACACCTGCAGAAATTGAGAAAAAACGAAGACGATTGAGGTCCATTGGAGTTCCGATGGAAGGCGTCGATGTTCAGATCATGAGTGAGTCGGGTGAGCAGGTGCCATCTAACGTTTCGGGGGAGATAGTTGCTCGTGGCAAACGCTTGATGAAGGGCTATTGGGGGGATGAGACTAATCGCACATTGGACGCTGACGGATGGCTGTATACAGGAGACCTTGGTTACCAGGATGAGGATGGGTATATTTTTTTGACAGGACGCGCTAGGGAGATTATCAAACGCGGGGGTGAGATGATTTCGCCAGAAGAGGTAGAAGAAACCCTAGAAAGGCACGATGCAATCCGAGAGGCATCTGTCATAGGCGTCTCGGACACCACATGGGGTGAGGTCGTACATGCGGTTGTGGTCCTTGAAGACGGTTCCTCAGTGACTGAAGAAGAGGTTATAGAGTACGCGAGACAGTCGTTAGCGTCGTACAAAAAACCGGATAAGGTCCACTTCGCAAACGAACTGCCGAGGAATGCCCTTGGCAAGGTAATACGTCCAGAGGTGAAACAGAAATTTGGTAGTGGTGAAGATGTAAATGGTGGTAGTTAGCGCATTTAGTTAATTAAGCCAGAAACCATGCCGTTTATCTATTCTCTTTTGATAATGACAATGGCGCCCCGCCACATAGATATCTAAGCTAACGCACCGCCATCCACGCGCATTGCAGTTCCTGTCACGAATGATGCGTCCGCGGAGGATAACCAGACCACCATCGACGCCACCTCATCTGCCTGTCCAAAACGTCCGAGAGCCTGCCGTAGACGCATTCGCTCCTCGGACTCCGAGTGCTCAAATAGAGGCTCTGCCAGAGGGGTTTCGATAATCGCTGGGCAGACGGAGTTTATCCTTATATCCTGAGTTCCATAGCCCCGAGCCGCCGAATTTGTCATGCCAACTACGGCGTGCTTGCTTACGGAGTAAGCAGGAATAGTTGGGCTACCAACGAGACCTGCAATAGAGGCCGTATTCACGATTGAGTGTCCACCCTCAGGTGGGGCCTGCACCAACATTTGGCGCAACTCTGCCTGCATACAAATCCACACCCCCGTAACGTTCACGCTAATCACTCGGTCATAGTCCTCGCGTCGGTACTCAGTCATATCTCCCACTACCGGTCCAAGAATTCCTGCGTTGTTGTGCGCACAATCCAGTCGTCCGTATTCGTGTACGGTCTTGTCCACTACAGCCTGTACCGACTTTTCATCGGTCACATCCATATAAGTAAACAGAGCCTCACCACCACCATGTCTGATCAATTCTGCGGTCTCTTCTCCGGCCTCAAGTGAGATATCGCCGACCACAACGCGTGCTCCCTCTGCCGCGAACCTGAGCGCAGTAGCCCGCCCAATTCCTGAACCGCCACCGGTCACCAGTGCAACGCGCTCATCAACCTGTCCGGGCATTGAATCCTCCATATGTATATCGGGTGAAACAGGGAGTTAAGGCACGTATCTCACCGTTGGGAACTTGGTAGGCAGCGAGGCTAACGCATCCGACGGTATACGGCTATTAGGGGATGCATTTATTAACCGGACTAGCAGCCTCTGGTAATTAGCGAACATTGTTCGCTTTAGAATCTTGCTGACAAGTCCAAATAACGTCACCTGGGAATCAATGACCATTCAGATAAATTGAGGAGGATAGTATTGCCAGATAAATATCAGGGTCCTGACTACGAAAATCTGTTGATCGAT
>JAYGCF010000002.1:0-32306 GCA_046583495.1 Dehalococcoidia bacterium
TTTTACGCGCTATCGACCAGAAATGAAGTGGGTTGATGGAGAGCGAGAGATTACCAGCCCGAATTCTAAAATAGAGATAGTCCGCAGGGATGAAGAACCAGACCTGGTTCTTGTCCATCTCCTCGAACCTCACTCCAACTCTGAGGACTTTAATGAATCGGTCTTGGAGATGCTGGAAGCGCTGGGCGTAACCACGTACATCACAGTGGGTGGGATGTACGACTCTGTTCCACATTCTCGGCCACTTCTTGTGACAGGGTCGTCACGCGGCTGGGAAGTTGAACCCGATCTGGGTGGTGTGACCCTGTCACGTAGCAAGTATGAAGGCCCGACTTCTGCGACAAATGGAATTGGAGTTGGGGCTACAGCACGCGGGCTAGCAACATTGACGGTGATGGTGCATCTACCGATGTATCTGCAACTTGATAACGATTACGCTGGGGGTGCACGTGCACTTGAGGCATTGGCTCCCTTGTACGGATTCCAGGACGTAAAGATCCCCGAAGTCGAACTTGGGGAGCAGCAGTACTCCCAGGTCACGCCTGCCATGACCGACAATCCTCGGCTGGCAGAGATGGTGAAACGCTTTGAGGACGAGTACGACTCTACGGATGACGACGATGATCAGTCATCAGGATCCGTAGAGCTCTCGGCCGAGATTGAGGCTTTCTTGGAAGAGGTACGCGGTGGGGATTCCGAAGACGGGCCAACATCAGGCGGGATTTAGCCCACCACTTTCTGGCTTGTATGACGGCTCGATACACATCGGTCATTGAGTTAGATACGGTGGTCTTTGGAAGGACCTGATTTCCGGTTATGCTTCCTGAACTTTCACCGTCCAATTTTAGTGGCGGAGTTAGTTCAGGATTTTGATGGCCGGAGTTGGTGTTATGAAAGCGATCGTTGGCGGCAACCTGATAGACGGGACAGGATCTGCACCGTTATCCGACTCTGCGATCCTGATGGATGGACAACGGATAATCGACGTCGGTCGTGAAAACGCAATAACCATCCCCCCTCAAGCGGAGGTTGTAGATGCAACAGGTCTGACGGTAATGCCCGGGCTAATTGACTGTCACGACCATCTGATGTCTGAGAATTACGACATCATGAGTCGATGGGGACTCGATGATCCTGCCTCACTGCGCTTCCTGCGCACAGCGAATGTACTCGAAGATACACTCCTTTCTGGCTACACATCGGTCCGAGACGGCAGTGGACTAGATGCCGGCTTCAAGATGGCGATCGAACAAGGAGTAATTTGCGGGCCGCGGTTGATGCTGTCGGTGAACCTGATTTCTCCAACCGGGGGGTTATCCGATCGAGTCAGTCCGTCTGGTCATCGTAACTCGCTGTATGTAGATCCACGCATGCCATCTGGGGTGGCGAATGGTGCTGTTGCGGTGAGAGAGAAGGTTAGGGAGATGGTCCGTGCCGGTGCGGATGTGATCAAGTTTGCGACGACTGGCGGGGCCAGTACTCGACCGGGTCATGGCCCGCGGGATGCGGCATTTGAAGAAGATGAGATCGATGCGATTGTGTCCCAGGCAGCATCTCAAGGGAAGAAAACTATGTGTCATGCCATTGCTGGGCCAGGTTTACGAATGGCCGTTCAGGCAGACGTTGGATCGATTGAACACGGTTGCTACCTTTCCGAGACGCCTGACCTCATAAAACTCATGGCTGACACCGACACATTTTTTGTACCTACCTTGATGGTGTACGAGTTCCACTCAACCGTTAGCCCACCATTTATGAGAGAACGGGCCCTGGAACTTGCAGACGCCCATAAGTTGAGCATCGAGATGGCATTGTCTATGGGTGTGAAAGTGGTTGCCGGTACGGATGCAGGCGGGTTTGTTCACGGGGATAACGCCCGAGAGCTTGAGTTACTTGTTGAAAAGGGTCTGACGAACATGCAGGCGATACAGGCTGCTACCGGATGGGCGGCGGAGTGCATCGATTTGGGATCAGACGTGGGGACTTTGGAGGTGGGTAAGTATGCTGACCTATTGATTCTGGATGGCGATCCACTTCATGAAATTGGCGTACTTCGTGACAGGGACAGGTTGAAGATGGGTTTAAAAGGTGGGGAAGTTTTTGTTGATCGTATGAGCGGTGATTAGGCAGCTACTCGACCTCAATAAAAGGACTTTCCCTAATCGCAACTTTCTCCGACAGGAGGGAGTGATTACACCGACTGATAGGAATACTTATGAAGGCGATTGTTGGCGGAAATGTGATCGATGGGACTGGATCTTCCCCGGTATCAGATACTACTGTCCTGGTGGACGGTGATGAGATTCTCACAGTCGGTCCCCGGGCTGCCGTCACAGTTCCATCAGACGCCGAGGTTATTGATGCCTCGGGGATGTCCGTTATGCCAGGGATGATTGATTGTCACGATCATCTCTCAGAGATGCACTATGACATCCTGACTCGTTGGCGAATGGCGATGCCGAATTCGTTGCAGCATCTTCGTACGGCCAAGATTATGGAAGACACACTGGCCGGCGGTTTCACCTGCGTCCGGGACGGCTGGGGACTTGATGTGGGGTTCAAAATGGCCGTTGAAGAAGGTCTGTACCCAGGACCACGTCTGATACTGACGGTCAGTTTCATGTCGGGAACGGGAGGGCACGCAGACCGGGTGTCATTGTCAGGGCATCAGAACCCGTTTAATAACGATCCTAGATTGCCCGATGGCGTCGCCGATGGCGTCGATGGCGTCCGATCCAAGGTTCGAGAACTATGGCGCGCAGGGGCGGATGTGATCAAATTTGCAACTACCGGTGGAGGAGCCTCCCGTCCTGGGCACGGGCCGTTTGATCCGTCATTTGGTCGTGACGAGGTAGCTGCAATTGTCGCGGAAGCTTCCGAAAAAGGTCTGCGTACTATGTGCCACGCGCTTGCAGGGGACGGGTTGAAGTATGCCGTCGAGGAAGGTGCTGGGTCCATAGAGCACGGAGGCTACTTAGTGGAACAACCCGACCTCTTAAAAAAGATGGCCGACAACGACCAGTTTTATGTTCCGACCTTCGCCGTCTACGAATACCACGCCGAGAATTCTCCACCGCATATGGCGGAACGGGCGCGCGCTTTGAAGGATGTGCACCAGCGTAGTCTTCATGCAGCCATGGCGGCAGGCGTAAAGGTGGCTGCAGGGACTGACATGGGTGGGTTCGTTCATGGGAAAAACTATCGTGAGATCGAGGTGCTCGTCGAACGCGGTATGACACCGCTAGAGGCGATTAAAGCTGCCACGGCAACTGCTTCCGAGTGCGTGGGACTGGGTGATCAAATCGGGACGATTACAGCAGGCAAACTAGCGGACGTGTTGATAGTGGATGGTGATGTTTCGAAAAACGTGTCGTTACTTGGAGACCGAAATAACTTGAAAATGGTTATGAAGGGCGGAGAGCCCTTTGTTGATAAGTTTTCAAAGGGGACGTGATTGAGGTTTGAAGTGGGAGGCAATGACATTACGTGCACAGTCCGGGGTGGATATTCTTGTCCGCTATGTTGGTCTGTAAGTTCTTAGGTAAGGCAATTAAGCTCTAATGAATCTTGAAGGTAAAACTGCGATTGTCACCGGTGGAGCGCATGGCCTTGGAAGGGCGATCGCAGCACGACTGGCGGAAGATGGTGCGGATGTGATGGTTGCAGACCTGTTGGGGTCGGATGCGGAGGTTGTTGCCAATGAGATTAGATCATGTGGTCGACGCGCAGCCTCGTTTCATGTGGATGTCAGTGAGACTACAGCTGTTGGTGAAATGGTTGCGGCTACCATCGAAGAATTCGGCCAGATCGACGTTCTAGTGAACGACGCCGGGGTAAGTGGTGAGTCGGGCATCCTTGAAATGGAAGAATCATTCTGGGATCGCGTCATGGCGGTCAACCTTAAGGGCAATTTCCTGTGCAGCCAGGCAGTGGCTCGACAGATGGTCTCCCAGGGTCAGGGTGGACGCATCCTTAATATCACTTCGACAGCGGGTTCTAACGCTCGACCGGGTGCGAGCGCCTATGCTTCGTCAAAAGCCGGGATAATTCAATTCACAAAAACGCTGGCATTGGAACTGGGTCCTCATGGGATCACGGTCAACGCGGTTGGGCCGGGTATGACATTGACCGGATCCGAGGTCAAGCCAGCGCCAACCGATGAGTACCAGAGGGCATTTGTTGGACAGGTGCCGCTCGGACGTCCCGGTGCACCGTCAGACATAGCAAACGCGGTGGCTTTCCTGGCATCACCGGATGCCGAGTACATCAACGGGCAGGTGATATTCGTAGATGGCGGATACTCGGCCGGAAAATTGTCAGTCAGCGGGTAGCGCCAGGAGTTCGAGATGACATTAGAAGGTAAGACGGCGATCGTTACAGGAGCGGCACAAGGAATTGGACGAGCTGTGGCAGGTGACCTGGCGGACAAAGGTGTGTCGTTGCTACTTGCCGATATACAGGCGGCAAAGGTTGAAAGTGTAGCTGCTGAAATCCGTGCGGCTGGTGGCAAGGCGTTGGCGACTCCCGTGGACGTTACAGATTCCAGCTCGGTGGCCAACATGGTTGAATTGGCTCTGAGCGAACTTGGCGTTATCGACATTCTCGTAAACGATGCCGGTGGTAGCGGTACGGAGGGAGTCCTGCATATTGAAGAGGTTTCGGAGGACCGCTGGGATGCACAGGTAGATTTGAACTTGAAGGGCGCATTTCTGTGCTGCAAAGCGGTCGTTCCTCATATGCGGAAACGACGATACGGACGCATCGTTAACCTGTCATCATCTAATGCAAAGGGACATTTTGGTCCGTTAAACACATCAGGTATTCGGTTACCTTATGCCGCTGCGAAGGCCGGGATTATTGGACTCACTGCGCAACTTGCGCGTGATCTCGGACGATCCGGCGTGTACGTAAACGCAGTTTTGCCAGGTTTAATCCTTACCGAAGAGGGGGCTCGTGTCCGAGGCCGCTACGAAGAACTGAAACAGACATCTCAGGAAGCTATGGCAGAGGCGATTCCGTTGGGGCGGCCGGGCACTGCAGGCGAGGTTGCTAAGGCGGTTTCTTTCCTCGCGTCAGACGATGCAAGTTACATTACGGGGACCGTGGTTGAGGTGACGGGAGGGCGTTGAGCTATAGACCTTAGCCTCAGTTCGATATCAGGTTCCACTGCAACTATCTTGTTTTTCACAAGGCTCGGAAGGGTTTTGTGTGGGGCATCACTTTGCTCAGTCGTCGATAATTAAGTCCCGATCTATTTCTACTCCAAGACCTGGACCCTGTGGTAAGTCCATGTATCCGTCTTTTACTACTGGGTGGTTACTCATGATTGAGAAACCATTTGTGTAAGCCCCGATAGGCGGGTCGTTCAGAAGTTCCATGAAGGGTGCGTGCGGCCACGTGGCAATCAGATGCATGTGTGCAATCACACCGATATTTCCTCCGCCGTGATGGGGAACGATTTGTTTGTTGTATGCCTGAGCAAGGACACCGATTTTCTTTAGTGTTGTTATGCCCAGGACCTGGCCTTCTGGCTGTAGAAGATCGAAAGCATTGTGTTCGACCATATCCACGAATTCGTGTAAGCCGACGTTATTTTCACCACCTGCGATCGGCATTGCGACAGCATTGTTTAGAGCTGCAAGTTCCTTGTAGGCGTAGCGTAATCTTGGTTCCTCAAGCCAGAAACAGCCCATGGCGTCTAACGCCTGTGCCGTGTCCATAGCCCGTTGGAAATCCCATTGGATGCCGGGTTGCCATGTACCTGCTGATTGTGCCTGGTTGCCGTCCACCATGACCGTCATCCGGTCGCCAACGGCATCCTGCACCATTTCGAACGTCCTCAGGTCCTCCTGAATAGTTTGATGATGCAGGCGTAGTTTGATAGCCTTCCAGCCTTCATCTGCAAGACTACTTGCCATCTGGGCTCGTTCTTCCGGTGTAGAAAGTACGTACATCGAAGCGTACGGTGTGATCCGGTCTTTACCGCCCCCCCAGAGTTTGTAAAGTGGTTGGCCGGCTGCTTTACCGATGATGTCCCATAGGGCTATATCAACTCCAGCGGTCCCCTGGTACCCGGTACCCCCCTTTACGTAATATCGCATTTCTGCGTCGTGCTGTTCGACTTCGAACGGATCTTTGCCGACAAGCAATTCCTTGATCGGCGGGATCAAGGCGGGATTGACAGCCGAACCTATTCCGGTCAGACCCTGATCGGTCTGAATCTCCAGAAACGATCCTCCACCGATGCGGAACTGGGACATCGTGCCTACGCTCCACGCCGGTTCAAGTTCACCTACTTCTTTGACTACCCTGAGGTTTCGTGACCGGACGTCTGTGATTTTTATTCGTGGATTCGTCATGTCGTAACGGACTCCGATCATGTTTGTTGTGACTTGGTCTGCTGTTTTGTGTAGGGGTTGTCTGGTTAAGTGCCGTCGAGTTGACGCGCAACCGCCGCCGAGTCAGCGGCGGCGGTTGTCAATTGTTCGGGTTTGCGAACGCCTACGGTTTCTTCACTTCAACCTTGGCTAGTGACTCAACATACTTGAGAATTCCGGCGTGGTCGTCCGTGCCGTTACCTTCGTTGTAGAGCGCCTGCAGGACCTGCTGCAGTTGTGCGCTCAGTTGAAGTGGCACACCCATTTGCTGCGCCGTGTCCATGGCGTTGTTCATATCCTTCAAATGCAGCTCGATACGAAAGCCGGCCTGGAAATTACGATCAAACATCATGGGCGCCTTGGTATTCATCACGTTAGATCCGGCCAAGCCGCCCTTGATTGCATTGAATACCGTCTCTGGGTTCAGCCCTGCTTTGCTTGTAAGGACGAGGGCTTCGGCCAGTGCGTTGATGTTCGCTGCAACGCAGATCTGGTTGGCAAGCTTGGTGAAACCACCTGCTCCCACGTCGCCGCACAGGACGGCGGAGGCACCGGTCGCATCGAATATAGGGGTTGCACGGTCGAATGCCGCCTGAGTTCCTCCGACCATGATGGCGAGGGTTCCCGATATCGCTCCCGGCTCACCACCGGAGACCGGCGCATCTAGGAAATCTATGCCAGCCTCGGCTAACTCTTTTCCGATCTGCTGTGAAACCAGCGGTGCAATGGAACTCATGTCAACTACGAGCTGACCCTTGTCCGCGGCCTCGATGATTCCGTTCTCTCCCAGCGCTACCGTTGTGGATTGGGGAGAGTTCTGAACCATTACCACAGTCACGTCGGATTTGGATGCGACATCAGCAGGTGATGTCCCCAGGATTGCACCGTCTGTGACCAGTTCCTCCACGGGTTCCGGGAAGAGGTCGTACACGGCTACTTCATGTCCGGCTGCCATTAGGTTCCTGGCCATGGGCTTGCCCATTATGCCTAGACCGATAACGCCGATTCGTTCCTTGTCAGCCATTTTTATCTCCAGATGGATTTAATGCAGTTAACTATTAACGTGTGTTGAGGCTGGACCTAATCGTCGTCCTTCCAGAATCTCTCTTCTTCCACCTGGTACCCGGCACCACCGAGTCGGTCTTTTACGTCTTCGATCATCTGCGGATTGCCGCAGGCGTAGACGATAGTGTCCTCCGGTTTCAGCCCGTATTTATCGATGTATTTTTCCGTAAGCGTGTTGACCCGTCCTGTTTCACCGGTCCATCCGGCATTCTTATCTTCGGCAGGTCGGCTGACGGTTGGTACGAAGTGGATGTTGTCGTGTTCCTGGGCGAGTTTAGTGAGTTCTTCGTCGTAACCGAATTCGTCCGTATAACTTGCACCTTCCAGGACGTAGAAATTGAAGTCGCCCGGCGATTGCATTTCTGACTCGTCGTCCTGTCCGGCAAGTGTCTCCAGGTGGTAACGCAGGATACTGACGTATGGAACCACCCCTGTGACGGTGGCTACGAACAGGTGGTTCTTAACCGTTGGCTTGAGGATGAAGATTCCTTTTGCACGCGGTCGAAGGGTGACGGTGTCACCGACCTTTAGTTCGTTTAGCAACGGGGTGAGTACACCATCTGGCGGCGGTACGAGTTCAATGAAAAGTTCCAACTCGTCCTCCCGTGGTGATGAGACGATGGAATAGGCACGTTCGATTCCGTCGACCCCTATGGTGCAGTATTGGCCAGGTTTAAACATGAACCCCTGTTCAGGTTTAAGCCAGAGGCGCCATAGCTCTTCCGTGAGGTTTTCACGACGTGTAACCGTCGCAGTTGTGAAGCGGCCTCTGGGTGTGGCGGGTGATTTAGCTGGCTGGGTCATCGGTCCTCCCGGCGATATGTTCCTATGTGCTTGTTAAAGGTGATCTTCGAAACTCCGTGGTGACTCCATAACACCGCGGATCAGCGTTGGAGCCTGCATATCCTACCGCCTGTGGCATCTTCCGCGCCTGAAAACAGCAAGAATACGTATTCACAACTTGTGACGGATTACCGTGGGGCGAGTGTAATATCCAATCCATTCAATTTAGCAATTATGCCAGCGACGACGGTTCGGAGTCGCGGTGTATAGCCTCCATTTGTTTGGTGGCCTATCCCACGAGGAAGTCCAGATGGTGAGCACCGGTCCTGCTTATAGCGTGACGATCCGAGCAGAGTACGATAATTCTCCTGGAATGCTTGGCAAGATCACGACATGCATTGGCGAGTGTGGAGGTGATATGGCGGGTATCGACGTGATAGCCGCCACTGACGAAAAAATGATCCGTGACCTCACGGTATATGCATCTGGTGTCGAGCACGGCCAAAAGATTATAGACACCGTCGCGGTCATCCCGGGCGTTGAGATCAGAAGCGTATCGGACGCCACATTTCTATTCCATCTCGGCGGCAAGATCGAAATGCGCAGCAAGGTGCCCGCGAAGACACGCGAGGATATGTCCAAGGCCTACACGCCTGGCGTGGCACGTGTCTGCATGGCTATTCACGATGACCCGGATGCTGTCTGGGCACTTACAGGCAAGGCGAACACGGTGGCGGTCGTGTCCGATGGGAGTGCGGTTCTGGGCCTCGGAGACATTGGCCCCAAGGCTGCTATGCCAGTGATGGAAGGTAAGGCTCTTCTCTTTAAAGAGCTTTCCGGTGTCGATGCGTGGCCTCTATGTCTGGACACGCAGGACGTAGACGAGATCGTCAATATTGTTAAGGCAATTGCCCCCGGTTTTGGAGGGATCAATCTTGAGGATATATCCGCGCCACGTTGCTTCGAGATCGAAGAACGTCTGAAGGCAGAACTCGATATACCCGTCTTTCACGATGATCAGCACGGGACTGCCGTGGTGATGCTAGCAGGATTGATCAATGCGTTGGCAGTTACCGGGAGGTCCCCGGACAACATCAAGGTAGTTCTTCTAGGTGTAGGGGCGTCTGGTACTGCCTGCGCCAAAATCATGATGAGCCACGGCGTAAAGAACATCGTCGGATTTGACCGTACGGGGTCCTTGACGCGGGACCGTGATTATGGAGACAACAGGTTCAAGCAGTGGTTTGCCGAAAATACGAATCCAAACAACGAGTCTGGTTCAATTCGTGAAGTCATGACCGGAGCCGACGTATTCGTTGGCCTATCGGGCCCGGGACTAATCACTGCGGATGATGTTGCAGTTATGGCTGACGACGCAATCATCTTCGCGCTGGCCAACCCGACTCCTGAGATTGCGCCTGAAGAATGCCCGGACAACGTCACCGTTATTGCCACGGGTAGATCTGATTACCCGAATCAAATCAACAACTCACTCGGATTTCCGGGACTGTTCCGAGGGATATTTGATGTTAGAGCTTCTGAGATCAACGATGAAATGAAGGTTGCAGCCGCCCGGGCGCTCGCATCGGTCATTCCGGAAGAAAGTCTCGGCCCTGACTTCGTCATTCCAAGCGTGTTCGATGGAAACGTCGTAAACCGGGTCGCAGCAGCCACGTCACAGGCCGCGATCGACAGTGGAGTCGCCCGACGGAGCAACCGCGCGTCGGAGGACGATGCGGAGAGCTACACGAGCTTTCGGCCTCGTTAAGTCAGTAAAGGGGTAGGACACTCGTGCGGGATTCGCCTGACGTTGTAATTGTTGGTGGAGGCGTTGTTGGTTGCGGGGTGGCGTATTTCCTGTCGCGTGAGGGTGTGTCGGTGATGTTGATTGAGCGAGATTCGGTTGCGAGTCACGCGTCCGGATTTGCCTATGGTGGACTCTCACCGGTTATTGGTAGCGCTGAGACTGACCCAGTGCTATCACTTTCAGAGTCAGCGGAGGCGATCCACGCTGAGCTTGCGGATAGGTTGCCCGGTGAGAGTGGAGTCACCTACGAATACCGGCGCAAGACATCGCTCACTGTTGCCACGAACCCGGCCGAGCTTGAAAGCTTAAAAGAAGTTCATGATTGGCTCCAAGTCAACTATGAGGGTCAGGTGAGCTGGCACGACAACGAAGCGGCTCGTAATTTGGAACCGCGACTCGGTCCGTCAGTTTTAGCCGGTCTTTTTGCTGACAGGTCTGGAGAGGTCGAGCCTTACAAGTTCACACTGGCTCTTTGGCAAGCAGCTGAACGCGCCGGCGCTGTGATGCGTAACGCGGAGGTAGTTGGTGTCACCCGTAAGGCAGGGAACGTATCAGCAGTTCGTCTGGAATCCGGCGAGGAGATCGAGGCAAACGCGTTTGTCCTGGCCGCCGGACCCTGGATGGGTAAGGCGACAGAATGGCTCGGTATTGATATGCCGATATCACCGTTAAAAGGTCAGATATTGCGCTTGCAAGCACCTGGCGATCCGCTAAGGGTGTCGCTGGCTTGGAATCATAATTATGCGACAACCAAACCGGACGGTTTACTTTGGTGCGGAACGACTGAAGAACGTGTCGGATTCGATGAAACCCCGACTGCTTTCGGTAGAGATTCAATCATGTCCAGCGTTATTGAAGTACTTCCGTACTTAGAAGATGCTGAGTTGGTACACCACACGGCTTGTCTTCGACCGGTAGCCCCAGACGGATTACCGGTTATCGGACCGGCTCCAAATAACGATGGTGTATTCATTGCTTCCGGTACGGGACGAAAGGGTATTTTCCTTGGGCCTGCTATGGCGCGTGTGGCAGCTGACCTCGTGATCGGGAAATCGTCAGAAGTCGATGTGTCCGGACTTTCGGCCGGTAGGTTTTCGGGGCTACGGTGAAACGGATGCTCCGACACCTGGGACTCTTAACGGAACCGTCGGGAGAAAACGCGTACGCGAGAAGTGCGGTGGACCCCACAAAGCGGGTCGATTCGCCACAGCGCGTGGCAGAACTGGACGCTTTCGTTGATGCAGTCGTCCAACGCCACGAACCCGAGATGAGCAGACTTGCTACAGTCAGAGTGTCTCGACGTATGACTCGTACCCTCGGTAGCTATCGTCCTGACAGGCGTCAGATCGCTATAAGTTCGAGGCTTCTCGCATTCGGGGAAAAGAGGCATGTTTCTACGGTCTTACTACATGAGACTGCACACGCGATTACCCACCACAGGGATAGTAAGGCTAGTTCACACGGTCGGCTGTTTAAGACGGTATGTCTTGAACTTGGGATTGAGCCCAATCGTTTTGTTAACGTGCCAATCCAGTCCTGGAGTTCGCGTCAGCGTTACGTGTTTACGTGTGCCGGATGCGGTGAGGCCCTGATACGCAAACGGCTGGTACGCATTGCCCGCTGTAATTGTGGGACGCGACTAAAAGTACAACGCGCCGCACGTGTTGCGGTGGACACTAATGGACATGTGACCCATGTAGAGGGGTACTCGGGACCGCCGAAGGAGTAGCAAGCGTTTCAGCCGTACGAAATGGATTGTTACGTGTATCCGGATTCTTTGGCCTATTCTTTTGCTGTCAGGTGGACAGTCGAAACAACCTTCGTTAATACCTCGCCGGTTGATACCGGGTAGCCGCCTTACCGACTCGGTGCTAACATTCATGCAACAACCGAGTGTTCCGGCGTGCTGCGTCGGGACGGCCGGTGACCTTTAACTCAGTCCAGAGAGGCTGGCAAGGACACCCGGCATACGTAACACTGCGCGCTTGCGGGCGCTTGAGCAGGTACGTGCGCCATCCCTCGCCGCCTGGCACTGGATCAGGAATGACGAGGGTTTTTTTGTGACCGAACCCCGGCGCGATCAGGGAAGGCTCATACTCTCGGCGGAACATGTTCGTCGGGCCCTGGTTCGCATTTCCCACGAAATCCTTGAGCAGAACGATGTATCGGTTGCGGTAATCGGACTGCATAGTCGTGGTGTTGACCTTGGTCGACGAATTGCCGGAATGATTGGTGATATCGAGGGCACAGATATCGAGTTCGGCACTCTTGATCCAAGGCTGTACAGGGATGACCTGGGTGGAGCGGTGGATAAACCGGTACTGCCGAGCAACATCCCATTCAATGTAGATGGACGCCCTATCATCCTGGTGGACGATGTGCTCTACACAGGTCGGACTATACGGGCAGCGATCGATGCGTTGCTGGACTTTGGACGCCCCAGTTCTATTCAGCTTGCCGTACTGGTGGATCGCGGGCACAGAGAACTTCCGATACGGGCTGATTACGTGGGTAAGAACGTCCCGACATCCCGTGCTGAGGGGGTGCGTGTGCTACTTGAAGAGGTAAATGGGTCCGACGGCGTGGAGATCATAAGGCATATGGAGCTCTCGGCTAATTCTCCAAATCATGGTGGAGGAACAATCTAACTATGGCTCGTGTCCGCGCAGCATCAACGACGGCCGAACGGCCTCGGAATAGATCGGAACATGTGACTGAAAATGATGGACCTGTTCCATCACCTTCCAAAAGATCTGACAGGTCAAGTGGAAGCCAGCCTCCTATGTTTGGGGGCCTATCAGGGTCCCGAAGAAACGTGCTGGACCTGGACGATTTCTCTAGGGAAGAGATCGAACACATCCTGCAATCAGCTGACGGAATGAATGAGGTTCTGTCGCGAGATGTACGGAAAACCCCGACACTTCGTGGCAAGACTATCTTGACCCTGTTTTTTGAGAATAGCACCCGGACACGTGTGTCTTTCGAACAGGCCGGGAAGGTTCTAGGGGCTGACGTTATCAATGTCTCGGCCTCCGCCAGCAGCGTTTCCAAGGGGGAGTCACTGTTGAACACGGTACGGACCCTTGAGGCGATGAAGGTGGACGTTCTGGTGATGCGCCATCCCCACTCTGGTGCTCCCTACTATGTGGCTTCTAACATCGATGTTTCGGTGGTTAATGCTGGTGATGGGACGCACGCCCATCCCACACAGGCTCTTCTCGACCTGTACACGATGCGCCGGCATTTGGGAGATATCGCAGGCAAGAAGGTGGCGATCATTGGAGACCTTCATTTCTCGCGAGTAGCGCGTTCAGATGTATGGGGATTACGGAAGATGGGTGCCGATGTGACGGTATGTGGCCCCCCGACACTATTGCCTTATGGATTGCGACCGGGAACCGAACAGACTGAAAGAGCTGCGTTCAGTCGCGTGACGGTTGTGAAACGGGTCGAAGAGGCACTTGAGGGTGCTGACGTGGTGATGGCACTACGCATACAACGTGAGAGACAGGACTCCGGGAATCTGCCCGATCTACGAGAGTATTCGAAGTTGTACGGGATCAATTCTGATCGGCTGGCTCTGGCAAACCCAGACGCGCTACTGATGCATCCGGGACCGATGAATGAGGGGATCGAGCTCAGCTCGGACGTCGCGCATGGCGCACAGGCGGTAATAGAGGAGCAGGTGGGTAACGGCGTAGCTATACGAATGGCTGTGCTGTACACGCTTTGTGCGGGGGCACGTACCAGTGAGTAAACCGATTGTAATTACGGGGGGGCGAGTGATTGACCCGGCACAGGGCGTAGACCGCATTGCTGATGTTTTATTGAAGGCTGGTGTTGTCGAGACAGTCACTGACAAGCCGGGAAGTCCCCCTGATGGATACGACGTGATCGACGCCTCCGGACTTTTGGTGTCGCCTGGTTTTATTGACATTCATACGCACCTGAGAGAGCCCGGTCTCGAGCATAAAGAGACTATCGCCACGGGATCACGTGCCGCAGCTGCAGGCGGTTTTACGACGATTTGTGCCATGCCGAACACCGAACCGAACCAGGACAACGCCTCCGTCGTAGAGTTTGTTCTACGGACAGGGCGAGAACAGGGAGTGGTACGGGTACTGGCTATTGGCGCTGTGACGTTGGAGCGGGCTGGAAAACATTTGACAGAAATGGCCGAGCTGGCTGAGGCAGGAGTGATTGGATTTTCCGACGACGGCAATCCGGTTGCTGATTCCAACATCATGCGTCAGGCGCTGACATACTCTCAAATCACCGGTCTCCCGATTATTAATCATTGTGAAGAACCGTCGATAGCTGGTGCAGGTCAGATGCAGATGGGGGTTATCGCGTCGCACCTTGGTCTTTCAGGAGTACCAGCGGAAGCCGAGTCGGTGATGGTAGAACGGGACATATCTCTGGCTGCCTTGACCGGTGGGCGTTTGCATGTCGCTCACCTGAGTACAAGACAGGCTGTGGAGGCTGTACGTAAAGCCAAGCGGCGCGGCCTTAATGTCACTGCTGAGGCAACTCCGCACCATGTAAGTATTACGGATACTTGGGTGTACGGCTTTGGTGGCGGGATTCCGGAAGAGGGTGCCCTCACGACCGCGGCGTATGACACCAACACCAAGGTAAACCCACCACTACGCACGCATGATGATGTCACTGCGGTGGTCGAAGGCCTGGCAGACGGGACCATCGACATGATCGCCACGGACCACGCTCCGCATGCTATTACCGATAAGGAATGCACCTACCAGGAAGCCGCCCATGGAATCAGCAATATCGAAACAGCTTTCGGGTCGTGCATGGTTCCGGTCCACTCCGGATCCCTGTTACTTGAGGATCTGATCGAGCGCATGACCGCTGCACCTGCGAGATTTCTGGGTATGGATTTGGGGTCTCTAAAACCCGGTTCGCCAGCAGATCTGGTGGTTCTGGATCCCGAGGCTGAATGGACGGTGGATCCAACTGAGTTCTTCTCAAAAGGCAAAAATTCCCCGCTTGCGGGAACGACACTGAAAGGGAAAGTAGTGACGACTCTTTATGCCGGTGAAATTGTGCACCAGGCCGGTGTGACCAATGCCTAGAGGTTCTAATCTTGGACGGGAGCCCGAGTTGGCGTACCTGTTATTGGAAGACGGCTCGGTGTATTCCGGTACCCGTCTAGGGGCTGATGTTGAAGCCACTGGCGAGGTGGTGTTCAACACATCGATGACCGGATACCAGGAGATGCTTACCGATCCGTCATATGGAGGTCAGATTCTCATACCAACATACCCCTTGATCGGGAACTACGGAGTGAATGACGACGACTGGGAGTCGCGTCGAATTCAAGTGCGTGGTTTCGTGGTCAGAGAAGATTGTGATGACCCTAGCCACAGGGATAGTAAGGGCACAATCCACGAGTACCTTCTGCAGAACGGTATCCCCGGTGTGTCAGGTGTCGACACACGGGCTATTACTCGGAAACTACGATCGCACGGCGTGATGATGGGCCTTGTGACTCGTAAGGAAGATGTCGAATACGGATTGAAGCAGCTGGGCGCCGCTCCACGTTACGGTGACTTCGATGCAGTTGCGGAGGTGTCTACTTCTGAGGCCTATGCCTGGGATGGTGGGACGGCTGACGAAGGTGGGCCGCATCTGGTAGTTGTGGATCTTGGCGTCAAACACAACATCCTGCGAAATCTGCAGAAGCGCGGCGCGCGAGTCACGGTTGTTCCAATGGATGTGACCGCCGAGCAGGTTATGGCACTACAACCAGACGGAGTGTTGTTATCGCCCGGACCCGGGGACCCGGTGTTTCTTGATTCAGTGGTGAACGTAGCGAAGGCACTGTCTGAAAAAGTTCCTATGTTTGGAATTTGCCTGGGCCACCAGGTGATCGCGAAGGCGTTCGGGGCTGAGACATTTAAGTTGAAATTCGGTCACAGAGGAGGTAATCACTCGGTCATGGACGATGAGTCGGGGAGGGTATATGTGACTGCACAGAACCACGGGTATGCCGTGTCTCGAGAAGGTCTTTCAGAGGAGGTGATCGTGACGCACCGTGACCTCTCCGACGACACGGTCGAGGGATTGCGACATAAGTCGCTTCCGATCATGACAATTCAGTATCACTCGGAAGCCTCACCTGGACCGCAGGACGCCGAATATCTATTTGACCGGTTCATGGGACTGGTCTCAAGTTCACGTAAGGAAATCGCTTGAGCGAGTCTGATCCCAAGAAAGTTCTGGTCATTGGCTCTGGTCCGATCATCATCGGACAGGCCGCCGAGTTTGATTACGCCGGTACACAGGCATGTAAGTCATTACGTGAGGAGGGAATCGAGGTCATTCTCGTCAACTCCAACCCGGCTACGATCATGACCGATGAAGACGTCGCAGACCGCGTCTACATCGAACCACTGACGGTGCCAGTTGTCTCCCGCATTATCGAACGAGAGCGACCCGACGGCGTGCTGCCGACACTTGGTGGCCAAACCGGACTAAACCTGGCTATAGAACTTTCCGAGGCCGGGGTTCTTGAAAAGTACAACGTACGTGTGCTTGGAACCCAGATCGCTTCCATAGAGATGGCAGAAGATCGGGAGAAGTTCCGTGATCTGATGGATCGGCTTGGCGAGCCTGTACCGCCATCTGTGGCAGTCGAATCGATTGATGCCGCGGTCGATGCTGCGGATCAGATCGGTTACCCGGTGGTTATTCGCCCTGCTTACACACTTGGTGGAACTGGCGGTGGTGTCGCCGGAGATAAAGCTCAACTCAGGGAGATCGCACAAGGTGGCCTCTCGGCGAGCCTTGTCGGACAGGTTCTGATTGAAAAATCTCTTGTCGGTTGGAAAGAGGTCGAGTACGAAGTAATGCGTGACGGCGAGGACAACACCGTTACGATCTGCAACATGGAAAACCTGGACCCAATGGGGGTTCACACAGGGGATTCGATCGTTGTGGCTCCGAGTCAGACACTGTCAGACAAGGAGTACCAACTACTCCGTACGGCGTCGCTGAACATCATCCGTGGTCTGGGAATCGAAGGCGGTTGTAACGTACAGCTGGCCTTGCGCCCGGGTGCTGACGTGGAAAAGACACTGCCGACCATACCGGAGGGTTCACCGCACTACTACGTCATCGAGGTTAACCCCCGTGTAAGCCGGTCATCTGCTCTAGCGTCCAAGGCGACCGGGTACCCCATTGCACGTGTCGCTGCGAAGATTGCGCTCGGTAAAACGTTACATGAAATTCCGAACGAGGTGACATCCCGTACGTCTGCAGCGTTTGAACCAGCGTTGGACTACTGTGTGGTCAAAATTCCCAGATGGCCCTTCGATAAATTCCCGACGGGTGACCGGTCTCTGGGAACACAGATGAAGGCCACGGGAGAGGTGATGGCTATTGATCGGTCTTTTGAGGCGGCATTACAGAAAGCTGTGCGCTGTCTTGAGGTGGGTGGTCGGTCGTTACTCTGGCAGGATCCGGAGTGGGAGAGTGGGGCTCCGGATCTCTCCCCAGATGACAATCGGATATGGAAGTTGACAGCGGCACTCAGAAGGGGTTGGTCCGCTATGGAGGTGAGCGAGCTCACAGGTGTAGATCCGTGGTTCACCCGTGCACTGGAACGCATCACAAGTATGGAGCGTCGTTTACTGGCCGAAAACCTGACCAGAAGTTTGTTGTGGGATGCCAAGCGACTGGGTTTCTCAGATAACCAGATCGGTACACTTTCCGACCTGTTGCCTGATCAGGTCCGTTCACAACGGGTCGAATGGGGGCTCAGGCCGGTCTACAAGATGGTCGATACATGCGCCGGAGAATTCGAGGCTACCACCCCTTACTTCTACTCGACCTACGAGCAGGAGAACGAAGCATCTCCACTCGCAGGAGATAAGGCGATCGTTCTTGGTAGTGGCCCAATCAGGATTGGCCAGGGGATCGAGTTCGACTATTGCTCCGTTCATGCCGCATGGGCACTGCAACGCAGTGGAGCAGGCGCGGTAATGGTCAACTCAAATCCGGAAACGGTTTCTACGGACTTCGACACTTCAGACCGCCTGTACTTCGAGCCGTTAGATGATGAGTCGATTCGAGATATTATCGAGAATGAAAGTGGCCTCGGGGTTTCGGACGACGGTTCAGAAGGCGACTTGATTGAAGGCGGTGGTCCGGCATCTACGATCGTGCAGTTCGGTGGGCAGACCGCCATTAACCTGTCGCAGGGATTGGACGTTGCGGGCATGCCGATCATGGGCTCGTCAGCATCTGCTATTGATGCAGCTTCCGACCGCGGCCGTTTCGAAGATCTCGCCGCCGAAGTAGGCATACCTCTGCCTCCAGCTGGGACAGCGACGACGGCAGAGGAAGCTCTTCAGATTGCAGATAACATCGGTTATCCGGTGCTGGTACGACCGAGTTATGTGCTTGGTGGCCGAGCGATGGAAATCATCCAGAACGCATCGGAACTCGTACGTTACTTCAGCAACCTGATTGAGATCGGAGGGACTCCCGGACAGGCGATCCTTGTCGATCGATACCTGGACGGTATAGAGGTCGAGGTTGATGCTGTGTGCGACGGGGAGAACGTACTGATCCCAGGCATCATGCAGCATATTGAGCGCGCCGGTGTGCATTCTGGAGACTCGATGGCCGTGTACCCGGCTCTTAGTCTGACAGATACCGAAGTAGACACTATTGTCGATTACACGCGGCGTATCGGTGTGGCTCTTGGCATCAAAGGGTTGATGAATATCCAGTTTGTTATCACCGGGCGTGGCGCTTACCGGTCACTTGCGGACAAAGGATCAGCTGAATCTGATTCCGAGGTCTACATTATTGAAGTTAATCCTCGTTCCAGTCGGACGATCCCTTTCATATCGAAGGTTACCCGTGTGCCGATGATCGAGATAGGCGTCAATGTGATGCGTGGTAAGAGCATCGTTGAGCAGGGCTACAGTCCGGGCCTGGCTGCACGCCGTGACCTGGTTGCGGTCAAGGCTCCGGTGTTCTCAATGTCCAAGCTTGTTGGCGTCGATACTTTCCTTGGTCCTGAGATGAAGTCAACCGGCGAGGTAATGGGGATAGACACGGAGTACCGGGGTGCTGTTGCAAAGGCGCTTATAGGGGCAGGACTTTCGATCCCAGAAGGAAGTAGCGTGTTGCTGAGCATCGCCGACTCTGATAAGGCAACGGCCCTGCCATTTGTACGATCCCTCGTTGAAAGCGGCCACCCTCTTTACGCAACTGCTGGCACTGCGGCACTGATCAAGTCTGCAGGACTACCAGTAGAGTCGATTGAGAAGCGCCTTTCGGAAGGCCATCCGAACGTTGTGGATATTATCGAGGACGGATCGATCGGGGCAGTTGTAAATACTGTGACAGGTGACCGGTCAACCCTTCAGGACGGTTTCCATATCAGGCGTGCAGCTGCGGAACGGCGGGTGCCGATCTTCACGTCGATTGATACTGCTCGAGCTGCTGTTGAGAGCCTGGCCCGTGGTGAGGCTGCGTACAACGTGATGCGACTGGATGAGTACCTGGACCGTTAGGAAGATGATGGAGATTCCGGCTGCCTTCACAACGGCTACCTGATCTTTTTCCTCTCCATTAAAAGCGCCAGATGCCTCGGGGGACAGCGTTAGGTTCCTGGCAAAACAAAACACCCCGATCGATAGACCGAGGCGTTTCTACTTACAGATGAATTTTTAACAGGCTACGTTCCCGAAGCAACAACCATCATCCAGTTGCGAGGAACTGTGTTGAGTTCCATCTCGTCCCAGGTTTCTTTACATGCCTTTTGCAGGCAGTCGCGCGCGATATCGAGTGGAACCCCTGGCATTACGCCTTCGATGAAGTCCTGGAAGCCGCTGATGTCGTACCAGCCGTCAATCGGGACTTCTATACGATGGATTTCTTGGGCTTCGATCTCGAATCCACCCTCGCTGAGTAGTTCGGTGTACTCCTCTGGAGTGAGCTGTTGACGTGCTTCTGTCTTGTCCGACTTGACCGGTCTGAGCCCATACTCCCGTTTCAGTTTACGGAGTGACTTCATCATCCACTTTCGTGCGAAAGCGTCGGTCTCCGGTGGGTGCGCGCCTTTGAAAAATGAACTGTTAAAGACAAACGTGCCGCCTGGTTTGATTGCTTCCCGGATCATCTTCAGCAACGCAGCCTTGTCCGGCACGTAGTGGATGGCGTTGAAGTAGACGACAGAATCAACTTTATCGCCTAGCAGTTCGGAGAGATTCTGGACTTCCCCTTGAACATACTTGACTGCAGCATCCGTCTTGTCACCAATGTTCTCTTTCGCATCACGCAGGGCTGAAGCCGAGTGATCAATGGCATAAATTACGGTATCTTTCGCGTCTTCAAGCCGTTCAAGAATCTGCTTAGAAATAGCACCAGTGCCGCAACTCAGGTCGACTATGCTGGCGTGTTTACCGATTTCGGCGAGGTCCAAGGTAGCGGCATTAACTTCTGTGTAGAAGTCAAGTCCGGCAAACTTGGAAAACGAATAACCTTGGGTTGTCTGGGGCAATGGGCTCTCCCGGTTGGAGTTGGCTCGCGGCATGATCCCGACAGGTTCGGTGTACGATCATGGATTGCCGAGTGACGTTGAAACCGATTCTATCATGTAGCGTCGTATCCGTAAGTGTCGTGGTGGTCTGGTGGAAATCGATTTCATGGTAGCGGTGAATTGAGGTATTTCCATAGCGGGTAAACACAAAAATTTTGCCACAGGTTTCATTCATGGCCGTATGACGATTTCAAGACTCATAGCCATATCGGTACTACTCTCAGTGCTGGTTACTGCCGCGTGCCAGGGCGAAGCGGGTCACAAGGGAATTCTCGTGCTTGCGGCAGCGTCTATGACGGACGCGCTGGTCGAGGTCGGCGAGGTGTACCAGGACGAAACCGGGATTGAAGTTACTTTCAGCTTTGGTGGATCCAACGCCCTTGCACGCCAGGTCGAGTTTGGTGCTCCAGCAGATGCTGTAATTTTCTCCGGTGAACCCCCGATGGAGCGACTAGAAGGCGGGAGTAATCCGATCGTAACGGGACGAATAAATTTGCTGTCAAATCGGTTAGTTCTGATCGGAACCGAGGGAACGACCCCTGTGGATAGCCTGATCGAACTGGGATATCGCAACGGGCGCCTCGCACTGGCGGACCCAGCATTTGCTCCTGCTGGTCTCTATGCCAGCCAGGCCCTGCGGTCGGCCGATATATGGCAGGATCTGGAACCCCGAGTAATCCCGACCCTGGATGTGCGGGCAGCAGTCGCAGCTGTCGATTCGGGGGCGTCTGAATTTGGACTGGTATACGCAACAGATGCGGCGAGTGCATCCGGCGTACAAGTACTTTTTGTCGTTCCTGAGGAGGGCCACGATCCGATTGTGTATCCAGCCGCGCTGGTGGGTGATCCTGATAACGGGAATGAGCCCGCAGAGTTTCTGGAATTCCTACAGACTGACCCATCTAGTGAGATTTTTCAGCGGCATGGATTCCAGGTCGCCACAAAATAAAAGTCATCCCATGATTGGAGTGCACAACACGTTATCTTTTGCATGTACGGGTAAACCTTTTATTGCTACGAAATGGACGAGAGATAGACTTATCCCAGATGTCGTCTGATCTAACAATTGTTTTTCTCTCGCTACGGGTAGCCGTGCTGGCCATGCTGATAGCGTTGCCAATTGGGTTTGCTCTGGCCTGGTTACTTGTGCGCAAGGCGATACGTGGTCGATTCTTGATCGAGGCGGTTGTCTCCCTGCCACTGGCCCTGCCTCCGGTCGTAATCGGGTATGCCTTACTCATCCTGTTAGGCAGTCGCGGGCCTTTTGATGGCTTGGCATTTACGACTTTCGCTGCATCGCTAGCCTCGGCGATAGTTGCTCTCCCGCTGATAGTACGAACCTTTGTGGTCGCTCTGGATGGAGTCGATCCTCGGCTAGAACTTGCGGCCCGGAGCCTTGGGTCAGGCCCGTGGCGTGTCCTTGTTACGGTGACAATACCTCTTGCATACCGGGGTCTTCTTGCGGGAGTGTTAATCGGTTTTGTGCGTGCACTGTCTGAGTTTGGAGCAACCATAGTCGTAGCTGGGAATATTCCGGGACGCACTCAGACACTGCCATTGGGGATATTCACACGTATACAGGCTGGAGATGACAGCGCTGCAGTACGGTTAGTGATCGTGTCAGTGGTACTGGCTGTAACGACCTTGGTGGTGCATGGTTTCTTGCTCAGACGCGGTGGCCGGTCCGGTGTTAGAAGTCGAACGGGATTTGGTGAGTAGAGTATGAGCAATAAGCAGGCCCATAGGGGAACTCTTCAGTTCTCATTCACGCGATCTCAAGGTGATTTTCAACTCGATGTGGCTGGGAACTTTGGATCCGGCATCACAGCCTTGTTTGGGCCTTCTGGAAGTGGAAAGACGACCTTATTAAATTGCCTGGCAGGATTATCCCGACCGGACGATGGGGAGATTGTTTTACATGGTCGGGACTTGTACAGGGCGTCTCAAAAATCTTTCGTGCAACCCGAAAAACGAAAGATAGGGCTTGTTTTCCAGGATGGGGCTCTTTTCCCGCACATGAATGTATCCGGCAACGTCATGTATGGCTGGAACAGGACCCCCAAGAATGAAAGGAAGATCGATATAGACCAGGCGATCAATCTTCTAGGCTTAAGTTCACTTATGGAGCGGTTTCCATCGTCTCTCTCGGGGGGAGAGAGGCAGCGTGTCGCCCTGGCAAGGGCACTGGCTATGTCGCCGGGATTGTTGCTTCTTGATGAACCCATGGCTTCACTTGATGGACATTTGCGGGGAGTTGTTCTCAGTTACCTCAAACGTATTCATGAAGACCTACAGATCCCGATGGTGTATGTGTCTCACTCGATATCAGAAGTATTAGCACTTGCGGATGATGCGCTTGTTCTGTCACATGGCAAAGTGGTTGCTGCAGGTCCACCTGAGAGAGTGCTGATTGACCCCACAATCGGTGGCATGTTCCAGCATGACCCAATCGAGAACCTTCTAGTCGGTAGAGTTTCAGAACCTGGTGGTTTCGGGGTCCCCGGTCGTGTGACCGTTGGGCTATCAGAGATGGTGACCCCACCGATCGGTCGGCCAATTGATTCCCCGATAATCTTGGCCCTAGGTGCAGAAGAGATAATTCTTGCAACAGAAGAGCCGACGGGGATTAGCGCCCGGAATGTAATTTCCGGTTCTATAAAGGAACTGCGAACCGTCTCTAACGTCGTGTACGCAACAGTCGACATAGGTGTATCGGTAATGGTGGCTTTGACTCAGGCTTCAGTGGACTCGCTAGCGTTGATGACGGGTAAGGATGTTTATCTGGTGTTTAAGACCAGCAGTATCAAGCTCTTGGACGCCGCACCGCCTGGGGAATGAGTTTCAAGGCTATCAGCGGCGATTGGATTAACGATTCAGATAAGGTTCTGACATCGGATTCTTAACCACGTTCAGTATGCGACGGGTCCTGACGGCTCTTTCCCGTCAAACAAATGTCGTTCAGGCAGCACGATCCACACATGGGCGTTGGTTTGCATACCCTCGAAGCGTGTTCGTCCAGAAGGGCGTGGTATTCGTTAAAGAGTGCGGCATCTGCTGGTAACCGATCCATAAAAAGGGATTGATAATCACCGTAACGATTTCCTTCGACCTGCCAGCCGAGGCGATCGACGACCCGACGGGTGTATGTATCGATTACGAACGAAGGTTTGCCCGCTGCATAGAGGATAATGTCATCCGCCGTTTCTTCTCCGACCCCCCAAATTCCAAGTAGAGTCGATCTCAACTGGTACGTCGGTAGTTCTAGTAGACGATCCAGACAGTAGTGAAAATCGGTTTTTAACAAAGCTGAAAACTCATGTAATTTGCGGGCCTTTTGATTGAAGGATCCGGATGGCCGGATCAGGTCAGCCAGGACTTCCCGATTTGTATCTCCGATAGCGTCAAACGATCGGACGTTGGCTGTCTTCAAGGCGCACAGGGCTTTTTCTGCGTTCTTCCAATTTGTGTTCTGGGTAAGAATTGCACCGACGATAACGTCGAATGGCCCATCTCCTGGCCACCAGTGTTGTGGACCATAGACGTCGAAAATCAGGTCGTAGAGGGATCTGACATCGGTATGTGTGGGTGTAATCAATGAGGGGACTGGCACGGCACGTTAAGGGGTTACTTACTCGCTGATGCGAGTGTAGGAGGCCTATACTTCCAAGTACTGACGGATCAGAGTCGATAAGGCTCTTTAACAAATAATACGTACGAGTAAGGGTACCGGGCATGACAGGCTGGGTCGAAAAACTGGACGAGGCCTCACGTAATCGCGGATCGCTTGTCTGCGTTGGGCTCGACCCGGATCCCAATAGGATGGCGATAAATGATGTCGCCGAGTTCAACAAATCCATCGTTGATGCCACTCGTGATCTGGTTTGCGCCTATAAACCGCAATTCGCGTTCTATGAAGCCCTTGGTATCGACGGACTGCGGGCCCTTGAAAAAACGATATCCCATATCAAGGATGTCGCCCCTGACTCGGTTTTGGTTGGTGACTGTAAGCGCGGGGATATCGGGTCTACTGCATCGGCATACGCCCGGGCTATGTTCGATGTTTGGGACTTCGACACGGTCACGTTGAATCCATATCTTGGCCGAGATTCCGTGCTTCCATTTATCGAGGATCCTCGGCGCGGCGCCATTATTTTGTGCCGTACCTCTAATCCTGGCTCTGCGGAGCTTCAGGATCTAAAGTTAACGGGAGATTCAGTTGAGGGAACTCTCTATGAGCACACAGCGCGCCTTACAGCAGAGTGGAACACACGGGGAAACCTGGGGATTGTGGTCGGGGCAACGTATCCTGGAGAGATGAAGGATTTGCGGGATCAGCATCCCGACATTCCGTTTCTAATTCCCGGTGTGGGCGCCCAGGGAGGTGATGTTGAGGCAGCTACCCGGGCAGGTGTTAATTCGGACGGCCGTGGCGTGATGATTTCGTCATCACGCGGAATCATATATGCCTCCGAAGATTCTGATACTTTCGAAGATGCGGCGCGCCAGGCTGCATCCACACTACGCGACGAAATCAACAGGGCTCTAAAGTGAGCGATATGGCTGGAGTAATTCCTTATGAGGTTGGCGACCGTATAACCCTTAAGAAGGCGCATCCATGCGGGACTAATGACTGGGAGATATACAGAGTGGGGGCTGACATAGGTCTGCGCTGTGGTGGATGTGATCACCGAGTCATGCTTCCGAGACGGCAAGTCGACCGCAGAATGCGTTCACGTGCACCGGCGTCTGAGACTCCTGAGTCAACAAAGTAAGGGATGAAGAAGCTCAACACATGGGGTGAATTCGTTGACACTGTTGGGAAATCGCCCATAACCTTAACTGGTGCGATCAGTGTCAACATGCCGCTCCGGCATCGTTGTGGTCATGGACAGGCAAAACGTCAAAAAAAAAGTACCGCCACAGAGACCTAGATTAGCTCAAGTCGGAGGGCACGAAGATCATGCGCGAGATGGTCATCGACAGTATTCGGGTAAGCCTTTTGAATTATTCGCGCATTGTCATTCTTAAAGAAAAAGACACCGAGCGGTTTCTTCCAATTTGGATTGGTCAACCTGAGGCTGAAGCTATCGCACTAAAACTTCAGGACATGACACCTCCGCGCCCGATGACGCACGATCTACTGCATCATTTGATTGGCGACCTGGGCGGTGAGATCGACCACATCGTTGTCTCTGGGCTGGATCAAGAAACCTTTTTTGCCAAGATCGTTATGAAATCTGATGAGAAAACGATCGCAGTTGATTCACGTCCATCAGACGCTCTTGCGCTGGCGGTACGGGCCAAGGTTCCGATCTTTGCAGAAGAGTCTGTGTTGGACCGTGCGGGTGTGCATATGGATTCCGAGACAGGAAAGGCCGTGGTTGGAGATGGGACGACGGCCGAGTCTGGGGGAGCGCCTCCCACCGAAGATGAGATAGAACGTATGTCAGCGTTCAGGGATTTCATTGATACTTTGGACTTGGACGATATTGGAGATGCGACCAAGGAGGGGTAGGGTCACGGCATACCGTGGTCGCGGCCCGTGGATTGGCTCATCTAAGAAGCGATCGACCGTCCAAAATGGAAAGTTGTGTCGGACCTATTCCCGTATTGAGAAGACCCCGTATAGTGGACGGTGAACATCCGCGTTTAAGGGTCGATAGGGCCATTGAATTGATTTGAGATGAATTTTTAAAAATTCGTTGTTCAGTCGCGTGGTGTGTGATAAAGTCCACAAGCGAAATTTGGAGGGCGAACCACAGGTTTTCTGTGGATGCGTACGCCTGATGGGACAACCTTCCGGGAACCGGAGTACCGCCGAGCTGCTAGCGCGGCTTATGGGTATGGGTTGGGCCGTCGCGCTGAGCATCGCTGGTGGCACGGGTCTCGGGTTCTGGCTGGACAGTAGTTTTGACACTGGTCCGGTCCTGACACTTCTGGGACTGGCGGTTGGGATTGTGATCGCCTTCGCAGGAATGATTCGAATATTGATTGCCATACCGAATGGCAAACCGGACGGCTCCGATGGTGGACCAGAAGACGGTGATCGGTAGTCTGTGCGGAATTTAAGCGCGTAACTGAAGCGGAACGGATTCCCAGAGGTAGAGGAAGATTCTCTCCAGCCCGAAAAAGCTAGTCACGCTAATTGTCCTTGTCGGCGTATTTGTAATTTCTGTGCTTGGTGGTGCCCTTGGAGCGGCATTCGGTTTCGGGTTCCTCGGCGCCCCGATTGCTGCCATTCAACTTCCCGCTGAACCCGTTGGTCTTTCGATTAACCTGGGTTCTTTCGAGTACGACGTCATGAACACTGCAATCATGTTCTGGATTGCAGGTATCATCCTCACCCTTCTCGCTTTCTTTGGTACTCGCAAGATTCGAAGCAACTCACCAGAGAAGGACATCCCTACCGGACTTCAAAACTTCCTAGAGGTAATTGTTGACTTCTTCAACACACTTGGCGAGTCCGTAGCAGGAGGGCGTCACGGACGACGTTTCCTCCCGCTTGTGCTCTCGATATTCCTCGTAGTGCTCGTCAATAACTGGATCGGTGTTCTTCCGGGTGTGGGCACTATCGGCTGGGTAGAAACATCTGAAGAGTTTGATCATCACCGGCATGAAGCAATAGAAAAAGCGGAACGAACCGGTGCAGAACCAGAGTTCAAGGACCCTGACCTCGCAGTGTTTGAGGGGGGCGACAACTTTAAATGGATCTGGTTTGGCCAGTCCAGCCAGGACGCCGTGCCCCTGGCCATGATTTCAAAAGCTCACGGGGATGGTTCAGATCACGACGGTCATGGGGAAGATTCCCATGGAGAATCGGGATTTGTACTTGATACACATGGTTTGGACAAAGATTTCGATGAATCTTTGTTTAAGACTCTTGGTGCTGAAACGGTTGACCCAGAACATCCTGAGTTACGCGAACTACACGAGCCCGATAATGTCGGCCTGCTCGTTCCATATCTCCGTGGTGCTAACACGGACGTAAACACCACACTAGCTATTGCACTCGTGGCGATGATCACCGTCCAGATATGGGGATTTAGGTCCCTGGGGTTTGGTGGCTACGGTGGAAAGTTTATTAACTTCAAGCAGGGACCGATCTTCTTCTTCGTTGGTGTTCTCGAGATCATTGGCGAACTGGCACGAACGATTAGCTTTACATTCCGTCTTTTCGGAAACATGTTTGCCGGGGAAGTATTGCTCATAGCGATGGCGTTCCTGTTCCCATTGATCGGAATTATTCCGTTCATTGGTCTTGAGCTATTTGTTGGCGTCATACAGGCGTTTATCTTCGCCATGCTGACGCTGGTGTTCGGGGTAATGGCAAGTATTGGCCATTCCGAGGAGGAGCATTAGCGTTAACGCGCGCTCTATTTGACGTAAAGACGCACCAATTAACCAATCGGAGAGTTCCGGCAGGTGGTGCGTGTGACCTAATTCGGTACGGAACAACTCCGCAGGAGAGGTAAGGAAATGGATATGGATCTGACCACACTCGCCGCCGGACTGGCGATCGGGCTTGGAGCCATCGGCCCGGGCCTTGGCATCGGTATGCTAGCCGGTAAAGCCCTGGAAGCTCTCGGTCGCAATCCGGAAGCTCAGGGACCAATTCAGCAGAACATGATCCTTGCGATCGCGTTCGCTGAAGCAATCGCAATTTACGCGCTGGTGGTGGCAATCATCATCATCTTCGTAGCGTAGTCATAAATACCTATACGGCGCCGGGGATGGGCTTAGAACTATCCCGGGAGTCACAGGTGCGGGGTTGGCGCATTACGTGCTGGCTCCGTTTTGAGGAAGATCGATGGATGCCATAGGCATAAACCTGCCGGGACTGATAACTCAGCTCGTCAGTTTTCTTATCCTGTTCTTCATCCTCTCGAAGCTCCTTTATGGTCCGATTTCGAAGGCTCTTGATGAGCGTTCTAATCGGATCAAGGAGAGTCTTGAGGCTGCGGACAAGGCGCGGCAGGATGCTG
Source organism: Dehalococcoidia bacterium (assembly GCA_046583495.1). Lineage (GTDB taxonomy): Bacteria > Chloroflexota > Dehalococcoidia > Lucifugimonadales > Lucifugimonadaceae. The sequence continues at coordinate 28,591 of JAYGCF010000002.1, forward strand.
CGTCTTCCGCTGAGAGAGTAGAACAGGAGATCGCCGAAGCCCGAACTCAGGGCCAGCAGTTGATCGCCGAAGCGCGAGAAGCAGCTAGCAAGTTGAGGGCATCGGAAGAAACACGAGTACGCACTGATCTCGAAGCTCTTCGTGAGCGCGCAACCCAGGATGTCCAGCGCGAGCGGGACGGGGCTATTGAAGAGATAAGGGCAGAGTTTGCGAATCTTGCGGTTGACGCGGCGGAACGCGTAATCGGACGGTCTCTCGATGCGCAGGCGCATCGGGAGATCATTGAAGGCGTCCTTTCCGAAGGGCTCTCGAAGGACGGCGGAGACTCTTAAATGTTGACTGACGTTACCGGACGTACAAGGAAGGGGGTCTAGACATGGCGCCAAAATCACGACGCTATGCGCAGGCAGCCTTCGAAATTGCGTCTGAGAACGACACGTTGGATGACTGGGCAGCAGATTTGGACTCGTTGGCGATAGCGCTTGGCGATGACGACTTTGCAGCCCTGCTCGACGCTCCACAGGTTCCTATGGCCGTCAAAATTGATGGCATTGATAAGGTCCTTGCGGATGTCGGTGAACAGGCACGTAATCTTGCGAAGCTCTTGGTTACACATAGGGCTTCACAGGTAGCTCCTGCGATCAGGGACGACTTCAGATCGATGTTGGACAGCCAACGAGGTATTGCGCGGGCTGAAATCGCTACTGCTACGCCAGTAGACGATGCACTTCGGTCTGAGATCGTGACCCGGCTCAGCGCTCTGGTAAAACAGGAAATCCGGGCGACATTTCGGGAAGATCCAGAAATTCTGGGTGGGATGGTTGCCCGTGTTGGGGACAGACTGGTAGACGGATCGGTTAGGTCGAAGTTGCAGTCGCTGCGGCATACGCTGGGTCGTCCGGCGTCGATTGCACCTGAGGATCGGTAAGCTCGGGTACTGAAAGAAATTAAACAGCTCATCCGGCGCTTAGTCGTCGGAATCAGGACTCCGTAAAGGGGTTCACGGAGGAGATCGCATGGCGGTCAGAGGACAGGACATAGCCTCGGTCATCAAGCGCCAGATCGAGGAATTTGGCGGCGAATTGACCATGGTTGACGTTGGGACGGTTGTAGAGGCGTCCGACGGAGTGGCTACGATTCATGGCCTGACCGATGTCAGTTACACGGAGCTTTTGCAGTTTCCAAATGACACGATCGGGATGGCACTGAACCTCGAGGAAGACAGCGTCGGTGCTGTGATTCTGGGCGAATACACGCACATCAAGGAAGGCGACGAAGTACGGAGTACTGGTCGTATCGCTGAAGTCCCGGTGGGTGAAGGCTTGATGGGTCGCATTGTTGACTCACTTGGTCGTCCTTTGGATGGCCAGGGGCCTATTGATTCGTCCGAGAGTGCTCCGGTTGAACGGCTCGCTCCAAACGTGGTGGTGCGAAAGTCTGTTGATGCCCCGCTCCAGTTCGGGATAAAGGGTATAGACGGATTAATACCGGTGGGTCGTGGCCAGCGAGAGCTTGTTATAGGGGACCGAAATACAGGTAAGACATCCGTATGCGTGGACGCCATAATTAACCAGAAAGACACTGGTGTTATCTGCATTTACGTGGGCATAGGGCAGAAAGTCGGAAAGGTTGCGCAGGTTGCACAGACACTGCGTGACAACGACGCGATGGACCACACTATAGTGGTTGCTGCTAATGCGTCCGACGCTGCACCTCTACAGTATCTGGCGCCTTATGCTGGCGCTGCGATGGCAGAGTATTTCATGGATCAGGGTAAAGATGTCTTGATCATTTATGACGACCTAACCAAACATGCTTGGGCCTACCGACAGATGTCGCTTTTGCTTCGAAGACCTCCAGGTCGTGAAGCATACCCGGGGGACGTTTTCTACTTGCACTCACGCCTCCTGGAACGGGCAGCTCGCCTCGACGATGAGCGTGGAGGTGGATCGATTACCGGTCTCCCGATCATCGAGACACAGGCTGGAGACGTATCGGCATATGTACCGACCAACGTAATTTCGATTACCGATGGTCAGATTTACCTTGAATCAGAGTTGTTTAATGCAGGTATTCGACCTGCTTTGAACGCCGGTCTTTCGGTCAGCCGTGTCGGGAGTTCTGCTCAGACGCGTGCTATGCGGGATGTTGCAGGAAGATTGAAGTTGGACATGGCTCAGTTCAGGGAACTTGCTGCGTTTGCCCAGTTTGGAACGGATGACCTGGATGCGGCGACGCGAGCCCAGCTTGAGCGGGGTCAGCGTATGACGGAGGTGCTCAAACAGAATGAGACGGCGCCTTTGACAATGGAACAACAGGTTTCGATCTTCTTCTTGGGAACTAACGGTGATCTGGATGACGTACCGATTTCCAAAATCCTGGATTTTGAGGCCGGGTGGCATCAATACACAGCCGCAAATGTTCCGGATGTACTCGCCCAGATCTCTGAATCTGGAGAGTTGAGTGACGACTCGCGTACCAAACTTTCCGAAGCGGCGGGCGCGTTCAAACAGACGATGAACTTCGAAGAGTAGGAGCCTAATGGGGCGGGTCAACCCTGCTCCAAGCGCTGCAGCTTATGCCAAGTACCCAAGAATTAAGACGTCGCATTCGAAGTGTTGCCAACACGGCGAAGATCACTCGCGCTATGCAGATGATAGCCGCGTCAAAAATGCGGCGCGCTCAGGAATCGGTAGTTGCGGGTCGACCTTACTCCGAGCAGATGAACTCTGTGCTGTCTCATCTGGCAGCGTTAGAGCGAGGTTCTGATGACTCATCAGTTCCATTGCTGGAATCCCGAGATGTGGCGACGACTGGGATTGTGTTGATCACGCCAGACCGAGGTTTAGCTGGTGGACTCGTCTCCAACTTGACTCGCGTTGTGGAACGAACTGTAGAGCAGACCGATTCTCCTGTAGTCATCGTGGCTGTGGGCAAGAAAGGCCGGAATTTTACCCTCAGGGTCGGTGCAGAACTGAAAGCTACTTTTGAGGGGATTGGAGATAACCCGACTGTCGAAGACACGCGCTCTATCTCAAATATTGTTATCGATGAATTTGAGTCTGCCGGAGTGGATCGGGTACTGCTTGCTTATTCCAAGTTCGTGAATACTGCGGTTCAAACTCCGACGATCGAGACATTGATACCGGTAGAACCTGCCGAGTTGAGTGGAGAAGGGTCTGTCGGATACATCTACGAACCGGGACCGATAGAAGTGCTTGAAAATTTGCTGCCGCGTTATGTCGAGATGGAGGTATACCACGCTGTTCTCGAAGCGATAGCAAGTGAGCATTCAGCCCGTATGGTAGCGATGAAAAATGCTACCGATGCGGCTAACGATCTTATTGAAGACCTGACGTTGCAACTGAACAAAGCACGTCAGGAGGCGATTACGTCCGAGATGTTGGATATCGTCGGCGGTGTGGAGGCGATTGCTTAGCGGCAATTAGGCCCTATTAACGAATGTAATTAAGTAATGGCATCCGGATATCACCCGGATCTCGAAATGAAATCTGGCCTACAAGGTCAAACACAGGAGCCCCAACAATGGCTAACGGTAAGGTTGTTCAGGTCATCGGAACTGTTGTAGACGTCGAGTTTGCAGCTGAAGATCTTCCGGAGATCTATAACGGCCTGGAACTGCAACTGGACGGTGGGACCCTCTCCCTTGAGGTTGAGCAACACGTTGGAAACAACTGGGTCAGGTGTCTGGCTCT